>NZ_LT607409.1:6000000-6600000 GCF_900091505.1 Micromonospora chokoriensis
GGGCCGCGACCCTCGGCCGGAGTTCCGCACCGCCACCTTCGTCGAGGGCGTGGAGAAGATCAGCGACCTGACGCCCGGCATGGTGCTCGAAGGCGTGGTCACCAACGTGGCCGCGTTCGGCGCGTTCGTCGACGTCGGGGTGCACCAGGACGGGCTGGTGCACGTCTCGGCCATGTCCCGGACCTTCGTTAAGGACCCCCGCGAGGTGGTGAAGTCCGGTGACGTGGTCAAGGTCCGGGTGCTCGACGTGGACGTACCCCGCAAGCGCATCTCGTTGACCCTGCGCCTGGAGGACGAACCCGCCGTCACCGGTGGTGGTGGCCGGACGAGCCAGGAGGGTCGCGGCGGCCCGGCGCAGCGCGGACCGCAGGGTGGTCGTGGCGGTCAGCAGGGCGGACGTGGTCCGCAGGACCAGCGCGGCGGCCAGGGTCGACGCGGCGGTCAGCCACAGGGTCGCGGCGGTCAGCAGCAGGGTCGCGGCGGCGGTCCGGCTCCGGCCAACGACGCGATGGCCGAGGCTCTGCGCCGCGCCGGGCTGGCCTGACGGGTCAGCCTTCCCCGGAGGCCGTCGGCCCTGCGACGCTCCCGGCCCCTCGATCACGTGGTTGCGTGATCGAGGGGCCGTGTGGCCGAGGCCGAGTGACCCGGGGGTCGACGGGGGTGACGGGCCCTTTGGAGCTGATGCCGTTAACGAATCGCGGGAGTGGTCACGATTGATCGCCGTCTTGATTGCGGTTCGTCGCCGGCTTGATTGCGGTTGATCGTGGTTGGGTCGCCGGCTTGGCCGCGGTTGTTCGCCAGCTTGGCCGCGGTTGGCCACCGGCTCGGCCGCGGTTGGCCGCCAGCTCGGCCGCCGGTTGATGTCACAGACGATTCAGCTCCATAGGGCGACCACAGCGGACCCGGGGGGCAAGCGCGACCAGTGCGGCGGGCGGGTGAAAAAATCGGCTCGTGTGCACGCGGGGTCCGGGGCGATGATCTCACGGTGAATATGCACGCGGATCAGGTCGACGTGGCGGTGGACGTGGTCGCCGCGCTGGTGGCCGAGCAGTTTCCCCGGTGGCGGGGCCTGCCGGTGCGGCCACTCCCCTCGACCGGCACGGTGAACGCCCTGTTCCGGCTCGGCGCGGAGGTCGTGCTGCGGTTCCCGCTGCGGCCGAACGCCTCTCCGGATCTGCGCGGCGAGCTACGACGGGAGCAGGAGCACGCGCGGATGCTCGCCGCGCGGATGCCGGTCGCGGTGCCCGAACCGCTCGGGCTCGGTGAGCCGGGCGACGGATATCCGGGGTCGTGGGCGGCGTACCGGTTCATCCCCGGGGAGACGGCCGAGCGGGACCGGATCGGCGACCTGGACGGCTTCGCCCGTGACCTGGCCGGCGTCGTGACCGCCCTTTGTGGCATCGACACCGGCGGTCGGGTGTGGTCCGGGTCGGGTCGGGGTGGACCCCTGGCCGACCAGGATGCCGATGTGCGGGCCGCGCTGGCCGCCAGCGACGCACTCACCGACACCGGCGCGCTCGCCGCGGTCTGGAACCGGTGCCGGCACGCGCGCCGCGACGATCCCGCCGACAGGTGGATCCACGCCGATCTGATGCCGGGCAACCTGCTGGTCCGCGACGGTCGGCTGGCCGCGGTCATCGACCTGGAGACGGTCTGCGTGGGCGACCCGGCGGTGGACCTCATGCCGGCGTGGAACCTGCTCGACGCCGGGTCCCGGGAGACGTACCGGCGGGCGTTGGGCGTGGACGACGCGACCTGGGAGCGCGGGCGCGGCTGGGCGCTGGTGCAGGCGATCAACGCGCTGCCGTACTACGTCGAGACCAACCCGGTGATGGCCGCGATCGCCCGGCGCACACTGCGGGCCGTCCTCGAGTAGGCCCGTCGCGTACCGTCGACGTCGTGACTGAGCCGGACGGCCGGACGTGGCGGGACCAGCAGCGGCAGGCGGTGCGCGCGCACGCCGACGCGGACGCGCGGCGGCGGGCCGCCGAGCAGGCCGAGGCGGCGACGCTGGTGGCCTGGTTCGTGGCCGAGGCGACCCGGCGCGGGCTGCCTCCCACCCGCCTGGTCGCCCGCGGTTACGACGGCCGCGGGCGCTACCGGACCAGGCTGACCGGGTGGTACGTCGACCGGGCCGAGACCCGGGCCGTGGACGTGGACGGCCGGTTCCACCTGTTGCACGTGCCGGGCGGCCTGCGGGCCCGCCTGTTCGGCGCCGAGCCGCAGCCCAGCCCGGCGCCGCTGGTCGTCGGTGCCGGTGGCCGCGACGGCGAGTCGATCCCGTTGCGGACGCTGCTCAGCCGCCTGTTGGACGACCCGGCCATCGGCGGGTAACGCCCACCACCCGCGCGCCGGGCAGGCAGCCCACGCCAGGTTGAACGATCACCAGTAGTAGCTGAGGCACCCTTTCACCTGGCGTTACTACTCTCCGAAGCCTCTTCGTCACCATGGTCCGACCGGTCAGTTCTTCCCCTCCCGACTGGCCGACGCATGCCTGCCGCTCGGGCGGTTAGCCGCCGAGCCTGCACAACGCCGCCGAATTGGCCGTGTCCGACTACGGGGTTTCGGGGTTGATCGGGGGAATGCGGACCCCGTGTCGCTATTCGCCTTCGACACGCCGTCTATCCCTGATATGACAAATGCGTACGTTTTGTGTAGGTCACGTGGGAGGTCGCAACGTGCCAGTGCCTGGTGGTCTCGTGGATGCTGATCTGCCCCTGCGCCGACGCAGCCCGGAGCGGAGCAAGCGAATCATCGACGTGGTCGTGGCGGCGGTCGTTCTGATCCTGGCCACGCCAGTGTTGGTCATGGTGGCGGCCCTGGTCGCGATTGGTCTCGGACGGCCGGTGCTGTTCCGCCAGTGCCGCGCCGGGCTGCACGGACAGCCCTTCGAACTGGTCAAGTTCCGCACCATGCGGCCACCCAACCTGAAGCTCGGTCTGCTCGGCGACAGCGACCGGCTCACCCCACTCGGGCGTTGGTTGCGCGCCACCAGCCTGGACGAGTTGCCGACGCTCTGGAACGTCCTACGGGGCGACATGAGCCTGGTCGGCCCACGACCGCTCCTTCCCGAGTACCTCAGCCGCTACTCCCCCCACCAGGCCCGCCGGCACGAGGTACGTCCTGGTGTCACCGGCCTGGCCCAGGTGCGCGGGCGCAACAGCCTGAGCTGGGAGGAGAAGCTGGACTTCGACGTGCGGTACGTGGACAGCCACAACCTCCGTGGCGACCTGACGATCGTCGCCGCGACCGTGCGGACGGTACTGCGCCGCGAGGGAATCTCCGCGGCCGGGTCCGTCACGGCGCCCGAGTTCCTCGGTACGCCCGGCTGGTCGTCGCCACACACCGAACCCCACCCGGTGACCACACGCTCGGGCGGTGCCCGATGAGTCAGACGGTGTATCTGTCGCCGCCGGACGTCGGGCCGCTGGAGGAGTCGTACCTGGTGGCGGCTCTGCGCTCCGGCTGGGTAGCCCCGGTGGGCCCCGACCTGCAGGCATTCGAGCGCGACGTCGCCGAACGGGTCGGCACGGGCGGCGCCGTCGCCGTCAACTCCGGCACCGCCGCCCTGCACCTGGCACTACTCGGCGTTGGCGTGGGCCCCGGCGACGCGGTCATCGTGCCCACCCTCACCTTCATCGCCACCGCCAACGCGGTCCGTTACATCGGGGCCCGGCCGATCTTCGTCGACTGTGAACCCCGAACCGGCAATGTCGACGTCGACCTGGTCGACGAGGTGGTGCGGCGCCTGCGGTCCCGGGGGGAGCGGGTCGGCGCCGTCGTGCCGGTGGACATGTTCGGCAGCTGCGCCGACTACAGCCGACTGACGCCGGTCTGCGCCGACGCCGGGATCCCGCTGGTCGAGGATGCCGCGGAGGCGCTCGGCGCTCGGCATCGAGGGCGTCCCGCCGGGTCCTTCGGACAGGTCGGGGCACTCTCCTTCAACGGCAACAAGATCATGACCACGTCCGGCGGTGGGATGCTCGTCTCCGACGACGCGGCCCTGCTGGCCCGGGCTCGCCACCTCGCCACGCAGGCGCGGGAACCGACACCGCACTACGAGCACCGCGAGACCGGCTACAACTATCGGCTGAGCAACCTCCTGGCCGCGCTCGGCCGCGCCCAGCTCGTCCGGCTGGACGGGATGATCGCCCGACGCCGCCACCTCCGCGACCAGTACGCCAAGGTGTTCGCACCGGTGCCTGGGGTCGAACTGGTCGGCCTCGACGACACCGACTCGAACTGCTGGCTCACCGTCATCACCGTCGACGAGGAGCAGTGCGGCTGGCAGGCCGCCGACCTGGCGGCGTACCTGGCCACCCGCAGCATCGAGACGCGGCCGGTCTGGAACCCGATGCACCGTCAACCCGTCTTCGTCGGCGCCGACAGTCTGCTCACCGGAGCCGCCGACCGGCTCTTCACCCACGGACTCACCCTGCCCAGTGGCAGCGCGCTCACCGAACGGCAGGTCGGACGGGTGTTCGAGGCGATCGACGACTTCCTCGGTGGGCATCGAGCGGGGCGACCGGCATGACGATTCCACTGGTGATCGTCGGTTGCGGCGGCCACGGACGCGAGGTGCTGAGCATCGCCCGCGCGATGAACTCCGCTTCGGGCGCACCCCGCTGGCTCCTGCTCGGCTTCGTCGACGACCGGCCCAGCGAGACGAACCTCAAACGGGTGCAGCAACTGGACGTGCCCTACCTCGGTGGGCTGCCGTGGCTGCGCGAAGCCCCGGCGGACACCCATCACGTCATCGGTATCGGGGACCCCCGGATACGACGTGCGGTGGCCCAGCGCGTCGACGCCTACGGCACGCCGGCGACCAGCCTCGTCCACCCGGCGGCGACGATCGGCCCGGACACGCGACACGGCCCCGGTTTCGTGGCGTTCGCGGGAGCCCGGGTCACCACCAACGTGACCATCGGCCGGCACGTCCACCTCAACCAGAACGTCACAGTCGGCCATGACAGCACACTCGCCGACTTCGTCGCGGTGAACCCACTCGCGGCCGTGTCGGGCGACTGCCAACTCGGCGAGGCGGTGCTCATCGGCACCACCGCCGCCGTGCTGCAAGGACTGCGGGTCGGTCGGGACGCCACGGTCGGCGCGGGTGCCTGTGTCACCCGGGACGTGCCCGCCGCTGCCGTCGTCAAGGGCGTACCGGCGCGCTGACCAGCAGTGACCGACCCAGACGGGATCGATACCGACGCCGTGCCCTCGTGGTCCGGCACGAGGAGCAGGACGTGAGCACAAACCGCGGCGGTGCCGGTGAACGGCCACTGCGCGTACTTCAGGTGACCAGTACTGCCGTCGGCGGCGACTGGTTCCACGACCAGGTGACCGGCCTGGCGCGGCGAGGTCACGAGGTGTGCGCGGTGGTGCCGGGCGAGGGGCCACTCACCGCCCGCCTGCGGGCCGCCGGGGTACGCACCGAGGTCGTGCCGATGTCCGGCTGGCGCCCTCGGCAACTCCCCCGGGTCGCGGCGGCCCAACTGCGACTCGTCCGCCTGATCCGACGATTCCGCCCCGACGTGGTGCACGGGCACCTGGTGAAGGCGAACATCGCCTGCCGGTTGGCCAGCCTGGCCGCTCCACGGCCGCTGCTGGTCAACCAGATCGCCGGCGTCGTCCACCTGCGCAGCCCCCTGTTCAATCGCATCGACCGCGCGACTCTGCCCCGGGTAGACGTCCTGATCGGGTCGTGCCACGCGTTCGCCGACCGGTACCGACAGCTGGGCGCCCGGACGACGACGGTCAGCCACTACGGCTGCGACGTCCACCGGCTCGACCCGACCGCCAGCGGTCAGCCGTTCCGCGCCGAGTTCGGACTGGCTGCCGACACCCCTACCGTCGGAATGCTCGCGCACATGTACCGCAGCCGGTTGCAGGCGTTCCAGGACATCGGTTTCAAGGGCCACGAGGTCTTCATCGACGCCGCCCCCCGCCTGTTGGACCGGGTGCCGACCGCCCACCTCTTCGTCGTGGGTGACGAGTTCACCGGTGACGTCGGCTACCGCCGCCGGTTGGAGGAGCGCGCCGCCCGGTTGGGGGTGGCCGAGCGGATGCACTTCACCGGCCGCCGGACCGACGTGCAGGACGTCCTGGCCGGTCTGGACGTGGCGGTCACACCGTCGCTCGAGGAATCCGCGTCGTACGCCACCGTCGAGGCGCTGTTGATGGAGCGAGGCGTGGTGGCCAGCGACGTCGGCGGGCTGCCCGACACCGTGCAACATGGCGAGACCGGCCTGTTGGTGCCGCCGGCGGACCCGGGCGCGCTGGCCGACGCGGTCGCCGAGCTGCTGGAGGCACCCCAGCAGCGGGCTGCGATGGGTCGCCTCGGGCGTGACCGCTGCCTGCACCTGTTCGACATCGAGCGAACGGTCGCCGACGTCGAGGCGATCTACCGGGCGGCGCTCGACGGCCGTCCGCTGCCGCAGTCCGGGCGGCTGTCGGAAGTAGCCAGGTGACGGCCGCGACGCCGCCCGTCGGATCGGGTGCCGGCCCGGGCGCGGATGCCGGACTCGCCGCAGCCGATGGTCCTGACCTGGTCGGGCCCGGTCAGCCCAGCACCGCGCCGAGCGGGCCGACGCGTGTCTCGGAAAGCACAGTGTCGGCCGCCGCCGCCGGGTCCGTCGGAACCAGAGTCGTCCTCCTGGCCGTGAGTCTGGTGACCGGCGTGCTCGCGGCCCGGGTGCTCGGCCCCCACGACCGAGGCGTGGTGGCGGTCGTCCTCGCCTGCGCCTCGATCTTCGGAGCGCTCCTCACCGTGGGAATGGAGACGGCCAACCTCCGGTACGCGGGCGGCTCGGTCGCCGCCCACCGTCGGACGGTGTGGTGGAGCCTTCGCCACGTCGGCACCGTGGGAGTTGGCGTGGCAGCCGCCTGGGGGGCACTGGCGGTGGTGGTCGGACCGGCTGTTCGCATCGGCCTCGACCCGGTCACCTTCGCCCTCGCGCTGGCCCTCGGTCCAGTGGTGTTGCTCTCCTCGCTGCTCGGCACGGCCGAGATCGGTCGTAGTCACGCCTCGGTCTACAACCTGACCGTCATCGGAGGACTGCTCGTCTACGGTGTGCTGCTCGTCGTCCTGACGGCGACCGGTCGGGCGGACACCAACACGGTCATCGGGGCGTACCTCCTGGGGCAGGCGTGCGCGGCGGCGGTGCTGCTGGTCCGGGCGCTGCCGTTGAGCCGCGAGCCCGGTCCGCCCGAGGACAGGGCGGCGTACCGGTCGTTCGCGCGCCGGGTCTACGCACCGAACCTGGCCCAGTTCGCGATGGTCCGCAGCCAGGTCCCCGCCATCCACCTCATAGCCGGTGCCGGTGCCGTCGGCGTCTACTCGGTGGCGGTGCCGTTCGCCGAGATGCTCCTGGTGCTCCCGGTGGCGCTCAGCCTCATCCTGGTGCCAGCGGTCGCACACGGCGGCGCCGACTGGCACACGGTCCGCCGGATGTCCGTCCGGACACTGCTCATCACCGCCGTCGGGGCGGGACTGCTGGCCGCGGTCGCGCCGTTGGCCTTCCCGCTGCTCTTCGGCGCACAGTTCGCCGAGGCCGTGCCGGTGCTGTGGGCAATGCTCCCCGGTCTCATCGTGCTCGCGGTCGCCCGCACCGCGCAGAGCTACCTGACGGCGGTCGACCGTCCGGGCCCGCCCACTCTGGCGGCTGTCAGCGCCGCTGTCGCCGGGCTGCTCGCCATGGCCGTCCTCATTCCGCGGTTCGGCACGCTCGGAGCGGGCCTCGCCGTGTCGGCCGGATACGTCCTCTATGGCCTGGTCGTCGGCTGGGCCTTCCTCGGTTACCGGCCTGCCCAGGGCCGGAGAAACGGTCCGACGAACATGACGATCACACACGGGGGCCGACACACGAGGTCACCACGACGGGAACGCGAATCCGTGCTGCCGGCGTGGGGTAGGGCGGCCGGTGTGCTCGTCGCCGGCGCTGCCGCCGGCGTGGTGGCGGTGCAGGACACCACGCTCCTGCTCAGACTGGCCGCTCTCGCCGCCGTGGTGCTCGTCATCACGCTGCCCGGGTTCGGTCTCTACTGCATCGCGCTGGCGGTACCCGCGTCGCAGTTGCCCCTCGCGTTGGCACCGGACACCACGCCGTTGCTGGCGCTGATCCTGTGCACCCTGGTCGGGACGCTGCTCCGGGGCCGTCCGGCCCGTCGCGGCATGCCTGCCGTCCTCATCGTCACCGCCCTGACCTGCCTCCTCGCTCTTGGTGTGGCCATCGGTGGTCAACCCAGCCAGGCGTTCCGCTCGGTCGCCGCCATCGCCGTACCGCTGGCGTGCATACCGCTGATCGACAGTGCCCGGGCTCGGTCGCGGAGCGTCCTGCTCGTCTTCGCGGTCGCGGCCACCGCCGTCGGCCTGGTGCACGCCGGCCTCGCTCTGGTCGGGACGCCGATGCTCGCCGAGGAGAACCCGGCCCTCGCCGAATCCCTCAGCGGTCTGAACCACAACGCGTGGGGGCCGATGCTGCTGCTGGCCCTCGCCGTGCTGCTGTCCCGGCTGCGGCCGGGAGTGTCGGGCCCGGCCCGCCTCCTCACCGTCGCGGGGGTCGTCGCCGTGACCGTCAGTGTGGTCCTGTCCTACAGCCGCTCGACGTACATCGGTGGAGCGCTGCTCCTGCTCTGCTTCGTGATCCAGCGGCGCCGCACGGTGGCCCTGGCCCTCACCGGCATGGTGGTCGTCCTCACCGTCGGTCTGACCGGCGTGCAGTTGGTGCCGGAAAAGGTGGCCGAACGGATCGCGTACACCACTGTCGACGGACGGCTGGACAGCTCCAGCAGCGTGCGCCTGGACCTGTGGCTCAGCGCCCTGCGGATGGCGGGTGACTACCCGGTGACGGGCGTGGGATTCCAGAACTTCCGAGCCCACCTGCCGGAGTACTTCCAGTCCGAGATCACCGTCGCGGCCGTCGACGTGCAGATCGACAGTCTCAACCACGCCCACAACACGTACCTGACGGTGCTGACCCAGACCGGCCTCGTCGGCGTCCTCCTGGTGGGCGGGCTCCTGTTCATCGTGATCCGTCGGCTCCGCCGACGCCTGCGCGCCGGCGACTCCACAGCGGAGGCGGCGGTTCTCGGCATGGCCGCGATCGGAGGTTGCAGCCTGTTCGGCGAGCCACTGCTCACCCTTCCCGTGCTCATCCCGTTCGTGCTGCTGCTGGCCGTGGCCACCGCCCGCCAGCCGGTCGAGACGGAAGCCGCCTCCGGTGAGCGTCGCGTCGGGCCGAGGCACGCGGTCAGCGACAGACCTGTCCCGACTCCCGGCCCGATCGGCTACCGCGCAGGTCGTCGCCGCTCCACCGCCGACCGGGTCCTGATATGACCACGAAGGAGACGAAGGTGACCGCGCGTTCCGACCTGTCGGGGGTCGACAGCGCCGACCGGCCGCACCGGCAACGGGCTGCCCCGGACGGCACTTCCCCTACCGCGCTCCCATCCGTGATGCTGCTCTGCGGCGCGAGTTCACTGCACGCCCGTAAGTGGGCGGTCGCGCTCGCCGAACGCGGCCACCGGGTCGTCGCCGCCAGCTGGATCGGCGCGGAGCCGATCGACGGCGTCGACCTGCGCGTCGCTCCCGGGACCGGTCAGACCAGGCACGGGCCGTGGGGTGCGGTGTGGCAGCTCGTCGCGGCCGGCTGGTGGCTGCGCCGACAGGTACGCGAGGCGCGCCCCGATGTGTTGCACGTGCACTCGGTAGGGATGGCGGGCCTGCTGTCGCTGCTGGCACCGCGTCGGCCCGCCCGGGTCGTCACGCCCTGGGGCGTGGACCTGCAGTCCGCGCGTCGGTCCCGGTTCCGTCGTTGGGTGGCCCGCGCCGCCCTGCGCCGCTGCGACCTCGTTCTCCCCACCGCAGGGTCGGTCCGTACGGAGATCGTCGAGAGCTACCGCATACCGGCGGCCCGTACCCGCACCGTCTCGTGGGGCGTCGACGACCGGCTGTTCGCGCTGCGGGACACGGTGACGCCGTCGTCGGTCCGGCGGGAGTTCGGCATCCCGGACGACGCGACGGTGCTCTTCGCCGCCCGGACGACCGGCCCCGTCTACCGCACGCCCGAGGTTCTGCGGGCGTTCGCACAGGTGGCGATGACTCGTCTCGATCTCCACCTGGTCGTCCTGACCGGGCACCGTCCCGCCGAGGCGGCAGCGGCGCAGGCGCAGCGACGGTGCGTCACGGAGGCCCAGGAACTCGCCGAGCGTCTGCCCGGACGGGTCACCGTCCTGGACCGGTCACTGAGCCCGGAGGACACCTTCCGACTGATGCGGGCGAGTGAGGTGAGCATCTCGGTTCCCCGCTTCGACCAGCGCAGCTGCACCGTCCTGGAGGCGGCGCACGCCGGTTGCCGGCTCCTGCTCGCCGACCTGCCGCCGTACCGCGAGCTGGTCGAGGACGGCTTGGTGGCCGACATCGTCAGTGGCCCGTTGGAGGCCGCGTTGGCAGAGCAGTTCCTGGCCGCCCGCCCGCTGGAGCCGGCGCTGCGGGAACGGAACCGGCGCTTCATCGAGACGTCGGAGTCCTGGTCCCGTCAGGTTTCCGTGGTGCAGGAGTGCTATCGGCGGTTGACCGCGGACCGGGTCGAACAGCGTCGGGGCGGAGTGTCCCGGTGAAGATCGTCTACCTGCACCAGTACTTCCGTACCCCGGCCATGTCCGGAGGTACCCGTTCCTACGAGTTCGCCCGGCGCCTGGTGCGCAACGGCCATGACGTGCAGGTGGTGACCAGTGACACCGAGCCCGCACCCGGCACCCGGCAGACCTGGCGGACCACTGTGGAGGCGGGTGCGGTGGTGCACTGGGCGGCTGTCCCGTACCGCAACGCGATGTCCATCCGGGATCGGCTCTCGGCCTTCGGCCAGTTCGCCCGGTTGGCCGCCACCCGGGCTGCCTCGCTGGAGCAGGACGTCGTCTTCGCGACCAGCACTCCGCTGACCATCGCGATACCCGCCGTCTACTCGGCCCGACGTCGGCGCGTGCCGATGGTGCTGGAGGTGCGCGATCTCTGGCCGGAGGTGCCGATCGCGCTGGGCGCTCTGCGGTCACCGCTGACCCGACGCGCGGCCACGGCGCTGGAGGGGTGGGCGTACCGCAACGCCGCGCACATCGTGGCGCTGTCACCCGGTATGGCGGCGGGCGTTCGCGCGCGGCATCCCGAGGCTGCCGTGACTGTCGTGCCCAACGCCTGCGACCGCGAGTTGTTCGCCGACGCGGACTCGTCCGGTCAGGCGCTCCGGGCTCGCACGCCGTGGTTGGGCGACCGGCCGCTGGTCCTGTACGCGGGAACGCTCGGTTTCGTCAACGACGTGGGTTACCTGGTCCGCATGGCGGCGACGCTGCGTCGCACCCATCCGGACGTGCGGGTGGCGATCGTCGGGCAGGGCGCGGAGACGGCGCGGGTGCGGGCGCTGGCGGCATCGTCCGATGTCCTGGGCCGGACCCTGTTCCTGTTCGACCAGATGCCGAAGGCCGAGGTGGCAGCGTTCTTCGGTGCGTGCGACCTGGCCGTCTCGACGGTGCGGGACGAGCCGGCGTTGCACGCCAACTCGGCGAACAAGGTCTTCGACGGGTGGGCCGCCGGTCGACCGGTCGCCGTCAATCACGAGGGATGGATCGCCGACATCCTGCGGCGCAGCGGCGCCGGCCTCGTGCTGCCCGCAGCAGATCCCGTCGCCGCGGCGGGGCTCGTCGGCGCGTTCGTCACCGACCCGACCCGAACCGCTGCGGCGCGGACCGCCGCCCGGGTGCTCGCGGCCACCGAGTTCGACCGTGACCTGCTCTTCGACTCGTTCGAGGCGGCGCTGCGCGGTGCGGTGGCGCCGCAGCGGACGCCGGGGTCGCCAATCGGGCGAACTTCGCAAAGTGTCACAAATTAGTCATTAACCGATTAGCTTTGGTAGGACGCCAATAAAACCATCTGGGCGTAATAACCCCAGATAAGCCGCTATGCAGCAGGAGTTTCCACATGGATCTTTCGGGGACAAGCCCCAGCGAGTCCGCACGCCTCGGCCGGTCGCGGAGCAACCTCCGGCTGACCGGCGGCCTCCTCGCAGCGGACACCCTCGCCTGGATCGCGGGTTTCGCCGTCGCCGCGTGGGTGCGCTTCGAGTTCTCGCTCACCGGCCCGGCCCTGGCCCGCGCGATCGGCATGGGCGTGCTGGCTGCGGCCCTGCACGTCGCGGTGTCCGCCGTCCGCCGTCACCACGCCGGTCGACACCCCCTGGGCAGCGTCGAGGAGACGCAGGGGCTCGCCAACACCGCCCTGGCCACCGGTGTGCTCGTGCTGATCGCGCTCGTGCCGATGGCGTCGCGGCCGGTACCCGCGAGCACACCACTCGTCGGCGCGGCGATCGCGCTGCTCCTCATGCTCGGCACCCGACTCACCTACCGCAACCGCAGCGACCGTACGCTGCGCCCAGATGCCGGCCGCGCCGAACCGGTCCTGCTCTTCGGCGCGGGATCGGCCGGGCAGGGTCTCCTGCGGGCGATGCTCAGTGATCCGGCCGGTCAGTTCCTCCCGGTGGGCATGCTCGACGACGACCCGCAGAAACGGCACCTGTCCCTGGCCGGGGTGCGCGTGCTCGGCTCGCGCCACGACGTCGGCACCGTCGTACGACGCACGGGCGCCAAGATGGTGATCTTCTCGGCCGCGAACGCGGACTCCGATCTGATCAACGAGGTCCGCGAGAGCACCCTGAAGACCGGGGCGACATTCAAGATCCTCCCTTCGGTGCGGGAACTGGTCGACCACCGGATCACCGTCAACGACGTCCGGGACCCGGACATGGCTGACCTGCTCGGCCGCCGACAGGTCGTCGGCGACCTCAGCGACGCGCAGTCGCAGCTGCGTGGGCGTCGGATCCTGGTGACCGGCGCAGGTGGGTCGATCGGCTCCGAGCTGTGCCGTCAGATCATGCGCGCCGACCCGGGCGAGCTGATGATGCTCGACCGGGACGAGTCGGCCCTGCACGCGCTCCAGCTGTCGATGTCGGGTCGGGCGATGCTCGACAGCCCCGAGCTGATCCTCGCCGACCTGCGGGACGAGGAGCGGATCCGACGGGTGATGGCGGAGCGTCGACCCGACATCGTCTTCCACGCCGCCGCCCTGAAGCACCTGACGCTGCTGCAACGTCACCCGGGCGAAGCGGTCAAGACGAATGTGTGGGGCACGCAGGCGGTCCTCAACGCGTGCCGCGACGTGACGAGATTCGTGAACATCTCCACCGACAAGGCCGCCGACCCGATCAGCGTGCTCGGCTACTCGAAGCGGATCACCGAACGGCTGACCGCGAACGCCGGCGCGACCCACGGCGGCACGTTCCTCAGCGTCCGGTTCGGCAACGTCCTGTCCAGCCGAGGCTCCGTGGTCACGGCGTTCCGGGCCCAGATCGAGGCCGGGCTGCCCATCACCGTCACCCATCCCGACGTGACCCGTTACCTGATGACCGTCCAGGAGGCGGTACACCTGGTGCTCCAGGCCGCCGGCATCGGCCGCGACGGTGAGGCGCTCGTGCTCGACATGGGTGAGCCGGTGAAGATCGACGACATCGCCCGCCAGTTGGCGACCCAGGCACCCGGGCCGGTGCAGATCGTCTACACCGGGCTCCGACCGGGCGAGAAACTCCACGAAGACCTCATCGGGGCCGGCGAGCAGGACCTTCGCCCACTGCACCCGCTCATCTCGCACGTGGCGGTGCCCCCGCTCGACCCCATCGAGATCACCACACTGGACCCGTTCGACGACCCGGAGAAGATCATCGATCGCCTCGCCTGGCTGTGCGGTCAACCGACCGGCGTCGTCGCGCAGGCCGCCAGAGCGATCACGTCGGCACCCACACAACGCTGACCCACCGGCCGCATCCCGCAGGTGACGTCCAGGGGAGACCCTCGGCGCACCTGCGGGGCGCGCGCCCGCGCGACTGTGACGGTTGGCACCGACATCGACACGGGCAGCAACGACACGCCCATCGACCGATTGACAGAGATCAGTCCATCCCGAAAGGCTCGCGCCTACAGGTCCTTCACCCAAGGAGGCGCGATGAGACCGAGACGACTGGCGATCGCCAGCGTGGTCACCCTGCTCGGCGCACTGGCACTGACTCCACCCGCCAGCGCGAAGCCACCGTCCGAACCGGGCGCCCGCGACGGCCTGGAGGTCTACGTCGGCACTGTCGACGCGAAACAGCGGGACCAGCTCCGCGCGGCGGGGGTCGACCTCGGCCACGACGCGAAGACGGACTCGACCGGCAGGACGACAGTCGAGACGGTGCTCAGCCGCCGGCAGGCGAAGCGGCTGACCGACCAGGGCGTCCCATTGTCGGTGAAGAAGGTGCGCGGCAAGGACGCGTCGCAGGCGCTGCGGGAGCAGGCGGCGGCGGGCTGGACGGCCTTCCGGCCCTACGGGGAACCGGGCGGTCTGCGCGACGAGCTGAACGCCACCGCGGCCCGCTATCCGAAGCTGACCAAGGTCGAGACGATCGGTCGCACCCAGCAGGGCCAGCCGATCATCGCCGTGAAGGTCACCAAGAACGCGCGGACCGTCGCGGACGGGAAGCGGCCCGCCGTGCTCTACGCCGGCGCGCAGCACGCCCGCGAGTGGATCACGCCGGAGATGACCCGCCGGTTGATGCACCACGTGCTGGACAGCTACGGCACCGACCAGGAGATCACCAAACTTCTGGACACGACCGAGCTGTGGTTCCTGCCGGTGGCCAACCCGGACGGTTACGACTTCACCTTCACCCCCGGCAACCGGCTGTGGCGCAAGAACCTGCGGGACAACAACGGCGACGGACAGATCACCTCCGGCGACGGCGTGGACCTCAACCGCAACTTCAGCTACAAGTGGGGGTACGACAACGAGGGCTCGTCACCGGAGCCGAACAGCGAGACCTACCGGGGCCCCGGCCCCAACTCGGAGCCGGAGACCAAGGCCCTGGACCAGCTCTTCAAGCGGGTCGGGTTCGAATTCTTCGTCAACTACCACTCGGCGGCCGAGCTGCTGCTCTACGGCCTCGGTTGGCAGGTGAGCACGCCCACCCCGGATGACGAGATCTACAAGGCGATGGCCGGGGACGACGCGCACCCGGCGGTGCCCGGGTACGACCCGGACATCTCCGCCGAGCTGTACACGACCAACGGTGACACCGACAGCCACGCCACCGTCCGGTACGGCACGCTGGGCTTCACCCCGGAGATGTCCACCTGTGAGGCCGCCTCGGCGGTCGACCCGGACGACGAGTGGCGCCCGGAGGACTGCGTCAGCGGCTTCATCTTCCCCGACGACGAGACGTTGATCGCCGGCGAGGTGAGCAAGAACCTGCCGTTCGCGCTGGCCGTGGCCAAGTCGGCGGCGGACCCGGACGAGCCGGTGTCGGTGGTCGGCCGGAGCACCCCGGACTTCGTGGTGGACGCCTTCGACACCTCGTACGGGCGCACCCAGCAGGTCGCCGCCATCACGCGGCGGGCGCTGAAGAACGTGAAGATGCACTACACGGTCAACGGCGGGCGACCGAAGACCGTCGCGGTCCGCGAGTGGCGCGGCGGCGAGCGGTACGGCGGCACGCACGACGACTACTACGCGGAGCTACGCGGGACGGTCGGCGGCACGAAACCGGGAGACCGGGTGGAGGTCTGGTTCACCGGCAACAAACCCCGGTCCGGGGTGGTCGCGAGCGAGCACTTCACCTACCGGGTGCACACCGACATCGGCGGTGACGTGCTGGTCCTCGCCGCTGAGGACGTCACCGGCCTCAGCCCGGCGCAGACCGGCACCTCCGCGAAGTACGCCGACGAGATCGCGGCGTCGTTGAGCGCCGCCGGGCGCAGCAGCGACGTGTACGACTTCGACGTGATGGGCCGCAGGGCGCCGCACCCGCTGGGGGTGCTGTCGCACTACCGGGCCGTGGTGTGGGAGACCGGCGACGACGTGATCATGCGCTCGCCCGGTCAGGTCGCCGGCACCGCGGCCAAGGCGGCGCTGGACACCGAACTGGCCGTCCGGGACTACCTGAACGAGGGCGGGAAGCTCCTGGTCAGCGGCCAGTACGCGCTGTTCGCCCAGGGCGCCAACGGTTCGTACGTCTACCACCCGGACGCGCCGCCGGAGTGCACCAACGCCGACGACCTCACCTGCCTGCCGCTGCTCAACGACTTCCAGCAGTACTGGTTGGGAGCGCACACCTACGTCAGCGACGGCGGCACCGCGCCGGAGGGCGAACCGTTCCCGGTCGTCGGCCGCGACGGCGCGTTCACCGGCTTCGACGGGCAGCTCAACGCGGCCGGTTCGGCGGAGAACCAGGGGCACACCGCGTCGTTCCTGACCACGTCGAGCTTCCTGCCGCCGGACGAGTTCCCGCAGTTCGCCAGCTCCGCCCCGGTGGGCTGGACCCGACCGGGTGGCGCGCCGTTCGACCCGCGTACGGGTGAGTGGTACCTGCACAGCGGGCAGGCCGACGAGTCGTACAAGCGGCTCACCCGCACTGTGGACCTCAGCGCGGCGACCAGCGGCGAGCTGCGCTTCTTCACCTCGTACGAGATCGAGCAGAACTGGGACTTCCTCTTCGTCGAGGCCCACGAGGTGGGCAGCGACAACTGGACGACCCTGCCGGACGTCAACGGCAAGACCAGCACGGTCACCGGGGAGAGCTGCACCTCCGGTTGGGGCCAGTTGCACCCGTTCCTCGCCCACTACCAGGGCGCTGGCTGCTCCCCCACCGGCAGCACCGGAAGCTGGAACGCGGCGACCGGGACGTCGAGCGGGTGGAAGGAGTTCGTGGTCGACCTGACCCCGTACGCCGGCAAGCAGGTCGAGGTGTCGATCACGTACGCCTCGGACTGGGCCACCCAGGGCCTCGGGGTCTTCCTGGACGACGCCCGGGTGGTGGTCGACGGGTCGACGGTGGCGGAGACGTCGTTCGAGTCCACCGACCTGGGCGGCTGGACGGTGGCCGGGCCTCCGGCCGGGTCCGGTGGCAACGCCAACGACTGGTCGCGCAGCCAGCAGGCGTTCGAGGAGGGCTCGGTGGTGGTCACCGGGGACACGGTGTACCTGGGCTTCGGGTTGGAGGGCCTCTCCCCAGCGGCCCGCGATGACCTGGTCGCCCGGTCGTTGACCCACCTCACCGGTCAACCCCGCCCCTGACGGCGGCGAGGTGCGCCGGCGGTCCGTGGGCCGCCGGCGCACCTTCGGCGTACGCCGGGTGGGCCGCCGGCGCACCTTCGGCGTACGCCGGGTGCGCCCCGCACCTTTGTGATGAGCTGTACGGGTGTCGGGGCTGGGACTTGTGCTGCACCCCACCCGGGATGTCACCGAGGTGGTCGAAATCATCGAACGGTGGGCCACCCGCCACCACAAGACGCTGTTCGTTCGCGAGGAGGACCAGCACCGCGTCCCGTCCTGCGTCGAGCCGTTGCCGGAGGGCGAGGTCCCCGTCCGCGCCGACGCGTTGATCAGCATCGGCGGTGACGGCACGATGCTGGGTGCGCTGCGCTCCGCCGTCCGCGATCCGAAGCCGGTGCTCGGCGTACACCTGGGTCGTCTGGGGTTTCTGGTGGAGATCGAGCCGCCGGAGTTGCCCGACGCGCTGAGCCGGCTGCTGTCGAAGGACTTCACCGTCGAGTCGCACGCGTGCCTCGCCTGCGACGTGTGCGGTGACGACGTCGTGGCGTTCAACGACATCGCGTTGGTCCGCCAGCCGGGCGCCGGTTTCGTCAGCGTCACGCTCGCCATCGACGGCCAGCAGTACGGCTACTACCGCAGCGACGCCGTGGTGGTCAGCACCCCGATCGGCTCGACGGCGTACAGCTACGCGGCCGGGGGTCCACTGATCTCCCCGGCGGCGGATTCCGTGGTGATCACACCGGCGGCGCCGATGGCCGGCATCTCCCGGGCGGTTGTGCTCTCGCCGGACGAGAAGATCCGGTTGGAGTTGCAGCCCAACTCGTCGCCGGTCGTGGTGGAGATGGACGGGTTGGTGTTCCGGGACGCGGCCACCGAGGGGGCGGTGGACATCTCGTACCGTCGCGACGCCGGTCTGGTGGTCCGCTTCGACCCGTTGCGTTACCAGGAGCGCAACCAGTTGAAGATGACACTGCTCGACCTGCCGTTCCTCCCCGAGCAGCTCCGCGAACTGCTGCCCGAGGAGCTACGCCGGCGCAGCCAGGAACTCCCGCCCCCCGCCGACCCCCCACCCTGCTGAGCCCCAACCCCACCCCCACCCCGGTCCCCCTGCCCCGCCCCGGAGCTGTCGATCAAGAGGTTTGCGTCATGCCGCCCGGCGTGTCGTGACGCAAACCTCTTGATCACCGGGAGCGGGGGTGGGGGTGGGGGTGGGGGTCAGGTCTGGGTCAGGGCTTGGTCTACCAGGGTTTTGGCTTCTTGCTGGATCTTCTTCAGGTGGTCGGGGCCCTGGAAGGACTCGGCGTAGATCTTGTAGACGTCTTCCGTGCCGGAGGGCCTCGCGGCGAACCAGCCGGACTTCGTGCTGACCTTCAGGCCGCCGATCGGGGCGTCGTTGCCGGGGGCGGTGGTCAGCGTCGCGGTGATCGGCTCACCCGCCAACTCGGTGGCGGTGACCTGCTCCGGGGAGAGCTTGCCGAGCACCGCCTTCTGCTCCCGGGTGGCCGGGGCGTCGATCCGGGCGTACGACGGGGCGCCGAAGCGCTCGGCCAGCTCCGCCCAGTGTTCGCTCGGGCTCCGCCCGGTGGTGGCCAGGATCTCGGAGGCGAGCAGGCAGAGCAGGATGCCGTCCTTGTCGGTGGTCCAGGTGGAACCGTCGCGGCGCAGGAACGACGCCCCGGCGCTCTCCTCACCGCCGAAGCCGACCGCGCCGTCGAGCAGGCCGGGCACGAACCACTTGAAGCCGACCGGCACCTCCAGCAGCGGTCGGCCCAGGTCGGCGGCGACCCGGTCGATCATCGACGAGGAGACCAGCGTCTTGCCCACGGCGGCGGCCGGACCCCATTCGGTACGGGTACGGAACAGGTGGCCGATCGCCACCGCCAGGAAGTGGTTCGGGTTCATCAGGCCGGCGTCCGGGGTGACGATGCCGTGCCGGTCGGCGTCGGCGTCGTTGCCGGTGGAGATCTGGAAGTCGGCGCGGGCGGCGATCAGCGACGCCATCGCGTTCGGCGAGGAGCAGTCCATCCGGATCTTGCCGTCCCCGTCCAGGGTCATGAACCGCCAGGTCGGGTCCACCGTCGGGTTGACCACTGTCAGGTCCAGCCGGTGCCGCTCGGCGATCTCGCCCCAGTACGCCACGCTCGCCCCACCGAGCGGGTCCGCGCCGATCCGCACCCCGGCGTCGCGGATCGCGTCGATGTCGATCGCCGCCGGCAGGTCGTCGACGTAGTGGGCGAGGAAGTCGTACTCCCCGGTGGTGTCCGCGGCCCGGGCCCGCGCCTGGGTGATCCGGCGGACCTCCTTGAGCCCGGCGGCCAGGATCGCGTTGGCCCGGTCCTGGATCCACCGGGTGACGTCGGTGTCGGCCGGACCGCCGTTGGTGGGGTTGTACTTGAAACCGCCGTCGTCGGGCGGGTTGTGCGACGGGGTGATGACGATGCCGTCGGCGAGACCGCTGGTCCGACCCCGGTTGTGCGTGAGGATCGCGTGCGACAACGCCGGCGTGGGGGTGTAGCCGTCACGGCTGTCCACCAGCACGGTGACCCCGTTGGCGGCGAGCACCTCCAGCGCGTCCACCGCGGCGGGCGCGGACAGCGCGTGGGTGTCCCGGGCGAGGAACAGCGGCCCGTCCAGCCCCTGCTCGCGCCGGTAGTCGCACAGCGCCTGGGTGACCGCCAGGATGTGGTCGGAGTTGAACGCGTTGCGCAGGCTGGAGCCGCGGTGCCCGGAGGTGCCGAAGGAGACCTGCTGCGCCGGGTCCGCGGGATCCGGGTGCTCGGCGTAGTAGGCGGTCACCAGGCGCGGCACGTCGACCAGGTCGGCGGGCTCGGCGGGCTGGCCGGCACGGGGGTGGGTCACTGCAGGATCCTCCTCGGTGTGTGCGGGTCGGTCACGGCTCGACCTTCTGGCCCTTGCCGATCACCACGATGCCGTTGTCGGAGACGGTGTAGCGCTGCCGGTCCTTCTCCAGGTCGACGCCGATCTCGACGCCCTCCGGGACGAAGACGTTCTTGTCCAGGATGGCCCGCCGGACCACCGCGTGCCGGCCGATCTCCACACCCTCCATCAGCACCGAGCCCTCGACGTGCGCCCAGGAGTGCACCCGCACCTTCGGCGACACGATCGAGTTCTCCACCAGCGAACCGGAGATCACCACGCCCGGGGAGACCATCGAGCCGACCGCGCGGCCGACCCGCTCACCCCACTGGTGGACGAACTTCGCCGGCGGCCACGGCAGCTGCTCGGTGTAGATCGGCCAGTCGAAGTTGTACATGTTGAAGACGGGGTGCACGTTGATCAGATCCATGTGCGCGTCGTAGAACGAGTCGAGCGTCCCCACGTCACGCCAGTAGCCGCGATCCCGGTCGGTGCTGCCCGGCACCTCGTTGTCGCGGAAGTCGTAGACGTTCGCCTCGCCCCGCTCGACGAGCATCGGGATGATGCTGCCGCCCATGTCGTGCTTGCTGGTCTTGTCCTCCGCGTCGCGCTCGACCGCCTCGCAGAGCGCGCGGGTGGTGAAGACGTAGTTGCCCATCGAGGCGTAGATCTCGTCCGGCGCGTCGGGCAGACCGACCGCGTCGGTCGGCTTCTCGCGGAACGCCCGGATGCGCTTGCCGTCCTCGCCGACCTCGATGACGCCGAACTGGTCGGCCATCGACAGCGGCTGGCGGATGCCGGCAACGGTGACCGCGGCGCCGGAGGCGATGTGGTCCTCCACCATCTGCCGGGGGTCCATCCGGTAGATGTGGTCGGCGCCGAAGACGATCACGTAGTCGGGCTGCTCGTCGTTGATGAGGTTGAAGCTCTGGTAGATGGCGTCGGCCGAGCCGGCGAACCACCACGGGCCGCGACGCTGCTGCGCGGGCACCGGGGTGACGTAGTTGCCGAGCAGCGTGGACATCCGCCAGGTCTTGGTGATGTGCCGGTCGAGGGAGTGGGACTTGTACTGGGTCAGCACGACGATCTTGAGATAGCCGGCGTTGGCCAGGTTGGAGAGGACGAAATCGACCATGCGGTACATCCCGCCGAACGGGACGGCCGGCTTGGCCCGGTCCGTGGTGAGTGGCATCAGGCGCTTGCCCTCACCACCCGCCAGGACGATCGCGAGAACCTTGGCAGCCATGCCCCGACGCTATCCACCCGCGTCGCACTTCACCACTCGTACGGGGACTCTTCTGCACTAGGGTGCGGGGTCATGACGGAACCCACCCCGCTGCGCGTCGATCTGCTCACCCGCGAGTACCCGCCGGAGGTCTACGGCGGCGCGGGCGTGCACGTCGAGTACCTGGCCCGGGAGTTGCGCCGCCTCAGCGACGTCCGCGTGCACTGCTTCGGCCGGCCGCGCACCGAGCCGGGCGTCACCGCGTACCCCGAACCGCCCGGCCTGACCGGCGCGAACGCCGCGCTGCGCACGATGGGCGTGGATCTGGAGATGGCCGCCGGCACGGCCGGCACCGACGTGGTGCACAGCCACACGTGGTACGCGAACCTGGCCGGACACACCGCGAAACTGCTGCACGGGGTGCCGCACGTGGTGACCGCGCACAGCCTGGAGCCGCTGCGGCCGTGGAAGGCCGAGCAACTCGGCGGCGGTTACGCGCTCTCGTCCTGGATCGAGCGGACCGCGATGGAGGCCGCCGACGCGGTGATCGCCGTGAGTGGGGGGATGCGCACCGACGTGTTGACCGCCTACCCGCAGATCGACCCGTCGAAGGTCCGGGTCGTCTACAACGGCATCGACACCGTGCAGTACGCCCCGGACCACGACACCGACGTGCTCGACCGGCTCGGCATCGACCCGTCCCGCCCCAGCGTGGTCTATGTGGGAAGGATCACCCGGCAGAAGGGGCTGCCGTACCTGCTGCGGGCCGCCCGGGAGTTGCCGGCGGACACGCAGCTCGTGCTGCTCGCCGGCGCGCCGGACACGGCAGAGATCGCCGCCGAGGTGGAGGGGCTGGTCGCCGAGTTGCGGGCCAACCGCTCCGGCGTGGTCTGGGTGGCCGAGATGCTGCCCAAGCCCGAGGTGATCCAGGTGCTCACCCACGCGACGGTCTTCGTCTGCCCGTCGGTCTACGAGCCGATGGGCATCGTCAACCTGGAGGCGATGGCCTGCGAAACGGCAGTGGTGGCCACCGCCACCGGTGGCATCCCCGAGGTCGTGGCCGGCGACGAGACGGGCCTGCTGGTCCCCATCGAGCAGGCCACCGACGGCTCCGGGACGCCGCTGAAGCCGGAGACGTTCGTGGCCGATCTGGCGGCGGCGATCAACACGCTGCTGGCCGACCCGGCGCGCACGGAACGGTTCGGCCTGGCCGGTCGCCGGCGCGCGGTGGAGCACTTCTCCTGGGACGCCATCGCCGGGCAGACCCTGGAGGTCTACCGGTCCGTCGGCGCGGCCTGAGGCACCGCTCGGATCCTGCACCGTCAGCTTCACGTCGAGGCTCACCGCTGTCTCACCCCAAGCCCGCCGACCTAGATCAACTCGGATTTCAGGAAATCGTCGTATCCGGGTCGCGCGGACACCGCGGATCCCTGCAACCCGAGTGAGTCTTGACAGCCGCCGGCCAGCTTCCGGTACCGCGCATAAGCCTTGCCGGCGAGGAAGCCCGCGAGGTATGGAAGCTCCTCGCGAAGGAAGTCCCCCGCCGGCAGCGCCTCGTCCAACTCTTCGATGCGGTCGAACCGGACCGACACCTCGGCGTACACGATGGGGTTGATCACCAGGTTGCCCGCGTCGCGGGCTTCGGCGAGGGCGGCCCCGGACCACTCCGCCCACTTGGGGTCGTCGGTGAAGATGTCCAGCAGCACATTGGCGTCGACCAGGGTCGTCGTCGCGTCGGATGGACGCGACGGCACTGCGCGGAGCCGATCACTCGCCACGCAGCAACTCCATCAGCTCTTCGGTGGACATGTGCTCGGTCTCCTTGGCGCTCCCCCGACCGTGCTTGGCCGCGCGCGAACGGATCTCGCGCAGTAGGTTGGCGGGGTGACTGGACGGTTCCCGATCGAAGACGTCTCCCCCGTCGTCTCGTGCGGGCGGTACCCGGCCAAGGCGGTGGTCGACGAACCGGTTCCGGTGTCGGCGCGCGCCTACCGGGAGGGGCACGACGCGCTGGGCTGCACCGTGGTGTGGTCCGGCCCCGACGGCACCACCCGGCCGTTCACCCGGATGCGCCCCGGTGAACCCGGCCAGGACCGCTGGCACGCCATCATCACGCCGGACGCCGTCGGCGAGTGGACGTTCTCCGTCGAGGCGTTCGGAGACCCGTACCTCACCTGGCAGAACGCGGTGACCAAGAAGATCGCCGCCGGGCAGGGGCCGGAGGACCTGGCCAACGACCTGGCCGAGGGCGCGCGGGTGCTCGCCGCCGCCCGGGACCTCGTCCCGGCCGCCGACCGACAGCGGGTCGCCGACGCGCTCACCGCGCTCGTCGAGACCGACCTGCCGCTGGCGCAGCGGGTCGACCCGGCGCTCGCCCTGGCCGACCTGCTCTGGCAGCACCCGGTGCGGGAGTTGGTGACCGCCGGCGAGACGTACTCGATCTGGGTTGACCGCAAGCGGGCGCTCTTCTCCGCCTGGTACGAGTTCTTCCCCCGCTCGGAGGGGGCCGTGGGCGGCCGGTCCGGCACGTTCGCGACCGCCACCGACCGGCTGCCGGGGGTGGCCGCGATGGGCTTCGACGTGCTCTACCTGCCGCCGATCCACCCGATCGGCCGGGTCAACCGCAAGGGCCGCAACAACGCGCTCACCGCCGGGCCGACCGACGTGGGCTCGCCGTGGGCGATCGGCGCCGCCGAGGGCGGCCACGACACCATCCACCCCGACCTGGGTACGCCGGCAGACTTCCGGGCCTTCGTCCAGGCGGCCGCGGCGCAGGGCCTGGAGGTGGCGATGGATCTGGCGTTGCAGTGCGCGCCCGACCATCCCTGGGTGACCGAGCACCCGGAGTGGTTCACCACCCGGGCCGACGGCAGCATCGCGTACGCGGAGAACCCGCCGAAGAAGTACCAGGACATCTACCCGGTCAACTTCGACAACGACCCGGAGGGCATCCGGGCCGAGGTGCTGCGGGTGGTGCTGCACTGGGTCGGCGAGGGCATCCGGATCTTCCGGGTGGACAACCCGCACACCAAGCCGTTCGACTTCTGGCACTGGCTGATCGCCGAGGTCAAGGCTGTCGATCCGGACGTGCTGTTCCTCGCCGAGGCGTTCACCCGCCCGGCGATCATGCACGGTCTCGGCAAGATCGGCTTCACGCAGTCGTACACCTATTTCACCTGGCGCACGACGGCCGCGCAGATGCGGGAGTACTGCGAGGAGCTGGTCGAGTCGGCCGACTACATGCGGCCGAACTTCTGGCCGAACACGCCGGACATCCTGCACGAGTCGTTGCAGCACGGCGGCCCGCCGATGTTCAAGATCCGGGCGGTGCTGGCCGCGCTGCTCTCCCCCTCCTGGGGCATGTACGCCGGTTTCGAGCTGTTCGAGCACGTGGCCCGCCCGGGTGCCGAGGAGTACCTGGACAACGAGAAGTACGAGCTGCGACCCCGGGACTGGGCCGCCGCCGAGGCGCAGGGCCGCTCGCTGGCCCCGTTCCTGACCACCCTCAACCGGGTACGCCGGGACAACCCGGCGCTGCACCAGCTGCGCAACCTGCGGTTCCACGAGATCGACAACCCGGCGTTGCTGTGTTGGTCGAAGCACGACCCGGAGACCGGCAACACCGTCATCGTGGTCTGCTCGTTCGACTCGCGTGAGGTGCAGTGGGGCAACACGACGCTGGACATGCCGGCGCTGGGCTTCGACTGGCACGAGCGGTTCACGGTGCACGACGAGTTGACCGGCACCAGCTACGACTGGGGTCAACGCAACGCGGTGCGGCTCGACCCGTACCTGCAACCGGCGCACGTGTTGACAGTGCGCCGCCCGACCCCGCCGGCCGCGCCGGAACCGGCGGGCGCCGAACCGGCGGACCTCACCGTCGCCGACGTGCCCGACGACCTCTCCGGTGGCACCGCACCGACGACCCCGGCCCCCGCGCCGGCGACTCCGGCGATCCCGGCCCCCGTGCCGGCGACTCCGGCGATCCCGGCCCCCGCGCCGGCGACTCCGGCGACCGTGGCGTCCCGCAAGGCGGCCCGCTCGGCTGCCGCACGCCCGTCCCGCTCCGCGCCGACCCCTCCCGCACCGAAGGACGCCCGATGGACCAGCTGATCTCCGGCGCGACACACGACCCGCACGCGGTGCTCGGCGCGCACCCGGCCGACTCCTCGACGACGATCCGCACGCTGCGCCGGGGGGCCGGCGACGTGGTGCTGCTCGTCGGCGACGAGCGGTACCCGATGAAGCGGGTGCACGACGTGGGCGTCTTCGAGGCCACCGTCGACGGCACGGTGCTCGACTACCGGGTGGAGGTCGACGGCGCCGCGCACGACGACCCGTACCGCTACCCGCCGACCCTCGGCGAGCTGGACCTGCACCTGATCGGCGAGGGCCGGCACGAGCGGCTGTGGGACGCGCTGGGCGCCCGGGTCTTCGACGAGGGCGTGGCGTTCAGCGTGTGGGCGCCCAACGCCCGCGGTGTCCGGGTGATCGGTGACTTCACCGGCTGGGCGCCCGACGACGGCTGGCCGATGCGGTCGCTCGGCTCCACCGGCGTGTGGGAACTGTTCGTGCCCAACGCCCGCGTCGGCGCCCGCTACAAGTACCGGATCCTCGGCGCCGACGGGCAGTGGCGGGACAAGGCCGACCCGCTGGCCGCGTACGCGGAGGTGCCGCCGGCCACCGCCTCGGTGGTGCACCACTCGACGTACCGGTGGAACGACGCGGACTGGCTGGCCCGACGGGCCGAGCGGCAGCCGCACCAGGAGCCGATGAGCGTCTACGAGGTGCACCTCGGCTCGTGGCGCCCCGGACTGAGCTACCGCGAGCTGGCCGAACAGCTCACCGAGTACGTCACCGGGCTGGGCTTCACGCACGTCGAGTTCCTGCCGGTGATGGAGCACCCGTTCGGCGGCTCCTGGGGTTACCAGGTCACCGGTTACTTCGCACCGACGTCCCGCTTCGGCGACCCGGACGACTTCCGCTACCTGGTCGACCGGCTGCACGCCGCCGGCATCGGCGTGATCCTCGACTGGGTGCCCGCGCACTTTCCCAAGGACGAGTGGGCCCTGGCCCGCTTCGACGGCACCCCGCTCTACGAACACCCCGACCCGCGCCGTGGCGAACACCCCGACTGGGGTACGTACGTCTTCGACTTCGGCCGCAGCGAGGTGCGCAACTTCCTGGTCGCCAACGCGCTCTACTGGTGCGACCAGTTCCACGTCGACGGGCTGCGGGTGGACGCCGTCGCCTCGATGCTCTACCTGGACTACTCCCGCAACCACGGCGAGTGGGCGCCCAACCAGTACGGCGGACGGGAGAACCTGGAGGCCATCGCGCTCATGCAGGAGGTGAACGCGACGGTCTACAAGCACCACGCCGGGGTCGTCATGATCGCCGAGGAGTCCACGGCCTGGCCGGGCGTCACCCGCCCCACCGCCGACGGCGGGCTGGGCTTCGGGTTCAAGTGGAACATGGGCTGGATGCACGACACCCTGCTCTACACCTCGAAGGACCCGATCTACCGCCAGCACCACCACCACCAGCTCACCTTCTCCCTGGCGTACGCCTGGAGCGAGAACTACGTGCTGCCGATCAGCCACGACGAGGTCGTGCACGGCAAGGGCTCCCTGGCCGGCAAGATGCCCGGCGACGCCTGGCAGCGGCTGGCTAACGTGCGCGCGCTGTTGGCGTACATGTGGGCGCACCCGGGCAAGCAGTTGCTCTTCATGGGCTCCGAGCTGGCCGACGACCGGGAGTGGAGCGAGGAGCGCGGCCTCGACTGGTACCTGCTCCACGACCCGGCCCGCGCCGGTGTGCAGCGGCTCGTCGGCGACCTCAACCGGGTCTACCGGGACACCCCGGCGCTCTGGGCGCAGGACACCGACCCGGCCGGGTTCCGGTGGATCGCCGGCGACGACGTCGCCAACAACACCGTGTCGTTCGTCCGGATCGCCCCGGACGGTTCGACGCTGGTCTGCGTGGCGAACTTCTCCGCCCAGCCCCTGCACGACTACCGGATCGGCCTGCCCGCCGGCGGGACCTGGCAGGAGGTGCTCAACACCGACGCGCAGCACTACGGCGGGTCGGGGGTGGGCAACCTGGGCGAGGTGCGGGCCGAGGACGTGCCGTGGCACGGGATGGTCGCCTCGGCGGCTCTCCAGGTGCCGCCGCTGGGTGCTGTCTGGCTGCGCCGGGGCTGACCCGTGCCACCGACACCGGCCGTGGGTTCGCTGCGGCCGGGGCCGCACGTCACTTCCGGCGGGCGCCCGGATTCAACGGCAGGGTCACCAGATCCACCAGGAACATGTGGCTGAAGCGCATCTGCCGCTGCACCGGCCCTTTCCCGAGCGGGCTCACCGAGAAGTGGGCAGCTTGGATCGCCATCGTCGCGATCGCCGTCAACACGGAAACAACGAGGACCGCGACAAGGGGGGCGACGATGCCCACCGAAACACGCTGGCTGATCAGGTGATGGGCCTTGAGGACCTGAGTCGACGCGACGACGGCGATCGACACGAAGATCACCCGCCACGACAGCACGAGCAGTCGATAGGACATGCGGCCCCTGGTCGCGGCCACCTGCTCGTCGGACATCTACTTCTCCTCAACAAGCACGGACCAACGACGGTACGAGTAGCGCGAAGACCGACCAACCGCCCACCAGGAACAGGAGGTGCCGTTTCCAGGCAACTGCTCGCTCCAGGTGGTCCTCGGCGGCTGTCCGGGCATTCGCGTAGCTCTCGATCTTCTCGACCGCCCGATGGGCTCCGGGATACCCCACCAGCCGGCCTATAAGGGAGGGCTGGAACGCGTAGCAGTGCACATCGTCCGCGTCTCGAACCCGCACGACGAGACCGTGCTCGGCGTCCACCTGCTGCACGCGACTCCACGGGATCACTGTCGACAGTCCCGGGTTGACCACCAGGAGGGCGGCCGGGGTCACCTTCACGTAGGAGAACATGGTGGCGAGCGTGGTGAGGTGACAGATGCCGACGAAGAACGCGGCGACCAGCATCAACTGACCCCAACCGTTGGCCGGGTTCCTGCTGAACATCACCATCATGAAGCCGAACAGGGCCCACAGCATCAGACCGCCGAACCAGACGCCCCAACTCCTCATCGCCATCGACGGCTCCTGCCACGGCGGTTGACCCAGGCGTAGTACCTCGGGACGCCCACCACGGTCCGAAGCAGATAGACCCCCATCAAAATGAGCAGCAACACCACCAGTCCGGTCCGCACCATTCCCAGCGCTGCCAGAGCGAGAGCCCAGATGCGCCACGCCGGACGGCCGTACCGGCAGTCGGTGTTGCCCTTGCCGTGACAGACCTCGCGGAACTCGACCGGCTCGCCCCGGTCGTCGGGGGTGACCGTCGAGTGCCCGACGACGGTCCGCACCTCGCGACCGTCGTCGGTCCGTACCGTCACGGCGCAGTGCCACCAGAAACCGAACCCGTCGCCGCTCACCGGACCGACCCGGCGGCAGTCCTCGACCGTCGCCTCCGCCGGGCGTTGCGCGGGAGTCGACGTCACCACTCCGGTGCCCGGGTAGAAGCTCGCCACCGTGTCGAGCACCAGTGTCGCGCCGACGATCCCGACGGCGAAGGCGACCACGGCAGCGAACTGCCTCAGACGTCCCCAGAAGGGTCCACGCCGCTCGTACGCGGCGATCTGCTTACCCTGGAGGCGCGCGGTCTCGTCCACGTCGCCGTCGTTCAGGGGGACCCACCGCCGTCGCCCGCCTCGGCGGGCCCTGGCCCGGAGCCGCTGATCCGCATCGCCTCCCTGATCCGCCGTACCGTCTCGTCCCGGTAGGGAACGGCGTCACGCGCCTGCCAGAGGAAGCCCACGCCGGTGGGGAGGACGGTGCAGAAGGAGACGGTGTCGCCGTACCGGGAACTGATCGTCAGGCGCGCCCCGGATGCCGGTTCTGCGGCCGTCACGTCGGACAGGCTCATCGACTTGGCACGGACCCAATCCTCTACGGGGTTGCGGATCCTCCAGATCCGAACAGGTGCGAAGAGCAGGCGCCGGTTGGTGATGATGAGCAGGGCCCCGGCGGCGCTCAACGGCGTCGCACCGAAGGGGAAGTATCCGCGCTGGGAGAACAGGATTCGTTCGTCCGACGCCAACCGTGGCTGCACAAACCTCATTGCCCCCGCCTTCCGTCTCCCGCTCCGGCGGGTCGGATGGGACCGTAGCGCAGCGCGGCAACCCCAGGCCGCCCGGCGCGGGCAGGGGCGCTTGCGCCCACGAGCATTCGCGGGTCAGGTGACGAACGCGGAGATGTCGGCGGCGATCTCGTTCGGGTATTCGCCGTTGAGGGCGTGCGACGCGTCCGGGTAGGTCTTCACGGTGCCGTGGGTCAGGGACCGCTCCGCCAGCTTCGCGGCCTCGCCGGCGTCGTGCAGGCGGGACTTCCCCGCCATCAGGACGAGCACCGGGACGTCGACCGCCGCGAGTTGGTCCTCGGAGGGTCGGGCCGGGGCGGACAGCTTCACCACGTACGCCTGCATGCCGGCCTCGATCATCCGGGCGACCGGCACGTCCTCCACCGGAGCGCCGTTCGCCGTCCAACTGGTGAAGCTGTCCCGCCAGGATCGCGGCGCCCAGCGGACGCTCACCGGGATGGACCGCAGCACCACCTCCGCTGACAGACCAGCGAAGACCAGGACCGGATCGAGCAGTACGACACTGCCGACCTTCTGTGGTCGGTGCACTGCGAGGTTCATCGCCGTCCACCCGCCGAACGACACGCCGACCAGATGGATTGTCGGCTCGGGCAGCGCCAGCAGGACCTCGTGCAACCACTGCGCGTGCGCGGCCGTGTTCTTGATGGGGCGCTGCTGGATGCTCATGCCCGGCTCACCGAGCAGGTCGACGGTGTAGACGTTGCGCGACCGCAGCAGCGACGGCAGGTTGTCCGCCCAGACCGGTGACGCCGACGCCCGGCCGGGCAGAAGCAGCAGGGGCGCCGCGGCCGGGTCGGTGCCGCCGCTGAAGTGGTAGAGCCGCACGACGCCGTATCCGGTCCGGACGTCGAGGGTGCGGTCGGGCTCCGGCAGGTCCGCCATCGCCTCCCGGTACGCACCGACGAAACGATCATGGGACTCCGTCGACGTGAAGTAGCCGATGGGTGCGGGGTCGCGCAGCGCGTACGCGATCGCCACCGTGATCACCGCGAGCGCCGCGGCGGCCCGGAGAAGGCCGCGCCGATGCGCCCGCAGAGAGTCGCCCACCTGCCGCACGCGCTTCATCACCATGAGGTCAGATTACTAACCGCTTGGTAGAAAATACAACCGCTCGGTCAGGGAGGGCTGGGCGAAGGGCCGGTACGGTAAGCGGGTGCACCCGAACGACGCCACGTCAGCGCAGGTCCGCGCCGCCAAGCCACTCACGATCACCGAGCAGGCGCGACGCGCGCAACTGATCGGCGTGACCATCGATCTGGTTGCCCGACATGGTTACCCGGGCACGTCACTCGCCCGGATCGCGGAGGCGGCCGGCATCTCCAAGGCCGCCGTCCTCTACCACTTCCCGTCCAAGGACGCGGTCGTGCAGACCGCCTACGCCTCGGTCCTGGAGTCCCTCACCGCGTACGTCGGCGCCGAAGTCGGGGCACGATCCGGAGCGCCCGCCGTGGAGGCCTACGTCCGGTCCCTGGTGGCGTACCTGCGGAACCACCCGGACCACACCCGGATGATCGTGGAGGCGTTGAGTGGGGAGACCGGCATCAGTGACACGCCGAACGCGCGCAGTCGGCGGGAGGCGGTCGCCGGTCTGATCGAGGCGGCGCGGGCGGCCGGCGACTACCGGCAGAGCATCGACCCGCAGACCACCGCCGTCATCGTGAACGGAGCCATCGACGCGATCGTCTCCGAGCGCCTGGCCGACCCCGACTTCGACAGCCGCCACGCCGCCGAGGAACTGGTCACCATGCTGCGCCGGTCCCTCGGCACCGCAACGGAGGACGCCGGCAAGCCGTCGTCCTGATCGGCCGTCAGACCAGGCCGGCGTCGCGCAGCAGTTGCCAGAGGCCGGCGCCGTCCGGGGCGGAGAGCCACTTCTGCCCCACCGGCCCCGACGACGGACGTCCGGCCGGGGCGGGCAGGGTGCCGGCCAGCACCGACTGCGTCGGGGAGAGGCGGCGGATCGCCACCCCGGCGACGTTCTCCGGGTGGGCGGCGGCAAACTCCCGGTAGATCTCCTGGTCGTGCTGGCCGTCGTCGCCGACGAGCAACCAACGCACGTCGGGGAACTCCTTGGCCAGCCGGGCCAGGGTGGACCGCTTGTGTTCCATGCCGCTGCGGAACCAGCGATCGGCGGTCGGGCCCCAGTCGGTGAGCAGCAGCGGCCCGGCCGGGTAGAGGTGCCGGGACAGGAAGCGGGTCAGGGTGGGGGCCACGTTCCACGCGCCGGTGGAAAGGTAGAAGACCGGCGCGCCCGGGTGCGCGGTGACCAGCCGCTCGTAGAGCACCGCCATGCCGGGCACGGCGGCTCGGGCGTGTTCGTCGAGCACGAACGTGTTCCAGGCGGCGAGCAGCGGCCGGGGCAGCGCGGTGACCATCACCGTGTCGTCGATGTCGGAGAGGATGCCGAACGTGACGTCCGGGTCCAGGATGCGCACCGGCGCGTCGACGGGCTCGGCGTCCGGGACGCTGAGGCGGACGGTGCCCCAGCCGGGCGGCAGGTCGGCCTCGACGAGTGTGTCGACGAAGCCGCTGCGGTCCGCCTGGGTCTCGTGCCGCACCCCGCCAGCCTCGATGGTCACCGTGACGTGCTTGTTGGGCAGCGTGGTGAAGCTGCGCCAGCCGCGGACCTTCTCCAGCCGACCCCGTTGGCGGGTGTCCGGACGCCCCAGCAGCACCCGGCACATCACCCGCACCCAGCCCGGAGCGCCGTAGCCGGTGTACGCGACGATGTTGACCCGCCAGCCGGTGCGCCGCAGGCGACGCTGCACGAGCTGGTGAACGGCGTCCTCGATCCGCGCAGCCCGGTGCAGGGTCGGAACGGCCAGCTGGCCGGCGGGAGTGGGTGGCACGCGCCAACCCTGCCACACGGCGGTGGCCACGGCCACGCGAGTGGCCTCCGACTGCCCCGATCCACCTCGGCGGCCCGACGGAACGTGAAACACTCCGGTCGGGACGACGACGGGGGCGTTGGTCGTGTCGCAACCAGAGCAGCACCGTGGGCGATGGCGTCCGCGACTCGACCGGCCGGCGCTCGTCGCGCTGCTGTTCGGGGTGGCCGGTGTGGTCTACCGGCTGGTCCTGACAGTGTTCACGGTGCCGGTGTCGAACAGCGACGAGGCCACGTTCGGCCTTGCCGCGCTGCACATCGGGCAGGGCCGGGAACGCCCGGTCTTCCTCTACGGCCAGCACTACATGGGGATGGTGGAGTCGTACCTGGCGGCGCCCCTGGTGGCGGTGGCCGGGCCGAGCTGGCCGGTGCTGCGGTTGCCGATGCTCGCGCTGTACGCGCTGTTCCTCTACCTGATCCACCGGTTGACCCGCCGGATCTGCACACCCTGGTTCGCCACCTTCGTCGTGGGCCTGCTCGTGCTCGGAGGCGAGCGGGTGGTGCGCGACCAGCTCACCGTGGTCGGCGGTCGACCCGAGGTGAAGCCCGCGGTGCTGGCGATGCTGCTGATCACGGTGGGGTTGGCCGCCGGCACGATCCACCGCCGACGACTCGCCGTCACCGCGTTCGGTCTGCTCGTCGGGCTGGCCCTCTGGTCGGACTGGCTGATCCTGCCGTACCTGGCGGTGGCCGGGCTGGCCCTGGTCTGGGCGGTGCGACGGGAACTGCTCGGCTGGTCCGGTCTGCTGCTGGTGGCCGGGGCCGCCGTCGGCGTGGCCCCGATGATCGTCGACAACCTGCGGGCCGGGCCCGGTGACGACTCGCTGTCGGTGTTCCGGGAGATCAGCACCAAGGCCGGGCCGCTGCCGCCGTGGTCCGACCGGATCCGGGGCGGCCTGCTGGAGGGGGTGCCGCTGGCGCACGGGCTCTGCCCGGTGGACGGCTGCGGTCGGTGGCAACAGTGGTTCGGGGTGCTGTATCCGGTGCTGCTGCTGGCCGGCGCGGTGTTCGCCGCGCTCGCGTACCGCCGGGCGGCCCGGCCACGCGGGGAGCAGGCCGGTCGGGCGGCTGCGGGCCTGCGCGGGGCGCGGGTCGGGCCGGTCGTGCAGCTCGCGCTCGTCGTCGGCGCCGCGTTGACACTGCTGTCGTACGTGCGCAGCCCGCTCGCCGCGACCAGCCCGCTGGACAACGCCCGGTACCTGTCGGTGCTGCAACTGTCGCTGCCGGCGGCGCTCTGGCCACTCTGGGTGGTGGCGGTCGCCTGTTGGCGGGGCACTGTCGGCGCGCTCGGACGGCTCGCCGGGGCGCTGTCCACCGCCGTGCTGGCCGCCCTGACCGCGACGACGCTGGTGATCACGGTGCTCTTCGCGGCAACGGGCACCGCGCCGTCGCGCACCGAGGAACGCCAGGCCCGGGAGTTGGCCGCCGCGCTGCGGGCCGACGGCCCCCACCAGGTGTACGGGGACTACTGGACCTGCAACCGGTTGATCTTCAACACGAACGAGACGGTGGTCTGCGGGGTGCTCGACGGCGACCTGTCCCCCGGGCAGAACCGCTACCTGCCGTACTGGCGGCAGGTCGGTCGGGCCGAACGGCCGGGTTACGTGACGGAGGTCGACTCGCCGATGGACCGGAGGCTGCGCCGACTGCTCGCCGACCGGGCCGATGCCGCATTGGTGCGCGAGGTCGGTGGGTATCGCGTGTACCACCCCGACACCCCGGTGCGCCCCTGGCGGTAGGGGCGGGTCGTACGCTGGCCGGGCCGCCGCCGTTGCACCGCCCGAGGAGACCCATGCTCATCCTGCTGCCGCCCTCCGAGGGGAAGGCCGACGCCGGCACCGGACGACGCTGGTCCCCGGACCGGATGTCGCTGCCCGAGCTGAACCCCGCCCGGGAGCGGGTGCTGGACGCGCTGGTGACGCTCTGCGCCGGGCCGGACGCGGACACCGCGCGGGCGGCGCTCGGGCTCAGCGAGGGTCAGCTCGGCGAGCTGCGCCGCAACGCCCGACTGCGGGAGGCCGCCACCGCGCCTGCCGAGCGGCTCTACACCGGGGTGCTCTACGAGGCGTTGGACCTGGCCTCACTGCCCGCCACGGCGCAGCGGGCGGCCCGCCGGTCGATCATGATCAGCTCCGGGTTGTGGGGCGTGGTCCGGCTGGCCGACCGGATCCCTCCGTACCGCTGCCCGATCGGCGCCCCCCTGCCGGACGTGGGGGCGTTGTCGGCGTACTGGCGCACCGAGCTGGCGCCGGTGTTGGACGCCGCCGCCGGCAACGGCCCGGTGCTGGATCTGCGCTCCGGCGCGTACGCGGCCACCTGGACGCCGCGCGGGAAGCTGGCCGAGCGGACCGTCACCGTCCGGGTGCTGCACGAGCGGGAGGTCGACGGCGTGCCGGTCCGCTCGGTGGTCAGCCACTTCAACAAGGCGACCAAGGGGCGTCTGGTGCGTGACCTCCTCGTCGCCGGCGCTCGGCCGCGCACCGCCACCGATCTGGTCGCCGCGTTGCGGGACCTGAAACACACGGTCGTGGAGCAGACCCCCGCGCCCGGGCGGGCACGGCAGGTGGATCTGGTGGTCACCGACCTCTGACGGGTCGCCAGCCGCAAGATTTGCTCAAGGCTGGGCCGGAGCAGTTCCGTAACGGGGGCGCAGGGGCCACGGTAGGGACACCCAGACTCCGACGAGGGAGCCTCCGTTGACCTCCGAACCCGCAGTGCTCGACCGGCCCCGCCCTCCGGCGGTGCCGTCTCCGATGGACTGGCTGACCCTGGGCGACGCGTTCGAGGCCGCCTGCCTGCTGCGCTGCACGCCGCCCCCGGCCACCGCCCGGTCGAGCACGGCACTCCCGGCGTACGCGTCGGGGGTGGAGTTCAACCGGGAGGACGCGGCGCAACGGATGCGGCAACTGCTCGCCCGGTTGGACATCCCGGTCACCCACGAGGTCATCGTCGGAGGTCTGCGCCGCCGCTACGAGCTGCATCGGCTGTGGGTGCCCCAGGAACACCGGAGTGCGTACACCCGGGTGGTGGACGCGGGTTGGTGGCAGGGGCGCCGTGAGCTGCTCGGCGGGCCGCTGCCCGGGGCCTCGCCGGCACGCCGGCGGTTGGCGACCCGGCTCTCGGCGGCGGCCTGGCGCTCGGCGCTGCTGGCCGCCGGGCGGCACGTCCGCCGGCACATCCTCGGCGTACGGCTCACCGACCGGGAGCTGGCCGCGGTGCTGATCCGGAGCGCGGCGGTCCTGGACGTGCCGGCCCGGCTCCGCCCCGGCACCGGTTGTTTCCTGGTCAGCGTGGACGACGGCCCGGACCGGGCGCGGATCCTGAGCAGCGCGGCCCTGGAGCCGGCGCGGACAGCGACGGCACCCGTCACGCCCCCGACGAACCGAGCCGTGGCCGCGGCGACGGCAGGGCGTCCGCCCTACTGATCCCACCCCGGGCACCGGCGGAGGGCTTGCGCGCACGGGCCCGACGGCGCACAGTGCACCGCGTGAGTCGTACCCTGTCCCGCCGGCCCGGACGGCACCGCGCCTGGTGGGCGGCCCTGATGACGGTGCTGCTGACCGCGGCCCTGACCGCCGGATGCCGGGACGCCCCGACCGCGCCGACGACGATCCGGATCGCCACCGGCAGCCCCACCGCCGTCTACTACGCGTTCGGGCAGTCCCTGGCGGCCATCCTCAACCGGGATCTGCCCGACGTGCGGGCCAGCGTGGTGATCACGGCCGCGTCGGCGGAGAACGTCCAACTGGTCGGCTCGGGAGCGGCCGAGCTGGGCTTCACCCAGGCCGACGTGCTGCCCACCACCACGGCGGAGAACGCGACGGTCGAGGCCATCGCCCGGGTGTACGACGACCAGCTGCACCTGGTCACCACGGGCGGCGGCCCGGTCCGTACGGTCGCCGACCTGCGCGGCCGTCGCGTCTCCGTCGGCGCACCCGGCTCGGGCACCGAGATCACCGCGACCCGGCTGCTGGAGGTGGCCCGCCTCGGCGGCGACGAGATCCGTCGGGAACGGCTCGGGCTGGACGACTCGGTGGCGGCGTTACGGTCCGGACGGATCGACGCGTTCTTCTTCTCCGGCGGGTTGCCGGTGCGGGGCATCGAGGAGTTGGCCTGGCGCAGCGCCACCCGGATCGTGGACCTCAGCGAGTGGACCGAGCCGCTGCGCGACCGCTACGGCCAGGTCTACGTCTCCCGGGACATCCCCCGCTCGGTGTACGGGGTGGACGCGGTGACCACCGTCGCCGACCCGAACTACCTGATCGTCCGGGCCAACCTGCCGCAGCAGTTGGTCCGGGAGGTGACCAGGTTGTTGATGGAACGCCGTGCCGAACTGGCCGCCGCGCATCCGGCGGCGGGACGGATGAGCCCCCGCTCGGCGATCGTCACCGCGCCGCTGTCGCTGCACCCCGGGGCCGCCGACTGGTACCGGGCGGCCAAGCCCTGACGACAGGCCCTCAGCGCGCCGGGGCGGGCCGCAGGTCGGCGGCCGGTTCCTCGTCCACCGGCTCCGCCGCCGGGTCGGGTTCCGCCGCCGGGAACCACAGGGCGGCGACCAGCCCGCGCGACTCCCCCGGGCGCATGGTGAGCCGTCCGTCGGAGGCGTCCACCAGCACGGCGGCGATGGTGAGGCCCAGCCCCGCGCCGTCCACGTTCTGCGCGTCCGGCGCTCGCCAGAACCGCTCGGTCGCCTGCCGGAGCTGACTCTCGGTCATGCCCGGGCCGGAGTCCCGCACCTCCAGGGACACCCCGTCGTCGCGGCGGTCCACGGTCACCGTGACCGCTCCGCCCGCCCCGCTGAACTTCACCGCGTTGTCGATCAACGCGTCCAGCGCCTGGTCGACGGCGGTCGGCACGGTCCGGGCGTACACCGGGGCGTCGCTCGTGGCCAACCGCAGGGCGACCGAACGGTGCCGGGCCAGCGGCGCCCACGCGGACACCCGGGACGCGGCCACCGCGGCGGCGTCCACCGTGACCCGCTCGTTCTCCTCCCGTTCGGCCCGGGCGAGGGTGAGCAACGCGTCGAGCACCAACGCCAGCCGGTCGGTCTCCTCCAGGGCCAGCTGGTGCTCGGACCGGCCGTCCGGGTCGGTGAGGCTGGGGCCCAGCTCCTCCACCCGCAGCCGCAGCGCGGTGAGCGGGTTGCGTAGCTGGTGGCTGGCGTGCGCGACGAAGGCGCGCTGACGGTCCATCACGTCGGACACCACGTCGGCCATGTGGTTGAAACTGGTGGCGAGGCGGCGTAGCTCCGGAGGGCCCAGGCGGTGCTGCACCCGGGCGCCACGGTCGCCCTCGGCGATCTCGTGGGTGACGGCGTCCAGTTCGGTGACCGGGCGCAGCACCCAACCGGCCAGCCCGAACGCGGTGAGCACGCAGGCCAGCACGGCGAGCAGACCGGCCAGGGCGAGCAGCAGCCACCACGCGGCGACAGCTCGCCGGATCGGGCCGGACGGCGACGCGATCACCACCGCGCCGAGCACCTCACCGCCGTCGTTGATCGGCGCGGCCACCACCACCGGGGCGGTCGTCCAGGGCCAGATCGACTCGGGGGCACTGGTCTGCTGCCCGGACAGCGCGATGTCCAGGACCATCGCCGTCCCCGGGCTGGGCTGCCACCTCGGCGACGAGACGGGGGTGCTCCGGTCCCGGTCGACGACCGCCACGCCGATCGCGTACAGGTTGTCGTAGCTGTTCAGCTCCGACTCGATCGGGCCCGGTCCGCCGTCGCGCAACGCCGGGCCGGCCAGCGAGGCGAACCGGGTGGCGTCGGCGAGCCGGTCGGCACGCACCCGTTCGGTCTCCCGGCTGGCCATCGTGGCGGCCAGCGGTGTCTCCAGGGCGATGAGGACGAGGACCATCAGCAGCAGGTAGCTGATCACCAGTCGGCGGCGCACGTCAGCCCCTCACGCGTCACGCAGCCGGTAGCCGACGCCGCGGACGGTCTCCACCAGGCGGGCGTCACCGAGCTTGCCGCGCAGCGACCCGACGTGCACCTCGACCGTGTGCCGATCGGCCCAGGTGGTGCCCCACGCGTCGAGCAGGATGCGATCGCGCGGCACCGCCACCCCGGGCTGGCGGGCCAGCGAGAGCAGGACGTCGAACTCCTTGCGGGTCAGGGTGACGGCGCGGCCGTCCACGGTCACCGTCCGGGCGGCCACGTCGATGCGTACCGACCCGGCCTCGATGAGGTGTCGCTCCGGCGCGGCGTTGGCCGCCCGGCGCAGCACCGCCTCGATCCGGGCCTGCAACTCCACCATCGAGAACGGCTTGACGACGTAGTCGTCCGCGCCGAGGCGCAGACCGAGCACCCGGTCCCGCTCCTCACCCCGCGCGGTCACCGCGATGATGCCGAGCTGGCTGCTGCGGCGGCGCAGCTCCCGGCACAGGTCCGTGCCGTCGCCGTCGGGCAGGGTCAGGTCGAGCAGCACCAGGTCACACGGGGCTGCGGAGAGCGCGGCCGCGACGGTTGCCGCGTGCTCCACCTCGTACCCACGGCGGGTCAGGGCGGAGGAGAGCGCACCGGCGACCCGGCGGTCGTCCTCCACCAGCAGGATCCGCACCCGTGCCTCCGTCCGTCGCAACCGTTCTGCGAATGGTGGCAGAAGGGGGCGCGGAGCGGGAGGCCGCCTACCCGTTACAGGCCGAAGACGTCGTCGGCGGTGGCGTCCCGGACGCCGTCGGTGAAGCCCCGGAAGCCCGGGTCCTCGTGGCTGGCCGGCACGCTCGTCACGGTGACGCCGCCGGCCTGGGTGACCGCGTCGACCAGGGGCGGATAGTCGATCTCGGCGTCCTCGAAGGCGTCGTCGTCCGCCTCGGCCAGGTTGATCACGTGCTGGACGTCGTCGGACGGGGTGTCCGGGTCCTCGGCCCACTCGCCGCCGGCCCGGTAGCACTCGTCGTACAGCGCGCGCTGGCTGTCGGTCCAGTCGTCGTCGTAGCTCTGCATCGCCCATCCCCTCCGCGGCCTTGACCTGAGCATGCCCGGCCGGGGGTGACGAGCGCGGCGGTACCGGGGAAAACCGGCTCGGCGAGCCCACGGCAGCGCCGTAGGCTACCGAGGTGATCTACAAACTGCTGCCCAGCACGGAGTGGGACGACGCCCTCGCCACCGGCGCCTTCACCGGCTCCGCCCTGGACCGGCAGGACGGCTTCATCCACCTCTCCGGCGGCGACCAGGTCGTGGAGACGGCGCGGCGACACTTCGCCGGCGTGACCGGGCTGACGCTGCTGAGCGTGGCGGAGGACCGGCTGGGCGACGCGTTGCGGTGGGAGCCGTCGCGCGGGGGGCAGCTCTTCCCGCACGTGTACGGTCCGCTGCCGGTCGCCGCGGTGGTGGCGGCGCAGGCGTTGCCCGCGGACACCCCGGTTCCCGAGGCGGTCGCCGCCCTCCTGGGCTGACACGGTCGCGCCCGACCCGACAGGTGTCGGGCCGGGCGCGCAACGCCATCCGTGCGAAGTCAGCGGCAGAGCCGGTCGATCTCCTCCTGGAACCGGTCCATCGGGTTCGCCTCGGCGGGGCCGAGCAGGTAGGTCTTCAGCTCCCGGCGGGCCTCGGTCATCGGGTCGTCGCCGGCCCGGGTCACCGACACGATCTTCTCCAGCTCGCCGCAGTCCTTCGAGAGCAGGTACGCGGCCCGGGCCGTCGGGTAGTCCCGGCGGAAATCGTCCTCGGACAGACCGGCCGGGTTGGCCACCACGTACGGGCGCTGACTCTGCACGAAGTCGGAGACCACGCTGGACACGTCGCTGATCAGCAGGTCCGTCTGGTTGAAGCAGTCGAACAACGCCGGCGTACGACCGGTGACCACCAGGTGCGCGGTGCCGTCCAGGGAGGACGCGTCCGCGTCGCCGCCGGCGGCGCGGATGGCCGCGACGATCCGCTCGTGTGCGGCCCTGGCCTTGGTGGACCGCGACCCGGTGAGCGGGTGCGGCTTGTAGACCAGTCGCAGCCGAGAGTTCGTGGCCAGCAGCCCCTTGACGATCCGCTCACCCATCAGCACCAACGAGGTGTGGTATGGGTCGTCGTCGAGCCAACCCTCCCAGGTGGGGGCGTAGAGCACGGTGAACGGCCGGTCCACCGACTCGGCGCCGAAGGTGTGCACCCCGGCGAGCTGCGGCCGACCGATCTCGACGATGTCCGAGTCGAGCACCCCCACGCCGGCGCGGGCGTACCGCTCCCGACCGGCCAGCCCGGCGACCCAGACCTCGTCGTACACCTTGCTGTAGGGGTTGACGCTGGCCTGCTTGTCGCTGTCACCGTGCCCGACGAAGACGTGCTTCGTGGCGGGCTCGCGAAGCATGTGGATGTTCGCGCCGACGTTCGCGGCGTACAGCGCCGCGCGGATGCCGCCCAGGTCGAGGTTCATGAAGTCGACACCCGCCGGTACGCAGATGACCGGCAGCCGGGTGTCGGCCAGTTCCAGGAACGCCTCGCGGCTGCGCATCAGGACCACCGCGCGCTGGTGGAGCGCCTCTGCCGGGGCGAGCCACATGTTGGCCTGGTAGACGTCCTTGGCCGGGCCCGCGAAGTAGAGCGCCACCTCGGGTCGGTAGGTGTCCATCCACCGCTGGACGGCGGGCAGCAGCGGCGCCTGCGGCGCGCCCCTGCCCCGCAGCCAGGTCAGCGCCAGAACGGCGGCCACCACACCGGTGGCGACGACCGCCACAGTGCCGGCGGCGAGGAACGGCGTCGCGTCGTGCTGCACGGCGGCGGCCACGGCGGCCGGCACCAGCAGCAGGTTGAGCAGCGGCATCCGGTCACCGGTGACCGCCGTCACCCAGGCCGGCGGCCGGGGGGCGGCGCGCAGCGGACCCAGCTCGATGTTGCGCACCAGGGCGGACGTCGGGTTACGACGCTCGACCATGATGGAGAGCGCCCCGGCGAAGACGGACGCGACCCACACCACGGCCGGCAGCACCAGCAGCAGGCTCAGCTCGCCGCCACTGAGCCGCACCTCCGCGACGACCAGCAGCACCGCCGCGAGGTCCCGGGTCAGTTGCCGGTACGACCAGTGCAGACCCGCCTTCTCCAACAGCACGTGCGATGCCGGAGACCAGCGGGCGAGGAAGAAGTCGCCGAACACGGCGGCCAGCCCGGCGACCACGAACAGCGCCACCCAGCCCAGTGCGCCGGCGACGAGCATGACCAGGTAGGCCAGCACCAGCAGCGCCGCGCCGGCGGCCACTCCGATCCGACCTGACAACGTGCCGAACAAGCGAGTTCGCTCCCTACGATCTTCGTATCGGGCTGGGCTCGGGTCTTCGCGCACACCAGGAGCCGCGACTGAAGCGCCTGGCGGGCGCTCGTCACGTCACGCCAGCACGAGGCTGACGGACGTGACTGCGACCTTAACGCGAAAGGTCGCGGTGGCACCAAGCGGGTATGCGAGCGGCATTCCGGTCAAAACGGTGCACCGGTACCGTCCTCACGATCCGCCGGGGGCGCCGACGCGGTAACAGACCATGGCACCGGGCGCCTTGCGCGACGCCAAGGGTTCCAGGCCGAGGGTCGGGGCGGCGGCGGGGACGGCGGTGTTGCCCTTCCACGCGCAGACCATGCCCACGCCCACCCGGTCCATCGCCGCGGCGACGTCGGGGATGGACACGGCCTGCCCGCCAGGGGTCACGGGCTGCCCGTCGGCGAACGTCGCGAGCAGCAGCCGGTCGGTGGCGAACTGGGTCTGCGGGCCGTAGTCGGTGAGGTAGAGGTCACGCGGTAGCACCACCCGCACCTCCGTGGTGACCATCGGAAGTGACCGCATGACCGACGACGGGGCGAGCACCAGGCCGGCGGGGCGGTCCAGGTTCCTGATCCAGAACGAGGCGGCCTTGCGGTTCTCCGGCATCCGCCAGGTCGGGCCGTCCTCGAGCGCCTTACCGCCGTACCACATCGGCTTGCCCTGGGTGTAGAAGACGAACACCAGCAGCACCGGCAGGACGACGGCGAGGACCTGGTTCACCCGGGCCGGTCCCGGCAGCCGGACAACGGCGAGGAGACCGACGAGCGCCGGGACCGGCAGGATCCACGGCACCCGCCAGAGCACCGCCGTCAGACCGCTCAGGTCACCGCCGAGCTTCAACACCCCGGGCACCATGAGGACCGTCACCGCCAACGCGGCGCCGACGGCGAGCTGCTGGGGGACGCCACGCCGGATCACGAGCGGCGACCACCAGACGGCGAGCCCACCGATCAGACCGAGGATGCCGAGCCACAGGGTCAGCTCGTAGATGGTCCGCAGCTCCTGCAACGGGGCGTACGTCGCCGCGGCCTCCTCCACGCCGCCGCGCAGCACCTGGACGAGCACGCCGGACAGCAGCGGATAGGCCGAGGCGGCCAGGAAGCACAGGACGGCCTCCCGCACCCGCCGGGTGACCAGCAGCGCCACGCCGGCCGCCCCGGCCAGCAACGGCAGCAGGAACACGGCGGTGGTGGTGTAGCCGACGCTGGCGACCGAGAGCAACGTGAGCAGGACCAACGCCCGCCGGGAGCGGTGCTCCAGGTAGTCGGTGAGGTACACCCAGGCGAGAGGGATCAGCGCGTGCAGGAAGACGCTCTTGCCCTGGGTGAGCCGGGGCAGGTGGTAGGTGTTCAGGGCGTCGGCGTAGTACGCCACGAGCAGGATGTAGGCCGCCGCCACTCCGAACACGACCAGCGGACGACGCGGCGCCCACCGCTGCACGAGACGCCACAGGGCGAGGACCGCGAAGACGGCCAGCACCGGCAGCAGGAGGTACCAGAGCACCGACCCGGTGTGCACGTGCAGCGCACGGGCCAGCGCCCCGACGAACACCTCGAACGAGGGCAGCGGCGGGTTCGCCGAACCGCCCGGCAGCACGCCCTCGGTGAACAGGAAGTCCCGGAACGGGATGGTGTCCCGCTCGGCCACCCACACCGACTTGCCCACGTAGAAGACGTCGTCGAGGGACACCCGGTTGATCAGCGTGCCGAAGTACGCGGCAGCCAGGGAGACCACGAGGACCACGTACCCCTGCACCGGAGTGGTCGCCCGGACGGACGCGGCGGGGACCGCGCCGGCCGACCTGTCGGCGCGGGGCAGCGCCAGCCACGCGGACACCACCGCGACCAGACCGAGCCCGGCCGCCAACCACCAGCTCAGCAACCCCTTACCGAAGGCGGCGAAGGCGGCGGCGCCGACCGCGGTGGCGACCGGCAGGGCGTACCGACGCAGCAGCGACGCACGGTCGGCGGGAGCGTCGGTCGGGCTGGTCACCGCGTCGTCGGTCTCGGCGGGCCGTGCGGCCACGTCCCGACGACGCAACCTCCAGGCGCCGTACGCCGCGACCGGTTGCAGGATCACCCAGATCAGGAAGACGACGGACGGACGCAGGTTGAGGCCGAGGTTGAGGTGGTAGAGCAGCGTCCAGATGGCGAAGCTGACGACCGCCGCGTCGGTGAAGACGACGGGCAACCCCGCCACCGCGGCGTTGAGCCGCCCGATCAGACCGCGCCGGCTGCTGCCGCCGGAACGAGCACCGGCGTACCTCTGGTCGGTTGGCGCTGGCGTCGCCACAGCGTCTTCCACTTGCGTCACGGGGCGTCCTTGTCGTCCGGCGGCGAAATGAGGGCGAAAAGCGGATGTCTGATCGATGACAGCCGGGTGCCAAGGGGGCAGCCTAGCGGAATCGGACGGGCGGACCGCTGCTGCGGGCGACCGAGTGTCGGACCCCTGGTCAACCCGCGATCGGGGCCGGACGGGGTCGGGGCAGGACGCGGTCCGCACCGAGTCCGACGGCCACTGACTCGACCAGGTTGTCGAGGTAGGTGTCGGTGATCGGCAGGCGGGCGATGGCCAGCCGCCAGTAGAGCGGGCCGACGATCAGGTCGATCGCCGCGTCCGGGTCGGTGTCGGCGGGCAGCTCGCCGCGCTGCACCGCGCGGGTGACCAGGCGACCGCCGATCTCCTGTTGGCGCGCGCGCAGCACCCGACGCAGGGTCTCGTCGATGCTCGGGTTGCGGGCGGCCTCGGCCAGCAGGTCCGGGATGATCTGCGACGCCAGCGGGTGCCGCAACGCGTGCGCCACCGCCTGGAACAGCAGAGCGAGGTCACCGCGCAGGGTGCCGGTGTCCAGCGCCGGCAGTTTGCCGTGTGCCGCCGCGGCGACGATCTCCAACACCAGGTCGAGCTTCGAACTCCACCGCCGGTAGATCGCCGTCTTGCTGACGCCGGCCCGGCGGGCCACCGCCTCGATGGAGAGCCGGCCGTAGCCGACGGCGGCGAGCTCCTGCATCAGCGCACGCCGGATCGCCGCGGTGATCTCGTCGCGCAGCACCGCCGCTCCGGCCGGGGCCCGCCTCTTCTCGGTCGTCATCCAGGGCTCTTATCGCAGGTCACGGGGACCAGCGTAACGCAACGACGATACGGTTGCGTCCCGACGTGTTTCGGACTACTGTCCACGCAGCGACGAGGCGGCGCCCCGCGCACATCTCCCACTAGGATCCCATCGTCGCGAGCCACCCCGTCTGCACAGAGATCGGAGCGCCATTTCCATGGCCACCACCGCGCTGGTCGACCCCGACACGGGCCTGACCCAGGCGCAGCTGGCCGCTCGACACGGGCTGAGGGTCGCCGGTGAGCGCCCCAGCGTCGTCGAGTACAGCCGCCGACTATGGGCGTACCGGCACTTCATCGCCGCGTACGCCAACGCCAAACTGGTCGCCTCGTACAGCAACGCCAAGCTGGGTCAGCTCTGGCAGGTGCTCACCCCGCTCACCAACGCGGCGGTCTACTACCTGATCTTCGGGGTGGTGCTGGCACAGAACGACATGCCGAACTACATCGCCTACCTGACCACCGGGCTGTTCATCTTCAACTTCACCCAGAGCGCGGTCCTGGCCGGCACCCAGGCGATCAGCAGCAACCTGGGGCTGATCCGGGCGCTGCACTTCCCCCGGGCCAGCCTGCCGCTGTCCACCACGTTGACGCAGTTCCAGCAACTGCTGGCCTCGATGGTGGTGTTGATCGGCATCGTGCTGGTCACCGGCGAGCCGATCACGCTGCAGTGGTTGCTGCTGATACCGGCCCTGTTCCTGCAGGCGATCTTCAACGCCGGCGTGGTGCTGCTGGTGGCCCGGATGGGTTCCAAGGCGAGCGACCTCAAGCAGGTCATGCCGTTCGTCCTGCGCACCTGGATGTACGGCTCCGGCGTCCTCTACAACGTCAGCCTGTTCGAGCGGCTGCCGGCCTGGGCGACGACGCTGGTGCAGTACAACCCGTTGCTGGTCTACATCGAGCTGGCGCGGTACGCGCTGCTCGAGGAGGCGCCGCTGCTCAACGAGTCGCTGACCCAGCTCTGGCTGGTCGGGGCCGGGTGGGCCCTGGTCGCCGGGATCGGCGGTTTCATCTACTTCTGGCGGGGCGAACAGGAGTACGGCCGTGGCTGAGCACTTCGACACGCCCATCGAGGCGACCGCGACGATGACGCCGACGCAGGAGCGCATCCCGACCGTCGTCGTCGACGACGCGCACATCATCTACCGGGTGCACCAGGGCGCCGGCGGCGGCACCACACCGGTCGCCGCGCTGCGCCGACTGGTCAAGCGCACCTCCGCGCCGAACATCCGGGAGGTGCACGCGGTCAAGGGCATCTCCTTCACCGCGTACCGGGGTGAGGCGATCGGGCTGATCGGCACCAACGGCTCCGGCAAGTCCACCATCCTGCGGGCCATCGCCGGGCTGCTGCCGGTCAACCGGGGCGCGATCTACACCCAGGGGCAGCCGTCGCTGCTGGGCGTGAACGCCGCCCTGCTCAACGACCTCTCCGGCGAGCGGAACGTCACCCTCGGCTGCCTGGCCATGGGCATGCATCCCGACGACGTCGCCCGGCAGGCCGCGGGCATCATCGAGTTCTCCGGGATCAACGAGCGGGGCGACTTCGCCAGCCTGCCGATGCGGACGTACTCCTCCGGCATGGCGGCCCGGCTACGGTTCTCCATCGCCGCCGCCAAGAAGCACGACGTGCTGCTCATCGACGAGGCGCTCGCCACCGGCGACAAGGGCTTCCGCAAGCGCAGTGAGCAGCGGGTGCGGGAGTTGCGCGAGGGCGCGGGCACGGTGTTCCTGGTCAGCCACCAGCTCTCCTCCGTACGGGACACCTGCGAGCGGACGATCTGGCTGGAATCGGGCGTCCTGCGGATGGACGGCCCCACCGACGAGGTCGTCCGGGCCTACGAGGCGTACGCCAACAGCAAGTAGCGCCTCGGCATCGACACGACGCCACGGACCGCGTCGCCCGCGTTGGGGCGGCGCGGTCCGCGCGTTAAGGTTCATCCCGTCGCCGCTCGGGCGGAACTTTCCGTTAACGCATCCCTGAGAGTGAGGATCCGGCAATGACGCAGGACCAGACCACTGGCCCGGACGCCGCAGCGGAGACCCCGACGCCATGGCGGCCCTCGCGGACGGTGGCCGTGGTTCTGGCCGGCGGCACCGGGACCCGGCTGGGCCTCGGCATCCCGAAGCAGCTGCTGAAGATCGCCGGCAAGCCGATCATCGAGCACACCCTGGCGGTCTTCGAGGCGGCGCCCGAGATCGACGAGATCATCGTGCTGATGGCGTCCGGTCACGTCGACGACGCCCAGCAGATCGTCGACAAGGCCGGCCTGCGCAAGGTCACCAAGGTGATCGAGGGTGGCGACACCCGCAACGCCACCACCCGGATCGCCCTGGACGCGGTCGGCCCGGAGGACTGCAACATCCTCTTCCACGACGCGGTACGCCCGCTGCTCAGCGGCCGGATCGTGCGGGAGTGCGTCAACGCCCTCTGGACCTACGACGCCGTGGACGTGGCCATCCCCTCCGCGGACACGATCATCCAGGTGGACGACAACGACTGCATCACCGACATCCCGGTGCGGTCCCGGCTGCGCCGGGGGCAGACCCCACAGGCGTTCCGTTCCCCCACCATCCGTGAGGCGTACCGGATCGCCGAGGGTGACCCGAACTTCGCCGCCACCGACGACTGCGGCGTGGTGCTGCGCTACCTGCCCGGCACCCCGATCAAGGTGATCGACGGTTCGGACGAGAACATCAAGGTCACCCACCCGGTCGACGTGCACCTGGCCGACAAGCTCTTCCAACTCGCCGCGGCGCAGGCGCCCCGGCTGACCGACCACCGCAGCTACAGCGAGGAGCTGACCGGCCGCACCATCGTGGTGTTCGGCGGCAGCTACGGCATCGGCCACGAGTTGACCGAGCTGGCCCGCCGCTTCGGCGCCCAGGTCTTCCCGTTCAGCCGTTCCAGCACCGGCACCCACGTGGAGCGGGCCGAGGACGTCGAGGCCGCGCTGACGACCGCGTTCGAGGCCACCGGTCGGATCGACCACGTGGTGGTCACCGCCGGGATCCTGGAGCGGGGCGAGCTCGCCGAGATGGACGAGGAGACCATGGACCGGGTGCTCCAGGTCAACTTCGTCGGCCCGGTGACCATCGCCCGACAGGCGCTGCCCTACCTGCAACAGACCAAGGGCCAGTTGCTGCTCTACACCTCCAGCTCCTACACCCGGGGCCGGGCCCGCTACGCGCTCTACTCGGCCACCAAGGCCGCCCTGGTCAACCTCACCCAGGCGCTCGCCGACGAGTGGGCCGACGTCGGCGTACGCGTCAACTGCATCAACCCGGAGCGGACCGCCACCCCGATGCGGACGCGGGCCTTCGGCGAGGAGCCGGAGCACACGCTGCTCGCCGCGGAGGCCGTCGCCCAGTCGTCCCTGGACGTGCTGATCTCCGACCTGACCGGCCAGGTGATCGACGTACGCCGGGCGCCCGGTGACGGGGTGACGCCGAGCGTTCCGGCGCAGGGCGGGCCGGGTCAGGTCGAGACGTCGGCCGACGTGGCGTCGGCCAACTGACGCCCACGGCTGCGGAACCACGAACGGAGCGACATGCGCGGCGACCTGGTCCGTAAGCTGGCTGCCCGCTGCCTGAGCACCGGGTTGGCCGTCCTGGCCTTCGTCGTGCTGGCGCTCACCGACGCCACCGGCTGGGGCCTGGCGTTGGCTGTCGCGGCAGTGGTCGCGTCGGCCGTGGAGCAGCGGGTCCGGCCCGGCGCCGACCTCGTCGCCGAGACGACGCTGATCGCCGCCGCGGTCCTGGTGGGTTACTGGCGTCGGCTGGACGACGGCGTCGACCTGGCGTTGGTCGCCACCGCGCTGGTCCTGCTGGGGCTGGTGCTGCTGGTGGGGCCCCTGCGCACCGCCGGCAACCTGGAGATGCGGACGGCGAACCTACCGGTGCGCACCTGGACGCCGGTGGTCGCCGACCAGCTCGGCACCGCGCTGCTCGGGCTGCTCGCCGTGGTGGCCCTCGCCGCCGCGCTGACGCTGCCGGCCGTGGTGCCTCTGGTCGCCAGCCTGCTGGTCGGTGCGGGTGTGGGGGCGGTCGCACTGGACCTGGCCCGGCGGCGGTTCCGGCCGGGCGCCGGCGGCGGCGCGGTGGGTCGCGCGCTGCGTCGGCACCAGCCGGAGTTCGTGCTCTACTTCTCCGCCCCGCCCGGCTCCGAATACCAGGTCACCATGTGGCTGCCGTACCTGCAACGGATCGGCCGCCCGTTCCTGGTCATGCTGCGCGAGCCGGAGTTCCTGGCGCCGATCGCCGCGGCCACCGACGCTCCGGTGGTCTACTGCCCGACCCTGCGGGCCATGGACGAGGCGCTGGTGCCGAGCCTGCGGGCGGCGTTCTACGTCAACCACGGGGCGAAGAACAGCCACTGCATCCGCTTCACCCAGCTCACCCACGTGCAGTTGCACCACGGCGACAGTGACAAGGCACCGAGCGCCAACCCGGTCTCCGGGATCTTCGACCGGATCTTCGTGGCCGGGCCGGCCGCGATCGACAGGTACGCCCGCGCCGGGGTGCAGATTCCCGCCGACAAGTTCGTGGTGGTCGGCCGCCCCCAGGTCGAGTCGATCCAGGTACGCCAGGAGCCGGCGCGGGGCCTGGCGCACCCCACTGTGCTGTACACCCCCACCTGGACCGGGCACCACGCCGACGCCGACTACTGCTCGCTGCCGGTGGCCGAGCAACTGCTGCGGCGGCTGCTGGAGCGCGGCGCGACGGTGATCCTGCGGGCCCACCCGTACACGACGCAGAACCCGGCGTCGGCACGCCAGTTGGGCCGGCTGACGGAGCTGCTGACGGCCGATCGGGCCCGCACCGGCCGGCAGCACGTGTTCGGGTCGGCGGCCCGGGAGCTGAGCCTGACCGAGTGCGTCAACTCCTCCGACGCGTTGGTCTCCGACGTGTCGGGGGTTATCTCGGACTACCTCTACTCCGGCAAGCCGTACGCGGTCACCGACATGGGTGGCGAGGGCGACCGGTTCGTGGAGCGCTTCCCGCTGGCCGGCTCGGGGTACGTGCTGCGTCGCGACCTGTCCAACGTGGACGAGGTGCTGACCGACCTGCTGGACACCGACCCGCTGGCCGAGGCGCGGTGGGCCACCCGCCGCCGCTACCTGGGCGACTTCCCCGCCGAGTCGTACGCCGACGCCTTCCTGGGCGCCGCCCGCCGCGAGCTGACGTCGGCACCGGAACTGGCCACACCCACACCGGTGTAGACCAGTTCAGCGGTACGGGTCGAGCAGCGCCAGCACGGCCGCCGGGTCCTCCACGTGCGCGTTGTGGCCGAGACCGGGCAACGTGACGACCGGCACCCCGTACTCCTTGAGCTGTTCGTCGCTGACCATCGGGTCGTGCTCCCCGCGCGCCAGCACGACCGGCGCGTCGGTCGCCGCGAGCAGCGCGGTCAGGTCGGGCTCGCCGACGGCGAACGCGGTCGGGTCCATGGCGAGACGCCACCGGCCGTCGACCTGCCGCAGGCCGGCGTCCACCACCGGGTGGTCCGGCGCGACCAGGCCGGCCAGGCCGGACACCCGTAGGTAGCGGCGGGCTGCCTCGGCGCGGGTGGCGAACCAGCTGACCGGGCGGGCGGCGAGGTCGGCGGCACGGGTCAGCTCGTCGGGTGACCAGACGGCCTTGATGCCCAGCCCGACCACGGCGTCCACGGGCGTCCCGGCGGCGCGGGCGGCCAGCGCGAGGCCGACCACCCCGCCCAACGAGTGCCCGAGCACGACGAGCCGGTCGCCGGCCACCAGGCCGCGCGCTATCCGGTCCGCCAACCCCGCAAAGGTGTACGACGGCAGCGGCGCCGCCCAGCCGTGGCCGGCGAGGTCCGGTGCCAGCCACCGCCCCGCCCAGCGCTGTTCCAGCAGCGGCGCCCACGGCAACCAGACGTCCCCGCTCGTGCCCATTCCGTGCAGGAGCAGCAGGACCCGCCCACGACCGGCTTGACCACCCGATTCATCCACCACGGCCGCAGTCTCCCACGGTTCACGGCCCGGTACGAGAGCCGCCGTCCACGCCGGACACCGACGCACCGACGAAAATGCCGCGGGCGTCGGCCCCTTGTGGGGGACGACGCCCGCGGCGGTCAGCGTGCCTGGGTCAGGCGGAGTAGCCCCGGCTGGCGATCCAGTTGGCCAGGTCGATGGTGGTGATCCAGTACGCCGGGTCGGCGGCGTTGGCCGAGTCGGCGATGCGCACGGTACGGCCGTTGTCCTTGTAGCCCACGACGGCGATGTAGTGCCCGCCGCCGTAGGAGTGGTAACCGCCGTCGGTGTCGACGGCGTCGCCGACGACGTTCGCGACCACGCCACGGCCGTCGGTGATGGCCTTGACGACGTCGGCCTGGAGCCGGTCCATCTGGGCCGGGCTGGGGGCGCCGGCGAACATCCGGGTCCGGTACGGGGAACCCTTCACCTCGGCGTTGAGGACCCGGGTGGTGTCCTCGGCCGAGTTGGTGCCCATCTCGGTGGTGCCCAGTTCGGCGCCGAGCTCCTCCTGGGTGCGGTCGATACCGGTGGCGCTGAGGGCGTTCCGGGTGGCCGCCGGGCCGCAGTTGTAGTACGTGTTCTGCGCCTCGTAGTCGTAGTCCAGGACCTTCGTCGCGGGCGGCTTCGGCGGCGTCGGCTTACGGGTGAGGTCGGGGTTGGCCTTGGCCTTGGCCTTGGCCGACGCGGCGGTGGTGGCCGGAGCGGCGGTGCTCGGCGCGGCGCCGGCCGACGGGGACGCCGCACGCGCCTCGCCACGGGAGGCGGCGACGTCGCTGCGCATCTCGGCGACGGTGGTCGCGGTGCGCCCGCCGGCGGGTGCGTCGTCGGCGGTGGTGAGCAGGGCGCCGGTGGTGGTGGCGATCGCGAGGGCCGCGGCGGAGGCGGCAACGATCTGGTACGGGCGCTCGGTGGCGAAACGGCGGAGCTGACGCTGCAGGGTGTGCTTCACGGGGTCCTCCACGGATCGGGGGGAGAGCGGCACAGCGGCGACCGGACCGGTATCCGGGCAGGCGCCGGCGCGCGGACCGTGGTCCGCGGATGGTGAACCGCTCAGGGGAACGCCCGGCGTGGCCGGGCGGCTAGGCGATGACCCGGGGGGTCAGCTCACCGTCACTGGACGAATGAGCGCGGGTACCGCCGCGCCGTGGAGGCGAGGGAACAACCGAGGGGTGGAAAGGTGCTGCACGTGGATGGAACTCCTTCCGACACCGCCTACCGGGTTAGCTGACGGATTCGGGCGGGAAGATCGCCCTACCGCGGGCTCTGGCTCGCGGATTCACCCCGGACTTACTGGTGGGTCCCCGGTTCGTTCATCACGATTGAGCGGGTCGGCGCGGCGTCGCCTCTTGCGATCGGTTACCGCACCGGACGGGACGACAGTACTGGCCCGTTCGCACCCCTGCCAAGCCAGCTCCACCTGCATAAACCTGAAATGTCGCGGCAATTTCTGCGCGTATTGCCGATGATGCGACTCGATGGGACAAGCGGTTACGGTGACGCCTACGGGCGACAACCGGACAGGCCGCCGAGAATGCGACCAGATTCTCCGGAAGAATGGCGCCGATCGCGCCGGACGCCCGAATTCCGGTCGGCGTGAGCCAGCTCACGTCACGAATCGGGCTCAACTCGCCCGCGCGGGCCGCCACCGCGCCACGACAGCGGGTCGGAACGCACCGGTCACCGCCCGCCGCGCGGGTAGCGGGTGCGGTCGCAGCCGGGCCGCCGCCGCGCAGCTCTCCGTCGCGAGGGCTCGCGCTGAGTCGGCAGCCAGTTCCGCGTCCCGCCAGGCAGCCCGCTCCCGGGATGCGGCGGCCTGGTAGTCGGCCAGCCTCGCGTCCCGGATCGTCCGGCTCAGCAGCACCTCCTGCTCGACCGGGTGCCGCCGGGGATCCCAGCCGCGCCGCTGGGCGAACACGTCGCCCAGCTGCGCCATGCTCAGGTCACCCCGCCAGTACGCCGTCATCGCGGCCCGGTGCAGGTAGCGCTCGCGGGCGGCGTACTCGGCCGGGGTGTGGGGGGTCTGCGGGGTCGGCAGCGTCTCGGCGCCCGCGAAGCGACGCGCAGCGGCGTCCGCCTCGTCGTAGGCGTCCCAGGCCCGCTCCAGCTCCGCCTGAGCGGTCAGCCAGTCAGCACGTCGCCGCTGCGCGGTCCTGGCCGCCCCGGTCGCGGCGACCGCCACCTCCTCGGCGTACCGGCGCAGGTCGGCGGCCTCGGCGGCGGCCACCTCACGAGCGGTGGGGGCGGCCGTGCGCGGGTCGTCCGGGGGTGTGTCCCGCTCGGGACGGGCCACCAGCAGGGCGAGTACGCCCAGGGCCAGCAGGAACAGGGTGGACCAGATGGCGGCGGCCTGCGGCACCTCGGTCACGAACTGGTAGAGGACAGCGGTCTGCATGGTCGGCACCTCGGAAGAGAGCGATGCGATGGGTAGCTCCAGCGCCACCGGGCCAGGGGCGGTGAACGGGCCGGTGGGGCGCGGAGCTGGTGGGTCGACAGGCGCGGCGGCGGGACGGTCGTCCCGGTGACTCAGCGCCCGGGCGGGGCTCGGGGTGCCCGGCTGCTCGGGGCGTGACCGAGGGGCAGCTGCTCGGACCCGGCCGCGCGCAGCGAGCCGGCCGCGAGAGTGACCTGGTCACCGGGTGGCGTTGGTTGCGGGTCGACCGACCACGCCGGAGAGGATGCCTCGACGGGCTGCTCGGTCGTCGCCCGCGCCTCGTGCATCGCCACCTGCGCGCAGGTGGACGGGCAGGCCGCCGGGAGTGATCCGAGGGCGAACGGAGCTGGCACGGCGGCCGAGGCCGGGCCCGCGCCGAGCGCCAGGGCCGCGACGACGGCGAGGCTGGTCAGCACCCGCGTCGCCCAGCGCGCCACCCACCACAGCGGACAGGTGATCGCGACCGGAAGCACGACCTCACGCTACCGTCGTGCCGACCTCACCGCACCGACCACGGGCGTGTCGTCGCACGCCGCGCCGAACCCCCACTGAGCAGGGTGGACGGTGTCAGCGCGAGTCGACGTACGGTGATCGGTCGGTGGTCTGCCCGCTCTCCCCGGCGGCGTCGGCCGGTCGGCCGTCGGCGTCGGGACCGCCCTCGCGTTGCCGGGGAACGGACGCCGACCGGGCCGGGCGGCGCGGTGCGAGTCGACGCATCATCGGCGTCTCGACGAAGCGGTGCAACAGCCCGGCGAGGACCAGGTTCACGGCCAGGAAGCCGAGCACCACCGCTGGTCCACGCCAGCCCGTGAACCCGGTCCCCCAGTCGCCGCTCCACCGCAGCACGCTCGTCATCACCAGGACGTGCACCAGGTAGAAGGCGAAGGAGACCTCCCCGAGCCAGACCAGCGGCCGGGAGCGCCACGGCGACCGCCTGTTCCGCACGTCGGCGTCCGCGGCGGCGGCGATCACCAGCACGTACGCGACGGCGAGCAGCGTGGTCCACAACTCCGCGCGGATCCACTGGGCGGCCGCCACCCAGGTGCCCACGAAGACCAGGCTGGCGACGGTGAGCCCCGGGCCGCGCCAGAGACCCCGCCGCATCAGCTCGGCCGCCACGGCGCCCAACCAGAACTCCAGCGACCGTACGGGCGGGAAGATCTGGGTGAACCACCACCGGCTCGCCTCCGGCACCAACTGCTGGGCCGGCCAGAGCGCGAGGATCAGCAGCGGCAGCGCGACGATCAGCACCCAGAGCAGCTTCGGGTTGGCCCGGCGCAGCAGCGGCAGCACCAGCGGCAGGCACAGGTAGAAGAAGAACTCGCAGGAGAGCGACCAGCTCACCGTGTTGACGCTGTAGAACCAGCCCATCCGGGGGTCCCACGCCTGCAACAGCAGCAGGTTCTCCAGCGCGACCGCCGGCAGGACCGGGTCGGCGAACCACCAGGCGACCAGCAGGGCCGCACCCCACAGCACCACGTGGTTCGGGTAGATCTTGGCAACTCGACGCCGCCAGAAGGTGCGCCGGGAGTCGCCGACGCGGGCCGACCAGACCAGCACGAAACCGCTGAGGATGAAGAAGAACTGCACCCCGGACAGGCCGAGCGTGAACAGCGCGTCGACCACCGCCTTGTAGTCCGGTTCGGCGATGATCCGCATGGTGCCGGCGTGAAAGCCGAAGACCAGCAACGCGGCGATCCAGCGCAGCCCGGTCAGCGAGGGCAGCCGGGCGGGCGGGCCGGCGGGCCGGGCGGTCGACACCGCAGCGGCGCTGGTCATGCCGGGATCCTGAAGATCCGCAGGGTCACCAGCACGTCCGTATCCTCCTCGGCGCGGCGTCGGACGACGCGACGGCGACGCCCGCGACGGCCCGGCAGGGCCGCACCGAGGCACCCTACCGGGTCACTCCCGGGTGAACCGGACGTGTCCCACCCGCCCACAGCGGTACGGGCACGTGCCACGGTCGCCGGATCGGCGGACTGCGGGCCGGCCGCCGTTAACCCCCCGCTCGGGGGGAGTTCAGGGACTCCACCATCGGCGGTCACGTCAGGTTCCGGGTTCGGCCACCCGGACCGTCAAAGGTGGCGGGCGTGGTCAATGAGCCGACGCACGCACCGCTGCTGAGCATCGTCGTGCCCGTGTACGGCGTCGAGGCGTACCTGTACCAGTGCCTGGAGTCGATCCGGGCCGACATCCCGGCGGGCGAGTCGGACGCGGTCGAGATGATCGCCGTCGACGACGCCTCCCCGGACGGCTGCGGCGACATGCTCCGCTCCTACGCCGCCGGCCGCGACGGGGTCCGCGTCGTGCACCTGAGCAGCAACGTGGGCCTCGGCCTGGCCCGCAACGCCGGGCTGGACGTGGCCACCGGCCGGTACGTCTGGTTCGTCGACAGCGACGACTGGTTGCCGCCGGGCACGATCGCGGCGGTGCTGGACCGGCTGCGCCACCACCAGCCCGACGTGCTGATGCTCGACCACCTGCGGGTGCACGAGGACGGTCGGCGGGAGGTCGACGCGAGCAGTCCCCTGCTGCGCGGCATTCCCGGCGTGACACGCCTCGACGACCAGCCGCACCTGCTGCGGGTGCAGCACACCGCCTGGAACAAGGTGGTCCGGCGGGACTTCCTGGACCAGTTGGAGCTGCGCTTCTTCCCCGGCTGGTACGAGGACATCCCGTTCAGCCACCCCCTGCTGATCGGCGCCGAGAAGATCTCCGTGCTGGACCGGGTGTGCTACCTGTACCGGCAGGGTCGGTACGGCGCGATCACCTCCACCCGCAGCGGCCGGCACTTCGACGCGTTCGCCCAGTACGAGCGGTTGCTGGACTGGGTCGCCCGCAAGCACCCGGACGAGCGGTTGCAGGCCGAACTGTTCCAGCTGATGATCAACCACTATCTGGTGGTGGTGGGCAACGACGGCCGGCTGCACCCGCACCTGCGGCGGGACTTCTTCCACCGGGCCGCCGAGCACTACCGCCGGTACCTGCCCGCCGGTGGCTATCCGCTGCCGTCGGGCGTGACCGGGCTCAAGCACCGCCTCGTGGGGCGCGACGACTGGCTGGCGTACTCGGCTCTGCGCCAGGCGCACCGGGTCGCCGGTCGCCTGCGTCGCACCGGCCCGACCGGCGGCGTCGACGCCGGTTCCGGCTCGGTCACCGCCGACGACGACGCGGGTCGAGGAGCTGGCACCGCGACGACCGGCGACGGCGAGCTGGTCACGACCGCGCAGCGGCGCGACGCGCTGGCCGGGAGCCGCCGGCCGTGACCGCTTGCACCGCACCACACGCCGGGGGCCGGGTCGGCTCCCGGCGCCCTGGTTCTCCAGGTCGTCCACCCGCCGGGCGGACGACGACAGCACCACCGCACCCCGGTGCGGGCGTACCCGAGCAGAGGTCGGAATGACGGCGACAATCACCATCGGACCGCACGCGGTCGGTGCCGAAGAGCGACCGTTCGTGGTCGCCGAGATGTCCGGCAACCACAACGGAGATCTGAACCGGGCACTCGCCATCGTGGACGCGGTGGCCGAGAGCGGGGCGCACGCGCTGAAGCTCCAGACGTACCGACCGGACACCATCACGATCGACGTCGACACCCCGGCATTCCGGATCTCCAGCGGGCACGAGCTGTGGGGCGGGGAGAACCTGTACCGCCTCTACGAGCGGGCGCACACCCCGTACGAGTGGCACGCCCCGATCTTCGAGCGGGCCCGCGAGCGTGGCCTGACCGTGTTCTCGTCGCCGTTCGACGCGACCGCCGTGGAGCTGCTGGAGTCGCTGGACGCGCCCGCGTACAAGATCGCTTCTTCGGAGCTGGTCGACCTGCCGCTCATCCGGCTCGTGGCGAGCACGGGCAAGCCGATGGTGATCTCCACGGGCATGGCGACGGTCGCCGAGATCGACGCCGCGGTGCGGACCGCCCGCGACGGTGGCGCGGCGGGCATCGTCCTGCTGGCGTGCACCGCCTCCTACCCGGCGCCGCCGGCCGACAGCAACCTGCGCCGCATCCCGGTGCTGGCCGGCGCGTTCGACGTGCCGGTCGGGCTGTCCGACCACACGCCCGGCATCGGGGTGGCGGTCGCCTCGGTGGCGCTCGGCGCCTGCTTCATCGAGAAGCACGTCACGCTGGACCGGGCCGACGGCGGCGTGGACTCGGACTTCTCCCTGAACCCGGCGGAGCTGACGGCCCTGGTGGCCGAATCCGGTCGCGCGTCCGCGGCCATGGGCGGCACCGCGATCGGCCCGACCCCGGCCGAGCGGGAGGGCCTGCGGTTCCGCCGTTCGCTGTTCGTGGTCGAGGACGTGCGGGCCGGCGACCCGGTGACCGTCCACAACGTCCGGTCGATCCGACCGGCCGGCGGGCTGGCTCCGGTGGAGATCGACCGGGTGCTCGGCCGCACCTTCACCACCGACGTCCCGCGCGGCACCCCACTGACCTGGAACCAAATCTAAAGCCCCACCCCACCCCACCCCACCCCGTCGATCATGGACTTGTGGTTGCCGCTTTGCCCAGATATGCCCACTTTGGGAGGCACCACAACTCCATGATCGACGGGGTCGGGGGGTGGGGCGAGGCCGTCAGTGGCGGCAGCTCGGGCGGTGCGGGGCGAAGCCGACGGTGACCATCAGGTCGGCCACCCGCAGGGTTCGCCAGAGGGCACCCCCCTGCGCCGGAACGCCCAGCCCGTGCCGGCGCCACCAGGTCACGATCGGGACGTCGGCCAGCTTGCAGCAGCACTCGGCCCGGGTCCACCGGGCCCAGAAGTCACCCGTGCCGAACCGGCGGGCCAGCGCCGGTGGCACCGGGGCGCCGGTGCGCTCCGCGTCGATCGCCACCCGCCAGCCGGGGACCGGTGGGCCGTACCAGCCGACGCACCGGCCGTCGTCGAGGTGACTGCGGGTCACCGCGTCTGCCATCGCGGCCGGTGACCCGATGCGCAGGTGCTGCTCGGCAGCGGCCAGCAGGCCTGGCACCGGACGCGGCACAGGGGCACCGACCGCGCCCGGACGCGGCACAGCGGGACCGACCGCGCCCGGACGCGGCACAGCGGGACCGACCGCGCCCGGACGCGGCACAGCGGGACCGACCGCGCCCGGACGCGGCACAGCGGGACCGACCGCGCCCGGACGCGGCACAGCGGCGACGCTCAGCACCGCACGCGGCACGGCGATACCGCCGACCTCTGGCGACACAGCCGCCGGGGCCTCGCCGACCGGCCGCGCCGATTCACCCGCGAGCAGACCCGGCTGCGGGTCAGATGGCGGCGGCACCGTCCACCACGATGACCTGGCCGTTGATGTTGGTGTGCTGGCGCAGCAGCATCCGTACCACAGGTGTGACCTCCTCCGGCTCGGTCAGGTGGCCGGTCGGCGTGCGGCGCACGATCTGGTCGAGCTGGGTCGGGCCGAGCACCGCGGACATCTCCGAGGCGAAGAAGCCGGGTGCGACCGAGTTCACCAGCATCCGGCCGCCCAGCTCCCGCGCCAGCGACCGGGTGGCGGCGTCCATGCCACCCTTGGTGGCCGAGTACGCGACCAGGCCCGGGAAACCACGCTGCCCGCAGATCGAGGTGATGTTGACGATCCGTCCGCGTAGCCCTTTGGCGAGCATCCGACGGATCACCAGCCGGGTCAGTTGCAGCGGGGCGGTCAGGTTGGTCTCGATGATCCGGGCGATGTCGTCGGTGGCGGTGTGCGCGTGCAGCGAGTCCTGCCCCATCGCGGCGTTGTTGACGACGCCGTCGATCGGGCCGAGCCGCTCCTCCGCCGCACGGACGAAGCTCTGCGCGGCGCGCAGGTCGGTGACGTCCACCGACCCGACGTGCACCCGGTCGGGGTGCTCGGCGGCGATTTCCTCCAGCTCCGGGGTGACGGTACGGGCGAAGGCGGCCACCCGTACGCCGGCGTCGAGCAGGTCGGTGACGATGGCCAGGCCGAGCCCCCGCGAACCGCCGGAGACGAGGACCACTGAGCTGGGTGGGACGAGCTGGGCGTCAGACATCGCTCTTCAGGGTCTCCTTGACGGGAATCTCGGTCAGTACGCGGATCCGGCGTGGCACCGCGTACTCGGGAAGCCGGTCGGCGCACCAGCGGACCAGCGCGGCCTCGGCGGTGTCCCGGTGCTCGGCGGGGGTGAGGACCACCTCGGCGACCACCATCCGGCCGAGCACCGGTGCGCGGCGGCCGGTGACGCGGGCCCAGGCGACCGCCGGGTGCTCGGCCAGCACACCGCGGACCACGCCGGCGGAGACCTTGCTGCCGCCGACGTTGATCTCGTCGGAGTCGAGGCGGCCGGTGATCAGCACCCGGTCGTCGCGCACCTGCACCCGGTCTCCGGTGCGGACCGGGCCGGCCAGCCCCGCCCCGTGGAACGGGGAGGTGACCACCAACTCGTCGTCCATCACCGAGAGCGTCGGGCGGCCCGGGGTCTCCCGGTCCAGCCAGGCGACCGGGAACCCGGCCTGCCCGTCGTGCACCACGATGGACGCCCCCACCTCGGAGGACGCGTAGATCCAGGAGATCCGGGCCGCGGGGAAGACGTCGCGGAGCTGGTCCAGGATGGCCTGGTCCACCGGCTCGCCGCCGAGGGTGATCTGGCGCAGCGGCACCCGGGCCAACGCGGCGGCGTCGCGGTAGAGGGTGCGACGCCAGAAGGTGGGGGTGCCGGAGGCGGCGTCGACACCGTGTGCGGCCGCGACGGTGGGCCAGTCGTCCAACTCGTCCGGCTCGACCACCACCAGGTGCTGGCCGGGCTGGGTCAGCGACAGGGTGACGACCTGCCACCAGGCGTACGTGCCGGGGGCGTACGGGCACAGCCACGTCCGATCGGGCTGGTCGGCCCGGACTGTGGTCAGTGTGTCGAGGGTGTGCCCGACCCGCTTGGGACGCCCGGTCGAACCCGAGGTCAGCAGCCACAGCCGGCCGGCTTCGGCGGCTCGCGGCCGGGCCGGCACGCTCGGGTGCGCGCCGTCGTCGTCGAGGACGCTGACGGTGAACCCGGCGTCGAGCAGCTCGGCACGCATCGCCGCGTCGACCCGGCTCGCGGCGCTGAGCAGCAGCTCGGTGCCGTACACGGCGTGCTGCCGGGCGGCGGTGAGCGCGTGCACCGCGGCGTGGGCGAGCACCGCGCCGGGGTCGGGGAGGACCGGCAGCGGCAGCGTGCGCCAGGTCAGCGTGGCGCCGCCGACGACGAGCCGGTTGTCGACGCCCGCCGGCTCCGGGCCCGCCGGTGGCCGGCGGCCCGCTGTCGCGACGGTCACTGGTGCTGGAGCTCGACGAGGAAGTCGAGGACGTCCCCGACGGTGGCGATGCGGCGCAGGCCGGGTGCGTCGAAGTTGAGCTCCTCCCCCGTCTCGTCCTCCACCCGCAGGGCCAGCTCGGAGAAGTCCAGCGACCGGAACCCGATCTCCCGCAACTGCGCCGCGTCGTCCGCGGGCAGGTGCTTGTCCTGGTTCTCAAGCACCTGAGCCATGAGGTCGCGAATCTGCGCGCGACTCAATTCGTTCATGCGCCGGAGTCTACAACCCAACGAATGCTTATCCGATGTGCCGGTAGGCCCGGGTAGGGTTCCGAGAACCGGCGTGAACAGATAAGAAAGCGAGAGCACGTGCTGCGCGAGGCGACAGCCAACGACGTTCACCTGATGTTGTCCTGGCGTAATCAGGAAACCAACCGTCAGGTCAGCAAGACCAGTCACGAGATCACCCCGGAGGAGCACGGCCGGTGGTGGTCGGCGGTCCGGGACGACCCGTCCCGGCGGGTTCTGGTGTACGTCCGAGACGATCGCCCCTGCGGGGTGGTCACCTTCTTCGACCTGCGGTTGGAGGGTCCACGGACGGGAGCGTGGGGCTTCTACCTGGACGCCGAGGGGCTGGACGGTCGGGGCGAGACGCTGCCCGCCTGGCTGGGGGTCATGCGAGAGGCCGTGGAGTACGCCTTCGACGGGCTGCACCTGGATCGTCTCGACGGGGAGGTGCTCGGTCACAATACCGTCGTACGACAGATGAACCGACGTTTCCGATTCGTCGAGGGCACCCCTCGGCAGGAGTTGTCCGACGGTCAGGAAATCACGGTGATCCCAATTTCTCTGGCCCGGTCCGACCGCCGCCACCGCTGATTGCCGCACGAATTCCCGCTGCCGACGGAATCCATTAACCGACCATGCTCCCGGTGGACATCCGCCGTTTACGAACGGTGGGTGTCCACCGGGTGCGGGTGGGTCAGGCGCGCCGCCAGGCCGCCCAGTGCTGCGCCTGGTTGCCGCCGAGCCGGACGAAGCCGTACGCGGTGCCGTCCCAGTCGTCGGCCCGGCCGGGCGCCCAGCGGGCGAACACCACCTGCGCCTCGGTCGGCGGCTGCTCGACGCCGAACCAGCGAACGTCGGTCCAGGTCACCTGGTGGCTGAGGTTGAACCGCAGGATGTAGTGCACACCGGTCGACGCCCACACCCGCTCGCCGGGGCGTACCCCGACGTCGGCCACCGAGGGCGTCGGCGTGCTGCTCGCGACCATGGGTCGCACCATGCGGTGGTCGATCACCTGCATGGTCACCAGGTTGGCCACGACGATCACGCCGAGCGCCGGCATCCGCAGCCGGGGAACCAGGACGGCGGCGGCCAGCAGCAGGCAGCCGGCGATCCCGACCAGCGACCCGACGACCGGCCGCATCTCCCGCCAACCGCCGGTCAACGCCATCAGGTCCGGTGCGCCGAAACCGCCGTAGCGCAGGTAGTGGCCGCGACTGGCCACGTACGCGAGCCGGGCGGCGATCAGGGCGCCGCCGCCGACCAGCAGGGCCACCGCGACCGCCGCCCGGCGAACGACCACCCGGCGACCGGCGGTGAGCAGGACCCCGAGCCCCACCAGCAGCCAGAACGGCGCCAGCATCTGCACGTACCGGCCGTAGATCGCGTCCAGCGGCTTACCGGTGATGCCGGCCAGGATCACCGACGCGCCGCCGGCCACCCCGACGGTCACCACCAGCGCCACGCCCATCGTCCAGCGGGTAGCGTCGCCGTGCCGTGGCCGCCACAGCTCCCGTACGGCGGAGGCCCAGGCCACTCCCGCCATTCCGAAGGTGATCACCACGAGGTACCAGAGTTGGGTGGCGACGGCGGCACCGACCCGGACCACGCCCTGCGCGGAGGCGACCGCCTCGACGGTGCCACCGCCGGGGGTGCTGCCGAGCAGGTAGACCTTGTCGCCGAGATAGCGGATGGTGGTCGCGTTGACCAGCGCCATGGCGAGCACCGGGAGCAGCGCCGCGAGCACCGCGGGCGGGTTGATCCGACGGCGGACGAACAGCAGCAGGACCAACCCGGCGTGCACCGCCACGATCACCAGGCCCCGGGAGTGCAGCAGGTGGAACCCGCCGACCAGCAGACCGACGGTGGCGGCCGCGAGCGGGCCGGGCCGTTCGATCCAGCGGTGCACGGTGAGCAGCCAGGCGACCACCAGCGGCGCCATCACGGTGTCGATCATCGCGATGCCGGCGTAGAAGGCGGTGGCCGGCAGGGTCGCGGCAGCGACAGCGCCGAGCAGCGCGTACGACCGGGGCAGCCGGAGCAGGCGGCGACCGAGCAGGTACGCCAGCGGCAGCAGCGTCGAGTTGATCATCGCGTTGATCAGCTGGACGATCCGGTAGCTGTCGGAGAAGTCCCGGTCCCCGAGGAACGCCGGCGAGATCAGCATCGGGTAGCCGACCCGCCGCAGCAGGTCGTTCTCGCTGCTGAAGCCGCCCGGGCCGCCGGCCAGGGCACGGGCGGTGTTCAGGTAGCTGTCCTCGTCGGTGTGCGCGATCGGCAACACGATGTGCCGGGACAACCACATCCGCCAGGCGACGCTGAGCACCCAACCGACGACCAGCAGCACCGGCACCACCCAGCGCCGGGGGGACACCGGGTCCGGTGTCGCCGCGACGACCTCCGGCCGTTCGATCACGTCGCTACCGGATGCCATCAACGCCTCCAGGGTTGCCAGCCGGATCGGGCCCGCGCGGACTCCGCGGGCAGGTGGGCCCGCGTCGGTGACGCCCGGGATGAACCGCCCGCACCAGGCGGTGCGGATGTCGGATGAACGCGGGAAGCGGCCGCGAGAAGGGCCGCCGAGTGTCCCGCGCGGCCACTGTAACGGCCGGAACCGGACTGGTCAGGCCGGTCGCCGGCCCAACGGAAGTGTTCGCCTGCGCGGTGCCCGGCATTCACGAGGGCAGAGGTCGTGGTTCACCGGCGAGCGCCGAGGAGTTAACCCACCGTCGTTAGCGTCGCACCCCGGTCGGCCGGCCGAGGGCCGCTCGTTCATCCACGAACACGGGAGCACCACATTGAGTGAGTTGAATGGATCGTCCATTCTGATCACCGGGGGAACGGGTTCCTTCGGCAGGACCTTCCTCCAGCACATCCTCACCGAGGCCGACCCCGCCCGCGTGGTGGTGTTCTCCCGCGACGAACTCAAGCAGTACGAGCTGCGTCAGCAACTGGGCGACGACCCGCGGCTGCGCTGGTTCATCGGCGACATCCGGGACCGGCACCGCCTCACCCGGGCCATGCACGGTGTCGACCACGTGGTGCACGCCGCCGCCCTGAAGCAGGTGGACACCGCGGAGTACAACCCCTCCGAGTACATCGCCACCAACATCACCGGCTCGCAACACGTCGTCGACGCGGCGATCGAGGCCGGCGTCCGGAAGGTCATCGCGCTCTCCACCGACAAGGCGTCCAGCCCGATCAACCTGTACGGCGCGACGAAGCTGGTCGGCGACAAGCTGTTCGTCTCGGCCAACCACTACGCCGCCCAGCACCCCACCCGGTTCGCCGTGGTGCGCTACGGCAACGTGGTGGGCAGCCGCGGCTCGGTCGTCCCGCTGTTCCGGCGGCTCGCCGCCGAGGGCAAGAGCCTGCCGATCACCGACAAGCGGATGACCCGCTTCTGGATCACCCTGGAGCAGGCCGTCCAGTTCGTCATGGACTCGTTCGACCAGATGCAGGGCGGCGAACTGTTCGTGCCGCGCATCCCCAGCATGCGCATCCTCGACCTGGTCGAGGCCGTGGCCCCGGACGCCACCACCCACGAGGTCGGCATCCGCCCGGGCGAGAAGCTGCACGAGGAGATGATCGCGCCCGACGACAGCCGGCGGACGCTGCGCGCCGACGGCCGGTTCATCGTGCAGCCGACCATCGCCACCTGGGGTTACCAGCCGCCGGTCGACTGCGACCCGGTCCCGGACGGCTTCGCGTACCAGTCGGACACCAACGACGAGTGGCTCACCGTCGAGCAACTGCGCGACATGCTCGGCATCACCGCATGACGGGGATGCTCCCGTACGGCCGGCAGTCGGTCACCGAGGAGGACGTCGCCGCCGTCGTCGACGTGCTGCGCGGCGACTGGCTCACCACCGGTCCACAGGTGGACGCCTTCGAGGCGGACCTCGCCCGGTGGACCGGTGGGGTGGGCGTCACCACCGTCTCCAACGGCACGGCGGCGCTGCACGTGGCGTACGCGGCCGCCGGGGTGGGACCGGGTGACGAGGTGGTCGTCTCGCCGATGACGTTCGTGGCGACGGCCAGCAGCGCCGCCGCCCTCGGCGCGACGATCGTGTTCGCCGACGTGGAGGACGAGACCTTCTGCCTCGACCCGGCAGCGGCGGCCGACGCCGTCACCTCGCGTACCCGGGTCGTCGCCGCCGTCGACTACGCCGGCCACCCCGCCGACTACGACGCGCTGCGGACGTCGTTGGTGGGCTCCGACGCGTTGTTACTCGCCGACGCGGCACACTCGATCGGCGGCACGTACCACGGTCGACCGGTCGGCTCGCTCGCCGACCTGACCACCTTCTCGTTCTTCCCGACGAAGAACCTGACCACCGCCGAGGGCGGCGCCGTCGCGGCGCTCGACCCGGCCGCGCTGCAGCGGGCCCGCCGTTTCCGCACCATCGGCCTGGTCCGCGACCGCGCCGAGTTCCGCTGTCCCGACGAGGGCGGCTGGCACCAGGAGGTGCACCAGTTCGGGCTGAACTACCGGCTGCCCGACGTGCTCTGCGCGCTGGGTCGCAGTCAACTGCGCCGCCTCGGCGAGTTCAAGGCCCGCCGGGCCGCGCTGGTCGCCCGCTACGACGAGGCACTGGCCGACCTGGACGGTGTGCTGACGCCGACCCGGAAGTCGTGGGCCGACCCGCTCTGGCACCTGTACCCGATCCGCGTGCTCGACGGGCGTCGCCGCGAGGTGTACGACCGGATGCGGGCCGCCGGCATCGGTGTCCAGGTCAACTACGTCCCGGTGTACTGGCACCCGGTCTTCGCCGACCTGGGCTACCGGCGCGGGTCCTGCCCGGTGGCCGAGTCGTTCTACTCGCAGCAGCTGTCGTTGCCGCTCTACCCGGGGCTCAGCGACGCCGACCAGGATCGCGTCATCGACGCGCTGACCTCGGCCCTGCGGGCCGGCTCGGTGCGTACCACCGCCTGATGGGAACCTGATGCACCACGCCAACCACTTCTACGGTCATGCGCACGTGCTGGCCCGCTACGCCGGCCTCGGCGACCGGCACCCACCCCGGATCAACGGGTACGTGCAGCACGGCTGGAACATCGGTGACGGCCTGGCACCCGGCCACCCGTACGCCGACCGCACCCCCAGCCTGCTCTGGTCGGAGCAGACCCGCCGGCGGGCCTGGTCGGTGGGTCGCCGCAACGTGGTCGTCATCGGGGCGCCGTTCACCTACCTGCTGGCCATGCGCCCGGAGGACCCCCCGGCCGAGGAGCGCGAGGGCACCATCTGGTACCCGTTCCACGGCTGGGAGGGTCAGCACGTCAAGGGCGACCACCGTCAGTTGATCGCCCTCATCCAGGCCACCGAACCGGGCCCGGTCACGGTCTGCCTCTACTGGCACGAGTACCGGATGCGCAACGTCCGCCGCCTCTACGAGCGGGCCGGGTTCCGGGTGATCTGCCACGGTTACCGGGGGCACTGGTGGAAGGACACCGACCCGGAGTTCCTCGACAAGCAACTGACCGAGCTGCGTCGGCACCGCCGGGTGGCCTCCAACCGGCTGACCAGCGCGATCTTCTACGGCATCGCCGCGGGTTGCGAGCCGGCGGTCTACGGCGACCCGATGATCCTGTCCAACGAGGACCCGACCTTCGGCGGCACCGCCCGCATCCGCCGGCAGTGGCCGGAGCTGCACGGCACCGCTGTCGACCTGCCCACCGCTGTCGAGATCGCCCGCACCGAACTGGGCACCGACCACCGCTGCACGCCGGCCGAGCTGCGTGAGCTGCTCGGCTGGGCGAACCTCCCGGAGGAAGAGGACGACCGTGACGACTGAGACGGCACCCGCCGGCCGCATCACCCTGCCGGGCGGCGAGATGCTGGCCTGGTCGGACCTGCCGCAGCAGCGGTTGGCCGACGGTGGTCCCCTCGCCGCCCTCGCCACCCGGCTCGTGCCTCCGGGCACCCGGGTCCTGCTCGCCGGGCCGCACGATCCGGCCCTGCTCGGCCAACTCGGCCACGCCGAGGTGACCTGCCTGCTGCGCAGCCACCCGGACGCGGTCGCGCTGGCACCCCGGGCCGCCCACGTGGTGGTGGGCGGCCCGGCCGGGCTGCCCGACGACGAGACGTACGACGTGGTGATCGCCGCCGCCGGCCTGGACCCGGTGGAGTCGGTGGAGGGCACCCGGCTCGGCTGGAGCGGTGTGCTGGCGCGACTGGTCGCCGCCGTACGGCCCGGTGGCGCGCTGCTCCTGCGCCTGGACAACCCGCTCGGTCTGCACCGACTCGTCTCCGCCACCCCCTGGTACGCCGCCCGGGACGACTCCGCCTGGGTGATCGGTGGAGTGCTGGACCGCGGCCACCCGGCCAACCGCGACCAGCTCCGCGACCGGCTCACCGAGGCGGGACTGCGACCGACGGCGTGCTGGGCCGCGTACCCCGATGCCGGCAGCCCGACCGCGCTGCTCGACGCCGACCACCTCGACCGGGACGCCGGATCCGGCCTCTTCGACGCCGTGCTGCACGGTGCCTGCGCGGGCGGCTCCACGAGGGACACCGTGCTCCAGGACCCGGCGCGGCTGGCGGTCGACGCGCTGCACGCCGGGCGCGCCGCCGACCTCGCGCCGGGTTGGCTGGTGCTCGCCCACCGCCCCGCCGACGGGGAGCGCCCGCCCGCCGCCGACCGGGACCTGCCGGTGGCGCTGATCCAGACCGGCCGTCCCGGGATCGGCGTGGCGGAGGTGCTGCACGGCCCGTCGGGTTGGCGGTGGGGGCTCGCCCCGACCACCGGAAGGCAGACGCCGTCCGCCGCGCCGTTCGCCAGCCGCGAGGCCGCGTACCGGGACGCGGACGCGTTGTCCGGGCCGGTGCCCTCCGGTCGGCTGCTGCGTACCCTGCTGCTCGACGCGGCCCTGCGCCGCGACCTGACGACGGTGCGCACGCTGCTGCACGGGTACGCGGGCTGGCTCGCCGACCAGGCCGACGCCGACGGTCGGATCGCCGGGGCGGCGGCGCTGGCCGAGGCCGACAACGTGGTCGTCGACGGTGAGCGGTACGCGGTGCTCGACCCCAGCTGGCGGGCCACCGGCGCGTTGCCGACCGACGTGGTGCTGGCACGCGGCCTGTGGCGTTTCGCCGCGGCTCTGCTCACCGGCGGGTACGCCCACCCGTGGTCGTCCACCCTCGACGTCCCGGGTCTGACGGTGGTGCTCGGCGGCCTCGCCGGGCGCGACCTCGACCGCGCGACCGTCACCGAGGCGGTGGAGACCGAGGCCGCCATCGCCGCCGCCCTGCACGGGTTGGACGTCGACGGCAGGATCAACCTCGCCACCGAGCTGCGGACCGTCGCACCGACCGATCCGCCGATCGGCTTGCGCAGCTACCAGCAGCTCCGTGAGGCGTGGTTGCGTCAGCGCGAGGAGATCACCCGGCTGGCCGCGCTGACCGCGTGGACCGAGGAGCTGCTCACCTCGCGGGAGCGGGCGCTACGCCGCGCCGAGACGACCATCGGCCTGCTCAGCGGCTCGATCAGCTACCGGGTCGGCCGGCTCGCCATCACCCCGGCCCGGCTGGCCAAACGGGGCGCCCGGGCCGCCAAGCGGCGGGCCACCGCCGTACTCGCGCCGAAACAGGAGGAGCAGCAGTGACCGGGTCGGCGGCGACCGGCCGGGTCGACGCGGCACCCCGGATCATCGGCATCGTGCAGGCGCGAATGGGGTCGTCCCGGCTGCCCGGCAAGGTGCTCCGCCCGCTCGCCGGGCGTTCCGTGCTGGGCCGGGTGGTCCGTGCCGCCGCCGACAGCGGGATCCTCGCCGATCTGGTGGTCGCGACCAGCACCGACCCGATCGACGACGCCGTGGTGGCCGAGTGCGACAGGCTGGGCGTGCCGTACCACCGAGGGCCGGTGGACGACGTGCTGGACCGGTTCCTGGGTGCGCTCGCGGCGCACCCCGGGGACGCGGTCATGCGGTTCACCGCCGACTGCCCGCTGCTCGACCCGGAGATCATCACCCTGGTCGCGTCGGTGTACCGGGCGGTCCCCGGGCTGGACTACGCCAGCACGTCGATCGCCCGCACCCTGCCCCGAGGGTTGGACGTCGAGATCATCCGGGCGGAGACGCTGCGTACCGTCGGCCGGCTCGCCACCGACCACCACCGCGTGCACGTCACGTCGTACGCGTACACCCATCCGGAGCTGTTCCGCGTGCTCGGCGTGACGCTCACCCCGGACCGCTCCGGGCTCCGGCTGACCCTCGACACCGAGCAGGACTGGGCACTGGTCAGCGCCGTCGTCGACCACTTCGGCGACATCAGCGTGCCGCTGGCGAAGCTCACCGACTGGCTCGACGGGCAACCTGACCTGCGCGCGCTCAACGCCGACGTACGGCAGAAGCGGTTGGAGGAGTCCTGAGCACGCTACGGGTCGGGTTGCGCTGCGACGCGGGGCCACGGCGAGGCGTCGGCCACCTCGTCCGCTGCCTGGCGCTCGCCGAGGAGTTCCTGGCCCGGGGCGCCCACGTGGCCGTGTTCGGCACCGTCGAACGGCTCGGCTGGGCCACCGCCGAGCTCGCCGCGCGGGGTATCCCCCTGCACCCGGGCCCGGACACGCCGGACGGGCTGGTCGAGGCAGCCCGCCGACACGAGCTGGACGTGATGGTCCTCGACTCCTACGAACTGGACCCGGCCGGGGCGGGCGCGCTGCGCGACGCCGGTGTGTTCACGCTCGCCGTGATCGACGGGGACAGCCGGGGTCAGGTCGCCGACCTCTACCTGGACCAGAACTTCGGAGCGCAGCAACCGGAGCTGCCCGGACGGCTGCTCGCCGGCAGCGGGTACGCCCTGCTGCGCGACTCCGTGACCACCGCCCGACCGCCGGTGCCCCCGTCCCCCACGGCGGTCAGCCGCCCCCGGGTGCTGGCCTTCTTCGGCGGGACGGACGCCGTCGGCGCGGCCCCGGTGCTGACCCGGGTGCTGGTGGCCACCGGGCATCCGATGGACCTCACGGTCATCGTCGGCCGACCGGAGATCGAGGCCGAGGTGGAGGACGTCACCCCCGGTCGTGGGCAGATCGTCCGACCGGTTGCGCCCACCACCTCGCTGCCGACCCTGATCACCGAAGCCGACCTGGTGGTCAGCGCCGCCGGCACGTCCACCTGGGAACTCTGCTGCCTCGGCGCACCCGCCGCCCTCGTCTGCGTGGTCGACAACCAACGCGAGTCGTACCACCGGGTGGTGCGACACGGCCTCGCCGCCGGTCTCGGCGAGCTGCCGGAGCTGACCGCCGCCGGAGTCCCCGGACGGGCCGCCCGCGCGGCGGCGGCACGGACCCTGCACGGGCTGCTCAGCTCAGCGCAGCGGCGCGCGACCCTCGCCGGCCAGGCGTGGTCGACAGTCGACGGGCAGGGCCGGGCCCGGGTCGTCGACGCGGTGTGCGACGCCGTCTGCCCACCCGCCGCCGCCACGTCGTGATCGACGCTGCCGGCCCACCCGCCGCCTCCACGCGGTGATCGACTCCGGGTCGGCGATGTGGGGGTGTCCGGGCAGCGGGACGGCGCCACCTCGCCGAGACGAACCGCCACTAGCACTGGTGTACGAAAGAGCTGCTAGGGTGACCGGATGACGCAGGCCGCCTACCAGCCGTCGATGCTCGACCTGACCGACGCCGGGCCGACAGTGCAGTCGTTGCCCGGCCAGATCCGCCGGCACCAGCTCAGCCGGGGCGCCTGGGTCGACCACCTCCCCGGCTGGGTGCACGGCTCCGACACGGTCCTCGACACCCTGCTGACCGAGGTGCCCTGGCGGGCCGAACGCCGCACCATGTTCGACAACGAGGTCGACGTGCCCCGCCTGCTCTGCTGGTACGACGGCGACGCTCCACTGCCGCACCCGGTGCTCACCGCGGCCCGGGCCGCGCTGACCAGGCACTACGCTCCCGAGCTGGGCGAACCCTTCGTCACCGCCGGCATGTGCCTCTACCGCTCCGGTCGGGACAGCGTGGCCTGGCACGGCGACACCATCGGCCGCTCCGCGCACACCGACACGGTCGTCGCGATCGTCTCCTTCGGCGCGCCCCGGCCCCTGCTGTTGCGCCCGCGCGGCGGTGGCGACAGCCTGCGCTTCCCGGTGGGCCACGGCGACCTGATCGTGATGGGCGGCTCGTGCCAACGCACCTGGGAACACGCCGTCCCGAAGACCACCCGCCCGGTCGGCCCCCGGGTCAGCGTCCAGTTCCGCCCCGTCGACGTCGCCTGAGTGCCCTGTCGTTCTCAGAGCAGGCCGGCGAGTTTGTAGAGGACCAGCGAGCCGGCGACGGCGACGTTCAGGCTCTGGCCATGCCCGATCATGGGGATCTCCACGGCCGCGTCCAACTGGTCGAGAGCCTCGGGCGGGATGCCGCTCGACTCATGCCCGAGCAGCACCACGGTGCGCCCCCGAGCGGCGGGCAGGTCACCGAGCCGGACGGCCTCGTCGGCCAACTCCACCCCGAGGATCCGGGCGCCACCGGCCCGTTCGGCGGCCAACCACCGCAGCGGACTGCCGACCCGGTGGACGCAGCCCGGCCGGCGCAGGGTGTTGCCGCGGGCCAGGGCCTCGTCCACCCACCGGAACGGCGGCACGGCCAGGCAGGCGCCGACCGCGTCGCAGGTGCGCAGGAGGGTACCCAGATTCGCACCGTGCAGGGGCCACAGCGGAGCGGCGATCAGGTGCCCCCAGCAGCGATGGTGACGGGGTCGGCGGGCGGCGCGCACCTCGCGCGGCGGCCGAACCCGGATGGCGGCGCTCACGCCGCGTCGGCGACTCCGCCGGACAGAAGAGAGTTCATGTGAGAGGCGCTTGGCGGCGCGCCCGGGCCATCGTCGACAACAGAACCCTCATCTTAACGCGCAGGCCCCTCCGCATGATCGTGCTCGATCACAGATCGAGATCGAGCACGATCATCGGCGGTTCGAACGCCTGAAGGCCGCGTTCGTGGTCAGTCGCGTTCGATGAGGTGGCCTACCACCGTCGGGCCGAGCATCACCGCGAAGCCGGAGCCGTCCCGGCGGGGGTCCGCCGCCGGCAACTCCACCGGCTCACCCGTGCCGGTCGCACCGACCGGGCGCGGACCCACCCAGGCAACCGCCACCTCCGTCTCACCCTTGAGGAAGCGGTGCGCGCGCACGCCGCCGGTCGCCCGACCCTTCGCCGGGTACGCCTTGAACGGCGTCACCTTGACCGTCGCTCCGGTGGAGGTGACGACCATCGGCTCGCCATGCCCCGGATCGTCGGTACGCACCGCCCCGAAGAACGCCACCCGTGCCCCGGTCGGCAGGTTGATGCCGGCCATTCCCCCGCCCTTGAGGCCCTGCGGACGGACCAGCCCGGCGGAGAAGCGCAGCAGTGCCGCGTCCGAGGTGACGAAGGTCAGCGTCTCGTCGCCGTCGGTCAGCCAGGTCGCCCCGACCACCTCGTCGCCCTCACGAAGACCGATCACCTCGAACTCGTCGGACCGCACCGGCCACTCCGGAGCGCAGACCTTCACCACGCCCAACCGGGTGCCCAGGGCCAGCCCCGGTGAACCCTCCGCCTGCCCGCCCAGCGGCGCCAGGCCGACGACGGTCTCCCCCGCCTCCAGCGGCACCAGCTCCGCCGCGGACATGCCTCCCCGCAGCGACACGGTGCCGGCCTGCTCGGGCAACACCGGCAGCGGCAGGACGTCGACCTTGAAGGCCCGACCTGCGCTGGTCAGCAGCAGCACCCGACCACGGGCGGTGGAATGGACGATCGCGCGTACCGTGTCGTGCTTGACCCGACCGTTGCGTCGGCGCCCCTCGGCGCTCTCCTCCGACTCCGCCGCGGTCCGGGCGACCAGCCCGGTCGCGGACAGGATGACCTGACAGGGGTCGTCGGCGACCTCCAGCGGGCCGGCCGGAGCGGACGCGGCCAGCACCTCCTTCAGGTCACCGTCGACAAGTGTCGTACGCCGTTCGGTGCCGAACTGCTTGACCACTGCCGCCAACTCGTCGGAGACCACCTTCCGGAGCACCCGCTCGTCGTCGAGGATCCTGCTCAGCTCGGCGATCTCGGTGCGCAGCCGCTCCTGCTCGGTCTCCAACTCGATCCGGTCGAACTTGGTCAACCGGCGCAGCGGAGTGTCCAGGATGTAGGTGGCCTGGATGTCGGAGAGACCGAACCGGCTCATCAGCCCGTCCTTCGCGGCCTGCGCGTCGTCGCTGCCCCGGATCAGCCGGACCACCTCGTCGATGTCGAGCAGCGCGATCAGCAGACCGTCGACCAGGTGCAGCCGCTCCTGACGCTTGCGGCGGCGGTACGACGTGCGTCGGGTGACCACCTCGTAGCGGTGGGCCAGGAAGACCTCCAGCAGCGCCTTCAGCCCGAGTGTGCGCGGCTGCCCGTCGACCAGGACCAGGTTGTTGACGCCGAACGACTGCTCCAGCGGTGTCAACCGGTAAAGGTCGGCGAGCAGCGCCTGCGGGTTGACGCCCACCTTGCACTCCACCACGAGGCGGGTGCCGCTCTCCCGGTCGGTGAGGTCCTTGACGTCGGCGATGCCGGTCAACCGCTTGGTCTTGGTGACCTCGTTGGTGATCGCGGCGATGACCTTCTCCGCGCCGACGCCGTAGGGCAGCTCGACCACCGTGATCGCCTGGCGACCCCGGCTGCCCTCGATCGGGCCGATCTCCACCTTGCCGCGCATTCGCACCACGCCGCGCCCGGTCTCGTACGCCCGGCGCACCTCGTCCAGGCCGAGCAGCACCCCACCGGTGGGCAGGTCGGGGCCGGGAACGAACTCCATGAGTTTGTCCAGGGTGGCGTCCGGGTGGTTGATCAGCCAGCGGGCGGCCTGGACGACCTCGGCCAGGTTGTGCGGGATCATGTTGGTGGCCATCCCGACCGCGATCCCGGACGCGCCGTTGACCAGCAGGTTGGGGAAGGCCGCCGGCAGCACCGTCGGCTGGGTCAGCGAACCGTCGTAGTTGGGCTCGACGTCGACGGTGTCCTCACCCAGCTCACCGACGAGCAGCATGGCCTCGCGGGACATCCGGGCCTCGGTGTTGTGGTTCACGAACCCGCCGGCGAGGAAAGAGTGATCCTCCGAATTGACCCGGACCGAGTAGACCTCGGCCGGATCGCATCGCGTCACCTCGGCAATGCGCTCAAACCGGTAACCGGAGTCCATGACCGGGATGATCGTCGCCAAGATCTCTGGCTCTTTGATGCGATCGATGATGCGCAGGCGCTCAGTCTCCCATCGCTCGACGCGATCGAAGTTGTGGGTCGTCAGCCACTTGCGCCCGCTGCCACGACGGTCGAAGTCCAAGGTGTCGCGCACATATGCAGCAACGAAAGGCACATGGTCCTTACTCAACCGATGCGGCCGCAGCGGCGCATGTCGCAGAACCTTGTCCAGCTTCGCCTGCTTGGTGCGCAGGAAGCCGACCCGGTTGGCAAAGGCCTTGATGTTCCGTAGCCCCGAGATCACCAAGCGGTGTTCGACCGAACCGCTCGGACGTGTGTAGCGGCGCCAGCAGGCGACGACACCAAATTCAGTGAGGAGTTCTTGCACCTCGCTGGTAAGCCGCTCGCTGTAACTGGTGTATTGAATAGTGAAGCTGTCGTTGGCAACCCGCACGCCACCGTCACCCTCGAAGAGGGCCATGAGGAAGGCACGCTTGACGCCCCAGCCGCCGTTCCAGACAAATTGCGGGACGAACTTTTCCCTCGCCTGATGTCCGATGAACTCGGCCAACGGACTCGCGCGGAACGCGTCCATACCGCCGGCGTAGATCTGAACATCGAGCTCTTGGATGCGCTTCCGGTCGCGACGGGTCTGCCTCTCGCTGACGTAACGCTGACCGCCGACAACCTGGTCGTACGCGTGCAGCACCTCGCCAAAGAAGTGGTCGTCGGTGTTGTTGAAACCGGCCCTGGACTCGCTCGCGAAACCCTCGGACGCCCACGCACCACCAAGAACGCCCAGCGAGTACTCCCGAGCGGTGGGAGTCACCTGACACCAAGCGTTCCGAGCCACGCACACGACCGAGCCGACTGTCAGCTCGTCCAGCCGTCGCCATTGGAAGAGGGGTACACCCATGGGTGACTCGAGGCAAAGCACCAGGTGATTTTCGCTCCCTCGGAGCGAGAACCCAGTCTCCGTCGCGATCCGGACCGTCGGGTGAACACCCGAGTTGAAGACCTTGTCGACGTGGACGGCCTTACCGTCCTTGTCGAGAACCTCGACGTCAACCGTCGCCTCAGTGTCCGCTGGAAGGTTCACCAGGTCGGCGATCCGAGGACTGGTTCCGTCGGCAAGTCGGATGCGGGTGTCTCCGGTGACGCAGTAACGGCTGGCAGCCGGACCGTCGTCCGGGGACCCGAAGTTTCCATGCCCGTCAATGAGGGGCACGTTGAGCGAGAAGTCCTGCGCGAGGCGGACCATGGCGTCGTAGATCGCCGTGTCGCCGTGCGGATGATACTTTCCCATTGTATCCCCGACAATTCGGGCAGACTTCACATGCCCACGGTCGGGGCGGTAGCCCTGCTCGTACATCGACCAGAGGATGCGCCGGTGCACGGGCTTGAGGCCGTCGCGGGCGTCGGGCAGGGCGCGGGAGTGGATGACCGAGAACGCGTACTCCAGGTAGGAGTCGGAGACCTCGGTGACCAGCGGATTGTCGAACACCCGCGCGCCGGCCTGGTCGAACGAGGAGAGGTCGACCTTGTTTTCCTTGCGGCGTGCCATGACTCAGCTCTCCACTCGAACGGAACGTGGGCTCATGCGTCGATCGCCTCGCGATCCACCCGGTCGGCGGAGTCGATCAGCCAGTTGCGGCGCGGCTCGACCTTCTCGCCCATCAGCAGTTCGAGGATCCGTTCGGCGGCCTCGACGTCGTCGAGGGTGATCCGGCGGACCGCGCGGGTGGCCGGGTTCATCGTGGTGTCCCACAACTCGTCGGCGTCCATCTCACCGAGGCCCTTGAAGCGCGGGATGGGGGTGACGATCTGCTTGCCGGCCTTCTCCAGCTTGCGGACCGTCGTCTCCATCTCGGCCTGGGTGTAGGTGTAGACGGTCTGCGGGTTGCGCCCCTTGGTGGTGATCTTGTGCAGGGGCGGCATCGCGGCGTAGAGCCGACCGGCCTCGATCAGCGGGCGCATGTAGCGGGCGAAGAGCGTGATCAGCAGCGTACGGATGTGGGCGCCGTCCACGTCGGCGTCAGCCATGATCAGCACTCGACCGTAGCGGAGCGCGGAGAGGTCGAACGTGCGCCCCGAGCCGGCCCCGAGGACCTGGACGATGGCGGCGCACTCGGCATTGTCCAGTACCTGCTGGAGGTTGGCCTTCTGCACATTGAGGATCTTGCCGCGGATCGGCAGCAGCGCCTGGTATTCCGACGAGCGCGCCATGCGGCTCGTCCCGAGGGCGCTGTCACCCTCCACGATGAACAGCTCGCTGCGGTCGATGCCCGTGGCGCGGCAGTCGACGAGCTTCGGCGGCATGGACGCGCCCTCCAGGGCGGTCTTGCGCCGTGCGGCGTCCTTCTGTTGCTTCTGGGTGAGCCGGACCCGGGCCGCGTCGACGATCTTCTGCAGGACGGTGCGCGCCTCGGCCTTGGTGCGCCGGTCCTCCAACCAGGCCTTGACGTGGGCGTCGACCAGGCTCTGGATGACCTTGGTGATGCCGGTGGTGGACAGCTCGTCCTTGGTCTGGGAGGTGAACTGGGGTTCCGGGATGCGCACGTGCACCACGGCGGTCATGCCCTCCAGGACGTCGTCCAGGGTGGGTGGCTCCTCCTTGGCCTTGAGCAGGCCGCGGGTGTTGCGGACCGCGTCGGCGAGGGAGCGGACCAGGGCCCGCTCGAAGCCCTTGCGGTGGGTGCCGCCGTGCGCGTTGCGGATGGTGTTGGTGAAGCACTCGACGGTGCGGTCGTAGCCGGTGCCCCAGCGAAACGCCACCTCGACCTCGGCGCGGCGCTGCACGTTGGACTGCATGACGCCGTTGGCGTCGGCGGCGTTCTCCCGGTAGGTGCCCTCGCCGTTGACCAGCAGCGTGCCGGAGACCGGCCGGTCGCCGGCCGGGGCGAGGAACTCCACCATGTCACTGAGCCCGTTGGGGTAGTGGAACCGCTCCTCGACGGGCGTCTCACCGGTCAGGTCGCGCAGCAGGTAGGTCACGCCGGGCACCAGGAACGCGGTGTTGCGCAGCTTCATCCGGACCGCGTCGACGTCGAGCGCGGCGCCGGTCTCGAAGTAGCGGGCGTCGTGCCACCAGCGGATCGACGTGCCGGTGCGCTGGCCGCGCTTCATCGCGCCGGTCACCTGGAGCCCGGGGCCGGCGGTGAAGGGCGCGTCGGGCCCGTCGCCGTCGAAGATTCCCGGCACGCCGTGTCGGAACGACATCGTGTGGATCTTGCCGCCGCGGCGGACGGTCACGTCGAACCGGCGCGACAGCGCGTTGACCGCCGAGGCGCCCACACCGTGCAGACCGCCGGAGGTCTTGTAGCCGGAGCCGCCGAACTTGCCGCCGGCGTGCAGCCGGGTGAGCACCAGCTCGACGCCGGAGATGCCGGACTTGGCGTGCACGTCGGTGGGGATGCCCCGGCCGTCGTCGTCGACCTGCACCGAGCCGTCGGCGTGCAGGATCACCTCGACGAGGCTGGCGTGACCGGCGACACCCTCGTCGGTGGAGTTGTCGAGGATCTCGTTGACGAGGTGACCCACGCCACGGCTGTCGGTGGAACCGATATACATGCCGGGCCGCTTGCGGACGGCGTCCAGCCCCTCGAGGTGGGTGAGGTCATCGGCCCCATACAGGGTGTCAGGCTCTGCGGTCAACTGGTCGTACTCCCCGGTCTCGGCGGTGTGCAGCCGGTCACCGGCGACATCAGCCGGCGTGGCGCGCCGCAGCGAGCCTAGCCCGAGGCTAGGACAACTGTCGGAGGCCCCGCGCGACCCGCCGCGCGTCGGTGCGTGGACGTGAGCCAGGAAACAGCCTCCGGGTGATCATGGGACCACGCAGAGAGACAGTCGCCGGTACGCTCACGACGATCGCGACCGATCGACCGATCGAGCGCACGAGTCAGGAGGCGGTCGGGGTGGACGAGACGACACGTGCCGCCCTGCGGCGCTCCCTCGGCACGCGTGCCCGGCGTTGGCTGCTCGCCGGCACGGTGCTGGCCGGTCTGCTGGCCGCCGTGGCGCTGGTCGCGGCGGCGGCTCCCGCCGACCGGACGTTCGCCGCGCTCTCCGAGACCGTGCAGAGCCTGATGTCCGTGGTGACGCCGTTGTTCGGCATCCTCCTCGTCCACGACCTGCGCGGGGCGCGGGCGGGCCTCGGCAGCCGCCCGGGGTCGCCGGTCCGGCCCGGCCCGGTCCTGCCCGGTGTGCTCGCGGTGGGGTTGCCGGCCGTCGTCATCGCCGTCGCCGGAGTGCTGATCTGCGCGGCGACGCTGGCCCTCGCCCCGGCCGACGTCGCCGACGAGCCGTGGCGGCACGCGGGGACGGTCGCGGTGGGCAGTGTGCTGGTGCAGATCGTCGCCGGGTTGGTCGGCACCGGGCTGGGGCTCCTGCTGCGCTCCACGGTGGTCGCGTTCCTCGCCACGATCGTCCTGCCGCTGGGCCTGTTCGCGCTGCTGAGCGGCGTGGAGGCAGCGCAGCCGTGGCTGACCCCGTTCGGCAGCGTGCGCAACCTGCTCTCCGGGGACATGAGCCTGCTGCGGTGGGCGCAGTGGTTGTGCGTACTGCTGCTGTGGGGTGTCGGTCTGAACGTCGCCGGCACGGCGGCGTCGAAGCGTCGCAGCGGCACGGCCGGCAGCTAGGCCGGCAGTCCACCTGACCCATCGCGGGTCCGTCTCGGGGAGGCGGACCCGCGTTGGCGTGCGTGTCGTTCGTCGAACGAATCTGTTACGGCCCATTGACGCCCGTTGCACGAGGGTGATGTGATCTCGCTCTCAGAGAATCTTTCATCTTTCGATGGATGGGGGCCCCATGCCCAGGTTCCGACGGACCGCGCTCGCCGCGGGACTGACGATCGCCATGGCAGCGCTGTCGACAGCTGTCGCGCTGCCCGCACCGGCGTCCGCCGCGCTGCCCACCGCCGCGGTGGCACTCGGGGACAGCTTCATCAGCGGCGAGGGCGCCGGGGCGTACACCCCGGTGGTCGACGCCAACGGGGTCACCCAGGGCTTCCCCGGCTGGACGGCGGCGAACAACAACGCGTTCTTCTGCCACCGCTCGGCGAACGCCTCGCTCCACAAGGCCAACCTGCCGGGCATCCAGAACCGGTTCAACCTGGCCTGCTCCGGCGGCCAGCCCCACGACATCGCCAACGCGTCGCAGGCGCGCACCAGCGGCCGTACGGTCGCCGCGCAGCTCGACCAGCTCCGCGCCGTCGCGCAGACCCAGGACATCGACCTGGTGCTGATCGGCCTGGGCTCCAACAACAGCTCGTTCACGTTCGGCAGCGTCGCGGAGAAGTGCGCCAACCGCTTCATCGCCGACGCGTGGACCGGCTGGTGGGAGTTCTGGGCGTACCTGAACGGCCCGGTGGAGCAGAAGCCGTGCAGCGACGCCGACCTGGCCACCGCCGCGCAGCTCAGCGCCGCGACCGCGGAGACCACCGCCGCGGTACGCCAGATCCTGACCACACTGGACCAGGTCGACGCGGACGGCCAGCACCGGGTGGTGTTCCAGGACTACACGAACCCGCTGCCGCTGGACCTGAACCCGCAGTTCCACGAGGAGGACAGCCGCGACGACACCCGGGACAAGTTCCGCGACCTGGGCGCCGAGCGGTACGCGGCCGGCTGCCCGATCCACCGGGCCAGCCTCGCCCCCGGCCACCGCTTCTCGCAGGCCCTGGGCACCATCGTGAAGTCCACCCGGGACACGCTGGCCGCCGAGTTCCCGGCCGACGACCTGGTGTACCTGAACGTGCAGCAGGCCTTCAACGGCGCCCGGCTGTGTGAGCAGACCAGCAGCCCGTCGGGCGCGCTCGCGACCCCGATCCGGCTCCAGGACGGCGCGACCGGCACCTTCGTCACCAGCCTGTCCGGCAAGGACAAGATCGCGATCCAGCGGATCGCCAACACCTGCGTGAGCTACTTCCAGACCTGCCAGGAGTCGTGGCACCCGAACGCCACCGGGCACCAGGTGCTCGGTCAGTGCCTGAGCGGCGCCGCCACCACCGGCGCCCGGTCGGTGGCCTGCGTACGGTCCAGCAACGGGACGATCTCCGTCTCCTGAACCGGCTCGTCACCCGGAGGGCTCCGCCACCAGGCGGGGCCCTCCGTCTCGTCCCACCGCCTGCGGCTACCCGTCGGTAACGTCGGGTCGTAAGCTGAACCGATGAGCGGGGAGCCGGAGTACGCGCAGGAGTTCGTCGACGTCGACGGTGGTCGACTGGGTGTACAGGTCTATCCGGAGCCGCCCGGCACGACGGACGCGCCGGTGGTGGTGATCTGGCCCGCCATGGGGGTCCGCGCCCGCTACTACCGGCCCTTCGCCGCCGAACTACGCGCCGCCGGCCTGGCCGTCGTCGCGGCCGACCTGCGGGGCACCGGCGCGAGCACACCCGCCCCGAGCCGGGCCGACCGGTACGGCTACTCGGAGCTGGCCGGTGACGTCGACGCCGTCCTGGCGGCGCTCAAGCCCCGACTGGACGGGCGTCGCCGACTCCTGCTCGGGCACTCCCTCGGCGGGCAGGCCGCGCTGCTGCATCTCGCCCTGCACGGTGACGACGAGGTCGACGGGCTGGCATTGATCGCGGTCGGCATCCCGTACTGGCGGAGCTACCCGGGTCCGCGGGGCCTCGGCGTGCTGCCGTACACCCAGGGGATCGCCGCCACCGCGGCGCTGCTGGGGGTCTGGCCGGGGTGGGGCTTCGGCGGCCGGCAGGCACGCGGCGTCATCCGCGACTGGGCCCACACCGCGCGGACCGGCCGGTTTCCGCGCCTCGACGGTACGGACACCGACGCGGCGGTACGCGCGGTGCGCTCTCCGGTGCTCGCCGTCAGCGTGGACGACGACCAGTTCACCCCGCACGAGACCATGGATCATCTCTGCGCGAAGCTCACCGGCGCTCCGGTGACCCGGGAGCGCTACACAGTGGAGCGGGCCGGCGCGCCACTGGACCACTTCACCTGGGTCCGGGCCGGCGCGGCGCTGGCGCGGCGGATCGCCGAGTTCGTCGGCGACCTGCCGCCCCGCTGAGACGTGTCGGCCGGTCGCCGTGCGACGGCCCGGCCGGGCGGCTCACTCGTCCTGGTCCAGCGGCACCAGCTCGTCGTCGCGCTCCACCTGGATCGCGGCGTGGTCCTTTCGCTGCGCGACCTCCGCCGTGTTCCGGTGCGGGTCGTTGTCGGGGTGCATGAGCACGGCGTCTGTTTTGGGGGTCTTCTCCCGGCTCTCGTCCGGCTGCGACATCGCGTTCCCCTCTCGTCGGCGTCGCTTGCGGAGGTACCCGCCACGGCGGGAAGGACTCCTGCCGGGGGCGAGGTGACCCACCGACGCCCGCAACGTCCCCCACCTGCCGCTACGACGTGGATCGGTCCGCCCGGGGCGGGGTTAGCCGCCCGAGCGGCGGGTAAGCCGCACCGCCCGACACGGCGGAAGGGGATCACATGTCCGAACGGCACACCGCACTGCGTTCGATGCACGATCTGGGCCTGGCGGCCTGGTTCGGCGGCTCCCTCATGGGTGCCTTCGGCGTCAACGGAGCAGCGGCGAAGATCAGCGACTCGACTCAGCGACTCCCGGTCGCGTCGGCGGGGTGGTCCAAGTGGACCCCGGTCAACGCGGCGGCGATCGGCGCCCACCTGGCCGGCGCGGTCGGCGAACTGGTGACCGAGAGCCCACGGGTGGCGGCTCAGTCCGGCGTCGGCCGGGCCAGCGCCATCAAGACCGCGTTGACGATCGGCGCGCTGGCGGTGACCGGCTACAGCCGACTGGTCGGCATGCGGCTGGAGAAGGCCGGTGGCCCGTCGGTGAGCGGCGCCACCGAACCGAACCACCAGACGCCGGCGAGCGTCGCCTCCTCGCAGCGGCAGATGAAGTTGCTTCAGTGGGCCATTCCGGCGCTGACCGGAACGCTGGTGGTGGTCACCGCCTACATGGGCGAGCAGCAGAAGCCGGGGCAGGTGTTCCGGGGAATGCTCGGCCGGGCCGGTGGGATGAGAAGCGCTCCGAAGGGCATGATCAAGATGGCCGGGATGAGCAACGGCAAGCGACCGATGGCGATGGCCGGACGCTGAACGTCGGGCCGGTGGGCGTCCCGCCGCCACCTCGACGGCGGGACACTCTCCGGCCCCACGCGAGCGCGTCGGCACCGAACGACGATCGCCCGCGGCGACGCGGGCGCGTACGACGGCAGCAGCGTCCCGTCCGTTCGCCGCTACCGGCGGACGCGCAGGGACGGCACATCGTCCGCCGACGGCGGCGGACCGACGAGCGGGGTGGCCATGGCGGCGGACAGCGGACGCGGCGGCGACAACGACCGGCTGGAGCCGGAAGCGGTGCAGCCGTGGGGCACCGGCGACGGTTTCGACGCCGACGCGCCCTGGGGCACCGACGAGGACTCGCCGATGGACGAGGGCAGCGAGGAGACCGCGGTGCCCGGGGGACGGCGCGGGGAACGACGCGCGGGCGCACCGGCGGGCCGACGCGACCCGGCCGGACGGCACGGATTCGGGTCGGTGGAACCGACCCGTACACCGATGGCCGGACCGGGCGCACCACCCGACCCGGCGCCCAGCGGACGGACCTTCCCGGACGACGCCGACGTCGGCGAGTCGACGCAGGACGCTCTGCGCACCCGGGGCCGGCGCTCCTAGGGTCGCCGTCAGCCGGTGGCCGACGTGGCCCGCGCGCGGTCGTCGAGCATCGTCTCGGCGAGCAGTTGCGCCAGCCGGGTGGCGTCGCGTTGTGCCTGCCCGGCGCAGCAGTTGTTGAACAGCACGTGCAGGTCGTCCGTGTCGGCGGCCAACTCGGCCAGCAGCCCGGCCCAGTGCGCGAGCTCGTCCTCGGCGTACGCGTACCGGAACTTCTCCTGCTTGTCGCCACCGCCCCAGGCCTCGCTGTGGCCGTGGAACCGGACGATCCCCGGCTGCGCCGTGGTGGTCAGGATCGGCGGCACCGACGACGGATGCCCCTGCGGCATGTCCACGCAGACCACTGACAGGTCGTGGTCGCGCAGCAGGTCCAGGGTGCCCGGTGCCGCCGGGCCGTCGAACCAGGACCGGTGCCGCAGCTCCACGCCGACCCGCCACGGACGGCAGCGCTGCGCCAGCTCCACGATCCGACGCTCGGCGGCGGCGCTGCGCGCCAGCCACGGCGGGAACTGCAACAACACCGCGCCGAGCTTGCCGGCCGCCGCGATCGGGTCGAGGGCCGCGCGGAAACGGGCCCACAGCTCGTCGTACGCCTGCGGCGGCAGGTCGCGTCGGCGGATCCGGCTCGGGCCGGCGGACGGGCGCAGGTCCCGGGGCAGCGCGGCGACCGGCGTCGGGTGCCCGGTGAAGAGGCTGAAGGCCTTGACGTCGAACGTGAAGTCGTCCGGTGTGGCGTCGACCCAACCGTGCGTGGTCTCGGGCACCGGGATCGCGTAGTAGGACGTGTCCACCTCGACCAGTGGGAACCGACTGGCGTAGAAGCCCAGTCGGCGGGCCGGCGTGCCGGCCGATCGCGGGTACCACCCGGAGCGCAGCAACGACTGGTCCGCCCAGGACGACGTGCCCACCTTGATGACACCCATGTCATTCAGTGGACAGCCACGGACGGGGATCGGCAACCGCTGGGCGGGTGTCGGGGGCCGGGAAGTGTCGGTGCCTCGTCCTACGGTGACACCGAGGTTCGACGGACAGCGACGAGGGGTGGCACATGACCAGCACCGAGCAGCTCACCGGTGAGCGGGCCGACCTGCTAGAGACACTGCGTAAGCACCGGGGTTTCCTCCTGCACACCGTCAACGGGCTCACCGACGAGCAGGCGGCGGCCCGTCCCACCGCCAGCGAGCTCTGCCTCGGTGGCCTCGTCAAGCACGTGACCAACGTCGAGCACCGGTGGATGCTCTTCGCGGTGGGCGGCGCGGAGGCGATGGAGCGCGCCGAGGTGGACTGGGTCGGTCAGTTCCGGATGGCGCCGGGCGAGACCCTGGCCGGGCTGGTCGAGCGCTTCCAGGAGGTGGCCGACCACACCGACGAGCTGCTCACCGCCCTCGACCTCGACGTGGCACACCCGCTGCCGCAGGCGCCCTGGTTCGAGCCGGGTGCGAGTTGGACGGTCCGGCGGGTGTTGCTGCACCTGATCGCCGAGACCTCCCAGCACGCGGGCCACGCCGACATCCTGCGGGAGTCGATCGACGGCGCCAGGACGATGGGCTGACCGGCCGTCCCCGGCCGCCGCAGGTTCACGCCCCGCTGCGCGGCAGCCGCCGCTCAGTGCGGGCATCCCCCGGCCGCTCAGCGCAGGCGGGCACCGGGCCGGTGGGCCGTGGTCCGGTCCCTGGCGTAGGCGTCGGAGCGACCCCAGCGGCCGGGGATGTCGAGCAGTTCCAGCCGACCGAAGCCCTCCGGCACGGCGGGGTTGACCAGCAGGTTGTCACCTGTGGGTCGCAACCCCAGCATGGTGCCCAGCAGCATCAGCAGCGCCCCCGACGACCACGCCTGCGGGCGACCGGCGGCCGGCAACTGGACGGGATACTTCGTCAAGGAACGATCGTGGCCGGCGATCATCTCCGGCACGGCCCCACCGAGGGTGTGCGCCATGTCGAAGATGCCGGCCGTGATCGTGGCCGCCTGTGCGTCGAACCGGTAGCGGCGCAACCCGGCGGCGATCACGGCGTTGTCCGCCGGCCACACCGCGCCCAGATGTGACCCCATCGGGTTGTACGGACGCTGCCCGGTGGCGAAGCTCCGCACCCCCCAACCGCCGAACAACCGCGACCCGACCAGGTGTTCGGCGACGGCCCCGGCGCGGTGGTCCGCGACGATCCCGCTCCACAACAGGTGTCCCATGTTGGACGACAGCGCGTCGACCGGCTCGCCGTACGGGTCGAGCGCCAACGCGTAGTACTCCTGGTGCGGCAGCCAGAAGTCCCGGTTGAAACGCTCCTTGAGTGCTGCGGCCTCCCGCTCCAGCCGGTCGGCGTACGCGGGGTCGCCCCAGAAGTGCCGCGCCAGCCGGGCGCCACGCCTCTTCGCGTCGTACGCGTAACCCTGCAACTCGCAGGTGGCGCGGGGAAGGGCCGGTTGGTGGCCGTGCGCATCGGTGATGGCGTCCGGGGTGTCCTTCCAACACTGGTTGACCGCGCCGCTGCGCTCGTTGCGGCGCTGGTAGCGCACGTAACCGTCGCCGGTCAGGTCGCCGTACTCGTCGATCCAGTCCAGCGCCATGCGGACCGGTTGGCGCAGCTCGTGCACCAGGGCCGCGTCACCGGACCAGCGCTCGTACTCGTCGAGCAGGATCACGAAGAGCGGGGTGGTGTCCGCCGCGCCGTAGTACAACGCGTTCGCCCGGTCGCCGAACGCGCCGGACTCGCCGTAGCGGAGGTGGGCCAGGATCTTGCCCGGCTCCTCGTCCAGTTCGTCGTCGAGTTGTGCGCCCTGGAGGAACGCCAGCATCCGCAGCGTCGCGGGGGTCAACTCCGGGGTGAACGCCATCGTCTGCAGGCAGGTGATGATGCTGTGCCGTCCGCACAACCACATCGTCCACGGCAGACCGGCGATCGGCACCCGCTCGGGGGACGACCACGGCTTGTACCGCAGTGCCGCCAGGTCGGCCAGGGCGCCGGAGTACATGTCCTCCAACCCGTCGCGTTCGGCGACCAGCGTCGGGGCCCGCTCCATCCAGTTCGCCAGGTCCTCGCGCATCCCGCCCCGCACGGCCCGCTGGTGCGACTCCAGGGAGGCGCGTACGTCCTGGCCGCCCTCGCCGCCCATGTTCATCGCGATGTGCAGGTCGGTCTCCCACTTGCCGTCCGGGGCGACCCGGATCCGGAACGTCATTCCCTCCTCGTCGACCTCGACCGGGGCCGTGCTCTGCACTGTGGTCTGTCGAACGAACCGTTGCCGCTGGTAGCGCAGCACGAGCTGGCGTCCGGTCGAGTCCGGGGTGACCTGGACGACCCGCCGCCGGAGGTGGCCGATCTCGGCGATGTCGGTGAAGTCGCTGCCCATCTCCAACCGGACGGTGAACTCGGCCGGCTCCGCCGAGTGGTTGAGCACGGTGATCTTCTCGTGCATGCAGTCGTGGATCGAGCGGTGCCGGATGATCGACACGTCGGCGTCGACATAGTGGCTCGCCGCGCCCGGGACCAGGAAGTACCGGGTCTCGAAGTACGTCATGTCGTCGCGGGACAGCGCGTTGATCCGTTCGCCGTCGATGGTGAGCACCCAGTGGGACAGGAAACGCGTGTCGTACGCGAAGAGACCGACGGGTGTGCGCGCTTCGGCCTCGATGTCGCCCTGGGCGTCACTGATGGCGAACACGTTGCCGGCGATGACATGCAGCAGTTCCTGCTTCACGATCGACCCTCCCGAGCGGCCGTCGCGGGCCGGGCGGCCAGGGCGGCCCGACCCAGCTCCCGAGGGTGGCGGGCGCCGGCCGGTCCCGCGAAGATCCGTCGCAGCACCAGCAGCAGGCGCATGTCACCCTGCATCGTCAGCTCGTTGCGCAGCATCGCCGCTCCGGGATGCAGCTCACCGTTGACCATGCTGTCGAACACCCAGCGGTCGGCGCGGACCACCAGGTCGGCGTCGTCATCCGAGCGGGTCACCTGGACGTGCTGGTCGGCGACTCTCAGGTACCAGTGGTCGGTGCAGCCGTCGCTGCGTACGTCCAGCCGCAGCGTTCCCCTCGTGGTCTCCGGCAGGTCGGGGCGCCGACCGTCGTCCAACTGTTGCAGGTACCGCTCTGCCGTCGCGCCCATCAGGTCCCCTCCCCCACGCTTCTCCGCAGGATCGCCCGCGCCCGGGTGAGACCGGTTCACCCGAAACGGGTGAGACGCACCGCCGGCCAGTTTGGGCCGTGGCGAAGGGGGCAGCCACCGACTCCGTCGAGCGAGGGAGCACCGGATGCGCGCGCTGCGGTTGCCGGAATGGAGGTCGACGCCGGAGCTGGTCGAGGTCCCCGACCCGACACCCGGGCCGGGTCAGGTGGTGGTCCGGATCGGCGGTGCCGGCGCCTGCCATTCCGACCTGCACCTGATGGACGAGTTCGAGCCCGGCACCATGCCCTGGAATCCACCGTTCACCCTCGGCCACGAGAACGCCGGCTGGGTGCACGCCCTCGGCGACGGGGTGACCGGGCTGTCCGTCGGGCAGCCGGTGGCCGTCTTCGGCGCGTGGGGCTGCGGCACCTGCGCCCGGTGCCGGGTCGGTGTCGACACGTACTGCGAAAACCCATCCGGCGCTCCGGTGCCCAGCGGTGGCGGCGGGCTCGGACTGGACGGGGGGATGGCCGAGTTCGAGCTGGTCCCGGACGCGCGGCACCTCGTACCCCTGCCGGAAGGGCTGGATCCGGCTGACGCCGCGCCGCTGACCGATGCCGGGCTCACCCCGTACCACGCGGTTCGCCGCTCCTGGCCGAAGCTGCCGCCCGGCAGCACGGCCGTGGTGATCGGAGTCGGCGGGCTGGGGCACGTGGGCGTACAGATCCTGAAGGCCACCACCGCCGCCCGCGTGCTCGCGGTGGACAACCGCCCCGAGGCGTTACGGCTGGCCGAGGAGTGCGGTGCCGACCGAACGATCAGCTCCGGTCCGGGTGCCGCCGAGGAGATCCGGCAGGCCACCGGCGGTCGGGGCGCCGACGTGGTGCTGGACTTCGTCGGCACCGATGCCACCCTCGCCCTGGGCGTGGCGACGGCCCGCACGGTGGGCGACCTGACCATTGTGGGTCTCGGCGGCGGCACCCTGGCGGTGTCGTTCTTCTCCGTGCCGTACGAGGTGAGCATCGCGACCACCTACTGGGGTAGCCGCCCGGAACTGGTCGAGGTGCTCGACCTGGGCGCCCGTGGTCTGATCCGGCCGACGACCACCCACTTCGCGTTGCAGGACGCGCTCGACGCGTACCGGCAGATGCGCGACGGCACGCTGCAGGGCCGGGCCGTGATCGTGCCGTGAGCGGTCAGCCGGTTTCGAGCAGGCCGCGCAGGTAGCCGGCCTGACCCACGTGTTGCAGGTCGTCCTCGGCGACGCTGACCAGCCCGACGCCGAGGGTGACCGGCGGGTCCCACCCCTCGTCGACGACGCGGTCCAGGTCCGCCGCCGGGCGCAGGCCGGCCAGGAACCTTCCGGTACGCGACGCGACGGCCAGGTACCGCCGAGCGCGGTCGCCCGAACCTCGGCCGCTACGGTGATCGAATGGTCGCGGCGGTGGAGTTGTACCTGGACCCGGACGCCACCCGTCGGATCCGGGTGCTGTGGGACGCGCTGGAGACCGAGGGAGTGCAGAGCATGCGCTCGCTGCTGGAGCAACGTCACCGTCCGCACGTCTCACTGGCGGTGGCGCCCCGCTTCGACCCGGAGCAGGTCGCCGCGGCCCTGCACGGGACGGTCGTCGCCGCTCCCCTGCGGCTGGAGTTCCAGCACGCCGGTCAGTTCGTCGGTCGGGTGCTCTGGCTCGGTCCGACGCCCACCCCGGAGCTGCTGGCCCACCATCGCACGGTCCACGACCGGCTCGCCGCCGCCGGCATCCCGTTGGCCGAGCACTACCAGCCGGGCCGTTGGGTGCCGCACTGCACGCTCTCCATGCGGGTGCCGAACGCGCTGATGGCCGCCGCGGTGCGCCGTTGCCTGGAGGTGTTGCCGCTGACCGCGACGGTGGTCGGGGCGGCCCTCACCGACCACGCGCGGGGCATCGCCCACCCGCTGCCCTGACCCTGCACAAAAATGTCCGGTTTGGCGGGCGTCAGTCGGGAAACCGAAAAGAAGCGGTGGTCATGAGGCCTGACGTGGGATGGTTCGACGTAGATGCCGTCCTGCCGAGCGTGTCCCGCCCGGCCGGCCGCGCGGGGTCACGCCGCGCTGCCCACGGCGGCTTCGACGAGGAGGGGCAGTGCCTATGCAGGCTCAGCGCAGGCCACCGCGAGCGGAGCGGAGCCAGAGCCGGGACGACCGGACGGCCGGCGGTATGACCGGGGCGGCCACGCCCCTGACGATCTGGGCCGCCGCCGTCCTGCTCGGCCGGATCAGTGCCGGCGACGACGACGTCGAGGACGAACGGCACATCCTGCGCGGCATCGAATGATCCTCGGCGGGCGGCTCACAGCCAGCCGCGCCGCTTGAAGATCAGATAGAGGGTGCCGCAGACCAGCAGCATCAACAGCAGCGCGAACAGGTAGCCGAAGCGCCAGTGCAACTCCGGCATGTGGACGAAGTTCATGCCGTACACGGTGCCGATCAGCGTGGGCGCGAACAGGATCGCGGCCCAGGACGAGACCTTCTTCAGCTCCTCGTTCTGCGCGTAGCTGGCCGCCGTGAGGCTCCGCATCTCCTCGTTCTGCTGCTGCGAGACGAGTGTGGCGTTGACGGTGAGGATGTTCTGCAACAGGTGCCGGAACCCGTCCACCCGTTCCACCACCTGGGTCAGGTGGTCGGTGACGTCCCGCAGGTAGCGGCGCAGCTCCTCGTCCGTGTCGGCACTGCCCGCCCCGTCGGCCAGCGCGTCGAGCACCGCGAGCAGGGGTCGCGCGGCGCGCTGGAACTGGATCACCTCGCGGCTCAGGCCGTAGATGCGCCGGCTCGCGTTCGGGTCACCACCGAACACCTGGGTCTCGATCTCGTCGATGTCGTTCTCCAGCCCGGCAACGACCGGCGCGTACCCGTCGACGACCTGGTCGAGGATGGCGTACAGGACCGCCTCGGGGCCCCGGGCGAGCATCTGCGCCTCGACCTCCATGCGCCGCCGCACCGCGGCCAGGTCCGGCGCCTCACCGTGCCGGACGGTGACCACGAAGCCCGGCCCGATGAACAGATGCAGCTCGGAGAACTCGACCTCCTCCCGGAGGTCGTCGTAGCGGGCGGCGCGCAGCACCACGAACAGGGTCTCCCCGTAGCGTTCCAGCTTGGGTCGCTGGTGGGCGTTGATCGCGTCCTCGACCGCCAGGTCGTGCAGGCGGAACTCCCGCGCCAGTGAGGTGATCTGCTCGATGTCGGGCCGGTACAACCCGATCCAGGCCATCGCGCCGTCCTGCTCCTGCAGGCAGCGGTACGTCTCGGCGAGGCCGGACGGGGAGGCGAACCGGTGCCCACGGAGGTAGACGGCGCTGTCCACCAGGCCACCGACGGGCGGGGTGGGCGACTCCGTGGGCGGTGGCACGCCGACGGGCGTCTCGTACTCGTCGAGTTGGCGACCGAAGCCCCCACCCGGGCGGAAGCGACGGCCACCGACCATGCCCTGTCCCCTCCCCGGTGACGCCCGGTCCGGCACGACTCCCGCCACCGCGGGGCCGCTGCTTCCCCCCTGCCCCGCGCCCGAAACCCGCTGGGACGCGGGGTGGGTTCCCCGCACCGCCGGACGGGCGGCCGACCGTGGGCGGATACTCACGGTTACCAGGGGCGGGACTGACGGGGGACGCGCCGGTGGAGGTCGACAAGCGCGCGGGCCGGCTGCGGGAGTGGCTGCTGCGTGCCGGCGCCGAGGAGCCCGTGCAGCACCCGGGGCCGCACGGACGCCCGCCGGAGCACCGGCACCACCCCTGGTGGAAGGTGATGTGCCTGACCGGTGTCGACTACTTCTCGACGCTGGGCTACCAGCCGGGCATCGCGGCGCTCGCCGCCGGGGCGCTCTCGCCGGTGGCGACCCTGGTGCTGGTGCTGGTGACCCTGCTGGGCGCCCTGCCGGTCTACCGACGGGTGGCGGCGGAGAGCCCGCACGGCGAGGGCTCCATCGCGATGCTGGTACGCCTGCTGAGCTACTGGCCGGGCAAGTTGCTGGTGCTGGTGCTGCTCGGCTTCGCGGCCACCGACTTCATCATCACCATCACCCTCTCGGCGGCCGACGCCACCGCGCACATCGACGAGAACCCGTTCTGGCCCGGCGGGCTCAAGGGACACGAGGTGCTGCTCACGCTGCTGCTCGTGGCGCTGCTGGGCGCGGTGTTCCTCAAGGGATTCACCGAGGCCATCGGGATCGCCGTCGTCCTGGTCGCGCTCTACCTGACGCTGAACGCGGTGGTGATGGCCGACGCGCTGTGGCGGGTGGTGACGCACCCGAGCGCCGTCGAGGACTGGACCACCACGCTGACCACGAGCCACGGGGATCCGTGGATGGTGGTCGCCCTGTCGCTGGTGGTCTTTCCGAAGTTGGCGCTGGGTCTGTCCGGCTTCGAGACCGGCGTGGCCGTGATGCCGAGCGTGCGCGGCGACCCGCAGGACTCCGAGGCGCGACCGCTGGGCCGCATCAGGGGCGCTCGCCGGCTGCTCACCACCGCCGCCGTGATCATGAGCGTCTTCCTGATCACCAGCAGCGTGACGACCACGATCCTGATCCCACCGGAGGCGTTCCAGGCCGGCGGGCCGGCGAACGGCCGCGCGTTGGCCTACCTGGCGCACGCGCATCTCGGGGAGGTGTTCGGCACCGTCTACGACCTGTCCACCATCGGCATCCTCTGGTTCGCGGGGGCGTCGGCGATGGCCGGGCTGCTCAACCTCGTACCCCGCTATCTGCCTCGCTACGGCATGGCCCCGACCTGGGCACGGGCGGTCCGGCCACTGGTGCTGGTCTTCACGGCGGTGGCGTTCCTGATCACGATCGTCTTCGAGGCCAGCGTGGACGCGCAGGGCGGCGCGTACGCCACCGGGGTTCTGGTGTTGATCACCTCGGCCACGACGGCGGTGACCCTCGCGGCGGTGCGGCACCGGCAGCGCGGCCGCACTGTCGCGTTCGGCACCATCGCGGTGATCTTCGTCTACACCACGCTGGCGAACGTGGTGGAACGCCCCGACGGCGTCAAGATCGCGGCCTGTTTCATCGGCGGGATCATCGTGGTCTCGCTGCTCTCCCGGTTGTCGCGCGCCTTCGAGCTGCGGGTCGACCACGTCGAGCTGGACCCGGTCGCGACCCGGATGATCGACGGGCGCGACGGACGGCGGATCCGCCTCATCGCCCACGAGCCCGACGGCCGGGGTGAGGCGGAATACCGCGCCAAGCTGGCGCAGACCATGGCGGACAACGACTTCCCCGACGACACCGACGTGCTCTTCGTCGAGGTGCACGTCAGCGACCCGTCGGACTTCGAGACCGAACTGGTGGTGACCGGCAGACTGGTCGACGGTCACTTCCCGGTGCTCAGCCTGACCAGCTCCGCGGTGCCCAACGCGCTCGCCGCCCTGCTGCTGGAGATCCGCGACCGGACCCGCCGGCGTCCCCACATCTACTTCCAGTGGACCGAGGGCGGCCCGGGCCGCAACGTCCTGCGCTACCTGGCGTTCGGGCAGGGTGAGATCGCCTCCGTCACCCGGGAGATCCTGCGTCGGCACGAGCCCGATCCGCGCCGACGACCCCACGTGCACGCCGGCTGACGGGAGTGCCGGCCACCCATCTCCCCTGGTGAGCGTGGTCATAACGACTGGACGACCCACCCGTGCCTGCTGCTAGCCTCGGCGCAGGTCATGAGCGCCAGCGCGAAGCCCCGGCTCGCTGGCCGGCAACCCTCCTCCGCGGTGGGGTGCCCCGGGTGAAGACCAGGCACCGACAGGACGTCGGTGCAAGCGTGGCCTGGCACCCAGGTCAGCACAGACCCGGGAGAACCATGCACATCCTCAGCACCACTCCACCGACCGACGTCGCGGGCGTCCGCGCCGGTTGGCCCTCGCCGGCACTGACCCGGCGGCGGCACGTGGACATGATGCGAATGTGCAGCGCCGCGTGTCGACGCGGCACCACGCACTAGCGCAGCCCTCCTCCCGAACCTCCCTCACCGGTACGCCCGTCGGGCGCACCGCCGGCGACGCACATCCGTGCGCGCCGGACGCGACCTTCCCGGAGACACCCGTGCGACTTCTTCCTGCCCTGACCCGTGCCACCGCCCTGGGCGCGGCCGCCGTGCTGGCCGCCACCACGCTCACCGCCTGCGGCGGCGACAGCTCGTCCGACACCGGCGCCAACCCGTACGGCCTGGCACAACCGGGCGTGCTGCGGGCCGGCACCCTGACCGACGCCCCGCCGAACGTGTACCTCAAGGACGGCACGTTCACCGGCTTCGACAACGACCTGCTGACCGCCGTGGCCGGCAAGCTCGGCCTCCGGGTCGAGTTCGTCGGCACCGACTTCTCCGCGTTGCTCTCCCAGGTCAACAACCACAAGTTCGACGTCGGCAGTTCCTCGATCACCATCACCGAGGCGCGGAAGAAGACAGTCGACTTCGGCAACGGTTACGACTTCGGCTACTTCGGCCTGGACGTCCCGGCCGGCTCGCCGATCACCGGCTTCGACCAGCTCGCCGGCAAGCGGGTCGTGGTGGTGCAGGGCACCGTGCAGGACGACTACGCCACCGGCAAGCAGCTCGACCCGGTGCGGGTGCCGGACTACAACGGCGCGATCAACCAGCTCAAGGCCGGCACCGCCGACGCGTGGATCGCCCCGGCGGAGATCGGCGAGAAGTCGGCCGCCGACAGCAACGGCAAGATCACCGTGGCGGCCAAGCAGCTCAGCCCGGCACCCACCGCGTACGCGTTCGCGAAGGGCGGCGACAAGCTGCGCGAGGCGCTGAACAAGGCTCTCGACGAGGTCATCGCGGACGGCACCTGGAACCGGTTGCAGGCCCAGTACTACCCCGGCCGGCCGATCCCGGCGGACTTCACGCCGGGCAGCGGAGCGGTGGCGGCACCGTCCGCGTCGGTCGCGCCGTCGGCGTCCACGTCGGCGTCGGCCGCGTCCTGAACCGGTGACGAGCGAGCGGGACGGTAGGAGAGACGACCGATGGATCCGTTGAGCACCCTGTGGGAGACGTTCTTCGACCTCGACGCGATGCGCGAGGCGCTGCCCGAGATGCTGACCGTCGGGTTGCCGAACACGCTGATCCTGGCGGTCTCCGCCGCCCTGCTCGGCTCGGTGCTGGGCCTGCTGTTGGCCGTCGCCGGGATCTCCCGCAGCCGGTGGTTGCGCTGGCCGGCGCGGGTCTACACCGACGTGTTCCGGGGGCTGCCGGCCGCGGCGACGATCCTGTTGATCGGCGTCGGGCTGGCACCGCTGGGCATGCGGGTCTGGGGACCGGACCCCTACCCGTTGGGGATCCTGGCGCTGTCGCTGATCGCCGCCGCGTACATCGGGGAGATCTTCCGCTCCGGCATCCAGTCGGTGGAGGCCGCCCAGTTGGAGGGCGCCCGCGCGCTCGGCTTCTCCTGGTCCGACGCGATGCGGCTGGTGATCATCCCGCAGGGCGTCCGGCGGGTCCTGCCGGCCTGGGTCAACCAGCTCATCGCGCTGATCAAGGACTCCAGCCTGGTCTACTTCCTCGGCCTGGTGGCCAGCCAGCGGGAGCTGTTCCGGATCGGGCAGGACTACGCGGCCACCACCGGCAACGAGTCCGCGCTGCTCCTGGCCGGGCTCTTCTACCTGGCGCTGACCGTTCCGCTGACCCACGTCGTCAACGGGATCGACCGGCGGCTGCGCCACGGCCGACCAGCCACCGCAGCCGCCGACGAGGACGACGACCTCCCGCTGCCCGCCACCGTCCAGGGAGACCGGCGATGACCACCGACACCACCACCTCGGTCAGCCTCGACGTACGGGACGTGCACCTCGCCTTCGGGCCGAACCGGGTGCTGCGCGGCGTCGACCTCACCGTGCCGCGCGGGGGGACGGCCTGCGTGATCGGCCCGTCCGGGTCCGGCAAGTCGACCCTCCTGCGCACCATCAACCGGCTGATCGAGCCGGACCGCGGCGACGTGCTGTTGGACGGGCGCAGCGTGCTGGGCGACGACCCGGACGGCCTGCGGCAGCGGGTCGGCATGGTCTTCCAGCAGTTCAACCTGTTCCCGCACATGAGCGTGCTGCGCAACGTCACCCTCGCGCTGCGTCGGCTGCGCAAGCTCGGCGAGGACGAGGCGGAGGCCGTGGCCCGGGCCCAACTGGACCTGGTCGGGTTGGCGGCCAAGGCCGACGCACGCCCGGCGCAGCTCTCCGGCGGTCAGCAGCAGCGGGTCGCGATCGCCCGGGCGCTGGCGCTGCGGCCCGAGGTGATGCTCTTCGACGAGGCCACCTCGGCGCTCGACCCGGAGCTGGTCAAGGGCGTGCTCGGGGTGATGGCCGACCTGTCCGCCGCCGGCATGACCATGGTGGTGGTCACCCACGAGATGGGCTTCGCCCGGCAGGTCGCCGACACCGTCGCCTTCATGGACCGGGGCGTGGTGCTGGAGGCCGGGCCGCCCGAGGCGGTCTTCGAACGGGCCGAGCACCCCCGGCTCCGCCGGTTCCTGTCCCAGGTGCTCTGAGTCGCGGCGGCACCCGGGCGGTCACTCGTGGGGTCCGCGCCCCAGCAGCCGGATCTCCTCGTTGTCCAGGGCGGCCTGAAGCTCCTGAAGCACCAGGTCGTCGATCTCCCGGTTGTCGCGCAGACGGGTGACCTCCCGACGTTTGTGGGCCAGGACGCGCAGGCGCAGACGACGTTCCAGGCGGCGCTCCTCGGCGGTGCTCCCACCGCTCTCGTTGAGGTCCTCCAGGTGCCGCTGGTACTCGGCGCGCAGCCGACGGACCGACTCCTCCTGCGCGCCGACCTCGGCCGCGACCTGGGGCAGAGCGGCCAGGCCCGCCTCGGTGGCCCGCCGCCGGGCGTGCCGGGCCTCGTCGACGCGTTCGGGGTCGCCGACCAGCCCCGCCCAGTGCACGACCAGCGGCAGGGTGGTGCCCTGGAGCAGCATGATCAGCACGATCACCAACGCGGTGACGAAGATGATCAGGTCACGCTCGATCACCGGTTGACCGTCGACGGTCACCGTCGGCACGGCCAGGGCGGCGGCCAGCGACACCGCGCCCCGGAAGCCGGACCAACCGGCGACGGTCCCCACCCGCCAGCTCGAGGGCCCCTGGCTCGGGTCCATGATCCGGCGCCGTCGCAGCCTGGCGATCTGCGAGGTGAGGTAGACGAACAACAGCCGGGTGCCGATGACGACGAGGGTCACGACGAGCACGATCACCAGGGCGCGCTCGGGCGAGGTACTGGTGATGCCCCGCACCGCGCGGGGTATCTGCGTACCGAGGAGGACGAACAGCCCGCCGTTGATGAGGAACGTGGACAGGTCCCAGAACGCGTACGCCAGCACCCGGGACCGGGCGCGGATCACCCGTGGACCGGCGTAGGAGAGCACCAGACCGGCGACCACCACCGCCAGCACACCGCTGGCGTGCACGGCATCGGCCAGCAGGAACGCGGCGAACGGCGTGAGCACGCTCAACGCGCCCTCCCGAAGCGGGTCGTCGAGCCGTTTGCGGACCAGCACCACGGCCACCCCCACCAGCGCACCGGCCAGGACGCCGCCGACGCTGGCGCCGACGAACTCCTCACCGATGCGCAGCGCGCCCGGGTCCGCGCTGTGCACGAGCAGGCCGACGGCCACCGCGAAGATCACCAGGGCGGTGCCGTCGTTGATCAGACTTTCGGCGTGCAGGGTGGTGAGCAGCTTTCGGGGCAGCCGTTTCGCGAGCCCGGTGACCGCTGCGGCGTCGGTCGGGGCGAGGACGGCGCCGAGCACCCAGGCGGCAGCGGGGTCCACCCCGAACGCCTGCGCGGTGAACGAGACAGTGACCATGGTGAGGACCACCAGCACCACGGCGAGCGACCCGATCACCGGAAGGTTGGCCCGGATCTCGCGCAGACTGATGGTGAGGCTCTCCCGGTACAGGATCGCCGGTAGGAAGATCAGCAGCACCAGCTCGGGTTCCAGGGTGACCTCGGACAGCGGAGGCGTCAGGCCGAGCAGCACCCCGAACGCGATGAGCAGGACCGGCGGGGCCACCCGGTACCGTCCGCCGAGCGTGGTGCCGATCAGGACGGTGACGCCCAGCACCACGATCATGACGAGCGCCTGCACGGCGTACCCCCTCGATCGTCGCCGGCGGTGGACGCGCCGGTCCTTCCATCTGACCGCACCCACCGGCGGGTTCCGAGGAGAATCGGCAAGTCGCCGTGGACGGCGAACGACGATCAGCGGGCGGGAGCGGCCGTCCGGGCCCGGTCGCCGACCGCGCGGGCGACCTGGCGGTGCGCGGCCGATTCCTCCGCGCGGCCCAGTGCACCGGCCAGGGCGGCGAGGTGCCCGGCCACCGGGCCGACGGTGAGCACGCCGCTGCCGGCAGCCAGTTCCTCCGCCGCCGGCAACAGGTCGGCGTGAACCCGTTCCATCGTGCCCCGGTCGCCGAGGACACGCGCCGCCCGACCGACGAGGCAGAGGCGCACCTCCCGGAGAAGATCGTGCGGCCCTTCCGGAAGTGCCCGCAGGGCCGCTGCCGCAGCGTCCCGGTCACCGTCGGCGAGCAGCAGCAACGGCCGGACCCACGGCTCGTGCGGCCCCCAGTCCATCGTCGCCCAACCCGCCCCGCCCGGAATCGGTCGGTCGAGCGCGTCGGCCCCGTCGTCGACGGCGTCGGCCAGCCGCAGGCCGAGCAGCGCGAGCGGGAGCAGCCCACGCGTCAGGCCCGGCATACCGTCCGCGGGCAGGTGCCGGGCCGCCGCGTGGAAGGCGTCCGCCGCCGCGGCCGACTCGCCGTCGAGAGCCAGGCGCAGCGCGGCGAACCACCTGGTGAACACCGCGACCAACGGCAACTCGTAGCGCTCGGCGAGGCGGTCGGCGGCACGGGCGTGCGCGTCGGCCGCGGGCCGGTCGGCCAGCGCGCAGTACGCCTGGACCAGCACGAGGTGGCCGAGCACCTCGAAGGTCACCAACCGGTGCCGGGCGGCCAGGTCGACCACCTCGCGACCGATCCGGGCCCGGTCACCGGCGAGGCCGGCGCGCTGGAAGGTGTGCATGAAGCGGGCGTTGAGCGCGAAGGCCAGCAGCCCGGGGTCGCCGAGCGTCCGGGCGATCGTCTCGGCCTCGTACGCCGCCCGGCGACCACTGTCAACGGTGGTGCCGCGCAGCTCCAGCGCGAGGGTGCTCAGGAGCCGGCTGCGCCGCGCCGAGCCGGTCGGACCGAGAGCGCTCAGGGCCCGCTCGGCAGCGCGGACGATGTGCCCGGAGAGCCGGTCGTCGTCGTTGCGCGTCCAGACGGCGGGTACGTCGAAGCCGGCCAGCACCTCCTCGATCAGCAGCGGATCGCCGACCGACTCGGCGGCGGTGATCGCCTCGGCCCGTCGCCCTCGCGCCTCGGCCAGCCGCCCGGTCACGGCCAGCGCCCGCCCCAGACCGAGCAGCGCGGTCAACCGCTCACGCTGCTCGACGCCACCGGCACTGTCGTACGCCTCGATGACCTGCCGCCACAGGCGGGCCGCCTCGTGCGGGTTGCCGCCTCGTTCGGCCTGCTCGGCAGCCGTGCGGGCGTACGCGCCGGCGCGACCGGCAGCGGCCCGTCCACCGGCGCGGAGCAGGTGGTGCGCGATCGCGGCCGGCGCGACCGGATCTCGTCGGCGCAGCGCTTCGGCGATGGTCGCGTGCCACGCGGCACGGCGCGGTGTGGACAGGTCGGCGTAGAGCGTGTCGCGGACCAGGATGTGGGTGAAGCGCAGCTGACCGTCGGGCTCCCGCTCGGCCAGGAAACCGGCCTGGAGAGCGCGGTCGACGGCGTCCAGCACGACTGCGGGGTCGCCCGCCAGGGAGGTGAGGATCTCCAGGTCGAGGTCCCGGCCGAGCACGGCGGCCTGCCGCAGCACGGTGCGCGTCGGTGTGGGTAGCTGCGCCAACCGGTGTCGGATCACGTCGCGCACGCCGGGCGGCACCGAGGCCAGTGCGGTCTCCCCCTCGCTCGCGTACAGCTGGGCCAGCTCGCGGACGAAGAACGGGTTGCCTCCGCTGCGGTCGTGGATCAACTGGGCGGTGCTCGGGGAGAGTGCCGTGCCGACGACGGCGCGGGCCAGCTCACCCGTCGCCGACGCGGAGAGGCCGGCCAGGTACTCCCGGGTCGGCTCCAGCCCGGCGACGCGGGCCAGGGCGGCGGTCAGCTCCGGACTGATCTCGGTGGCCCGGTAGGTGCCGAGGACGAGCACCGGCCCGGTGGCCGGGTGTGGACCGGTGAGCAGGGCGGTCAGCAGGTCCAGGGTGTCACCGTCGGCGCGGTGCAGGTCGTCGAGGACCACGAGCAGCGGCCCCCGGTCGCCGACCGCCGCGATCAACGACGCCACCGCCCGGTGCCGACGGAACCGACCACCGGCGGGGTCGCCCGGTTCGTCGGTCGGACCGGAGGCCTCCACCAGGCCGGTGAGCGCGTCGGTGACCTGGGTCCACGGCCAGGCCGGCGGGGCCCCCTCGTACTCCGGGCTGCGTCCCCACGCGGTGGTCCAGCCCTCGGCGGCCAACTGTCGGGCCACCGTCTCGGCCAACGCGGTCTTGCCGGCACCCGGGTCGCCGCCGAGGAGCGCGAGGGTGGGCGTACGGCGTCGGAGCGCGGCCTGGGCGGCGTGCCGCAGGCGGTCCAGCTCCGCTTCTCTGCCGAGGAACGGACGCTGCGGCGCCGGCTGCGGTGCCGCGGGCTCCCGGAGTCGGGGGGTGGCGGCGGCGTCGGGGGCCGGGGTGAGATGCGGCGCCTGGGCCAGGACGTCGGCTTCCAGCCGCTGCAACTCGGGCCCGGGATCCACGCCCAACTGCGTCACCAGGACGTCGCGCGCCTCGCGAAGCGCAGCGAGGGCGTCCCCCTGCCGACCGGCGCGGTACCGGGCCACCGCGAGCAACCGCCAGGCGTCCTCCCGCAGCGGATGGCTGGCCAGGTGGGCGGGCAGGTCGGCGGCGGCTTCGTCCGGCCGCCCCAGTGCCAGCAGCGCCTCCGCCCGCCGCTCGACGGCGAGCATGCGCAACTCGTCCAGTCGGTTGATCTCCGCCGCCGCCCAGATCTCGTTCGCGCAGTCCGCGTACGCGGGGCCCCGCCAGAGTCGGAGTGCCCCGTCCAGGGCGGTCAGGGCCTGCGCGGGACGTCCCGCCGAGAGCAGTGGACCCGCCTCGCCGACGGCTGCCTCGAACCGGCCGGCGTCCACCGCGTCCGGGGCGACCCGCAGCACGTACCCCGGTGGCTCGGTGACCAGGATCCGGGGCGGCTGCCGTGGTGGCCGGTCGGGCTCCAGGGCCCGCCGCAGGTCGGCGACGAACGTCCGGATCGCGCCCACCGCGCCGTCCGGCGCGACCTCCCACAGGTCGTCGACCAGACGCCGCACCGGCACCACCCTCCCGTGGGCGATCAACAGCCGGGCCAGCACCAGGCGGTGCCGGTGCCCACGCAGCGGTGCCGGGCCACGCCCGGTGACGGCGGTCACCGGCCCGAGGACGCCGAAGGTCACCACGTCCGGTGTGGTCGGCTGCCTGGTCATGGCACCAATCTAGGCGCTGATCGGACGCTGACCGCTTGCTGATCAGCGCGGAGAAGGCTCGACGACGTACGACGACGCGGGGCCGTCGCCCCCGCCGGCACTGCTCACCAGAGAGGTTCTCCCGTGGACCCCAGGATCAACGGATTCGACTACCGGCGCGTGGGCGTCGCGGACGGTGTGACGCTCAACGTCGCCGTCGGTGGTTCCGGACCAGCTGTCGTGCTGCTGCACGGTTTCCCGCAGACCCACCTCATGTGGCGGCACGTCGCGGCCGACCTGGCCGCCGACCACACCGTCATCTGCCCCGACCTGCGCGGCTACGGCGACAGCGACAGACCCGTCGACACCGACGGCACCGGGTACGCCAAGCGCACCATGGCCGCCGACGTCGTGACGCTGGCCCGCGCGTTCGGCCACGAACGGTTCGCGCTGGCGGGCCACGATCGGGGCGCGCTCGTCGCGTTCCGCGCCGGCCTGGACCACCCGGCGGCGATCAGCCGGCTGGCGTTGCTCGACGTGGTGCCCACCCTGGACATGTGGGACGTGCTGCACGGCACCTCCGCGGCGGTCGCGTTCCACCTGTATCTGATGGCGCAGCCACCCGGGCTGCCGGAAGAGTTGATCGGTGGCAGCCCGGACGCCTTCTTCGGCCACTTCCTGGACGTCTGGACCCGCGATCCGGAGGCCCTACCGGCCGACGTGCGGGCGGCCTACCTGCGGGCGTCCCGTGACGCGGTCACGTCGATCGTCGCCGACTACCGGGCGTCGGCCGGCATCGACGTGGCCCACGACAGCGCCGACCGGGCGGCCGGCAACCGGCTACGCATGCCGGTGACGGTGCTCCAGCAGGACTGGGGCGCCGCGCTGGGATATGACGCGGCCGAGGTGTGGCGGGCCTGGGCGCCCGACCTGGAGCACCGGACGGTCACCTCCGGGCACTTCATGGCGGAGGAGGCACCGGCCGAGGTGGTCCGGACGCTGCGGGCCCTGCTCGACCGCTGACCGATCGGAGGTCCGGCCGCGCCGCCATCACCCTGGGTAAGATATGCGACACCCCTCGTGGTGATCGTGGTGGCGCGGCCGGACCGCCGCGCTCCGTCGGGCCCGACCCACGGCAATCGGGTCCGAATGGGCCCTGACCTGCGGTAATGCAACGTGACACGGAGTGGACGACAACCGGTCATCGGTGATACACAGGCAGATACCGGCAGCCAACGACGTCGAGTCGCTCCATCTCCTCGCCTTACGACCGTCCATCCGCACCGCACCAGCGTCGGCGTGCCGCTCCCCCCGTCGCGATCGGACGGCACCGGCCCGTGAGGCCGTTGCGGGAGGTCGGCCCTCGACCAAGGAGTTGCCGTGGGAACCCTCCGTATCCGAACCAGACACCAACCGTACGAGATCGCTGTCCTGGCCGCCGCACCCGTGTGTGGCGTCCTGATGCTGACCCTCGACGTCCGGCCGACCTCTGTGCAGACGGCCATGCCCGGGCCCATCCAGGTCGCCTGGGAGCTGGGGCTGATCGCGGTGGGCGTGGGCGGATTACTGGGCATCCTGTGGCCCGGCCGGCTCTCCACCGGGCTCGGCCTCGAACTCGCGTCGGTGCTGGTGCTCGGCACGATCACCGGCATGTACGCCGTGGCCCTGGTAACCATGTCAGGTCGAAATTCCATCGTCGCGACGTCGTTCGTCATGGCGGTGACGGTCGGATCCCTCTGGCGGGCCACGCAGATCGCCGTCGACCTGCGCCGCCTGGCCCGGGCTTGCGAAATAGTTGGTTACGAACCCCTGCAGGCAGGTGTCACGTGATTACCTCCCCGGCGCCGGCCGCACCGCACTGGGTGCAGCTGGCGCTCAGTGTGCTCGGCATCCTCGGCGGCGGCACCGGCCTCGCCGCCATCGCCACCGTCGTGGTGCAGCGCGGCAAGTTCAGGGCCGACGCCGCCGACACCCTCACCGAGGCCGCCCTCACCCTGGTGCAGCCGTTGCAGACCCGGATCACCCAGCTGGAGGGCGAGGCGCTGAGCGCGCGCTCCGAGCTGGGCGTGCTCCGCGAGCAGGTCAACCAGTTGCAGTTCGTGGTCCGGGTGCTCACCCGGACGTTGGACCGCTGGCGGGCTGCGATCCGAGCCCCGGACGCCACCCTCCGCAAGATCCGCGCGACGGTGGCGGAGACCGACAGGGCGACCGAGGAGCGCTGACCACGCGCGATCCCGTCCGTCGGCAGACGGCCGTACGACCTCAGGGGAAGCCCTGGATACGGGCACGAAGCTCGTCGACCGCCGCCCGGAACTCGGGGTCGGACTCGCCCGGATGGTGTCCCCGTACGGGCGGCGGACAGCGCTCCCCCGGCGCTGGCAGCAGATCCGACGGATCCCGCAACCGCCGGTCGACGCGGCCGGCCGGATCGGTCGGGTCCGGGGGCGGATCACCGGGCCGATGGGCGGCGAAGATCCAGCCACCGATGGGGTCGGTGTCCCGCCAGAGGTTGAGCCATCGCCAGTCGATCCGCTCTCCGACCTGCCGCAGCACCTCCTCGTTGAGGTAGGCGGGGAAGATCCGGGCGTACAGGCGGTCCAGCGGCGATCCGTAGGTGAGCAGCGCGACCCGCGCACGGACGTGCGGAGGCAGCCGCAGCACAGCCAGAGCGAGCAACGCCGACCCGTGGCTGTGCCCACAGAGCAGCACCCCGTCGTACCGCTCGGTCAGTTGGGTGATCCGGTGCGCCAGCTCGGGTACCGCCCGATCGGCGTAGCTCGGAGGCGCGAACGGGTGCGCGGCCCGGGGCCAGAAGGTGCCCAGGTCCCACAGGATGCCGACGTGCCGGCGGAACCACGGCGTCCGGTAGGCGAACACCCCTCCCAGGAGCAGGGCGACCACCGCCGCCGTCGCGGAGTAACTGCCCAGGGCGAGCCCCATGTCCACCACTCCGACCGGAAGCCGGAAAAACCGCGTAGCCAGTTCGTCGGGTGTCAGGTCGACCAGCCGCAACAGGCCGGCCAGCAGTCCGATCATCGTGAGCGTCGCCCACGCGACGGCGAGCAGTCCCACCCACTCGACGAACCGTGCGCGGGCGACCGCCCTCGTCACCTCTCGCAGCCGCCCGGCACCCTGCGGTGGCACCGTCGGGAAGTCGCGGGCCGTCACCGACGCGGCCGCGCGGCGACGACGTCGCCGAGACAGCCGGGTCAACGCGACGCACACCAGGACACCGACGGTGACGTGCATGAAGAAGGACAGGAGCGTCCACTGGTACGGCACCGGTGGCCCGCCGTCGCCGCGATACCCGTCCAGCAGGTTCCCGCTCTGGTAGACGAGGTTGGCGGAGAACGCTCCGGCGAGGCCCACCGCGAAGGCCGCGACCACCGCCGCGCCCAACCCCCGCGACAGCGCGCGGTGACGGTCCCCGGGGTTGCGATGCCACAGCGCCAGCGCACTCAGCGACACCAGCAGGATCATCTCTGCGAGTAGCGCCCAGGTCGCGATGGTGTCGTAGCCGGGCAGTGCGGCCGCCGAGGGCCAGGCCCGCTCGTCCAGGACGATGGCGGCGAGGGTGGCCCCGGTCAGGCCGACGGCCACCGCGCGCAGCGTCTCGGCGGTCCGGGTGACCCTCTCCCTCATCGCCGCCCGGTCGAGCAGGCCGGGCACGACGAGCAGTCCGGCGCAGGCCAGCAGCACCGCGACGCTGAGCGTCAGCAGCAGGGCGGTCACCACCGTCGCGCCGACCGACACGCGAGCGGCGAGCAGTATCAGATCGAGCATGGCGAGCGCGGCGGCCACGTGGATCGCCCGCAGCCGCCCCACCAGCGGCTCGACGACCCACAGGGATGTGCCGGTCGGCCGGGGCCGTCGGGTGCCGAGCAACCGCAGGAACGCGACGGCGGCGACCGGCAGGAGCGACAGAACTGCCAGCCGCAGCCCGACCTGACGCCCGTCGAGCCCGCTGACCTCGTCGAACGGGCCCCGGCAGCGCGCCGCGCCGAGACACCGCCAGGCGAGCAGGTCGAGGGCGACTCCGGCGACGGACACCACGTACAGCACGGTGAGGTCGAGCGCGAGGAGCCGGCACAGGCTGGTCACCCAGGCACCTTCGCGGCGGGCCGTGGGCCGCATCCACACCGCCAGGTTGCTGAGCATGAACGGCAGCAGGAGGACCAGGGAGAGGGTCCGGGCCACGGTGCCCGACGGCAGGTCACCCCAGCGGTACGCCTCGAGCGTCCTGCCGTCCGGGTTGTCGTCGGGCCGGTCGGCGCGGTGGAAACCCCCGCTGGCGTCGCCGGCGACCTGCCGGACCGGCGCCTGATCGAGGATGGCCGTGGGCTCCGCACCGGACACACCGTGCACCCGCAACTCCACCACGTCGTGCTCGCGCGGTGGGTCGCCGTGCTGTCCCGTTCCGTCCGTCATCAGACGGCTACCGGGCCGGCCGACCGGCCGCGCCGGACCGCTTGGCGGCCCGCCACGGTAGGAGCATCGCGTCGAACAGGACGATCAGCAGCAGCACCCCTGCGACGACCGCGCTGCTGGCGAGCTGCGGGAGCTTCCAGGTCGCCAGTCCGGCCACGATGAGGGCCGGCACACCGACCAGTCGCGCCCAGGGCAGACCGCTGTCGACAGCGGCCGCGAGCAGGATCCGGGCGGTCAGGAACAGCGCGGGACCGATCACACCCACGGCCAACTGTCCGTTGTCGCGGGCACCCGGGTCGTCGATCGTCATCTCCATCGCGACCGAGGTGGCCAGGACCCCGGCGATCATGACCAGATGCAGGTAGCCGGCCATCAGCGCCAGCATGCTGCCCGGCGGCCCGGCCGCCACGACGGCCGCACCCAGCCGCGTGCCGGCAGGGACCAGGTAAAGCCGGGCCAGGGCCACCGCGGTCACGAACGCCAGAGCGAACGCCACTGTGCTCTCCCGGTCCATGCCGGAATCGCTGTACGTCACACCGGCGATCAGGATCAGCTCACCCAACGCGATGATGAAGATCTGCTGGTAGCGCTCGGAGAGGTGCTCCCCGTTCACCTGGAGCTCGGGCCAGGTGCTGCGCCCAAGCCGCGGGAACGGCCAGCGCAGCCGCGCGAGGGCGTACTCCAGCAGCAGCGCGAGCGCCCAGAGGATCTCCCGGGCCGGGGCGACGAACGCCCCGACGATCCAGAGCACACCGGAGATCGCGAACCAGATCGCCACCCGCGCGCTGCGCACCTGCAGCTGATGCCCCCGCAGCGCCGGGAGCAACAGCGCGCCCCGGCCCAGGTGGATGGCGACGTAGGCGGCGGCGAACACCGGGGCGTGCGAGTCGAACGCGGTGGGAACGGCGGCGGCCATCAGCAGACCGCCGAACATCACCCAGAGCAGGAGTACGACGATCAGTGGGGCCCGGGGGTCGAACCAGTCCGCCGACCACGCGGTCACGAACCACACCCACCAGAGCGCCGCCAACAGGATCAGCACCCGGAAGCCGCCGACCATGCTGGTGTCCTCAAGCAACGCCCGGGACAGCCGGGTCAGCGCGAAGATGAACGCCAGATCGAAGAAGAGTTCCAGGAACGACGTCCGGCGGGGATTCTCCCGGCGCTGGAGCAGCCGGTCGGCAAGCCCGTTCGTCATCGCCCGCCTTCCCTGACGTCAACTGCCGCCCCAGTCGTACCACCTGGGCAGCCGGGCCCGGGCGCGTTCCCCCAGGCCGGGCCGCCTTCGTGAGCGAACGCTCGGGACGGCGGGCCGGGCCGGCGAAGACGGCACGTCCCCCGATGCGGGCGACGTCCGGGCCCTGGTTCTCCGGGCAGTGACAGGACCAGGGACGGGCGGCCGGTCACCGCTCCTACGATGGGCTGGTGAGCACGGCCGGCCCGCTCGGCGAGTACCTGCGTGCCCGGCGCGAGCTGATCGGGCCGGGCGATGTCGGGCTGCCCGCGCACGGCCGTCGGCGGGTGCCCGGCCTGCGTCGTGAGGAGGCGGCCCTGCTCGCCGGCATCAGCGCCGACTACTACCTGCGGTTGGAGCAGGGTCGGGACCGGCACCCGTCGGCGCAGGTGCTCGACGCGCTGGCCCGCGCGTTGCTGCTGGACGCGGAGGCCACGGCACACCTGCACCGCCTCGGGGCGCCGGTCCCGACCCGCCGCCCGGCGCGACGGCCGGAGCGGGTGCCGGCGGGAGTCCGGCAGTTGGTCGGGTCGTGGACCGAGACGCCCGCGTTCGTGCACGGTCGGTATCTGGACGTGCTCTTCGCCAACCCCCTGGCGACCGCGTTGGCACCGATCTTCAGCGCCGGGGTGAACCTGCTGCGCGCCGTCTTCCTGGACCCGAGCGTGCCGGCGCTGTACCCCGCTCTCACGGCGGTCGCGGCGAACGCGGTGGCCGGCCTGCGCGCGCAGGCCGGCACCGAGACGGACGACCCCCGACTCACCGAGCTGGTCGACGAGCTGACGGCCGGCAGTGAGCGGTTCCGCCGGTTGTGGGCGCGCCACGACGTCAGCGCCCGCGCCGGCGGTGGGTCACGGGTGTTCCGGCATCCGCGGGTGGGCGAGTTGGAGTTGCGCTACGAGAAGTTCACCATCAGCGGCACCACCCAGTCGCTCGTCGTCTACCACGCCGAGCCGGGCAGCCCGTCGGCGCGCACCCTGGCCCGGCTGGCCCCGACGGCGGGGCCGGGCTAACCGGTGGTCGCCCGCTCGGCGACCACCACCGCGATCCCGTCGAGGACGCGTTGCAGACCGAACTCGAAGGCGTACTCCGGGCCGTACGCGCCGCCGTGCCGCTGACCCGCCGCGGTGCCGACCCGGGAGGCGGTCGGGTAGCTGTCGGCCGCCATGAACGTCTCCAGCCAGGGCGCGTGCGACTGCCACCACTGGCCGTCGGTCATGCCGGTCTCGCGTTCCAGGTCGACCACCTCGGAGGCGGCCCGCGCCGCGCTCTTCACGTGGCCGAGCACCAGGGTGAGCACCGCGTCCATCTCGACGTCGGTGAGCCCGATGTCGGCGACCGCGCCGAGCTCGTGGTCGTACTTCGCCATCAGGTGCGGGCCGAGCACGGGTCGGGTCGTCTCGGCCCGCAGCATCCAGGGATGCCGCTGGTAGAGCGCCAGGTTGTCGCGCGCGATCCGGTCCAGCCGGGCCCGCCAGTCGCCCTCGACGACGGGGCGGGGCATCTCGCCGTACGCGCTGTCGATCATGACGGCGACGAGTTCGGCCTTGCCCGGCACGTAGGTGTAGACCGACATCGTGCCGACACCCAGCGCCTCGCCGACCCGGCGCATCGTCAACGCGTCGAGACCCTCCGCGTCGGCGATCTCGGTGGCGGCCCGCACGATCCGCTCGACGCTGAGCCCGGGCCCCGCGCTGCGGCTGGCCGGCTCCCGGGTGCGCCAGAGGATGGCCAGGCTCCGGGCCGGGTCCGCGGTCGCCCTGCGCTCATTCGCCATGATCCGGCCATCCTACCAACGCCGGCGTACGCCGTACGCCACCCGGACGCGGGCAGGTAGTGCTGGGCCTACCCGCAACAGTGGATCTGGACGGCTGGGACGGCCCCTCGCCCGCGATTAGCGTCTGTGGCATGACCCCGGAACGTCCTTCGCACCTGGCCGAGGCGCTGCGCCGCCGCGACTGGCTGATCTCCGCCTGGCCCTGGCGGGCGCTGGCCTACCTGGTCAGCACCGTGCCGATCGCGGGCGTGCTCGCCATCGGGCTGCTCATCGTCGGCGCGCCACTGCTCGCCGCCGTCAGCGGGTTGCTGCTGCACGACCGCCCGCCGGGCGTTCCGCTCATGCTGTTCCTGGCGGTCGGCAGCCTCTCCGTGCTGGCGCTGGCGCCGATCGTCAGCTTCCCGGTGGCCGCCGTCGAGCGGTGGCGGCTGCGGCTCGTGGACGGCCGCCCGCTGCCTCCGTCGCCGTGGCCGGGCCTGGGTGCCCGGTACCGCACCGCCGCCGGATGGCGGGAGGTGGCGTACCTCTTCTGGCTGGGCGGGGTCACCCCGATCACGTACTGGCTGTTCCTGCTGCTGCTGGTGTTCGACGTCGGGCTGATCACCAGCCCCTGGTTGGCCGGCGACCCCAACGAGCCGGTGGTGATCTGGCAGCCGATCGAGACCACCGCCGAAGCCGTCCCGTACGCGATCGTGGGTGTGCTGCTCCTGCCGGCCCTCTGCTACGCGGCCGGTCTGTTCACCGCCGTGCAGGCCACCGTGGCCCGCTGGGCGCTGGCCTGGCCGGTCGACGCGGCGGCGTTGCGCGAGGTCACCCGTTCCCGTACCCGCCTGGTCGGCGCCTACGAGGCCGAGCGACGCCGGATCGAGCGGGACCTGCACGACGGGGCGCAGCCCCGGCTGACCAGCCTCACCCTTCAGCTCGGGCTGGCCCGGCTGGACGTACCCGAGGACTCCCCCGCCGCCCGGCCCCTCGCCGTGGCCCACGACCAGGCCCGGGGACTGATGGTGATGCTGCGGCAACTGGTGCACGGCATCCGCCCACAGAGCCTCACCGACCTCGGCCTGGCCGGCGCCGCGCGGGAGTTGGCCGACGCGTCCACCGTCGCGGTCACCGTCCACGCCGACCTCGACGGCGAACTGCCGGAGATCGTCGAGACGACCGCGTACTTCGTGGTGTCCGAGGCGCTGGGCAACGTGGTCCGGCACTCCGGGGCGACCCGCGCCGACGTTCGCCTCACCCGGACCGACGGCGACCTGGTGGTCGAGGTGTCCGACGACGGTCGAGGCGGCGCCGACCCGAGCCTGGGTACGGGCCTGACCGGTCTCGCCGACCGGGTCGCCGCCGTGGACGGCCGGCTGCTGCTGTCCAGCCCGCCCGGCGGGCCTACCCTGGTCCGGGTGGAGCTGCCGTGCCGCCGCTGACCAGGGTCGTGCTCGCCGAGGACGAGGTGCTGCTGCGGGAGGGCCTCGTCGCGTTGCTGACCCGTTTCGACTTCACGGTCTGCGCCGCCGTCGGCTCCGCGCCGGCACTGCTGGACGCGGCCCGCGAGCACGAACCGGACCTCGTGCTGACCGACATCCGGATGCCACCCGGGCGTCGCGACGACGGACTACGCGCGGCCGTCGTGTTACGCGCCGAGCAACCCCACCTGCCGGTCGTGGTGCTCAGCCAGTACGTGCAGACGGGGTACGCGGCGGCGCTGCTGGACAGCGGCGACGGCCAGCGGGTGGGCTACCTGCTCAAGGACCGGGTGGCCGAGGTCACCGAGTTCGTCGACACGCTGCGTCGGGTCACGACCGGCGGCACGGCGATCGACCCGGACGTGGTCCGACAACTCCTGCACCGGCCGCGCGACCCGCTCGCCGCGCTCTCCCCCCGGGAACGCGAGGTGCTGGCGCTGCTGGCCGAGGGCCGGTCGAACGCGTCGATCGCCTCCCGGCTGCACGTCACCGAGGCCGCGGTGGGCAAGCACGTCGGCAACATCCTGATCAAGCTCGACCTGCCGCCGAGCGACGACACCAACCGTCGGGTACTCGCGGTCCTCACCTACCTCCGGGCCGACCCAGCGGCCTGACCAGCACCGGGTCGAGATCACGGCCGCCCGCTCGGGGCGTAGATTCTCTCCGCGGTACCGCCGCCGCATCGGGGCGCGGACCAGGAAGAGGGAGGCACGGGCATGGCGGAGGCGCTGCGGGTCGGACTGCTGGGGTACGGGTTGGCGGGGCGGGTGTTCCACGCGCCGTTGATCGCCGCGACGCCCGGGCTGCGGCTCGACGCCATCGTGACCCGCGATCCGCAGCGGCGCGAGCAGGCCGGCCGACTCTTTCCCGACGCCCGCCTGGTGGACGACGCCGACGAGTTCTGGCGTACCCCTGACGATCTGGACCTGGTCGTGGTGGCGACGCCGAACCGGCTCCACGTGCCGATGGCGCGGGCGGCGCTCGCGGCCGGGCTGCCGGTCGTGGTGGACAAGCCGTTGGCCGCGACGGCCGCGGAGGGCCGCGCGCTCGTCGACGAGGCGACCGAGCGTGGGGTGCCGTTGACGGTGTTCCAGAACCGGCGCTGGGATGGTGACTTCCTGACCACCCGCCGCCTGGTGGAGCAGGGCGAGTTGGGGCGCGTGCTGCGCTTCGAGTCCCGGTTCGAGCGTTTCCGTCCGACGATCAAGCCGGGCTGGCGGGAGCTGGCCGGTCCCGAGGAGGCCGGTGGCGCTCTCTTCGACCTGGGCGCGCACCTCGTCGACCAGGCGGTGCAGCTCTTCGGTCGGGTCGACCGCGTGTACGCGGAGGTGGACCGTCGCCGCGCCGGCGCGGCCGTCGACGACGACGCCTTCGTGGCGTTGACCCACGCCAACGGGGTGCACTCGCACCTCTGGATGGGCGCGATCACCGCCCAGCTCGGGCCCCGCCTGCGGGTGCTGGGTGACCGGGCCGGCTACACGACGTACGGGCTCGACGTGCAGGAGGCGGCGCTGCACGCCGGCGGCCGGCCCGACCAGCCCGGCTGGGGCGAGGTCCCGGCGGAGCGGTACGGCATGCTCGGCGTCGACGGTGACCTGCGGCCGGTGACCACCGAGCCCGGCTCCTACCAGACCTTCTACGCGCAGGTGGCGGCGGCGCTGCGCGACGGCACGCCGATGCCGGTGGACCCACGGGACTCCGTCGCCACCGTCGAGCTGATCGAGCTGGCGCACCGGTCGGCAGTCGAGGGCGTCGTGCTGCCGGTCCCGACCGCCTGACCTCGCCGGGCGACCGGGAGGCACGCGATCCTAGTCGGCGCTCTCCTCGGAGAGGGCGTCGTCCGGCGCCCGGGCGTCGTCGTCGGTCAGCGCGTCGTCCGACGAGGCGGCGAGGTCGGCGAGCCGTCGCTCGGCCTCCCGGACCTCCTCGTCGAGCCTGGGGTTCTCCTCGTCCGGGCTCTGCGACATGGGCGACCTCCATCGGGCGCGCGACCAGCGGCTTCTCGGATACCCGGCCTGAGGGCGGGGACACGGAGATCCGCCGACATGCCTTGATCAAGTGATGAGAAGTAGCTCAATCCGCTCCCCGGAACCTACTTTTCGTCACTTGATCTTGGACTGGGCACTGGCGCTTCTGGCGGACGTTCCCTTCCGTCATGCTGCGGAAGCGACGACCCGCGAGCCGACCGCAGTCGAGGTGGTCAGTGATTACCGAGCGCCGGGCCGGTCGGCGCGCGCCGGGCTGGGGGAGCCCGGGAGCGTTGCCGACCCGGCCCGGTGCCGGATCAGCGCTGCTTCAGCTCGCGCCAGGATGGGTGGGTGCCGCGCCAGGCGTCGGCGAGGATGGCCGCCGAGGCCCGGCTGGGGCACTGCTGCACCCGCTCACGACCCGACGCCCCACCGATCTGGGCGCGGACCTCCCAACCCTGCCCGTCAGTACGGATGTACACGTCCCTGCGCCCGCGCGGGGTCGTGTCCCCGTTCCACCAGTGCTCCTCCACCTTCATTCGCCGACCGTATAGCAATTCCCGCGCAGAGGGTACGGCGCAGGTATGCCCGGACCGGGGCAAGAGCGACAATCAAGGCGCAATTCGGGTCAAGCGTTGGTGGTTCGAAACCAACGGGTGATTTTTTCGCCCCTGACTTGCCAATCAGCAACCCCTCGCCCTCACGCAGGAGAGGTCAGGCCGGGGCCGTCAGGAGGTAGTCGTCGGCTTCGGGGCTCCACCGCAGGTCCAGCACGCCGGCGGTGGCAGCGGCCTTGCAGAACTGGAGGAAGCTGCGGTAGCCGAGCTTCTTCTCGCTGAAGTCGGGGCGGGCCCGGCGTACCTGGTTCTTCAGCCCGGACAACGCCACCGGGTTGCCACCGCTGCCCAGGTCCGCCACGACGCCCCGGAGCAGGCCGAACGCCACCTCCCGGTCACCGTGCTCGGGCAGGGAGACCTCCGGGTCACCCTTGGCGGGCCCTTCGGCCAGCTCGACCACCGTGCGCTCGGCGAGGTGGCGCAGCAGCTCGCCGAAGGTGCGGAAACCGTAGTCGGACTCACTGAACGTGGGGTCCTTGCGCAGCAGGGTGCGCTTGAGCCGGGACGCGGTGACCTCGCCGTTGGCGCTGCCCTGCAACCCGGCCACCGTCTGGGCGACCAGCACGGCGAGCGTGTCCACGTCCCGGCCGGGCTCCGCACCGGCGGGTCGGCGGTCCACCTCGGGCTCGGGCTCGGGCGGGCGCTGGTTCGCGCCGACGTGGCGGGCGGGACGCGTCCGCTCGCTGCGGGGCGGTGGGATGTCCACCCCTTCCAACCTGTCGTAGTAGAGGAACTCGTCGCAGGCCGGCGGGAGCAGCGCCGACGTGGACCCCTCGACCCCGACACCGATGACCCGTTTGTTCAGCTCGCGCAGCTTGTGCACCAGCGGCGTGAAGTCGCTGTCCCCACTGCAGATCACGAAGGTGGAGATGTAGTCACGTTCGAACGCCAACTCGATGGCGTCGACGGCCATCTTGATGTCCGCGGCGTTCTTCCGGGACGCGCCCATCCGTTGCGGGATCTCGATCAGCTCGACGTGCGACCGGGTGAGCATCCGTCGGTCCTCGTCGAAGTACGACCAGTCGGCGTACGCCCGGCGGACCACCACCCGGCCCCGTTCGGCGAGCGCGTCGGCGATCGGCCGGAAGTCGAAGTCCGCGCCACCACGGTGGTCGCGCGCGCCGAGCGCGAGGTTCTCGTAGTCCAGGAACAGGGCGATCCGGTCTTCTTGATCCACGAGGGTCAGCCTACGCCCGGCGTGAGCGGGTCGAGGCAGACGACGCGCGCCATCTCAACTCGACAACCGTCCATTTCTTGCGGCCTGATTGTCGCTTCTTTTCGTGCTTCGCTTGCGACCTTGCAGCTCGGTGTTTGGTGCTGACATCATGACGATCAATGCCGGGCGTCGGGGGCGCCGGGCCGGCCTCCCACCACCATCCACCCAGGAGGGTCACCGATGTTTCGGACCATCATGCCGGCGCGGGGACGCCCCGGCCGTCCGGCCGCCACCGCCGCCGCGCTCGCGGCCGGCCTCACCCTGCTGGTCGTCACCCCCAGCGTGGCCGTCGCCCGACCGACCGCCTCCCCCGGCGCGACGCCCGTCGTCACCCGCGCCGCCCTCGACCCGGCGTTGGTCGCCGGGCGCGGCGCGAATGTCGGCTTCGTCGAGCAGGAGGCCGAGAACGCCCGCACCAACGGCGAGATCATCGGCCCCGACCGGACCGCCTACACCCTGCCGTCGGAAGCCTCCGGCCGCCGGGCGGTCCGGCTCACCCCCGGGGAGTACGTGGAGTTCGTCCTGCCCAGCGCGGCCAACGGGATCACCGTGCGGTACAGCATCCCGGACGCGCCACAGGGCGGCGGGATCACCGCGCCGCTGCGGGTGGCCGTGAACGGTAAGCACCTGCGCACCATGACGCTCACCTCGCAGTACTCGTGGCTCTACAACCAGTACCCGTTCACCAACGACCCGCAGGCAGGTCTGCTGCACCCGGACTGGTGGATCACCGAGTGCCAGTGCGTGCCGGCGGCCACCACCCCGTACCCGAGCATCAGCACGCCGTTCCGGCCCACCCACTTCTACGACGAGCAGCGACTCCTGCTCGGACGCACCTACCGGGCCGGCGACCGCATCCGGCTCACCGCGCCACCCGGCAGCCCGGCCGCCTGGACGGTCATCGACCTGCTCGACTCCGAGCTGGTCGCCCCGCCGCGGGTCCGGCTGCTCGCGGCGAACGTGCTGGCGTTCGGGGCCGACCCGACCGGCCGGCGGGACTCCGCCGACGCCCTGGACAAGGCCATCGCCTTCGCCCGGCGCACCCACCTGAAGGTCTACCTCCCACCGGGCACCTACCAGGTCAACCGGCACGTCATCGTCGACGACGTGACCATCGAGGGCGCCGGCAACTGGCACACCATCATCAAGGGCCGCGAGGTCGCCCTGCCGACGCCCGCACCGGACGGCTCCGTGCACACCGGAGTCGGGTTCTACGGCCGGGACGCCGCCGACGGTGGCAGCCGCAACGTCCACCTCTCCGGCTTCGCCATCGAGGGCGACGTCCGGGAGCGCATCGACACCGACCAGGTCAACGCGATCGGCGGCGCGATGAGTGACTCGACGATCGACGGGCTCTACCTGCACCACACCAAGGTGGGTGTGTGGTTCGACGGGCCGATGCGCAACGTGCGGGTCACCAACACCATCATCGTCGACCAGATCGCCGACGCGCTCAACTTCCACACCGGAGTGACCGACTCCGTGGTGGCACACACCTTCGTCCGCAACACCGGCGACGACGGCCTGGCGATGTGGTCGGAGAAGACGGCGAACGCGCGCAACACCTTCGACCACAACACAGTGCAGTCGCCGACCCTGGCCAACGGCATCGCCATCTACGGCGGCACCGACACCACCGTGTCGCACAACCTCGTCGCCGACCCGGTACGCGAGGGCAGCGGCCTGCACGCCGGTTCCCGCTTCGGCGCGGAGCCGTTCACCGGGTACCTGCGGTTCACCGGCAACACCACGGCCCGCGCCGGCACGTACGAGCTGAACTGGAACATCGGACTGGGCGCGATCTGGGTCTTCGCCCTGGACCGCAGCATCGACGCGGCGATCGAGGTGACCGGCGACGCGTACCTCGACAGCACGTACAACGCGATCATGCTGGTCAGCGACTGGCCGGTGAAGGACCTCTACTCGATCACCGACGTGCGGTTCCGGGACGTCCGGGTCGACGGCACCGGCACCTCGGTCGTCAGCGCCCGCGCCGCCGGGTCCGCCTCGTTCGCCAACGTGGACGCCCGCAACGTGGGCGCGGTCGGCGTCAACAACTGCGGATCGTTCCACTTCACCCCGGCCGGTTCCGAGTTCACGCTGACCGACCTGGGCGGCAACGACGGCGGTTGGCTCGCGCCGTGGCTGTTGCCCAACACCATCACCTGCGACGACCGGCCGCCCGTCTCGCCGCCCCCGCCTCCGGCACAGTGGTGAACGCGGTGGGCGGCCCGACCCTCTCGGGCCGCCCACCGCAGGCGAAGACAGGTCAGAGCAGCCTGGCGTACGCCAGCGGCACGGTCGTCGGCTGACCGTCCCAGCTCCCGGCCAGCACGGCACCGGCCGACCCGTCGGGACCGACGCCCGGCCGGTGCACGACGACCAGCCCGACGGCGTCGGTGTCGATGAGCGTGCGGTCCTCGTCGACCACCGGGCGCACGGCGCCGATGGCGGGCACCTCGGCCTCCCCGACGCCGCTGACCACGATGGTCACCGTCGGCTCGCGCACCTCGCGCCGGCCGTCGACCTCGAAGTACTGCTCGGCCTGACCGGCGCCGGTGAGAATCGCGCGGGCGAGCGCGGCGGCGTAGACCGGGTCGCCACAGCCGTCGTACACCCAGCGGGTGCCGAGCACCGAATGCTCGGTGGTGCCGACCAGCCAGTCCTCGGCCCCGTCGAGAGGCGCGGCGCGGTAGGTGAGCGGGACCTGGTGGACCGGCCCGTCGGCGGTGCCGACCAGCATCGTCTCGATGCCGACCTCACCCGCCGGGTCGTCGAAGCGGTACGCGCCCCGGCTCACCACGTCCGCGCCGGTCAGCGTGCCGGAGGTCCCGATGGACCCGGTGAACCACGGTTTGTCGGGCAGCCAGGCCGCCAGCAGGTCGAGTTTCGTGGGGCGCAGTGTGGCCCGGTGCAGCAGTGCCATGACCGCAGCCTAAGGCCTGATTCATAAGGGCGGTCGAGCCGAGGCGGAGTCCGGGCGGCGATTCGGCAAGGCCTTAGGTCAGAGGCCCGTGCACGGGTTGCCGCCCACCGTGCAGCTCTCCGGCGTCCGGGCCTTGGGCCGGTTGTCGCGTACGTCGAAGCGGAACGTCTGGGATCCGCCCGCCGGCAGGGCCGCGCCGGTGAACGTGATCGACCTGCCGTCCTGTCGCGACTCCGCGCCCTCGACGTCGTCGACGGTGCTGCCGTCGGCGAAGGTGACCACCACGGCCCAACTCGCCGCCGGAGTGGCTGCGGGGTTGCCGACCACCACTTCGCCGGTGTAGCCGAACAGCCGGCTGGAGTCGGTCTCGTAGCGGGCGGTCAACGGCGGCGGGGGTGGTGGTGGCACGGCCGCCGTGGCTGTCGGTGTCGGCTTCCCCGACGGAGTCCGACTCGGACGGGCGGTCGGCGACGTGGCCGTCCGGGACGGACGCACGGAGGTCGTCGCGCGTGGGGTGGCGGTGACCGCGACGGCCGTCACGGACGGCGACGGGGACGCCGGCGCGGGAGGCGCGGCGCTCTGCTTCCCACCGACCGGGAGCGCCAGCCACGCCGCCGATCCACCGAGGACCGCCAGCCCGACCAGCACGGCGGCCACCGTGCGCCGACGGGCGCGGGCCGGCCCGTTGCGGGACGCGCCGACCAACGGCAGTTCGGTGGTCATCCCGCCGTCGCCGCGCCGTAGGTCGACCTGCTGGAAGGCGAGCCAGTCGAGGATGGCCGGCAGTCGCACGGTCAGCGCCTGCCGGAGTTGCTGCTCGCGTGGCTTCTGCTGCTCGACGGACCACCCGCCGTGTGTGGTGACCTCCCGCACCTCCAACCGGCAGCCCTGCGTCGTGGCCGTGACGTCGCAGGTCACCTCGCTGAGCCGGCCGGCCTCGTCGCAGGCCAGCACGAGACGTTCCGGGTCCTGCCGGTCGGTCACCTCGACCTCGACGTCGGCCCCGAAGCCGGGCAGCCCGGCGGTGTGCAGCACCAGCCGATCCGGTACGCCCTCGGGCGTCTCGGCCTCGGCGAACCACCGGCCGAGCAGTTCCCGATCGGTCAATGCGAGCCATACCCGCTCGGGTGGGTGGGACAGGTCGACCTGCGCGCCGATCTCGATCACGGCGAGACTCTAACGGGTCTCCCGCCCCGCCCGCCCGGGCCGGCGGTCGGCGCCCTGGTCACCCCCAGCGGGTCGACCTCTCGGTCAGCGCGGCGAGGGCCGCCCGGGCACCGGCGCTCACGTCGGCGACGACCTCGGCCGCCGGCAGGTCCCGGGCCAGCGTGTGCGCCTGCCCGGCCCACGCGTTCGCCACCGACGCGTCCCCGTCGCGCCGGGCGGCGGCCAGCAGCGGGCGCGTCAGGTGCAGCACCTGCGGGTAACCGGCCGGCGCCGCGGCGTCGTGCCGGCGCAGGAAGTCGTTGGTCACGCCCCGGGCCCGCTTGCCGGTGAACGACCGGGTCAACGCGGTGGGCGCGGTACCGGCCACCGCCTCCCGGTGCATCGGCGAACTGCCCGCCTCCGGGCACCGCAGAAAGGCGGTGCCGAGCTGCGCGGCGGTGGCGCCGGCAGCCAGCGCGGCGGCCAGCGCCGGGCCGTCGACGATGCCCCCCGCCGCCACCAGTGGCAGGTCGCAGCGGGCGGCGGTCAGCCGGAGCAACGGCAGCAACGCGTAGTCGTCGTCGTCCGGCAGGCCGCCGCGATGGCCACCGGCCTCGGTGCCCTGCACCACGACCGCGTCCACACCGAGGTCGGCGGCGGCCGTGGCGGCCTCCGGGCGGGTGACGGTGGCCCACACCTCGGTGCCCCGCTCACGCAGGGCTGCCACCGCCGCCCGGTCAGGCAGCCCGAACACGAAGGACACCACCGGGACCGGGTCCGCGAGCAGTGCGGCCAGCTTCTCCGGGTACGCGTCGTCGCCGCCCACCGGATCACCCAGGGTGACGCCGCGCTGGGCGGCCTGCGGGGCGAGCCGTTCGGCGTACGCCCGGACGGCGGCCTCGTCGACGTCGCCCGGGTCGGGCAGGAAGAGGTTGACCCCGAACGGCCGGTCGGTGCGGGCGCGGACCTCGGCGACGTCGGCGGCCAGCCGGCCGGCGTCGATCATCCCGGCGGCCAGGAAGCCCAGCCCTCCGGCCGCGGAGACGGCGGCCGCGAGCGCGGGCGTGGACGGGCCGCCGGCCATCGGAGCGGCGATGATCGGGTGACGCAGCGTGGACAGCGTGGACATGGGCCCATCCTGCCGCACCGCCCCGTCCGCTCAGCGGCGTGCGGTGTGCCTCCACCGCAGCGCACCGGCCAGCCCGAGCAGAGCCAGCAGTGTCCCGGCGCCGGCGACCAGCAGCCAGGTACGGCCGCCCGGCCCGATGCCGTCCTCGGCGATGGGGCGAACGTGGGTGGGCGCCACCGGGCCGGTGGAGCCCGTCGGGCCCGTGGTCGGTGCCGTCTCGGCAGTGGCCGGGTAGCGCAGGATCGTCGGACGGGTACCCGGCGGTTGGTCGGCGGACTCGGAGACGGTGAGCAGCGACCCGCCGTCGCGACTGTAGGTGATCGACTCGCCCTGGGGTTCGTCCGGCAACGGCGTGCTCCTGGGGGTGCCGGAGGTCAACGCCCTGACCACATCCCCGTCGGGGACGTCGTACTCGAAGGCGTCGGCGTAGGTGCGCAGCACCACCCGACGCCCGTCCGGCGCGGTCGCCGCGCCGGTGACCACACCCCGCCCGAGGAACGAGAACGGGTTGCTGGTCGTCGTCGTCGGGAGGGTCACCTGGCCGGCCAGGGCCAGCGGCGTCGTCGCCCCCGGTCGCAGCGCGGCGGTCGGGCGGTACAGGAAGACGGTGCCGCTGCCACCCTTGGTGATGACCATCGGTTGGCCGTCGGCGTCGAGCAGCAACGCCTCGGCGTCGTGCGGGCGGTCCGGGTAGGTCATCCGGTGCAGCACCGGCCGCTCCGCCCCCGGTGCGAGCCGCCACACCCCGACAGTCGTACGCGAACGGTCGTTGTCGCCGATGTCGGCGACCCAGACGGTGCCGTCCCGGCCGACGGCCAGGTCCTCGGTGTCCCTGGGCCGGGACGGGTAGGAGACCGCCCGGACCACAGCGCACCGCTGGTCGAGGAAGAAGATCCGACGGCGGGCCTCGTCGTCGGCGCCGTCGTTGACGACCACGTACCCGTCGTCCGTGGCGACCATCCCGGACAGCTCGCGGAGCCGGTCGTCGCGGATCTGGCACACCGGCGTGCCGACCGCCGCCGCGACCGCCACCCCCGGGGTCAGCGCCACCGTCGGTACGACCACGCCGGTGAGCAAGGCCCCCAGCGCCGCCCCCACCCGGGCGCGCCGTCCCCCGCTCAACCGCCCGCGTACCCGCATCGCCATCCTCCTCGTCGCGGCCGTGCTCCGGCCACCCGCCCATCTTGTCCGATGCCGACCACCGACGGCGGCAGTCGCGGGCACGCGTCCACACCCCTGGTCGATGTACCGTCGCTCCGCCTCGTTCTCGATCGGAGGGATGATCATGCCCGGGACCGACACCTCCGCGGCCCGCCCGTTCGGGCGGCGGCTTCTCCACCGCCTGGGCCGTCCGAGCACCGGCGCGGCTGTCGTCTGGGTGCCGCTCGCCGCTGTCGTGTGCGGCCTCTTCACCGGCGCGTCGGCCAGTCGGGCCGCCTGGGAGACGTCCCGGCCGCAACCCGACCGGGCCGAGGCCGGCGCCGTCCTGACCATGGCCTTTCCCGGCCACGACCTCGGCGAGATCGACACCCCGCCCGCGCTCTTCGTCGTCTACGGGCACGCGTTGCGTCCGGGCACCGTGAAGACGCTGGTGCTCGGTGACGGCGGTGAGTACCAGGAGAGCGCCACCAGCGCCGCCGCAGTCGGCGCGCCGCCGGTGCCCGCCGAACAGATCGTCGCGGTGGCCCGGGACCGCCTCACCGATGCCGGCTGGACGGTGTACGACCCACCGGTGGCCGAGGGCATCAGCTGCGCGGACAAGGTGTGCGCCACCCCGCTCGCGATCACCGACACCACGCTGGTCGCTCGACGCGGTGACACCATCCTGAACGCCTCGATCTCCTCGCAGACCACCGCCGACGCCTCCTACCTGGCGGTCGAGCTGCACCGCGCGCCACCGCCGCTGGTGGTCCCCGCCGGGGTGCTCGGCACGCTGCTGGGCGCGGTGGCCGGGTGGTGGGTCTTCGGCTGGGCCAGCCGCCGCTCCGCACCGCGCGGCGGCGCCGTGGGCGTCCTGTTGGGTGTGGCCGTGGCGCTGTGGTGGCTGCCGGTGCTGCTGGCCGTCCCGTCGCTGCTGCGCCACCACCGCGGCGAGCCACACCCGGCCTGGCACCCGTTCTGGGAGTGGCTCGGTCAACCGGCCGCGTCGTTGCTCTTCCTGGTCGGCGCGGTGTGCGCGCTGCTGGGGCTGGGACTGGCCGCCGTGCCCCGCCGGGAGAGGTAGCAAGCGTGCGACGGGCGACGGCGGGTAGGCAGCGGCCCGGCGGCATGTCGAGACACGCCGGGCAGGAGGCTCCGATGAGCACGTACCGGGATGATCAGGGCGCCACGTTCCCTCCTCCGGAGGCGGATGCCCAGGAGCAACGGCAGAGCGCCGTGGACTACGGGCCGCCGGATCGGATGTCGGGTGACGTCGACCCCGAGGCGTCCGAGGCGGACCTGGCCGAGCAGGGCGCTCTGCCGGCGGGTGCGCTCGAAGACGTGACGTCGCTGCCGGCCGACGCCGACCCGGCCGACGCCCTCGAACAGCGCCAGGAGATCCCGACCCGCGACGAGGGCCGACGAACCTGACGCGCCCGTTGCCACCGACCACGGGCTGACCCGACACGCTGCGAACGGCGTTATGACTGTGGGTCTTATTCATGACTCACAGTCATGACGCTCGCGGACGTCCGTGACCCTCGCGGCCCACTCGACCAATCTCCCCGGGCAGCACACCTAGCCCGCGACGACCTGCCAGAGCAGGAAGGCGTTCAGTGCGACCACCAGGACCGCCACCAGGGACGCGGCGGCCGTGGTGAGCGGGTGGTTGACCAGGTTGCCCATCAGGTCCCGGCGGCGGGTGAAGGCGACCACCGGGATCAGCGCGAACGGGATGCCGAAGCTGAGGATGACCTGGGACAGCACGAGTGCGCGGGTGGGGTCGAGGCCGATGGCGAGCACGGCCAGCGCGGGCACGAGGGTGATCAGCCGGCGCAGCAGCAGCGGAATCCGCCGCCGCAGGAAGCCCTGCATGATCACCTCGCCGGCGTAGGTGCCCACACTCGTGGAGGCCAGCCCGGAGACCAGCAGGGCGATGGCGAACCCGAACGCCGCGGCGGTGCCGATGGTCTGTCCGAGCCCGGCGTGCACACCCTCCAGGCTGTCCGCGCCACTCGGTCCGCCGCCCCGGAAGCTGGCGGCGGCGATCAGCAGCATGGCGAGGTTGACCGCGCCGGCCGCGCTCAGGGCGAGCAGCACGTCCGTGCGTTGACCACGGAACAGGATCCGCCGCTCGGTGTCGTCGGTGGCGGGGATGCGGTCGCGGGTCAGCGCGGAGTGCACGTAGATGACGTGCGGCATGACCGTGGCACCGAGGATGCCGGCGGCCAGCAGCACGCTGTCGGTGCCCTGGAGTCGAGGCACCAGGCCGGCCACGGCGGATCCCGGGTCGGAGCCGGCGGCGAGCAGGTTCGCCGCGAACGCCAGGACGATGACGCCGAGCCCGACGGCGATGGCGATCTCGAAGGCGCGGAAGCCCCGCGAGCGCAGCGCCAGCACGGCGAACGCGGTGGTGCCGATGATGATCCCGCCGGGCAGCAGGGGGATGCCGAAGAGCAGGTACAGGGCGACCGCGCCACCGATCACCTCGGCGAGGTCGGTGGCCATGGCGACCAGCTCGGCCTGCACCCACATGGCCTTGTTGAGGGGCTTGGGCAGACGTTCCCGGCACAGTTCGGGCAGGCTGCGACCGGTGGCCAGGCCCAGCTTCGCGGTGAGGGTCTGCACCAGCATCGCCATCAGGTTGGCCACCACCACGACCCAGACCAGCAGGTAGCCGTACCGGGCGCCGGCGGCGGAGTTGGTGGCGAAGTTGCCGGGGTCGACGTACGCGACCGCGGCGACGAACGCCGGGCCGAGCAGGATCAGTCGCCCGCGTACGCGCCCGCGCGCGCGGGCCACCTGTAGTGGAGTGGCCCTCGGCGTCGTCAGTTCGTCGGTGACCATCGCACACCTCCCCTTCCGCCTGGATCGCTGCCTGGTCCTTCCCGAGTCGCTGACCCGGGCGGGCCAACCTCTGGCCCGCCGGTGCCACGTGGTCGACACGCCCGCTGGTCGACGGTGACGCGCCGGGCCGGGCCGGGCTCGTGCCGCGTCGGCCTTGACAGAAGTCAACGCGCCGATGAAGCTGTCTATTAGTCCTACTGTCGTAGGACAACAGGAAGGATCATCACGAGTGATCGAGTTCGTACTGGACAGCCGGTCGAAGGTGAACACCTACATGCAGCTCGTGCAGCAGGTGAAACAGGCGCTGCGAGTCGGCCTGCTGACGCCGGGCGACCAGTTGCCGAAGGTTCGGGACGTCGCGCAATCCCTGGCGATCAACCCGAACACGGTGCTGAAGGCGTACCGGGAGCTGGAGATCGAGGGCCTGGTCGGCGGCCGACCCGGGGTGGGCACGTTCGTCCAGCGCACCCTGGCCAGCGCGTCCCTGCCCAACCAGGCCGAGCTCCGCGACGACCTGGTCGCCTGGCTGCACCGGGCCCAGGCCGCCGGCCTCACCGCCGAGGACGTCATCGCCCTGGTGGAGACCACGCTGCGCGCCACCCTCGCCGAGGACACCCCGCAGAAGGAACCCGCATGAGCGCAACGAGAGGACAGAGAATGGACCATGTCTTGGAGGCAGAACGGCTGGGCAAGCGGTACGGCAGCACCTGGGCGTTGCGGGACTGTTCGCTGGACCTGCCGGCCGGCCGGATCGCCGCGTTGGTCGGGCCCAACGGCGCGGGCAAGAGCACGCTGTTGCACCTGGCCGTCGGGCTGCTCAAGCCCGACGCGGGCACGGTGCGGGTGTTCGGCCGGTCGACGTACGGCGACACGGACGGCCTCGCCGACATCGGCTTCGTCGCCCAGGACACCCCGCTCTACCGCGACTTCACGGCGTCCGAGCTGGTCGTCGCCGGGGGCAAGCTGAACAAGCGGTGGGACGCCACGTTGGCTCGCCAGCGGCTGGCGCAGCTCGGCATTCCGCCGGACAAGCCGGTCGGCAAGCTCTCCGGCGGGCAACGGGCCCAGGTGGCGCTCGCCCTCGCACTCGCCAAGCAGCCCCGGCTGCTGCTGCTCGACGAGCCGGTGGCGAGCCTCGACCCGCTGGCCCGGCGGGAGTTCCTCCAGTCGCTGATGGGCAGCGTCGCGGAATCCGGCACCACCGTCCTGCTCTCCTCGCACCTGCTGGCCGACCTGGAGCGCGTCTGCGACTACCTGATCGTGCTGAACGCCGCCAAGGTGCAGCTCACCGGCGCGGTCGACGACCTGGTCGCCGAGCACCGACAGTTGGTCGGCCCACGACACGACGGCGGCGTGATCGGGGGCGTCGCCGCCGTCGTCCGGGCCAGCCACACCGACCGGCAGTCGACACTGCTGGTCCGCACCGACGGGCCGGTCACCGATCCGGCCTGGACCATCCGTGAGGTCAGCCTGGAGGACGTCGTCCTGGCCTACCTCGCCGAGGGCACCGCGCAGACCAGGCACAGCGAGTGGGGGGTGGCAGCATGATCTGGTTGACCTGGCGGCAACACCGCAAGCAGGCACTCTTCACACTGCTGGCGTTCGCCGTGCTGGCGGCCGTGCTGGTGCCGATCGGCCTGTCGATGCGGAACAGCTTCGCCGACCTCGGGCTGACGGACTGCGCCGCCCAGCTCGCCCGTGCCGACGTCGCCGCGACGACCCGCGAGACCTGCGAGGGGAGCTTCCAACGCTTCAGCAACCAGTACGGCAGCCTCAACCTGCTGGCCGTCCTGCTGATCACCCTGCCGGTGCTGGTCGGCCTGTTCTGGGGCGCCCCACTGGTCGCCCGGGAGGTGGAGCAGGGCACGCACCGGTTCGTCTGGACCCAGGGCGTCGGCCGCACCCGCTGGGCGCTGACGAAGTTCGGGCTGGTCGGCGCCGCCGTGCTGCTCCTCGCGATCGGCTACGGCCTGGGCATGTCGTGGTGGGTCGAGCCGCTGACCCAGGCCGCCCAGGAGGGCCGCCTCGGCATGATCGTCTTCGACCTGCAGGGCATCGTCCCGATCGGCTACACGCTCTTCGCCGTGGCGTTGGGCGTCTTCGCCGGCACCGTCTGGAAGCGGATGCTGCCCGCCATGGGCATCACCCTCGCCGGGTTCATCGGAGCCCGGGCGGCGGTGGAGGTCCTGGCCCGGCCGCACTACCTGGCCGCCCGCACCAAGACCTTCCCGATCGAGGGGGACGGAGCACGGGAGAGCAGCCGGGGAGACTGGATCCTCGCCCAGGGTATCCGGAACCCGGACGGGACGATGATCGCGGAGGACACCCGGATCCAGTGCCCGACGGGCGGGAGAGGGCCGGACGGTCGGGTCTGCGGCGCCGAGCTGGGCCTCGAACCGGGAGCGTACAACTGGCAGCTCTACCAGCCGGCCGACCGGTTCTGGCTGTTCCAGGGCATCGAGACGGGCATCTTCGTCGCCGTCGCCCTGCTGCTGCTCTACCTGGCCGTGCGCCGGGTCCGCCGGATCGCCTAGCCGGATCACTGAGGTGGACGACGGTGCTCGTCGGGGAGCCGGGGCCCCGGCGAGCACCCGTCAGCGCAGACCCTCCGGGGTCAGCGAGAGCCAGGACGCCAGGTCGCGCAGCTCGTCGTGCACGGCGCGGCTCACCTGCGCGGTGAAGGGCACGTCCTCGTGGACGGCGTGCACGGTGAACGTGCCGCGCCGACGGTCGGCCGTGGCGTCGACCTTCCCCACCAGCCGGTCGCCGTGCAGGATCGGCAACGCGAAGTAGCCCCATCGGCGGTTCGCCTTCGGCTTGTACATCTCCAGCACGTACGCGTACTCGAAGAGCTCTTCGAGGCGGACCCGGTCGTGCACCAACCTGTCGAACGGCGACAACACCCGCCGTACGCCCGGTGAACGGCTGCCCGAGCGCGGCTGGGTCCACCCGCCAGGCCCCCGGGACTCCCTCGCCGCGGGCGACCAGGAACTCCAGCATCTGGGTGACGTTGCGGTTGTTGGTCCAACCCGACGACGGCCAGGGCACCGCGCAGGTGTCCGGGATGTCCCGGGACAACAGTGGCCCGGAGCGACCGAGCAGGTCGAGCACGTCGCGCCGGAACGAGTCGTTCGCGCGCAGCCACTCGCGCTGCCGTTCGTGAGCGGGCCAGGCGGCCATCGCCGCGAGGTGGAGCCCCAGGTCGTCCATCGGTCGCAGCATGGCCTGGTGCTCGAAGAGCGCCCGGTCCCGTTCGAGGGCTTGACGCAGGTGCGCGGGCTGGTACGACGAGCCCAGCCGGCTCCAGCAGACCAGGTCGGCGCTCGGCGCGACGGCCGCCGTCGGGTCGATCTGCAGCAGCGTCAGGTGCCGCACCACAGTGAGCAGGTCGGTCGGGCGCGGGGCGGCCAACAACTGGGCCCGCACGGCGATCCGTCGTGCCTGCGCGCGATCGAGCTGGTGCACACCCACGCCGGCGAGCCTAACGCCGCGCACCGACACGCTGCTGACCAGCGCAGTCGGATTCCAGCCCGTCGCCAACGCGACTGAACGCGCCGGTCCGATCACGATCGGTGCTCCGATGTGGACCGCAGGTCCGCGTCCGGTGGGCCGCAGCGATGGGAGCGTACGCGTGAAGTCCAGAGTCCTCCGTCGGGTCGCCGCGTCCGCCGTGGCACTCGCCTGCGCCGTGCTGGGGGCGGTGGCGCTGCCGGCCGCCCCGGCGTCCGCCAGCCCGATCCGCAACACCACCCCCTGGTCAGTGCTGTTGTGCAAGTTCAGCGACAAGCCGACGGAGCCCAAGACGCCGTCGCACTTCGCCAACTTCCTCACGGCGACCGGCATCGGCACCGGCGGGGTGGCGGACTACCTGGCCGACCAGTCCGGCGGTCGGGTGTCGTTGGCCGGCTCGGTGGTGCGGGGCTGGTACACGATGCCGTACACACTGGCGCAGTTCCAGTCGATCGACAGGTGGACCCGGACCCAGCGCTGCGTGGACACCGCGGCGGCCGCCGGCTACGCGGTGCCCGCCGGCAACCGGATCGCGGTCATGCTCAACGACTGGGTGGACTCCGGCGCGGCCGGTGGTCGGGTGCTGCTCGACCCGGGCGCCTGGAACGTCGGCTTCGCCGCGCACGAGATGCTGCACGGCTACAACCTGGGCCACTCGTTCTCCAACGACACCACCTACCAGAACGCGTCGTGGTCCCAGCCGGGCGAGTACGACGACCCGTGGGACGAGATGAGCGCGATGCACATCTACGCCTTCGGCACCGCGAACTACGGCACCAGCGCGGTCGGGCTCAACGGTCCCAACCGGGACGAGTTGGGCTGGCTGCCGAAGAACCGGATCTTCACCATGGGCGCCGACGGGGTCGGCTCCCGCAGTCTCACCCTGGCCCCGCTGGAGGTGCCCGCCGCGAGCGGCCCGCAGCTGGTCCGGATCCCGTTCGACCCGGCCGACCTGTTCCACTACTACACCGTCGAGTTCCGCCGGAAGACCGGTTGGAGCGCCGGCATCCCGGCCGACACGGTGCTGCTGCACGAGGTCCGCAACGGCACACCCACCCTGCTGCGTACCGGCCCCGGCGGCGGTCCGGCCCAGTCACTCAACGCGGGCGGCGTGCAGATCGGCGTGAACTGGCTCTCCGGCAACGCCGCCTCGGTGACCGTGACGACCGACGTGGTCAACCGCTGCCTGCAGGGGTACGTCTGGCGCGAGGCCCGCGCGGGCGACCTGGTCTGCGTCACCGGAGCCACCCGCAGCCAGGTGTGGGCGGACAACGCCGCCGCGGCGAGCCGTTGGGTGAACGGCCCGTACGGCCCGCACACCTGCGTCGCCGGCTACGTCTGGCGGGAGGCGTACGCCGGGGACGACGTCTGTGTCACCGGGGCGCAACGCACCCAGGCCGCCGCCGACAACGCCGCCGCCGCGTCCCGCCGCAACCCGGCGCGGCTGGTGTCCGGCCCGAACACCTGCGTCAGCGGGTACGTGTGGCGCGACGCCGACCAGTCCGACTACGTCTGCGTGACCGGCACGACCCGCTCCCAGGTGCTCGCGGACAACGCGGTCGCCGCGAGTCGCTGGGTCAGCGGCCCGTACGGCCCGCACACCTGCGTCGCCGGCTACGTGTGGCGGGAGGCGTTCATCGGGGACGACGTCTGTGTCACCGGGACGCAACGCACCCAGGCCGCCGCCGACAACGCCGCCGGCCCCGGCCGGGTGCTGCGTCCGGGCGGCTGACCGACCGCGCCCCCGGTGGCTGCGGCCACCGGGGGCCTGCCCGGCCGGAGGTGCGGGTGTCGGCCGCCGGAAGCGGCGCGAGAGGTGGACCTGGGAGCGCCGGCCGGGCGGCGGCACCAGCGTGGTGCGGGAGCTCCCTAGATCGGGTCGACGGGATCCATCTGGCCGACGACACCGACGTTGAGCGGGTCGGCCAGCAGCTTGTCGAACGCCAACTCGGCGGCGCCGATCAGGACGGCGTCGCGGCCGAGGGCCGCCGCACGCAACCGCAGGTACTCGCGGGAGGCGGGCAGTGGCATGGTGTCCAGCCGCTCACGGACCACGTCCGCGCCGGCGGTGAAGATGTCGCGAAGCGACCCACCGAACACCACGGCGTCCGGGTTGACCACGTTGACCAGGTTCGCCACACCGAAGCCGAGCCAGTCGGCGACCTGCGCGACCGCCGCGCCGGCGGTCCGGTCGCCGTCCGCCGCCGCGCGCAGCACCTCGGCCACCGCCGCGCGGTCGCTCGGATCCCGGCCGGCGTGCCGCAGCAGGGCCGCTTCGGAGATCTCGGTCTCCCAGCAGCCACGCGACCCGCAGCCGCAGGGCAGGCCGTTCGGGTTGACCACCATGTGGCCGACCTTGCCGCTGTGGCCCCGGTGGCCGATCACCAGCCGACCACCGACGATGATGCCGGCGCTGATGCCGAGGTCGCCGTGCAGGTAGATGATGTCGTCGATGCCCGTCGCCACACCACGGACCTGCTCGGCCAGGGCAGCGATGTCGGCCAGGTCGCCGGTCACGAAACCCGGGCCGGCGCTGAACTCCGCCTCCAGGGCGACACCGAGCGTCTCGTCGACGCCGGCGATCCGGATCCTGCCGTCCGGCTCGCGGGTGGTGTCGGTGGCCGCGACCGCCCCACCGACCAGCAGGGCGTCGGGGGCCACGGATCGTTCCATGTCCCGGACCAGGTCGGCGAGGGGCCGGACGGCGTCGATCGCCGACGTGCCGCTGGGTCGCGGGATCTCCCGCAGGTCCAGGATCTGCCCCCCGAGACCGACCCGAGCGGCGCGTAACCGGGCCGCGTCGATGCTCAGGGCGTGCGCGTAGACCCGGTCGGAGCGGGGACTGACCACCAGCGACGGCCGACCGGCGCGGCGCACGCTCGCCGGCGCCCCCTCGGTGACCAGCCCGCTGGCCACCAGGTCGGCGGCGAGGGCGCCGATGGTGCTGCGGTTGAGGCCGAGCTGGCTGGTCAGTTCGGCCCGGGACGTCGGTCCGTGCAGGTGGACGTAGCGCAGGACGGCGCCGAGGTTCTGCCGCCGGATCTCCTCCTGGCTCGCGCCAGGGACCGCCGGAAGCGGTGATTCGGTGGTACGACCGACGCCGGTTGGCCTGGCCCGGACTGGTGCCGCCACGGTCAGACCTCCTTCCGGGTCGAAGCCGATGGGCGCGGGGGTGCGGAGACGACGATGGGTCCCGGTGGTGGAGACCCGGGACCCATCGGCGTTGCTACCTACCGTGCGGTGATTACTTGGTGAGCGGCGCGAGCTTCGGGTCGTTGGCGTACGCCTCGGCCGCGTTCGCCTTGGTGACGGCGACCGGCGGGAGCAGGTACGTGTCGACGACCTTGCTGCCGTTGTTGTAGGACTTGGTGTCGTTCACCTGCGGGGTGTTACCGGCCTGGAGAGCCTTGACCATGTTGATGGTCTCCTTCACCAGGTTGCGGGTGTCCTTGTTGATCGTCATGTACTGCTCGCCCTTGACGATCGACTTGACCGACTCGACCTCGGAGTCCTGACCGGTGACGACCGGGACCGGCTTGCCAGCACCCTTGACCGAGGTGATGATCGCGCGGGCCAGGGTGTCGTTCGGGGAGAGGACGCCGTCCAGCTCCTTGTTGCCGTAGGTGGAGGTCAGCAGCTGGTCCATGCGGGCCTGCGCACCCTCGGCCTTCCAGCCCTGGATGGCGGTCTGCTTGACGTCCTTCTGACCCGAGGCGACGACGACGTTGCCCTTGTCGATCTCCGGCTTGAGCACGTCCATCGCGCCGTTGAAGAAGACACCGGCGTTGTTGTCGTCCGGCGAGCCGGAGAACAGCTCGATGTTGTACGGGCCGTTCGGCTTCTTGGCCTTCATGCCGTCCAGCAGGGCCTGGCCCTGGAGCTGGCCGACCTTGAAGTTGTCGAACGCGACGTAGTAGTCGAGGTCCGGCGTGTTGGTGATCAGCCGGTCGTACGCGATGACCTTGGCGCCGGCGGCGTGCGCCGCGGCGACCTGGGTCGCCAGCTGCGCGGCGTCGGTCGCGCCGATGACGATGACCTTGGCGCCCTTGGTGGTCATGGCGGTGATCTGGGCCTGCTGGTCGGCGACCGTGGTCGACGCGCCGGCGTACTGCACGTCAGCCTGGAAACCGGCCTCCTTGAGACCGTTGGTGAACAGGTCACCGGCGAGGACCCAGTTCTCCGAGGTCTTGGCCGGGAGGGCCACGCCGATCAGCGAGTTGGCCGCGAAGCCCTTGGCGTCGCCGCCCTTGGAGCCCGCGTCGTCGCCGTCGCGACCGGAGCCGCAGCCCGCGAGGGCCAGCATGGCGGCGGCGCTGACCGCGACCACCGACGTGCCGAAGAATTTGCGCATGGTGAGGACTTGCCTTTCTGGAGGTGTAACGGGGTGGTGAGAGTTCGGTGGCCGTCAGCCGGACACCGCTGCCTTGGCGGGCTCGCGCTCCGCGTCCGGCGGTGAGGCGGGCGGGGCGGAGTCGTCGCGGCGGAACGGCCGCATCAGGCTCCCGATGATGGAGAAGCGCCCCTGGCTCTTGTTGTAGACGTCGATCGCGACGGCCAGCAGCAGGACCAGGCCCTTGATGATCTGGACCTTGTCGGTGCCCACGCCCTGAAGCTGGAGGCCGTTGTTGAGCACGGCCATGACCAGACCACCGACGATCGAGCCGCTGATGGTGCCGATACCACCGGCGACGGCTGCGCCACCGATGAAGACAGCGGCGATGGCGTCCAGCTCCCAGCCGTTACCGTCCTGCGGGCCAGATGCCTGCGAACGGGCCACGAAGATCATGCCGGCCAGCGAGGCCAGGATGGACATGTTCATCATGACGAAGAAGTTGACCCGCTTGAGCTTCACGCCGGACAGCTCGGCCGCCCGGGAGTTACCGCCCACCGCGTAGATGTGCCGGCCACCGGCCGTGTTGCGGGTGTAGAAGGAGTACGCGATGACCAGCGCCACCAGGATGATGCCGGAGATCGGGAAGCTGGTGCCGACGCGACCACTGGCGAAGCGCAGCGCCGCGAAGGCGATGACCCCGACCATGACGGCCATCCGCAGGATCGAGATCCACATGGGCGCCGGGTCGGCGTCCATCGCCCGACGGGTGTTGCGGGCCTGGATCTCGCGCCACACCACGGCTACCGCGGCGGCCAGGCCGAGCAGCAGCGTGGCGTTGTTGTAGCCGGTGTTCGGGCCGAACTCGGGCAGGAAGCCCGAGCCGATCTCCCGGAAGCCCTCCGGCACCGGGATGCTCTGCGCGTTGCCGATGAACTGGTTGCCACCGCGGAAGAGCAGCATGCCGGCCAGGGTGACGATGAACGCCGGCACCCCGATGTACGCCACCCAGAAGCCCTGCCAGGCGCCGATCACCGCGCCGATGGCGAGGCCGAACACGATGGCGGCGGGCCAGGGCAGATCCCACTCGGTCATCGACTTGGCGACCAGGATGCCGGTGAACGCCGCGACCGAGCCGACCGACAGGTCGATGTGCCCGGCGACGATCACCATGAGCATGCCGATGGCCAGAATCAGGATGTACGAGTTCTGCTGGAACAGCGCGATCAGGTTGTCCGACCGCAGCGTCAGCCCGTTGGTCCAGATCTGGAAGATCAGAACGATCGCCACCAGGGTGAAGATCATGCCGAACTGACGGGCGTTGGAGGTCGTGCCTCCAAACAGGTTCTTCTGAAGGTCCTTGATACGGCTCATCGGGTGGCCAACTTCTTCGTCGAGGTCATCTGCTTCATGAGGGTCTCCGGGTCCGCGTCCGCCCGAGCGATCTCGCCCGTGATGGCGCCTTCGAACACGGTGTAGATGCGGTCGCAGAGCCCGATCAGCTCAGGCAGCTCCGAGGAGATGACGACGACGCCCTTCCCCTGGTCGGCGAGCCGCTGGATGATGCCGTAGATCTCGTACTTCGCACCCACGTCGATGCCGCGGGTCGGCTCGTCGAGGATCAGCAGGTCCGGGTCGGTGAACATCCACTTGGCCAGGACGACCTTCTGCTGGTTGCCGCCGGAGAGCTTGGAGACGCCCTCGTCGACCGTGGGGGCCTTGGTCCGCAGCTCCTTGCGGTACGACTCGGCCGCCTGGTACTCCTCGACCTCGTTCAGCACGCCGTGGTGCGAGATCTTGGACAGCTTGGCGGCCACCGTCGACGTCTTGATGTCGTCGAGCAGGTTGAGGCCGAGCGCCTTGCGGTCCTCGCTGACGTACGCGAGCCCGTTGTCGATGGCGTCCGCCACCGACTTCAGGACGATCTCCTTGCCGTCCTTGATGATCGTGCCCGACTCGTACACCCCGTAGGAGCGACCGAAGACGCTCATCGCGAGCTCGGTGCGGCCCGCGCCCATCAGGCCGGCGAAGCCGACGATCTCGCCGCGGCGCACCACGAAGCTCTCGTTCTTGCAGACCATCCGGTCGGCGGAGATCGGGTGTCGGACGTTCCAGTTGCGGACCTCGAAGAAGACGTCGCCGATCTTCGGGGTGTGGTCCGGGAACCGGCTGCTCAGCTCACGGCCGACCATGCCCCGCACGATCCGGTCCTCGTCGACCCCGTCCGCCTTGACGTCGAGGGTCTCCACGGTCCGGCCGTCGCGCAGGATGGTGATCTGGTCGGCGATCGCCTCGATCTCGTTGAGCTTGTGCGAGATCATGATCGAGGTGATGCCGCGGGAGCGGAACCCGCGCAGCAGGTCCAGCAGGTGCCGGGAGTCGGCCTCGTTCAGCGCCGCGGTGGGCTCGTCGAGGATGAGCAGCTTCACGTCCTTGGCGAACGCCTTGGCGATCTCCACGAGCTGCTGCTTACCGACGCCGATGTCCTTGATCAGGGTGTCCGGATCCTCCTCCAGACCGACCCGGGCCATCAGGTCCAGCGCCATGCGGTTCGCGGCCTTCCAGTCGATCGCGCCCCGCTTGCGCGGTTCGTTGCCGAGGAAGATGTTCTCGGCGATCGACATGCCCGGAATGAGCGCGAGCTCCTGGTGAATGATCACGATGCCGGCGTTCTCGCTGGCCCGGATGTCGGAGAACTTGCTCTCCGACCCCTGGTAGACGATCTGGCCGTCGTAGCTGCCGTGTGGGTAGACCCCGCTGAGCACCTTCATCAGCGTGGACTTGCCCGCACCGTTCTCGCCGCAGATGGCATGGATCTCGCCGGCGCGAACCACCAGGTTGACGTCGGAGAGGGCCTTGACTCCGGGGAACTCCTTGGTGATGGAGCGCATCTCAAGGAGGATCGGCACGTCGCTCATAGCTCGTACCACCTCGCCAACGTCATCGGTTGCCTCCGGAAGGTTGAACCTTCACTTGGTTTTGTTGTTGACGGCAACGTATTGCGGCCGCAGGGTCATCCGCAAGGCGAGGGCCTGTTGAAAATGTAACAATCCGGCAATATAGACGTACCGCAGTATTCGCCCGTCACAGCCGCATCTCCAGCCCCGCCCGGCACCTTCGCGCGCCGGTGGCAACGTTGTCAAATGATAGTCACGACGCACCCGGGCCCGACGACCCCTTGACCGGGCCCGCCACCAGGCATGATCCACGGCAACCTGGCGGCCGTCGCCGCACCCGCGTGCCGACCGCCATCGAATGACCCTGATCGGGCGGCGACGCCGTCAGCACCTCCGGGACACCACCCGGACTCGACGGGAAGTGGTGTGACCCACGCCTCTCCCGGCGGGTCGGATCGACGGACGTCGTCGTGACACGCCCGTCACCAGGAGCGGGATCCGCGCCCTAACGTCCCTTAAGGCCGATTCCGGATCGATCCGCACGGTCTTTCCCCGCTGGCGGTCGGCTGGCTGCACGACCTCGAAGCCCTCGCCGCGGACGGCACGGACATCGCACGTGCCGACGCTCCTGCTGGCGGGCGCCGACACGTGGGAGCCGATGCCCACCACCGTCAACGCTTCGGCGGCGGCGATGCCGACGGCGCGTCACGTCGTCAGGCCCGGCCAGTCGCACTTCGCGACCATGACGGCACCCCACCTCTTCGCCGACGCGCTGCGGCAGGTCTTCGCGGAGGTCTCGGGATAGCCCGGGCGCGAGACTCAGCGGGCCAACCGGTCGCGCAGTATCGGGACGCCGTCACCGGACAACTCGGCGAGGACGATGGACCGACCGGTCAGCGCGAGCATCACCGCCTCTGCCGCGCCCCGGACCACTCGCCCCTCCCCTGATGCCCAGCCCAGGTCGGTCGCCTCGAACCGCAGGCCGTCGGTGTGACCTCTGCGCACGAAGGAACCGATCGCGCGACGGTGCACCAGGAAGTCCAGCGACGTCCGGAGCCGATCGGGACGCAGGTCGTGCGGCAGGCCCAGCGGGCGGCGGATGTCCTGTCCGTGCACCTGGAGGTCGGTGAGCTGGCCGAGGAAGCCAACCCGCGGTGCCCGGAACGGCGTCTCGGCGTTCTCGCGCAGCAGCGCCGAGATCTCATCGGCCGGTCGGCGGGCGACCATCTCGGCCAGCCGGGCGTTGGCGTGGTGCAGATTGAAGCGACTCCGTAGCAGGAGGGGCAGAACCCAGCGGCGGCGAGCGGCGAAGGGGGCGACGAGATGAGCGGCCACCTGCCGGACGGTCCATGCGCCGCACAAACTCGGGACGCCCAGTTGCTCGGGCGTCAGCGTATCGATCAGGTCGGCGGCCCGTCGCCGCTCGTCGCTGATCATGACCATGAGGTCGGTGGGTGTGGGACCTGGCGGGCCGGCGGACGGCGTGGTCATCGGAGTCCTCCCCGTTAGGACAGTGAACTCGGTCAGTATGCCGACCGCGTCCGTCCGAGACTGCCCCTCGCGGCTGGCTCACGAACCGGGAGCGCCCTCGCCGACGGGGCCCGCCCTCGCCGGTGCGGAGGCTGGGCCGCACCGGCGAGGGGTCGGGTCTACTCGGATGCCTGCTGCTGCCGGAACTGGTCGACCGGCAGGCCGCCGCGACCCCAGTTCTCGGTCGCGACCTCGTCGATCACCACGAAGGTCGACGTCAACGGTTTGTTGAGAACGTCGCGCAGCACCTCGCTCACGCCCTTGATCACGGCGGCCTTCTCCTCGGCGGTCGCCGCGGACGTGCCGGGTGTGCTGCCCTCGCGGGTGATCTGGATGGTGACGATCGGCATCGTCTGCTCCTCTCCGGGGCCGGGTCAGGTCAGTGGCCGGCGTTCTGGCCACCGTCGACGTGCAGGATCTCGCCGGTGACGAACGGGGCGGACTCGAGGTAGACGACGGCCTCGACCACGTCGCTGGTCTCGCCCATCCGGCCGACCGGGTGCAGGCCGGCGAGCGTCTCGTGCGTCTCGACCGGGTGCATCGGGGTCTTGATGACGCCGGGCGCGACGGCGTTGACCCGCACACCGCGACCCGCGTACTCGATGGCCAGGGACTTGGTGGCCGAGCTGAGGCCGCCCTTGGTCAGCGACGCGAGCACCGACGGGACGTTCGAGTTGGGCTGGTCGACGAAGCTGGTCGTGATGCTGACGATGTGGCCGGCGCCACTGGCCACCAGGTGCGGCATGACGCGCCGGGTGAGGTGGAAGAACCCGGCGAGGTTGATTCCGGTCACCTGGTCGAAATCCTCGTCGGTGTAGTCGGTGAACGGCTTGGCGACGAAGACGCCGGCGTTGTTCACCAGGGTGTCGATGCGCCCGAAACGGTCGAGGGCGGCGTCCACCACCCGCTGCGCCGTGTCGGCGTCGGCGATGTCGCCCCGGACCGTGACGACCTGCGGGTCGTCGGACGCGCCGATCGAGCGCGAGGTGGCGACCACGCCGTAGCCGAGCTTGCGGTAGGCGTCCACGAGGCCGGCGCCGATGCCCTGGGACGCACCGGTGACCACGACGACCTTCTGTACCTGGCTGGTGTTCATGGGAACCCTTCCTGACTGGCCGAAGCCCTGGGGGCCGGACCTGGAGGCCCGACCGGATGACCACTAGACGACTGGTCGACTAAAAGCTAGCCGACCGGTCGTGTATCGTCAAAGCATGGGACGGACCAGTGACGCACGGAACAAGATCCTCGACGCTGCCGCCACGCTGATCGAGCAGCGCGGCTACTCGGCCCTGGGCGTGGCCGAGATCTGCGCGACGGCCGGCGTGCCGAAGGGCAGCTTCTATTACTTCTTCGAATCCAAGCAGGCCCTCGCCCGCGCCGTCATCGACGAGCACTGGGTCGCCCAGCGTCGCCAGTGGGAGCAGTTGCTCGGCACCGAGCACGACCCGCTGCGGCGACTACGGGACCTGTTCGTGGCGACCGAGGACATCCAGCGCGTCGGCCAACAGAACTCCGGGGTCGTCGCCGGCTGCCTGTTCGGCAACCTCGCCCTCGAACTCAGCAACCAGACCGAGGAGATCCGCGGTCGGCTCCAGGAGATCTTCGAGGAGCAGATCACCCTCATCGAGAAGGTCGTCGTCGAGGCGAAGGAACGCGGCCTGGCCGGTCCGTCGGTCGACGTCCGGGAGGCCGCCCGTTCCATCGTGGCCCAGATCGAGGGTCGGGTCCTACTCGCGAAGCTGCTCAACGATCCGACCCAACTGCAAACACTGTGGCGCAACTGCCTGGATCTTCTCCAGGTGCCGCCGGAGGCACGCACCACGATCGACTGAGTGGGCGGACAGCGCTGACCGATCAGGCCGGCACACCGACCGGCCCCGCTCAGTAACATCGGCGAGGAACGATATCCAGGCGGACCCTCACCGACCCGATCGGGCACCCGACATGACGACCGAGCAGACCACTCCCCCGCGCACCGGCGTCGGCATCACCACCAATGGGCTGGGCCGCAGCGTCCGAGGCGGTCGTCAGATCCTGGACGACGTCTCGCTGACCATCGCGCCGGGCGAACTGGTCGCGATCATCGGTGCCAGCGGCGCCGGTAAGACCACACTGCTGGAGCTGCTCGGGGGCGTACGGCGACCGACAGCGGGCACCGTGACGTACGACGGCAGCGCCGACCCGGGCGTCGTCGGCTTCGTCCCGCAGGACGACATCATCCACCGGGAACTGCCCCTGGCCCGCACCCTGCGGTACGCCGCCCGCCTGCGCCTCCCCTGCACGACCGGGACGGCCGAGGTCGGCGACCGGGTCGCCGAGGTGCTCGCCGAGCTGCGACTCAGCGCACGGGCCGGCACCCCGGTGGGCCTGCTCAGCGGCGGTGAACGCAAACGCGCCAGCATCGCTGTCGAGCTGCTCACCCGACCCGGCGTGTTCCTCCTCGACGAGCCCACCTCCGGGCTGGACCCGGCGATCGCCGTGGAGCTGCTCCAGGTGCTCCGCACCCTCGCCGACACGGGAACGACGGTCGTGCTCACCACCCACCAGATCACCGACGTGGACCACTGCGACCGCGTGGTCGTGCTGACCCGCGACGGCCGGCTGGCGTTCACCGGCACCCCGGCCGCAGCCCGGGAGTTCTTCGGCCTGCGGTCCCTCGTCGAGGTGCACCTCCGTCTCGACGAGGCGACGCACCCGACCCGGTGGCCCGACCGTTTCGCCGAGCAGCGGCGCGACGCCGAACCCGCAGGCCAGCGCACCGCCGCTGGTGACCGGGCCGCACCGGTGCCCGTCGGCCGGCTGCGCCAGTGGTCCGTCCTCACCGCACGCAACGCGGAGATCGTCGTCCGCAACCGGCTGACGCTGGCGATCCTGCTCGGCTCACCGCTGATGGTGCTCGGCATGTTCGCGCTGCTGTTCCGTCCGGGAGCGTTCGAACCGAGCCGGCCGAGCCCCACGGTGACGGTGATGATCCTGTTCTGGATCGCGTTCGGCGGCTTCTTCTTCGGGCTGACCTACGGGCTGCTCCAGATCTGCACCGAGCTACCCATCCTGCGTCGGGAACGGCTGGCGGGCGTCCGGCTGGTGCCGTACCTGATGGGAAAGGTCGCGGTGTTGCTGCCGCTGCTGGCAGTGGTGGACCTGGCAGTGCTCGGGGTGTTGCGCGGCATCGACCGGCTGCCACCCGTCGACGGCCGCGACTTCGCCGCCCTGTACGCGACGCTGCTGCTCTCCTCGACGGCCGCGCTCGCCCTCGGCCTGCTGTGCTCGGCGGCCGTGTCCGACGCGGCACAGGCGACGCTCATGCTGCCGATGCTGTGTTTCCCGCAGGTGCTGTTCGTCGGTGCGATCCTGCCGGTGCCGGCCATGGCGGTCGGCGGCCAGTGGCTCAGCGTCGCCATGTCGAACCGGTGGGCGTTCGAGGCCCTGGGGCACACCGCCGGGGTGGAGCGGCTCTGGCGCGACGGCGGCTCACCGCTCGGTCCGCCGCTGCTGACCACCTACGGCGACAGCTTCTCCCGTCCGGTGTGGATCAACTGGCTGATACTCGGTGGCTTCGTGGTGCTCTTCCTGAGCGCCACCTGGGCGGTGCTGGCCCGAAGGGACTCCCGTGGCAACCCGTGAGCCGGCAGCGCCCACCTCGCCGACGGCGTGGCCAGGATATTCCGCCACGAGCCGCATCGATGACCTGCGGGCCACCGAATACCAGCACCTGGACCGGAACGGGCAGGTGTACCTCGACTACGCCGGGGCGGGGGTGGCGGCGCAGGCCCAGGTACGCGAGCACCACGATCGACTGCTCGCCGGCCTGTACGGCAACCCGCACTCGGAGAATCCCACCAGCAGCGCGGCGGGCTCGCTGGTGGAGTCGGCCCGGCGCGCGGTGCTCGACTTCTTCCACGCGGATCCGGCCGAGTACGCCGTCGTCTTCACCCCGAACGCCAGCGGCGCCTGCCGGCTGGTCGGCGAGGCGTACGACTTCCGTCGGGGCGGGTCGCTGGTGCTGACCTGGGACAACCACAACTCGGTCAACGGTGTCCGCGAGTACGCCCGGTCGGCCGGCGCGACCACGCGCTACGTACCGCTGAGCGGGCCGGACCTGCGGGTCGCGGAGTCCGACCTGGTCGCGGTGCTCGATGCCGGCCGGGGCAGCCGGGCCGCCCGGCGGGGTCGGCCCGGTGGCCGGGGTCTGTTCGCCTACCCGGCGCAGAGCAACTTCTCCGGTGTGCAGCATCCGCTGGACTGGGTGGAGGTGGCGCACCAGCGCGGGTACGACGTGCTGCTCGACGCCGCCGCGTTCGCCCCGACGAACCGGTTGGACCTCAGCGTGGTCAGGCCTGACTTCGTGTGTCTGAGCTGGTACAAGCTCTTCGGTTACCCCACCGGGGTCGGCGCGCTGGTGGCCCGCCGCGACGCCCTGGCCCGGCTGCGCCGGCCGTGGTTCGCCGGCGGCACCATCCGCGCGGTCAGTGTGCAGGGCGACTGGCACCGGTCGACGGACGACGAGTCGGCGTTCGAGGACGGCACGCTCAACTTCCTGAGCATCCCGGACGTGGAGTTCGGGTTGCGGTGGCTCGACTCGATCGGCGTCGACCTCGTCCATGCCCGCGTCGCCCTGCTCACCGAGTGGTTGCTGGAACGGCTGACCACGCTGCGGCACGACACCGGCGGGCCCCTGGTGCAGGTGTACGGGCCGACGACGGGCGCGCGGCGCGGCGGCACCGTGGCGTTCAACCTCTGCCACCCGGACGGCACCCTGGTCGACGAACGGCTCGTCGCACGGGAGTCCGCGGCGGCCGGGTTCTCCCTGCGTACCGGCTGTTTCTGTAATCCGGGCGCGGGTGAGGGGGCGTTCGGGATCAGGAGGGAGTCGGTGCGGCAACGGTTGTTGGCGCGGGTCGACACGATCGACCAGTATCTCGACGCGTTGCATCTGCCGACGGGCGGCGCGGTACGCGTCTCGTTCGGGCTGGCGTCGACAGCGACCGACGCGGAGCGCTTCGTCGCCTTCGTGCAGTCGACGTACCTGAACCGTGACGTCGGGGTGGGGTCGCCTCTGCCACCCCGGCTGCGCTGCTGACGGCAGCGCGGGTCAGTGCGCCCTAGCTGACCTGGGCTGCCGGGGCCGGGCGGTGCTTGATCTCCTCCATGAACGGGAACCGGGTGGTGAGCTCGGTGAACGGCAGCCCGGCCCGCCAGGCCGCCGCCACCTGGGCGACCTGCACCAGGTCCATGACGTCGCCGCGCGCGAGGACCTCGCCGGAGACCCGTAGGTCGATCATGAAGTATCGGGCCTGCGAGCCCAGCTTGACGCAGACCACGCCCTGGTCGGAGTGCAGTTCGGCGCAGGTGAACCGGCTGCGCCCCTGGTCGGGGGCGCTCACGCGGCCGATGTCGAGCCCGTGGCGGGTGGCGGTCTCGTGGAGCGCGGGGGCCAGGCCACCGTGCTCGACCAGGTCCGGATAGAGGCGCACACCCAGCGCCGTCGAGGCGTCGCTCATGACTGACTCCCACTTCCTTGTGACAGAGACCAGCAGCGCGCAGGTTACGAGGAGGTTTCCCGCACGCCTCGCCATCCTGTCCCGGTTGGACGTCCCACGGCAATAGGAAGGGTCGATTCGACCGCCATCGAGTAACGGTCGGAGTTCCCGACCTCCGTCGATGAGCGGACGCCGTCCACCTCGGAGACATCGACGAGCCTTCGCACCCTCGCCGCACTCCGACATCCCGCCGCCCACCGGTCGGCATCGGACGCTAACGGACGGTTGTCATATTGGAAACACTCTTGACAGAAAGGACTGCGGATCGACATGCTTCAGTTGGAGAGCGCTCTCCGGCTCTTCGTCACGACGCCTCCGTCACCCCCACGCTGAGGAGCCTCCCGTGTTCACAGCCCGCCTCGGACTCCGCTTCCGACCACTCGTACTCGCGGCAGCCGCGCTGGTCACCACCACCGTGGCACTCGTCGTCCCGCCGCAGCCCGATCGGGCCCAGGCCGCCATCGGCCCGATCAGCTGGCAGGACGAGTTCAACTCCCCCGCCGGCACGCCCGTCGACCAGAACAAGTGGCGGTTCGACACCGGCGGCGGCGGTTGGGGCAACAACGAACGGCAGTACTACACGAGCAGCACCAGCAACGCCGTCCACGACGGCCAGGGCAACCTGGTGATCACCGCCCGCCGGGACAACCCCGCCAACTACCAGTGCCACTACGGGCGCTGCGAGTACACGTCGGCCCGGCTGCTGTCGGCGGCCACCTTCACGCAGACGTACGGCCGGTTCGAGGCGCGGATCAAGATCCCGCGCGGTCAGGGCATCTGGCCGGCGTTCTGGATGCTCGGCACCGGCGGCGGATGGCCCGACGCGGGCGAGATCGACATCATGGAGAACATCGGCCGGGAGCCCAACACCGTGTACGGCACCGTGCACGGGCCCGGCTACTCCGGCGGCGGCGGCATCACCGGCAGTCGCACCGTGGGCAGCCCGCTCGCCGACGGCTTCCACACCTACCGGGTCGACTGGGAGCCGAACGTCATCACCTGGTACCTGGACGGGGTGCAGTACCACCGGGTCGACCCCGCGCGGCTCGGCGGCAACCGCTGGGTGTTCGACCACCCCTTCTTCATGATCCTCAACGTCGCGGTCGGCGGCAACTGGCCCGGCTACCCGGACGGTTCGACCCAGTTCCCGCAGCAGATGCTCGTCGACTACGTCCGGGTGTCCAGCTACACCTCCGGCGGAGGCGATCCCGCTCCCGGCACCAGCCGGATCCGGGGCGCGCAGAGCGGTCGCTGCATCGACATCCCCGGCGCCAACCCGGTCGAGGGCGCCAAGTTGCAGATCTGGGACTGCAACACCACCGCCGCGCAGTCGTGGACCTTCGCCTCCGACGGGACCGTCCGCGCGATGGGCAAGTGCATGGACCCCGCCTGGGCCGGCACCGCCAACGGCACCGAGGTCAACCTGGTCAGTTGCAACGGCAACACGGCTCAGCGCTTCACCCTCAACGGCTCCGGCGACCTGGTCAACCTCAACGCCAACAAGTGCGTGGACGTACGGGAGGCCAACCCCAACAACGGCGGCAAGCTGCACCTGTGGGACTGCCTGGGCGCGGCCAACCAGAAGTGGTCTCGCATCTGAGTGCACCGGCACCGCGAGTGGGCCGGTCGAGCACAGTCTCGGGCGGCCCACCGCCCCGCGCGGGCCGCTCCGCCGCCTGGGTGAATCGCGGGCCAACCCTCGCTCCGGTGGAACCCCCGCCCACTACGTTCGGATCAATCCAGACATCCGGCCGTTGCGGGAGTGAGTTCATGTCGCATCACCTCGACACCCCCCTCGCCGCCCAGGGCGGTCAGCTCTACATCGACGACCTCTTCGTCTTCGACGGTGACCGCGCCACGGTGTTCGTCATGGACGTCAACAGCTCGGTGACCAGGGCCGACATCAAGCGTGGTTTCCACGCCGAGGGCCGGTACGAATTCAAGATCCACGTCAACGGCACGGAGCTGGAGGACCTGACCTACCGGTTCGCCTTCGGTGAACTCGACGGCGACGGCAAGCAGGCCTTCCAGTTGTACGAGCTGACCGGATCGGACGCCCGCGACGACGCCGCGATGGGCACCCCCATCGCCGAGGGACGGACCGGTGAGATGGCGACCGGCACCAACGTCCGGATCTGGGCCGGACGGATCACCGACCCGTTCTTCGTCGACCTCGACGAACTCGCCACCATCAACGGCGCGGTCAAGGACGGGTCGATCGTGGACCGGTCGTCGTGGCGCGTCGACCAGGCCAAGAACAGCTTCGCCGGCACGACCGTCGAGTCGATCGTCCTGGAGGTGTCCCACGACGAGCCCCTGCTGCGCGACGGCACCGAGATCGGCGTGTGGTGTCGCACCCTGCTGGCCACCGACGCCGGGGGCTGGCGTCAGATCAACCGCGCCGGCCACCCCATGATGTGGCCGATCTTCTGGCCGCACGACACCGACTTCTCGAACCCCGCCAACGCCCGCCACCCCAGTCGCGACCTCGCCGAGGACGGCGAGGAGATCGCCAACGCGGTGGCGGGTGTCGTCGCGGCGAACGGCACCGCACCGGACCCGCAGGCGTACGGCTGGAGCGTCGCCCGGCAGCTCTACCCCGACCTCCTGTCCTACACGGTCGGCACGGCCGCGAACTACGGTTTCGCGGTCCGCAACGGGCGGGCGCTGGCCGACAACGCGCCCGAGGTGATGTTCTCGCTGGTCCTCAACACCGGCACCACCTCGGGCCTCACCCCGGAGGTCACCAAGGGTGCCCGCGCGAGCAGCTTCCCCTACGTCGTGCCGGCCTGAGAGTCGGCGGCGCAGACTCCGGTAGCCGACGCTCGGCCGCGTGCCGAGGGCCCGGCTCGCCGGCCGGATCGGCTCGTCGCCCCGTCGCGATCGCCCGCTGTCGTAACGACCGGCGGGCGATCGACTTCTTCCCGCCCACTACTGCCAGGCGACCGGGTGACCTGCGCGCTGTTTCCCCATCTCTGGGCGATTTGCGTAGTTACTCTTCGAAGGCGCCGTATGGGCGATTCGAGGATAAGGAGATTCGATGCGCAGGAAACTTCTCGCGGGTGTGGCCGGCGTCGCCGCCGTCGTCGCGCTCGCCGGACCGGCCGCCGCGGACACGACCGGCGACACGATCGTGACCCTGACCGTCGACGCCGCAGGCGGTCTGTCGATCACCGTGCCGGCGACGGCGAACATCGGGCACGGTGTCGAGGGCTCGACCGTCACCGGGCAGCTCGGCCCGGTCACGGTGCTCGACCAACGCGGATCGCTCACCCCCAACTGGACGGCCAGCGTCATCTCCACCGACTTCGTCACCGGCGGCGGCAGCTCGGGAGAGACGATCCCCAACATCAACGTCCTCTACTGGTCGGGTCCCCCGACAGCGACGGCCGGCGGCGGCACCTTCACGCCCGGCCAGCCGACCGCGGCCCAGCAGGTGATCATCAACGTGCCGCGGACGGCGATGAGCCACACCGGCGGCACGGGCAACAACTTCGCCACCTGGAACCCGACCCTGGTGGTGAACGTGCCCGTCGGCACCGTCCAGGGTGTCTACACCGGGACGGTGACACATTCGGTGGTCTGACCCGCTCGGCCGGCTGGCGCTGCTGGCCTCGGTCGCCCTCGTGGCGCTCGGGGTTTCGGCGGCGCCAGCCGTTGCCGTGCGGGAGCACCGACAGGAACCCGCCGAGGACGCCGCGATCAGCATCCGCATGCTCGACATCCCCGCCAGCCGCGCGCAGGACCCCCGCGCCCAGGTCTACATCGTGGATCACCTGAAGCCCGGGACGACGATCAACCGCCGGGTCGAGGTGCTGAACTCCTCCGGCGAGTCGCAGGAGATCGACTTCTACTCCGGGGCGGCGTCGGTGGAGAACAACGCCTTCACCGTCCCGGAGGGGCGTACGGGCAACGAACTCAGTGGATGGATCCGGTTGAAGACCGCCACGATGGTGCTGGACCCGGGCGAGCGACGGCCGGTCGAGGTCGAGATAGCCGTGCCGAAGAAGGCCTCGAAGGGCGAGCGGTACGCGGCGATCTGGGCGCAGGTCACCAGTGCGAAGGAACGCACCGGCAACGTCACCCAGATCCACCGGGTGGGCATCCGGGTCTACCTGGACATCGGTCCGGGTGGAGAACCGCCGACGGACTTCCGCATCGACGGGCTGGCCGCCGAACCCGGGATCGGCGAGTTCCCGGTCGTCACCGCGCAGGTCACCAACACCGGCCAGCGTGCGCTGGACATGACCGGCACGCTGTCGCTGAGCAAGGCGGCGGTCCGGGCCGGGCCGTTCAAGGTGACCAACGGTGTGACGATCCTGCCCGGGCAGAGCGGCCAGGTCCGGATCGAGGTCAACCAGGCGCTGCCCGCGGGGACCTGGGACGTGCAGGCGAAACTCGCCAGCGGCATCGTGGAACGCACCGCGACCGGGAGGATCAGCCTGCCCGTCGCCGCGCCGATGACCGTCGCGACGTCCGCCGGGCCGAGCTGGCTGGTCTACGCGGTGGGCGGGATCGCCCTGCTGGTGCTGGTCACCCTCGGCGGCTGGTACCTCGTCCGCCGGCAACGGCTCGCCTGACCCCGACGACAGACAGACGCTGCCCGGCCGTTCCCCTTCGGAACGGCCGGGCAGCGTCGTCTCCGACGACGGGTTCTCAGATCACCGAGTGCGTGACGACCGCGACGTAGGTGCCGACCACCACCCCGGACGGGAGCGTCACCCACAGCGTCGGGTTCCAGGTGGCGGAGTTCGCACCGCCGGCCTGGCCGGTCCACTGGGCGGCCGTACGCGGGGTGTTCAGCACGGCGCCGGGTTGCGGGACGAAGGTGCCGACACCGGTGGCGGCCAGGGCGGCCCCGGAGGCGTACGTGATGCTGCTGTTGGGGATGGTCTCCCCGCCCGAACCGGAACCCGTGGTGAAGCTCGTGCTGGAGACGACGCTGACCCAGTTGCCGGAGAACGGCCCCCGGTCGTCGGTGACCGTCACCGGGCCGAGTTGTCCCGAGACCCCTGTCGCACCCGAGGTGACGGTGCCCAGTGTGGAGATCGCCGGAACGCTGATGGAGAGCCCACCGAGCGGATTGATGACCAGCTCGACCGGTCGGGTCGCGGACTGGTTGAACGAGTCGGTCACCCGCACGGTGAACGGGAACGTCCCGGACACGGTGGGTGTGCCGGAGAGCAGGCCGGTGACCGGGTCGAGGGTCAACCCGGTGGGCAGGCTCCCGGCGCTGACCGACCAGGCGAAGGGAGCCGTGCCGCCGTTCACGGTGAGCTGGTACTGGTACGGGTCGTAGGCCTTGCCGGGCGGCGGTGGGGCGAAGGTCAGCGTCGGTGCCGGGTTGACGGTCACCGACGCGGAGGCGGCCGACTGTGGACCGGTGCCGGCGGCGTTGATCGCCGCCACCCGGAAGGTGTAGGTGGCGCCGCCGGTCAGCCCGGTGACGGTCTGGGTCGTGGCGGTTCCGGTGAAGGTCTGCGGAGTCTGCGCCACGCCGCCGAGGTACGGCGTCACCGTGTACCCGGTGATCGCCGACCCACCGTTGGCCGGGGTGGTCCAGCTCAGCCTGGCGGCGGTGGTCCCCGCGGTGACCGAGGTGATCGTCGGGGCGCCGGGCAGGGTGTACGGAACCACCGCCGCCGAGGCCGGGCTCGCCGCGCCGGTTCCGAACGCGTTCACCGCCGCCACCCGGAAGGCGTACGAGGAGCCGGCGGTCAGGCCGGTCAGGGTGCGGCTGGTGGTGGAGGCGTCGAACGTGAGCGTCGGTTGCGTGACACCGTCCCGGATCGGGGTGATCAGGTAGTTGGTGATCGGGCTGCCGTTGCTGGCCGGCGCGGTCCAGGTCACTGTGGCGCTGGTGACGCCCGCCACGGCGGTGGGCGCGGCCGGGGTGCCCGGGGTGGACGCGTAGACGTAGTTCGCCGAGCCGGCCGAGCCTCGGGTGACGACGCTGACCGTGACCGTCCCCGGGCTGGATCGGGCGGGCATGGAGGAGATGGCGAGCGTGCCGTTCGCGTTCACCGTGAAGCAGCCGGGGGCCGGTCCGGAGGTGCAGGGCAGCAGCAGCACCGAGGTGCCGGCCTGCTGCTCGGCGGTCGTACCGATGGTGATGGCTGTCGCGCCGGTGAGGTTGCTGCCGCCGACGGTGACCGGGATGCCACCGGAGATCGAGCTCTGGGCCGGGGTGACGGTGACGCCGGTCGGTGCGGTCGCGGGCGCGACGGGGGTGGCGCCGGTGGCGAGCCCCGGGTTCGCGTCGATCGACGACGAGGTCGCCACGGTCGCGGTCTGGATCTGCGTCGGAGTGACACCGGCGCCGGTGACGGTCGCGACGACGGTGATCGGCGGCAGCGAGGTTCCACCGGCGAAGGGGCCGTTGCTGTTGGTGCAGGTGATGGTCTGCCCGGACGGTGCGCCGCAGACCCAGCCGGACCCGTAGGCGGCGCGCGGTACGACACCGGCCGGCACGGTCTGGGTCACCGAGATCGGTGCCGTCTCGGTGGCACCGGCGTCGACTCCCGCGGTGATGGAGTAGGTGACCGGGTCGCCGGGCTGCGGGGTGGGGCCGACGGCGCTGGTCTGCGAGACGTTGAGGTCGGGGACCGGGTTGAAGCTGACGACCCGCGCGTTGTCGACCTCGTGGAAGTCGGTGACCGAGCCGGTGGAGCCCACCCAGCCGAAGGCGACCTGCCGTGGGTAGCCGTTGGCGTTCAGCCAGGTCGGTGACGGGTACAGGCTGGGCGACACGACCGGGAGCATGCCCTCCAGAAGTCGCGCCTGCCCGCCGACCGGGGTGAATCTGATCCGGTACTGGCCGGCGGGGGTGGTGATGCCGGTGTCGGTGGTGTACGGCGACGAGGTGGTGTTGATGACGACCTCGACCGGCACCACGGAAGCGGCCCGGGTGCTGGCCCGCAGCGGCAGGGCGGGGGCCGAGGTGCTGCCGGCGGTGCTGTTGACGGCGCAGTAGCCGACGCTGTTGCGGCCCGGACCGCGCACCACGACCTGGCCCGGGACCCGCCCGCCGGTGGTCGAGATGTAGGGCGGGTTCGTGCAGCCGGTGCCCTGGTAGACGCTGTTGCTGAAGTTGCCGAAGACATCCAGGCCGACACCGAGGTAGCCGTTGGAGAGTCCTGCCGACGTCCCGTTGAACGCCGCCGAGTAGCCCAGTGAACCGCCCGGCTGGCCGAGGGCCGACGGGGATCTGGGGTCGGCGGGGTCGACTGCGGCCAGCACGAAGGCGAGCCCGTCCGCGCCCGTGCTGGTGCCGCCGTACTGGTAGGTGTTGAAGGTGACGTGGATGCCCTGCGAGGTGGGGACGCTCACCGCGCCGACAACCCCGCCCTCCCGGTTGAGGGTGGCGGGGGTGAGGCGCAGCTTGCCCGAGCCCTGCGGGTCGGTGGACGTGGTGCAACTGAGCAGGGGGCCGGTGGTCGAGTTGCCGGCCGCGGTCAGGCAGGCGGCGTTCGTCCCGAGAAGCACGGGCACGCCCGGAACCGCCACGGCGCCGATGCCGTTCGCGGTGTTGTTGCGGAACGGCTGATCGAACAGGACGGACCCGGCCGCCGACGCCGGGAGTGGCCCGAACGCGAGCATTGCCGCGATCAGGACGACGACCAGCGCACCGGCACTGGCCGGACGACGCCGGCCCCACAACGACATGCCCACTCCCCGCTTTCACTTCAGTCCCGATCGGACTATAACCCCCCAAACCACCCATATTTTCGGTACGCGGATAACAGCCGGAGACCGCCGTCGCCGCGATGGAAACGGACCGACCCCCGTCGGCTCCCGCCGAGGGGGTCGGTCCGCGGAGAACGAGGACGAGGGGCGGTCAGCCCTCGATGTCCCGGGGGTCACGGCTGCGGGGATAGGTGTTCTTCTCCCCGATCGTGCCGTCCTGCTTCTTGACCACGTGTTCGACGCCCCGGTCGGCCGCCATCTCACGGCCCTGGGCCTGCGCGTCGGCCTTCACGTCATGCGTGCTGCTGGCCCGCTCGTTGCCCTCCGGCTTGTTCTTCCACTGCCCGTCCTCGTGGTACGTGTCGACGTCACCCTTGGCCATGGCCAGCTCCTCCCTGCGTCCGGACTGTTCCCCGAATCAGTGCCCCGGGACGCACCGGGCAAACCGCCGTCCTCACGAGCCGGCCGGGCAGTTGTTGCTCACCCGCCGCAGGATCTGTTCACGCTCGTCGGTGGTGATGCCCGACGGCTCACCGTCGAAGTAGGTCTCGACCTTCTCCCAGCCGCGCCGCTGCTCGTAGTGCAGGTGCGGGGCACCGGAGTTGCCGGTGCTGCCGAGTTTCCCGATCTGCTCGCCCTGGGCGACCTTCTGACCGACCTCGACCAGCGGCGGTTCGAGCAGGTGCAGGTACTGCGTCTCCCACGTGCCGCCGTGATCGATCTTCACCCAGTAACCGCCGCCACGCCCGCGTGGACCCTCCGGGTTCTCCGGGGTACGACCACCGAGCGACCCGTTGACGCCGGCCACGGTGACCGTTCCGGCATAGGACGCGAGGACCGGACGCCCCCACGTCTCACCCTCGACGGGAAAGAAGTCGACGTCGTAGTCGTCGTGGCCGGGATAGGTGCTCAGTTGCCAGGTCTCGCCGCAGGCGACGGGCATCTGGAACAGCGGGCGCGGACCCGCCGGCCGCAGCATCGGCACCACGACCACCGCGACGCCGACGACGGCTGCCACCGCGACGAGCGCGAGGAGAACGAGGAGAATGCGGCTTCGCGGGCGGCGGTGGGTGCGGGCTCTGGCGGGGCGGCCGGTCGTCACCGGCCCGAGCATGGCAGACGCCGACAACCTCGCGCCTCCGGGTCGCCGCCGGACGAGTCGCCCCGGATCGGATACATTGCAGTCGCATCGTAAACGAGCTACGGTCGGCAGCAATACAGTCGTATTGCAACGAGAGTGGGCTCCCCGATGCACGTGATCCCGTTGTCCGAGGTGACCAGCGAGATGCTCGACCTGGTCGGCGGTAAGGCCGCTGGGCTGGGCGAGCTGATCCGGCGCGGCGAACGGGTCCCCGACGGCTTCTGCGTCACCACCGAGGCACACCGGGACGGCGTGATCCCCACCGCTGAGGTCGCCGCCGCGTACGAGCGGCTCGGAGCGGGCCCGGTCGCCGTGCGCTCCAGCGCCACCGCCGAGGACCTGCCCGACGCGAGCTTCGCTGGACAGCAGGACACGGTGCTCGACGTGATCGGCACCACCCAGCTGATCGCCGCCATCGAGAAGTGCTGGGACTCGCTGCACAGCGACCGGGCGACCACCTACCGCGACGCCCACCAGATCGACAGCCGGCAGGTGCGGATGGCCGTCGTGGTGCAACGCATGATCACGCCCAAGGTCGCCGGGGTGCTCTTCACCGCGAACCCGTTGACCGGTCGTCGCGACGAGATGGCCGTCGACGCGGCTCCGGGTCTGGGCACGACGGTGGTGGACGGCGCGGCCACCGTGGACCACTACGTCCTCGACGGCGTCACCCGGGACCACACCGGATGCCTGACGTCCGCGCACCTGGCCGACCTGCGCGCCACCGGCGAGCGACTCCAGACCCACTTCGGCCGCCCGCAGGACATCGAGTGGGCGATCGACGCGGACGACGTCCAGTGGCTCCTCCAGTCCCGACCGATCACCAGCCTGTTCCCACAGCCACCCGCCACCGACAAACCTCTCCCCCGGGTCTACCTGGAGTTCGGTCACGTCCAGGGCATGCGGCAACCGGTCACCCCGATGGGCATGTCGACCCTGCGGACACAGATCGCCGCCATGCTGGCGTCGCTGGGGGTACGGGTCGAGATCGTCGACATCGGTGGCCGCCTCTACGGAGACCTGACCGACCTGGCTCGGGACCGGTCGTCCCGCAAGCGGCTGGTCAAGCTGCTGGCTGTCGACTTCGGGCCACGCGCCCAGGCGGTGATGCAGCACGTGCTGGCCGATCCCCGCTTCGCCCCGACCAGCGGCGGCGCCACGCGCGACGGAGCGCCGACGGCCGCGTCGCTACGGACGGCCCGACGCGCGGTGGTGGGCATCCTGCGGGCCCTGGCCCGTCCCGACGCCGCGCGGATCCGGATGTTCGAGGCGATCGAGCAGATGAGGACACGATCGGCCGCCCCGGCCGACCTGACTTCCGCCGCCGACCGGCTGCGCTTCGTGCAGGCACGGGACGCCGACGCCGACGACACCGCGGACGCGATCATGTGGCCGATCGTCGCGGGGATGCTCGCCGCCGCGCTGCCGGCCACGCTGCTCAAAGGCCTGGCCGGCCCGGACGAGATCCACACCGTGCTGGGCGGCATGCCGCACAACGTCACCATCGAGATGGACCTGGCCCTGTGGCGGCTCGCCCAGAGCGCGGGCGACCACCGGCAACTCCTCCTCGACACCCCGCCGGCCGAGTTGGCCGCCCGCCACCTGCGTGGAACCCTCCCCGACATCGGCATGACCGCCTTCCTCGACGCCTACGGTCACCGGGGCGTCGCCGAGGTCGACCTCGGCGTACCACGCTGGGAGGAAGATCCCACTCCGGTCTTCGCGGCGGTCGCGAACTACCTCCGGGTCACCGACCCCCAGCAGGGCCCCGACCGACGGTTCCAACGGGCCGCCTCCGCAGCGGAGACAGCTCTGCGGGAGCTGAGCCGGCGAGCCCGCCGCCGACGGCCGGTGCGGGGCACCGTCGCCGCCTTCCTGCTGCGCCGGGCACGGTCCCTGGCGGGCCTGCGCGAGGCCGGCAAGTTCGCCGGGCTCCACCCCCTGCGCGAGACCCGCCGTCAGCTCCTGCTCATCGGGGCCGACCTGCGCGACTCCGGGTTGCTGGACCAGCCCGACGACATCATGTTCCTGACTCTCGACGAGGTGCACGAGGCCGTACACCAGGGGGTTGATCCGCGGGCCACAGTCACCGCCCGACGGGCCGTGCACCGGCGGGAACTACGGCGCGTGGCGGTGCCCGTCGCGCTGCTCTCCGACGGCACGGACGTCGAGGCTGTCCTGCCGACGGTGCCCACCGGCGACGGAACGCTGACCGGCGTGGGCGCGTCGGCGGGCCGGGTGACCGGCCCCGCCCGGGTCGTCCACGACCCCCGCACCGCCCACATCGAACCCGGCGACGTCCTGGTGGCCGCGACCACCGACCCCGGCTGGACGCCGCTGTTCCTCACCGCCGCGGCGCTGGTCACCGAGACCGGCGCGATCATGGCGCACGGCCCGACGGTGGCCCGTGAGTACGGCATCCCCGCCGTCATCTGCGTCCCCGACGTCACCCGGACGATCCGCACGGGGCAGGTCGTCACCGTGGACGGCGCCGCCGGCACCGTCACGCTCCACTGACCACCGACAGCTACCGAGAAGGACGACCATGAGCGACACGAACGCCCCGACCAGGGCGCGGGTGGGCCCCCTGCTGCGCCGCGCGGCGCAGGCCGAGGCCGCGACGTGGCGCAGCCTGTACGTGTGGGCGCGACGCCGCCCGCTGCCGCTGGCTCCCGGCGACGAGCCGTTCGGCTACCTCGGCGTGGTCAAGCCGATCCTGGGCATCTTCATCGGCCTGTCGGCCGTGGAGATCCCGATCTTCGATGTCGTCGTCACCCACGTGGTGCCCTGGCGGCCCGCCCGGTGGATCGTGCTCGGCCTCGGCATCTGGGGTCTGCTCTGGATGATCGGCCTGTACGCCAGCATGACCATCCATCCCCACGTCGTCGGCGACAAGGGCCTGCGGGTCCGGCTCAGTTCCGGCATCGACGTCTTCGTCCCGTGGGCGGACGTCGAGGCGCTGCGCAAGCGTTACCGCTCGCTGCCGTCGAGCCGGTCGGTGCAGGTCGAGCAGGAGGGCGACCGGCGGGTGGTGTCCATCTCGGTCGGCAGCCAGACGAGCATCGACGTCCTGCTACGCCGGCCGATGACCTTCGACCTGCCGAGGGGTGGGTCGGTGCCGACGAACGAGCTGCGACTCTACGCCGACGACCCCGACGGCCTCCTGCGCAGCGCCCGGGGCACCCCCACGGGCAGCACCGTCAGCCGGTAACCGCCGCCGCCTGCGGGGTGTCCGGGTCACCCACTCTGAAACGATCGAGGCCATGCCCAAGAAGGTCGATCACCAGGAGCGACGCACCCTCATCGCGGACGCGTTGATGCGGGTCGCCGCGGACCAGGGGCTGGAGGCCGTCAGCCTCCGACACGTGGCCGCCGCGGCCGGTGTGTCCGCCGGGATGGTCCAGCACTACTTCCGGACCAAGGACGAGATGATGGCGTTCGCGTTGAGCGTCGTACGCGAGCGCAGCCAGGTCCGGGTCACCGAGGCGGTTGCCCGGCTGGGCGAGGACCCGCCGCCTCGACTGCTGCTGCGGACCCTGCTCGCCGCCCTGCTGCCCCTCGACGAGCACACCCGCGACGACGGGCGGGTGGCGCTCGCGTTCCTCGCGTACACGGCGGTGCGGCCGGCCGCCGCGACCGGCCTCCGGGAGGGCACCCGGCAGCTCACCGAGTTCGTCGCCGGCATCCTGCCCGCCGGCCGGGGCGACGCCGCCGCGGCCGGCCTGCTGGCGCTGATGGAGGGGCTGGGTGTCTACCTGCTCGGCGGGCAGTACACCGCCGAGCAGGCGCTGGGCGCGCTCGACGCCCACCTGGACCTGCTCTTCGGCTCGACGCCCACCTGAGCGGACGTGGTCGTACCGCGCCTCAGCAGCGCGGGCCGGGTCGACGAGGATTGTGCGATGCCGTCGGGCGTGGCACTCTGCGGACTCGGTACCGGGAGGGCGGGTGCAGATGTTGACCATCGACGGCATGTCGGTCGGCTACAGCCAGGACCGGACCGTCCTGCGGGACGTGTCGGTGACGGTGCGCCCCGGCCGGATCCTGGCGCTGACCGGTTCGTCCGGCGCCGGCAAGAGCACCCTGCTGCACGCGATGGCCGGGCTGCTGCGCCCACGCCACGGGGAGGTACGCGTCGACGGGCAGCCGCTGCGCGATCGTGACCACGCGGTCGCGCACCGAATCGTCCTCGTCCCGCAGGACAACGGTCTGTCCCCGATCCTCACCGCCGCCGAGAACCTTCAGGTGGCGCTCGTGGCCGACGGCGTGACACCACCCGAGGCCCGTCGGCAGACCACGGCGATGCTGGATCGGCTGGGCCTCGCCGGCCAGGCCGACCAACTCGTCGAAGAGCTGTCCGGTGGCCAACAGCAGCGGACCGCGGTCGCCCGCGGCCTGGCCCTGCGCGCAGGCGTGTTGCTGGCCGACGAGGTGACCAGCGAGTTGGACGCGGGCAACCGGCAGCGCGTTCTGGACCTGCTGCACGACGAGGCGCGGCGGGGCGCGGCCGTCGTGTTCGCCACCCACGACCCGGAGGTGGCCGCCGCCTGCGAAGCGGAGCTGCACCTCGTCGAGGGCCGGGCGGAGGTCCTGCGCGACTGAGGGATCCGGACGACCGACAGGTTCCGGTCCGTTCGCACGGGGCGGCGGGGCATCAGCCCGGTCGATACCCTCGGCATCAATGCTGACCGTCATCTGGGGCGCGATCGCGGCCCGCCGGGCGCAAGCCCTGGCGGTGCTCCTGCTCACCGTGCTCGCCAGCGCCGCCGCCGCGGCCGCGCCGAGCTATGTCGCCGCCGCCGGCCAGGCCCTGGCCCGCTACGAGGCGTCCAGGGCGACGCCGAACGAGCTTCGCCTGCGACTGGCCGACCCCGTCGAATATCCGGGGATGCCCGCCGACCCCGCGCGGACCCCGTTCGCCGACCGGGTGCGGCAGCTGACGCCGGCCGGGTTCGAGGTCGTCCTGGGTGCGCAGAGCACCGACGTCGCCGCCGGCCGTGCCGGAACGGTGACCTCGACGCTGGTCTTCCGCGCGGGGGTCTGCGAGCGGGTCACCGTGTCCGGCGCCTGCCCCCGGGCCACCACCCGGGGGCAGGCGCCCGAGGTCATGGTCAGCACGCAGACCGCCGCGCGGCTCGGTGTCGCCGTCGGTGACCGGTTCACCTTCGGCGTGGTGCCGGTGCGGGTGGCCGGCGTCTACCAACCGCTGGACGTGACCGATCCGTTCTGGCTGGGCGCGGAGTACATTCGTCCGGCTGCGGCGGGCCCGTCCGGCATTCCGGCCGTGGGCAGCGCGGAGGACGCCATCTTCACCGCTGAGGCCGCGCCCCTGACCGACGACAACGCGATCCTGCACCGGTCGACCGCCGACCTCTACGTCACCGGGCACCTGCTCGACACCCGTTCCGAATCGGACCTGCGTGATGCTGTCGCGGTGGTGACGCGGGACGGCACCCGCGCGGGCCTCGGGGGCGGCAGCAGCCTGCCCCTCCTCCTCGACCGGGTGGCCCTGCAACGTGGCCAGTTGGCCGACGGCGTGACGCTGGGCGCGGGGCTGCTCGTCCTGCTCTGTTGGCTGGTCCTGTTCGTCGCGGTCAGCTCGGCCGCGGATCAGCGTCGACCGGAGCAGGGCCTGCTCCTGCTCCGCGGGGTGCAGCGCCGACGGCTGTGGGCGCTGGCGATCGGCGAGCACGCCGTACCCGTGCTGATCGCGATCCCCCTCGGCTGCCTGGGCGGCGTCGCCGCCGCCACCCTGCTCGCCGCCCACACCCTTCCGGCCCGTGCCGACGTCGCAGTCGACGCCACAGTGATCGGCTTCGCCGCCGTCGGCGCGGTCGGCGCGCTCGCCGCGGTGCTGCTTGCCCAGCTTCGGATGTTGTCCGGCTCGGTCGTCGACCTGCTGCGTCGGGTTCCGGCACGGACCCGCGGCTGGCGGGCGACCATCGGTGACGTCGTCGTGGTGTCCGTCGCCGTGGCCGCCGTGGTGCAGTTGCGCTCCGGCGGTTCGCCCAGCGGACTGGCCCTGGTGGCACCGGTAGCCGGGGCGCTCGCCGCCGGTGTGCTGCTGGCCCGGGTCGCGATGATCATCGGCGCGGCGACGGGCGCGGCGCTGCTGACGCGCGGGCGGACAGCCACCGGTCTCGCCCTGGTGCAGGTGGCCCGACAACCCCGGTTCCGGCCCCTGATCGCGCTTCTCACAGTGGTCGTCGCGATGCTCGCCTTCACCGCCGCGACGAGCGAGGTCGCGTCGGCCGCCTACACCGACCGGGCAGTTGTCGAGGTCGGCGCGCCGCGCGTGGTCCAGGTCGACGCGACGTCCCGCTCGCACCTGTTGAAGGCCGTGCGGACGGCCGATCCCGACGGGCGCTTCGCGATGGCCGCAGTGGTGACCAGCGTGTCCTCCGCGGCCGGCACACCGCTACTCGCGGTGGACTCCGACCGGCTGGCGACGGTGGCCGCGTGGCATCCGTCCTACGGCGTGTCCCTGACGGACGTCGCACGGAAGATCCGCCCGGCCGCGCCCGGGGAGCCGGTGTACTTCCGGGGGCAGCTGCTCGACATGGTCCTCTCCGCCACCTTCGACGCCGAGGCCTTCGCCGGGAACAAGGTTCGCCTCACGGTCACGGTGGCCAGTGCCAACGGCACCCGGGTGGTCGCCTCCCTCAAGGACGTCGAGCCCGACCGAAAGACCTACTCGTTCCAGGTGCCCGAGTGCGCGCAGGAATGCCGCCTGACCAAGATCGAGATCGTCGCTCCGGTGGTCTCCCGCCAACTGGAGGTCCGCTTCGAGGAGTTACGCGGCAGCGACGAGGACGGCGGACGCGAGATGGTGGTGCTGACCGGCGCGCAGTTCGCCGACCTGACGCGGTGGCGGCTGTCGGACACGAGCACCACCCGCGCGAGCGCGACGACCGCGGCGTTGGTCCTCACCGTGGACGAGAACCGGCGGGCGACGCCGGCCGCCATCAGTGTCGTCGACGCGCCGTTTCCGCTCCCGGCCTACCTGAGCGGATCTCCAGAAACCCGGCTCGGCGCGGCCTACCCGCACGACGGCGTCGACGGCACACCGAGTACGGCATCCGTCCAGGGGCTGGCCGATCGGCTGCCGCGACTTGGTGGCAGCGGTCTGGTCGTCGACCTGGAGTACGCGGACCGCCTCGCCGTCGCCCGCCAGAACGGCAGCGAGGAGGTCTGGTTGACCTCGTCGGCTCCCGCCGACGTCCTCGACCGACTTCGCGCCCAGGGCCTGGTCATCACGGCCGATCGGACGACCGCCACCGTGCGACAGGAGTTCGACCGGCAGGGTGCCGCGCTGGCAGTGCGCTTCAACCTGTTCGCCGCGCTGGCCGGGGTGCTGATCGGGGCGGCCGGCCTGGTCGCGATGGCGGCGGCCGAGCAGCGTACCCGGGTGGCCATGTTGGTGGCGTTGCGCCGGCAGGGGCTGCCGCCACGAGCGGTGCGCGGGGGTTACGGGTGGCCGGTCGCCGTCGCCGCCGTGTCGGGCGGCCTCGTCACAGTGCTGATCTGGCTGCTCACCCGGAGCGGGCAGCGCCTGTTCAGTGACGGCCGCTCACCGGTCCCGTTGCCCGACTGGCCGGACGTCGGCCGACTGCTGCTGTTCACGGTGCCGACCATCACGTTGTTCGCCCTCACCGCACTCGTGCTCGGTCGGGTCGTCGCCGCCTCGGTGCGTCGCAGGAGCAGCCGATGACCGCCGCGCCGCAGGACGCGCCGACGACCGCCGCGCGGCCGGCCGGGGGTGTGGCCGTCACCTGCCACCGGCTCATCCACATCTACCCCAGCGCCGCCGGTGACGTCGTCGCGCTCTCGGGTGTGGACCTGCGGATCACGCCGGGCGAGATGTTGGCGCTGGTGGGGCCGTCCGGCTCGGGAAAGTCCACTCTGGTGGCGATCCTCGGCGGGCTCATGCAACCGTCCGCCGGGCGCGTGCACGTGGGCGACCACGAGCTGTCCCGGCTCTCGGCCAAGGGCCTGGCGGCCCTTCGCGGGGCCACTGTCGGCACGGTGCTCCAGGGCGCCGAACGCAACCTGCTGCCGTACGTGTCGCTGGCGCGCAACGTCTGGTTGGCGCAGCGACCCGCCGCGCGCATCGCCGGGCGCCGGCTCGATCCACCGGAGGCGGTCCTGGACCTCGTCGGCCTCGGCGGTGCCGGCGCGCGGCGGGTGGGCGACCTGACTCCCGGGCAGCGTCAGCGGGCCGCTCTGGCGCAGGGGCTCGCGGCCGGGCCCGGGCTGCTCCTGGTCGACGAGCCGACCAGCCAGCTCGACGCGTCCGGTCGGGACGAGGTGCTCGCGGCGCTGGCCACCGTCAACGCGGAGCGGGGCACCACGGTGATCGTGGTGACCCATGACGGCGAGGTGGGTGCCCGGTTGGGCCGCGCCGTCACGATCCGGGACGGCCGGGTCGGGGCCGAGGGGCGCGGCGGGCGGGACTTCGCCGTGGTGGCCGGCGACGGCACGATCCAGTTGCCGCCCGAGATGCTGGCCCGTTTCCCGGCCGGAACGCTCTTCGAGGTCGACCACGTCGACCGGGCGGTGACGCTGCGCGCCGTCGCCACCCCGTCGTCCGGCGACCGGGACGACGGGGTGGCGGGGGTCGGCGGCGAGGCCGATCACGCAGGCTGAATGGGCCTTCTCGGCTCAGTGGGTCGGGGTGCCCCGCGCCGTGAGCCGGCGGTCGGTGGTGGACACCTGCCACTCGACTGTCACGTCGGCGCCGGCCATGCCGCCCTGCCCGTCGGCGTTGAGCAACGTCGACGAACGGCGATGGGCGGGCGCGGAATCCCCCATGACGGAATGCCGTCCGCGCCAAGGCGGTCAGGTGTCCTGACCGCCCGACGAGGCCGCAGCGTCAGGTCAGCGGGGACGGTGACTCGGCGCCGGGGATCACCAGCTTCGGCGCGCCGGACCCGTCGGCCGGGACGCTCCACACGTCCGGCCGCCCGTCGTCCTGCCGCAGCGTGTAGGCCAGCGTGCCGCCGTCCAGCCAGGCGGCCTGGTCGTCGACGCTCGTCGTCTCGGCTGTCGCGGTGACCCGCATGGTCGCCAGGTCGAGGACCGAGAGCCGCCACCCCTTCGCGGGATCGGCGTCGACGGCCTCCTTGAACGCAAGCCGGGTGCCGTCCGGTGACAGCGACGGACACTCGACGTTCTCCTTCACCGTCTCGACGGTGCGGGCGGCGACGTCACCCCGGACGAGGTATCTCTTACCCCCGGTCGACATGGTCGCGTAGAAGCGGTTGTCGTCGGCGGTGAAGGTGACGCCCCAGTAGTTGACGTCCGGGTGGCGGTAGCCCCGACCGTCCTTCGTGATCGCGAACTCCTCCAGCGAGGCGACGGTCGCACCGCTGCTGGTGTCGAGGATTCCGGTGCGGGTGGAGAAGCCGCTGGAGGTGTAGGAGTCGCCGCCGACGAACGTCGTCCAGGAGACCATCCGTCCACTGGCCGAGACCCGGGCCCGGTTCGGCAGACCCGGCACGCTGATCGCCCGGGTCTCGCGCAACGCGGCGTCGAGCACGACCATCCGGTACGACCACGTGGTCTCCGGCTTGAGGCAGACACCGGTGCCGGCAGCGGCGTACACCCGCAGGCATTCCAGACCGGAGACGGTACGCGGTCCGGTCGGGTCGGCGGCGGCGACGGTGGAGACGTGCCGGTCGGTGATCGCCAGCAGGCGCGGACCGGGTGTCAGGGTGACCGCCTGATCGCCGGTGGCCGGAGGTGGCGTCGGGGTGGTCTCCGCCGCCGCCATGGCCACGTAACCGGCCGCCACACTGCCCAGCAGCACGGCCGAGGCGATCAACACGCCGAGTTTCGCCCGGGTCGACGTCGCGGTCATGGGAGCACCTTCCGGGTGTTCAGGCGGGACGGGGAGATCAGCAGGAGCAGCGTGAGGACCAGGACCCCGGCGACGGCTGCGGCCGCCCCGCGGATCGCGGTCTCCGGCCCGAAGGCCTGCCAGGCGAGACCGAACAACACCGAGGAGACGAGGTACGCCAGGGCCTGCCCGGTCTGCACGAGTGCGATCCCGGTGGTCCGCAGCCGGGCCGGCAGGACCGGTCCGGCGAGCGCGATGAGCACGCCGTCGGTGGCCGCGTAGAACGCGCCGTAGAGCGTCAGCGTCAGCACGATCAGCGGCCAACCGTCGACCGGCCCGGCCAGCAGCAGGTACGTCGCACCGAGAGCGACGTAGCCGCCGATCACCACGGGCAGTCGGCCGATCCGGTCGGCGAGGACACCGAGCGGGGCGGCGAGCAGCAGGTAGGCCAGGCTGGTGCCCACCGCGAGCAACGGGAACCAGCGCAGGCCGAGATCCTCCCGACGCTGCAACAACAGGTAGACGAACCCGTCGCCGACGGTGGCCAGCCCGAGCATCGCCGCGGCCAGCACGAGTCGACGGGCCGGTCCGCCACGGAACAGCCCGAGCGCCTCCCGGACGGAGACCTTCGGCTCGTCCCTGACCTCGCCCTTCACCTCGTCCGGTGGCCGCTCCCGGACGAACAGCACGAGGACGACCACCGCCAGGGCGGCGACGCAGAAGCTGGTGACGAACACCGCGTCGTACGACTGGCCGACGACCAGCAGGACCGCGAACGCGGCGAGCGGCCCGAGGAACGCTCCGAAGCTGTCCATCGCCCGGTGCACCCCGAACGCCCGACCCAACGCCTCCGGTGGGGTGGAGAGCGTGATCAGGGCGTCGCGCGGGGCGCTGCGGACCCCCTTGCCGAGCCGGTCGACGGCGATGACGGCGCCGATCGCCGGTATCGACCGGCCGGCGAGCAGGAGCCCGAGCTTCGCGACCGCCGAGAGGGTGTAGCCGACACCCGCGATCAGCTTGCGCCGCTGGAACCGGTCGGCGGCGTAGCCACCGACGACCCGCAGGAGCGCTGTCGCGCCGGTGTGGACGCCGTCGAGCACGCCGAACGCCACCGGGCTGAGTTGCAGGCCCAGCACCAGGTAGAGCGGGAGGACGGCGGCCACCATCTCCGCCGAGACGTCGGTGATCAGACTGACCGTGCCGAGCGCGACGACGTTGCCGCTGACCATCGCGAACCGTCGGCGTCGTGGCCCGGACTCCGAAGGGTCGGCGACCGGTCGGGAGACGGTCGACAGGTACACGAGCATCTCCTCAGGTCGGTAGCTGACGGTCAGCCATCGTGGCGACTGGGCGGAGAGGCGGCAAGGGTCCGTCGGGAACCGCTGGACGTGCGTCGGGTGAACATACGACAAACATCGAGATGTTTCACTGCCTGAGCGTACTGTTCATACGACCGTGGCCCTTCGGACCGTCGACTCTCCTACATTCCTTGCGCTCTTCCCACGATGTGAAGGAGTCCTGGATGGACATTCGATTCCCCCGTCCGCCGGTGACGCTGGGGGTGGTCACTGTGGTCCTCGCCGCGACCGCCGCCGTCGTCGTCACCGGCGCCGGCTCTGCCTCGGCGGCGAGCGTGACGTTCACGCCGGTCGCCGACACCTACGTCCAGAGCGACACGGCCTCCACCAACTACGGCACGTCCACGCAGATCGTGGTCGACAACTCCCCCGTACGGCGGTCGTTCCTGCGCTTCACAGTGAGCGGCGTCAGCGGCACGGTGACCAGCGCCAAGCTGCGCCTGCGCACGATCAGCGGCAACAGCGGCAGCGACGCCGGTGGCACGTTCCGCCGGATGTCCAACACGACCTGGTCGGAGACCGGCACCACCTGGAACAACCAGCCGGCCATCGACGGCGCCACGCTCGGCACGGTCGGCGCGGTCAGCGGCAACACCTGGTACGAGGTCGACGTCACGACTGCGGTGACCGGCAACGGCACGTACAGCTTCGGTGCGACCTCGGCCAGCGGTGACGGCGCGTACTACGACACCCGCGAGAGCGGCGCGGACGCCCCGCAACTGGTGGTCACCACCGGGACCACGACGCCTCCGTCCGGCGACCCGGTGTTCGTCGGCGCGGGTGACATCGCCGACTCCGGCTCCGGCGACAGCGCCACCGCCGCGTTGCTCGACAGCATCTCCGGCACGGTCTTCACCACCGGCGACAACGTCTACGACAGCGGCACCGCGTCGCAGTTCAGCACCTACTACGAGCCCACCTGGGGGCGGCACAAGAGCCGCACCCGCCCGTCGCCGGGCAACCACGACTACAACACGTCGGGCGCGACCGGCTACTACAACTACTTCGGTACGTCCGCCGGCCCGAGCGGCCGCGGCTACTACTCGTTCGACCTCGGCAACTGGCACATCGTGTCGCTGAACTCGAACATCAGCATGTCGGCGGGGTCGACGCAGGAGCAGTGGCTGCGTGCCGACCTGGCCGCCACCAGCAAGCCGTGCACGATGGCGTACTGGCACCACCCGCTGTTCACGTCCAGCTCCAACCACGCCCCGTCGACGTCGACGCGCCCGCTGTACCAGGCGCTCTACGACTACAACGCCGACGTCGTGGTGTGGGGGCACAACCACGTGTACGAGCGGTTCGCCCCGATGAACCCCTCCGGTGGCGCCGACAGCAGCAGGGGTCTGCGCAGCTTCGTCGCCGGCATGGGCGGCGCGAGCCACTACGGCTTCGGCACGATCCAGCCCAACAGCGAGGCGCGTAACAGCTCGGCGTGGGGCGTCCTGAAGTTCACCCTGCACTCCGGCAGCTACGACTGGCAGTTCGTGCCGGTGGCCGGGCAGACGTACAGCGACAGCGGCACCGGCACCTGCCACTGACCGCGCGATCCCGCTGCACCGCTCGCGGTGCAGCGGGGTCCCTCCCGCCCCTCGCTCCACGACCCACGCCCACCCTGGACGCCGCACCCCAGGCCGCCGATTCACGCGCACGCCCGGAACTCCCGGCTCCCGCTCCGTCCCCGGCCCGGCTTTCGCCCTGGCGCCGGCCCTCGCCCTGGTTCCTGGTCCTGGCCCCGGCCCCGGCCCCGGCCCCGGCCCCGGCCCCGGTCCCGGCCCACGATCTCGGGCCGGGCCCCGGTCCCGGTCCTGGTCCCGGCCCCGGTCCCGGCCCACGATCTCGGGCCGGGCCCCGGTCCCGGTCCTGGTCCTGGCCCCGGTCCCGGCCCTGGCCCCGGTCCTGGCCCCGGTCCTGACCCCGGTCCTGACCCCGGTCCTGGCCCCGGTCCTGGTCCTGGTCCTGGTCCTGGTCCTGGTCCTGGTCCTGGTCCTGGTCCTGGTCCTGGCCCTGGCCCCGGTCTTGGTCCTGGCCCACGATCTCGGGCCGGGCCCCGGTCCTGCAACCCCCGGGCCCGCGACCCCAGGATCCGTGACCGTGCGGCCCACGACGTGCCCTCGGGCCTCACGACCTCAAGCCCCTGCGCGGAAGTCCGGCGAGCGCCCCACACCCGGGTCGCGGTGGGCAGGGATGACTTCCGTGGCTCGCTGTAGACCTGCCCCAGATCTGGGGCGGCCGCAGTTCAACTGGCGGTTGCTCCGGAAAGGGACATACCAGGCATTCAATCGAAACGGCCCACTCGATCACGGTCATCCGTGCCACCCCCGGCGAGATCTTGGACAGTTTCCGTTCCGCGCGAACGGAAACTGTCCAAGATCTCGAAAAACGCGGCGACCGACGACGCCATTTGCCCGCCAAACGCCCGAACGGTGGGCCGGCCCGGCGACCGGCAGTGGGCCGGCCCGACAGCCGGGCAGTCGGCCACCCGGCGACCGCGCGGGTGGGCCACCCCGCCGCCCGCGCAATCGGCTACCCCAAGCGGCCGCACGACAGGCCAGCCCCGGAACACCGCACGATGGGTCGGCGCACGACAGCGACCAGGACCAATTGCCTAGATGTCACCCGCACCGCAGGTTCACCGGTCACACGCGCGACACCACGGCAAGGCCGGTCCCGGTCGAACCCTTTGCGAGGTCGCGGCCCATATATGGGGCAGCTATACAGGGCCGCACCCGAAGGGGTGGACCCGAGCCCGGCGAGCCAGTTCCGGCATCCCACGGCCAGCAGCCGGCCGCCCGCGACGCCCGCGGTCGAAACGGATCGGGCGACCGGCCTCGGCACCGCTGGAGGATCGGCACCGCACGGGACGGCACCCCGCCAAGCGACATGTGCCCCCACCCGCGGAGCGGGCAGGGGCACACGTGCGTACGGTCCAGGCGTCAGCGGGCGGTGCCGGCCCGACGCTTGTTGTAGACGTCGAAGGCGACCGCGACGAGCAGGACGAGGCCCTTCACCACCGACTGGGTCGACTGGTCGATGCCCATCAGCTGCATGCCGTTGCTCATCACCGCCATGATCAGACCGCCGACCATCGCGCCCACCACGGTGCCGACACCACCGGTGACCGCCGCGCCGCCGATGAAGGCCGCGGCGATCGCGTCCAGCTCGAACATGTTGCCGGCAGCGGGTTGGGCGCCGTTGGACCGCGAGGAGTAGATGACGCCGGCCACCGCGGCCAGGAAGCCCATGTTGACGAACATCCAGAAGTTGACGGTCCGGACCTTCACCCCGGACAGCGCCGCCGCCGACAGGTTGCCGCCGATCGCGTAGACCTGGCGACCGAAGACGGTACGCCGGGTGACCAGGCCGTAGACCAGCACGAGGACCGCGAGGATGATCAGCACGATCGGCAGACCGCGGGCGTGCGCCAGCTGCCAGGCGAAGTACATGATGACCGCGCCGACCAGCACGACCCGGGCCACGAACAGCGGGAACGACTCCACGTGCTGCTGGTAGCGGATGCGCGCCACGCGGGTGCGGAAACCGCTCACCGCGTAGCCGGCCACCGCGACGGCGCCGATCAGCAGGGTGAAGGCGTCGAAGCCGTTTCCGCCGAGCAGGCCGTTGAGGAAGCCCGCCGCGACCTTCTGGTATTCGGCCGGGAACGGCGACAGCGAGATGTTGTCGAGCACCCGCAGGGTGAGGCCCCGGAACAGCAGCATGCCCGCCAGGGTCACGATGAAGGCCGGAATGCCGGCGTACGCCACCCAGAAGCCGTGCCACGCGCCGACCGCGATGCCGACGGCGAGCGCCGCCAGAACGCCGATCCACCAGGGGTGACCCTGCTGGATCACCAGGACGGCGGAGACCGCTCCGGTCAGCGCGACGACCGATCCGACCGACAGGTCGATGTGGCCGCCGATGATCAGGATGACCATCCCGATCGCGAGCACCAGGATGTAGGAGTACTGGAGGACGATGTTGGTGATGTTGCCGGGGCTCAGCAGCACCCCGTCGGTCAGGATCGCGAAGAGCCCGACGATGACGACCAGTGCGACGTAGATCCCGCTCTGCCTCAGGTTGTTCAACACCAGCGCGCGTAGGTCGCTCGTCCCGCTGTGCAGGGCGGCGGCGGGCGCGCTGTCCGGGGGCGTCGGGCGCTCCGTCGAAGGGGTCTTGATGTCGGTCATCCGACGAGCTCCTTGTCCTTTGTCATCAGCTCCATGAGGCTCTCCTGAGTCGCCTCGGCCACCGGCATCTCACCGGTGATCCGGCCGGCGGCGAGGGTGTAGATGCGGTCGCACATCCCGAGCAGCTCCGGCAGCTCGGAGGAGATGACGATCACTGCTTTGCCGGCGGCCACCAGCCGGTTGATGATCGTGTAGATCTCGTACTTGGCCCCGACGTCGATCCCGCGGGTGGGTTCATCCAGGATCAGCACGTCCGGGTCGGTGAACAGCCACTTCGACAGCACGACCTTCTGCTGGTTGCCGCCGGAGAGCTTGCCGACCACCGCCATGACGCTGGGGGTCCGGATGTTCATCTCCTGCCGGCTCGTCTCGGCAACCTTGATCTCTTCGTTGCCGTTCACCCAGCCCAACCGGGACAGGCGGTCCAGCGCGGCGGCGGACACGTTGCGCCGTACGTCGTCGATGAGGTTGAGGCCGTAGTGCTTGCGGTCCTCGGTGACGTACGCGATGCCGTTGTCGATGGCCTCGGCGACGGTACGCGCCTGGACCTCTTTCCCGCGTACGAACAGTCGGCCGCTGATGTCGCGCCCGTACGACCGACCGAACACGCTCATCGCCAGCTCGGTGCGGCCGGCGCCCATCAGACCCGCGATGCCGACGACCTCACCGGCGCGCACGGACAGGCTGACGCCCTCGACGACCATCCGGTCCTGGACCGGGTGCCGCGCCGTCCAGTCCTCGATGCGGAGGACCTCCTCGCCGGGGGACGACTCGCGGTCGGGGTAGAAGCTGTCCAGGTCACGTCCGACCATGCCCCGGATGATCCGCTGCTGGGTCACGTCGCCGGACGTCATGTCGAGGGTCTCGACAGTGCGTCCGTCCCGGATGACGGTCGTCGCGTCGGCGATGGCCATGATCTCGTTGAGCTTGTGCGAGATCATGATGCAGGTGATGCCCTGGTCACGCAGTGCCCGCAGCAGGTCGAGCAGGTGCGCGGAGTCGATGTCGTTGAGCGCGGCGGTCGGCTCGTCGAGGATGAGCAGTTTCACCTGCTTCGACAGCGCCTTGGCGATCTCCACCAGCTGCTGTTTGCCGACGCCGAGCTGGATGACCGGGGTGACGGGGTTCTCGTGCAACCCGACGGACGCCAGCAGCTTCGCCGCCTCGGCGTTGGCCAGGTTCCAGTCGATGAGCCCGCTGCGGCCACGCCGCTCGTTGCCGAGGAAGATGTTCTCCGCGATCGACAGGTACGGCACCAGGGCGAGTTCCTGGTGGATGATGACGATGCCGTTGGCCTCGCTGTCGCGAATGCCCCGGAACTGCATCGGCTTGCCGTCGAAGAGGATCTCACCGTCGTACGAGCCGGACGGGTGGACGCCGGACAGCACCTTCATCAGGGTTGACTTGCCGGCGCCGTTCTCCCCGCAGATGGCGTGGATCTCCCCGCGACGGACGGCGAGGGTGACGTCCTCCAGCGCGGTCACGCCGGGGAAGGTCTTCGTGATGCGGCGCATCTCAAGGATGGTGTCGTCCATGGTCACTGTCCTCTGTCAGGTCGGACGCGGTACGCCACGGCGTCGGGCCCGGCGGAGACCGCCGGGCCCGACGAGTGGCTTTACTTCTTGGCCTGGCCGGCGGCGACCTCTTCCGCCGTCCAGTAGCCCGAGTCGATCAGCGTGGCCTTGATGTCGTCCTTGTAGACCGTGGCGATCGGCAGCAGGTACGACGGGACGACCTTGACGCCGTTGTTGTACGTCTGGGTGTCGTTGGCCTGCGGCTGCTTCTTCTGCAGGAACGCCTCGGACGCGTTGACGGCCTGCTCGGCGAGCAGTCGGGTGTCCTTGAAGACGGTGGAGTTCTGCACGCCGTCGTTGATCAGCTTGATCGAGGCGATCTCCGCGTCCTGGCCGGTGACGACCGGGAGCTTCTTCGCGCCGGTGCCGTAGCCGGCGTTCTGCAGGGCGGTGATGATGCCCCGGGAGATGCCGTCGTACGGGGACAGCACGCCGTCGACCTTCGCGCCGTCGTTGTAGCTGGAGGTCAGCAGGTTCTCCATCCGCTTCTGTGCGGTCTCCTGCTGCCACCGCAGGGTGGCGATCTGCTCGGGCGTGGTCTGCTTGGACTTGACGACGAGCGTGCCGTCCTCGATGAACGGCTTCAGCGTGTCCATCGCACCGCCGTAGAAGTACTGGGTGTTGTTGTCGTCCAGCGAACCGGCGAAGAGCTCGACGTTCAGCGGGCCCTTGGCGGTGCCCTTCGAGCCGTCCTTGTTCAGCAGGCCCAGACCGACGAGCAGGGCGGTGCCCTGGGCGACGCCGACCTTGTAGTTGTCGAAGCTGACGTAGAAATCGACGTCCTTGCTGCCGCGGATCAGCCGGTCGTAGGAGATGACCGGGATCTTCGCGGCCGCGGCGGCCTGCAGCTGGCTGTTGAGCGCCGTGCCGTCGATCGCCGCGATCACCAGGACGTCCGCACCCTGGGTGATCATCTGGTCGACCTGCTGCGACTGCGTGGGGATGTCGTCGCCGGCGTACTGGAGGTCGACCTTGTAGCCCTTGGCCTCAAGCTTGGACTTCACCGCGTTGCCGTCGGCGATCCACCGCTCCGAGGTCTGGGTCGGCATCGACACGCCGATGGTCAGGTCGCTGGGCTTCTCGCCGCTCTTGTCGCCGCCGCTGCCCGCTCCCTCGCCACTGCACGCCGCAAGGCTCAGCGCCAGCGCCGCGCTGCCGAGAGCAACCAGGAATTTCCTGCGCACGGGGTTCTCCTCTCTGGACTCCCCCGCCGACTGCCGGGGCAACTGTCATCTTTCGGGTAGTGTTAGCGCTCACATAGGTTGCGTCAACACCTGCTCCGAAATACCGGTGTCACGGTCTCGTAACGGAGCATCCAGGCGAGCGTAGCCATGCGGTCAATCGACCAGGAGTGAGGGTGCGGCGACTCTCCGGGTCGGTCCGACGCTCCACACGCCGATGCCCGCGGACGACGTTAGTCGTCCGCGGGCACCGACAGAAGCGGCGGTTCAGAGAACTACCGCTGTGACCACCGCTGGTTGGCCGCCGCGGTGCAGTTCCACAGGATCACCGTGGTGCCGTTGGCCGTGCCGTTGTTGTTGACGTCCAGGCAGAGCCCGGTCTGAACGTTGCTGATCGTCCCGTTGGCGTTGACGTTCCACTGCTGGTTGGTCCCGCCGTTGCAGTCCCAGATCTGCACCTTGGAGCCGGCCGCCGCGTTCGACGGCGCGTCCAGGCACTTGCCGAGGGACTGGAGGGTCTGACCGTTACGCGTCCAGCGCTGGTTGGCCTGGCCGTTGCAGTCCCAGATGACCGGCTGGGTGCCGTTGGCGGTGTTGCTGTTCGGCACGTCCAGGCAGCGGTTGGAGGCGGCGCTGGCGTACGCGCTCGACGTGGTCGGCGGCGGGGTCGTCGGCGGGGTCGTCCCGCCACCGCTGACCCGGTACACCACGGTGCCGTGCGCGGGGACGCTGGCGCTGATCGTGCCGCTGCTGGAGCTGGTGCCGTTGGTCCACGCGTCCACCAGGGTGAACGACGAGCCGGACTTGCCGATGGCCGCGGCCGTGGTGGAGATCGTCGTCGTCGAGCCGCCCTGGTTGAACAGGGCGACGGCGACGTCACCGTTGGCGAGGCGCTTGGCCAGCACCCGACGCGTGCCGTCGAAGGACACCTGCACGCCCTGCAACCCGAGCGAGTCCTGGTTGATCGCGATCAGGTTGGCGTTCTTGAGGATGGTCTGCGTCGCGGCGTTCATGTTCCGCACGTCGTTGCCGGCGATCAGCGGCGACGCCATGATCGCCCACATCGCGAAGTGGCTGCGCATCTCCGTGTCGTTCATGCCGCCGCGGCCGATCTCCATCATGTCCGGGTCGTTGAACCCACCCGGGCGTGCGTAGGAGGCCAGCGGAACGGTCACGTTGATGATGTTCTGGATGCCCATCGGGTAGCCGTTGGTCTGTCCGGTGTCCCACGCGTTGGTGATGTCCTCGGTGGTGCGCCACATGTTGGCCACGTCGCCCCAGTTGCGCTGCGGGCCGGTCTTGGCGTGGATGCTGTTCGGGTTGATGCTGTAGACGATCGGCCGCCCGGCGGCGGCCAGCGCGTCCCGCATCTTGGCGAAGGTGGCGACCTGGTCGTTGATGCTGCCCTCGGGCGAGCACCAGTCGTACTTCAGGAAGTCGACCCCCCAGGCGGCGAACTGGCGGGCGTCCTGCACCTCGTGACCCCGGCTGCCGGTGGCGCCGGGGTAGGCGCCGAAGTACTGCGCGCAGGTCTTGTCGACGGGCACCTGGTAAAGGCCGAACTTCAGACCCCGGGCGTGCAGGTAGTCGCCGAGCGCCTTCATTCCGCTGGGGAAACGGGTCGGGTCGCCCTGGATGTTGCCGGAGGCGTCCCGGTTCGGGTTGAACCAGCAGTCGTCGACAACGACGTACTCGTAGCCCAGGTCGCGCATCCCGCTGCTGACGATCGCGTCCGCCGTGCTACGGATCAACGCCTCGTTGATGTTGCAGCCGAACTGGTTCCACGAATTCCAACCCATTGGCGGAGTACGCGCCACGCCGTTGTCGAGCGCCTGCGCCGCGGGGGCGCGGAGGCCGACCAGGGCGCCGGCCACGAGCAGGCCGGCTGCCAGTGCGCTCCCCCAGCGTCGACCTCGAGTGATGCGGTTCATCGAGCCTCCTTGTCGGTGGCGCCCGCCCCTGACTACGATCTCCGGTCGATGGGCCGATAGCTGGACGCCAATTGTTGTTAGCGTTAACAGAGACGACCATCATGTTACGGTCACATTTCACGAGGTTCAATACCTGGACCGCAACGCATTGCCACTCATCGATACTCAAGATCACGTAGCGATTGAGTGCGGTCTTATCGTCCGGAGCGACGCGAACCCAGCCGTCAGCGACGGGGTGGGGCGACGCTCTCCCGGGCGACCAGGGTCGGGGCGACCGTCTGCCGCAACGCGCCACCGGTGCCCGACTCGATCTGGGTCAGCAACATCTGCAGACTCGCCCGCGCGACCGCGTCGAAGTCCGGACGGACGGTGGTCAGCGGCGGGATGAAGTACGCCGCCTCCGGCACGTCGTCGAAGCCGACCACGCTGATGTCGTCGGGCACCCGTCGGCCGAACTCGTGCAACGCCCGCAGCACGCCCAACGCGAGGTGGTCGTTGGCGGTGAAGACCGCGGTGACCTCCGGCATCCGCGCCAACATCTGCCCGCACCGGTAACCGGAGGACGCGGACCAGTCCCCCGGCATCAGGGGCGGCGGCACCAGGCCGGCGGCCAGCAGCGCCTCCCGCCAGCCGTCGATCCGACCGACGCTGTCGAACCAGTCGGACGGCCCCGAGACGTGCCAGACGGTGCGGTGCCCCGCGTCGAGGAGATGTTGGGTCGCCGCACGGGCGCCCGCCACCTGGTCGACGGTCACCAACGGCACCGGTCGACTCGGGTCACCGTCCACGGTGACCAGCGGGACATCCTTCGGTAGGCGCTCCAGCGCCTCACCGGCCGACTCGACCGGCGCGATGACCACGATGCCGGCGACCCGGTGCGACAGATGCCGCTCGACGGCGGCCGAGATGGACCGGTGGTCGAGGTTGCGGACGCTGCCGACGCTGACCGCGAAACCCTCCTGGGCGGCGGTCTGCTCCAACGCGGCCAGCAGGGATGCCGGACCGTAGAGCGTGGTGTTCTGTGCGACGACGCCGATGACCTGCGATCGACCGGTCACCAACGCGCGTGCCGCGCCATTGGGACGGTAGCCTAGCTCGGCGATCGCCGCCCGCACCCGGAGCCGGGTCTGCTCACGGACGTTGGGATGCCCGTTGAGCACCCGCGACACCGTCTGATGGGAGACACCAGCGAGACGAGCAACATCCGTCATCGCGGGACCGTGGACGGCCATTTCGCTCCCCCCGCTACATCTCCGGCCCGCGGCCCGTCGACGTCGACTGGAGCGGCCCGGCCCGATCCCCCTCGCTCAGCCACCACGCCGGTGCTGAATCCCAGGTGACCAGCGCTGGATCGCCGACAGTCTACGCCAGCCACTGCCCCAAACACGGCATGCCTGTCGGTGGACTGCGCAACGCAGCGGTGACGCACAATCCCAACCCCCGTCTGGAGTACGCGACCGGGTGTCGTACTCCGTCGATGCGCGCCGGCACGCCGGCCTGCCCTACGCCCCTGGACAGAGCGCGGAGCAGGCCGGCGAGGACCAGCGGTGACGTCGACTCGACGTGCCGGCGGGCACGTGTCTGCCAGCGCCGCTGGTCAGACCATTGATGGTGTGAGCGGTGTCACGGTGTTGTCAGGTCGAACCGGCGCACGGTGACCGCGCCGCCGAGCGCCTGGGTCGCGTGGTTGAAGACGGCGAACCGGTAGCCCATGAAGAACTGCCAGTTGTTCGCCAGGGTCAGGGCGTTGCCGAACGAGGTGAAGTTGACCCCGTCCGTGCTGTACGAGAAGCGGGCCTGGCGGCCCGATCCCGGTCTGATGTCGGCGTTGGCCCGCAACCAGATCCGACCACCCGAGACGCTGGTGCTCGCCACCTCGCTGCCGGTACTCGTGGTGTTCCAACTGCCGTCCATCGTCAGGCCGTTCTGCATGACCAGTCGGGTGGACCCGTTGTCCCGTCTGATTCCGATCCAGGCGGACGAGTTGCGCAGCACCGCCAGACCGGTGCGGTCACCGTCGCGCATCGTGGAGTAGTCCAACTCGATGGTGGCTGTCGAGGTGGGGCCCTGGATACGGTGCGTCAGCGTGTTGCGCGCCTTGTACAGATCGCCGGTGACGGTAGCGGTCTGCAGGTTCAGCCCGTTGTTGACCGACCACTTGCTGTTGTCGGGGTTGTGGTTCCACTCCCACTGCGGGCCGAGCGTGGTGCCGGCGAACGTGTCGGTGCCGGTCAGCGGCTTGACCGCCCGGGGCGGGGCGGGCAGGTTCGGCTTCGGGTACGTGTTGCCCCACCTGCCGTTGACCGTCTGCAACACCGGCCAACCGTCGCCGGTCCAGGTGATCGGCGCCAGGGCCGGCATCCGGCCACCGGGGTACGCGTCGACGAAGGACATGTAGTACCAGTCGCCGTTCTGCGTCTGCACCAGACCGCCCTGGTGCGGCACACCGCCACCGGAGATCGGGCCGGGCAGATCCAGCAGGACCTGACGCTGCTCGTACGGGCCGAACGGGCCGTTCGTCGACTTCAGCACGTACTGGCCGTTGGCCGGGCGGGTGAGCCAGATGTAGTAGGCGCCGTTGCGCTTGTAGAAGCGGGCGCCTTCCAGCGTCCCGATGCTCGACGGCGTCTGGTACACCTGCTGGGCCCGGACCTGGGACTTCCCGTCGGCGGAGAGCTGGGCGACGCTGATGGTGCCGTTGCCGTACGCGATGTACGGGGTGTCGTTGTCGTCGAACAGCAGGCCGGCGTCGTAGTAGCAGTTCGGGATGGTGGCGTGCTTGCTCCAGGTGCTGTCGACGGCGGACGCGGTGTAGATGTGGGTCTGCGCGAAGTCGATGCACCCGGCCCAGTAGTACTGCCGGTTGCTCGGCCGGTAGTTCAACGTCGACGCCCAGATCCCGTCGACGTACGCGTTACCGCCACTCATGTCGTACTTCGAGCCGAAGTCGAGCCGGGGCACGGCGTGACCGGCGAACTCCCAGTTCACCAGGTCGTACGAGCGCAGGACCGGCGCTCCGGGCGAGTAGTGCATGGTGGACGACGTCAGGTAGTAGACGTTGTCCACCCGGATGATGTCGACGTCGGCGAAGTCCTGCCAGATGGCCGGGTTCGAGAACGTGCCGTTCGACGGGGGCGGCGTGGTCGGCGGTGGTGTGGTGGGGTCGGTGCCGCCGTCGACGCGGACGAGTTGCCACTGCTGGTTGGTGCCGTTCCAGTCGTCGTACTGCACGATGTTCCCGCCGTCGGCGGTCGAGGCGCCCTGCACCTCCATCACCCTGTTGCTGTTCCGGTTGATCAACCGGACGTAGCCGCCGTCCGAGTCGGCCAACCGGAACTGCTGGTTGGTCCCGTTGTTGTCGGACCACTGCACGACCGCCGCACCGTTGGCCGTCGACCGCTGGTACACGTCGAGCACCTTGCTCGACAACCGCGACTTCAACCGGTAGTAACCACCACCGGAATCCACGAACTGCCACTGCTGCTGGTTGCCGTTGTTCCGGGTCCACTGGGTGATCCGGGCACCGTCGTTCGTGGCCAGGTTGTACACATCCAGGGCCTTACCGCTGTTGCGGTTCACCAACACGTACCACGCGTTGGTGTCTACGGTCGCCGCCGAGGCCGGCGACGGGGCGACGGCCGCGAGGGCCACACCGACCACCGCCGCCACCACGGCCGCGCCGAGTAGTGACAATCTTCCGCGTCGGCGCGGCGCTCCCCGGGGAACCCGTGCAATGGAAATCATGATCCTCCTTCGCTGGCCTGAGGCGCCGGACCATCTCAGCCGGCATCCGCGTCGCTGGTCGGCACGTTGGCCAGACTGTCGATGTGATCGCTAACAGCACCCTCCGCCACGTCCCGGAGATCGTTCGACCTCGACGGGGAGGCACGGATCAGAGCCGGCATGGCGCAGGAATCGAGCTACGTTGATGCTTACTGTTATCGATAACAAGACCGTAGTCAAGACGAAACATGAGTCAGCGGTCCGAGCAGCGGCGGCAGCGCCGAAGGACGCGGGAAGCGCGCCGCCGAAGGACGCGAAGAGGCCGGGCAGCGTCCCCCGCCGGGCGCGAAGAGGCCGGGCAGCGTCCCCCGCCGGGGCGCGAAGAGGCCGGGAGATCGTGATCCACTCGGGTTTATTGAAGTCGGGCCTTCCGCGCCGGGCCGATACCGCGTTTTCACGGAAGCCGAGTGGATCAACCCCCGTGTGTTCGGGGGGCCGGGCAGGTGGCAGGCAAGAGCACCGACGTGATCGACCTGGGCCCGTCGGACCCAGGTCGATCACGCACCGGCGGCAGGCCTCAGAAGCCCCGGGCCAGCCGGTAGTAGGCCTGGTTCCAGCGCAGCTCGTCGGCGAAGCGGCGGGTCTGGGTGTCGGCGTCGATGACGACCAGCTCGGTGCGGCTCATCTCGGCCAGGTCGTGCAACTCCTCCACCCCGACCGCCTGGGACAGCACCGTGTGGTGCGGCGCGCCGGCGGTGATCCACGCCTCCGCCGAGGCGGGCAGGTCCGGTCGCGGGCGCCAGACGGCGCGGGCCACCGGCAGCCGGCGCAGCGGCTGCGGCGGGGTGACCACGTCGATCTCGTTGGCGACCAGCCGGAAGCGCTCCCCCATGTCGGCCAGGCCGAGCACGACCGCCGGGCCGGGTGCCGCGTCGAAGACGAGCCGGACCGGGTCCTCCCGCCCGCCGATGCTCAGCGGGTGGATCTCCGCGTTCGGCGTGTCGGACGCGATCGTCGGGCAGACCTCCAGCATGTGCGCCCCGAGCACCAGCTCCTCACCCGGGGTGAGGTCGTAGGTGTAGTCCTCCATGAACGACGTGCCGCCGTCTACGCCCACCGACATCGCCTTGAGGGTCCGGACCAGCACCGAGGTCTTCCAGTCCCCCTCGCCGCCGAAGCCGTAACCGTCGGCCATCAGTCGCTGCACGGCGATGCCGGGCAGCTGACGCAGACCACCGAGGTCCTCGAAGTTCGTCGTGAACGCCCGGAACCCACCCTCGTCCAGGAAGGCCCGCATGCCCAGCTCCAGCCGGGCCGCGTACCGCAGGGAGTCGTGCCGCTCCCCCCCGGACAGCAGCTCCGCGGCGACGCGGTACGTGTCCTCGTACTCCTTGACGAGGTCGTCGACCTGCGCGTCGGTGACCTGACCGACCACCTCGACCAGGTCGTTGACGCCGTAGGTGTTGACCGACACCCCGAACCGCAGCTCCGCCTCGACCTTGTCGCCCTCGGTGACCGCCACGTCGCGCATGTTGTCGCCGAAGCGGGCCAGGCGCAGCGACCGCATCGCCGACCAGCCGAGCGCGGCACGGGCCCACGCACCGACCCGGGCGCTCACCCGCGGGTCGCTGACGTGCCCGGCGACCGTCTTGCGCGCCACACCGAGACGGGTCTGGATGTACCCGAACTCACGGTCGCCGTGGGCGGCCTGGTTCAGGTTCATGAAGTCCATGTCGATGTCGTTCCACGGCAACAGGACGTTGGCCTGCGTGTGCAGGTGCAGCAACGGCGTCTGCAACGCGTCGAGCCCGGAGATCCACATCTTCGCCGGCGAGAAGGTGTGCATCCACGCGATGACCCCGATGGCGCCCTGGGCGGCGGCGTCCCGGCAGACCTGCAGGATCTCACCACTGTTGGTCAGGACGGGCTTCCAGACCACCCGGGCGGGAATCTGCGGCGAGTCGTCGAGCGCGGCCGCGATCTGGCGAGACTGCTCGGCGACCTGCCGGAGCGTCTCCTCGCCGTACATGCCTTGGCTGCCGGTGAGGAACCAGATCTCGGGTGCGTTGTGTGGTGCCATGGGGTTGCCTTCCAGGAGAGGAACGGTCACTTGTAACGGATTCCGATGAGGCGCTGAAGGAGGATGAACGCGAACAGCAGGCCGCCGATCACGATCTTGGTCCACCAGGAGTTCAGGCTCCCATCGAAGGTGATCAGGGTCTGGATCACGCCCAGGACGAGCACGCCGAGCACAGTGCCGAAGGCGTAGCCGCCGCCCCCGGTGAGCACCGTGCCACCGATGACGACGGCCGCGATGACGTCCAGCTCCATGCCCACCGCGATCAACGGCGCGCCGGACAGGGTGTAGAAGGACAGCAGGATCCCGCCGATCGCCGAGCACAGACCACTGATCGTGTAGACCGCGATCCGGGTCCGCCCCACCGGCAGACCCATCAGCAGGGCCGACTGGGGATTGCCGCCGATGGCGTACACGTTGCGTCCGAGCCGGGTGTAGGCCAGCGTGTACGCGGCCACGGCGACCACGACGAAGGCGATCAGCACGCTGATCGACACGAAGTTGCCCCGGGGATCACCGATGCGCTCCTGCGACATCCTGGTCCAGAACCCGTCGGTGATCGGGATGGACGCGTCGGAGATGAACGTGCACATGCCCCGGGCGAAGAACATCCCGGCGAGCGTGACGATGAACGGCTGGATCTCGAAGAAGTGGATGACGCAGCCCATCAGCAGACCGAGGGTCGGCCCGATGAGCAGGGCGATGACGAGCACCAGCGCCGCCGGCAGACCCTCCTGGAGCAGCCACGCCGACACCATCGCCGTCATCGCGACGACCGAACCGACCGACAGGTCGATACCGCCGGTGAGGATCACGAAGGTCATCCCGATCGCGACCACCAGCAGGAAGCTGTTGTCGATGAACACGTTGAAGATGACCTGGACGTTCGAGAACGCCGTGTACTGGGACACGCCGATGCCGTACATGACCAGCAGCAGGGCGAGCGTGGCAAGGACCGGTATCTGCCGCCGTGGCAGTCGGAACCGGGTACGCCCAGCGGTGAGCGATCCAGTGGTCATGCCGGCACCTGCTCCTTCGGCTTGTCGGCGATCGTGGCGGGCGGCGGTAGGTCGCGTCGACGGCGGGCGAACTTGGCCCGGAAGGCCGGCGCCTGGACGAGGCAGACGACGATGACGACGACCGCCTTGAACAGCAGCGAGGTCTGCGGCGAGATGTCCATGGCGTACACCGTGGTGGTCAGGGTCTGGATGATCAGCGCGCCGAGGATCGTGCCGCTGAGGAAGAACCGGCCACCCGCGAGGGACGTGCCGCCGATGACGACAGCGAGGATGGCGTCCAACTCCACCCAGAGGCCGACCGCGTTGCCGTCGGCGCTCGACACGTTGGCCGTCATCATGAAGCCGGCGACCGCCGCGCAGGCGGCGCTGATCACGTACGCGAGGAAGATGACCCGGCCGGAACGGATGCCGGCGAGTCGACTCGCCTCCGCGTTACCGCCCACCGATTCGACGATCATGCCGAGGGCGGTGCGGCGGGTGAACCCGGCGACGACGAGCGCCGCGGCGAGGGCGATGAAGATGGCCAGCGGCAGGGTCAGCAGGTGGCCCAGCCCGATCGCCCGGAACGGCTCCGAGTTGATGGTGATGATCTGACCCTGGGTGATCAGCTGGGCGAGGCCACGACCCGCCACCATGAGGATCAGCGTGGCGATGATCGGTTGAATCCCGATCACGGCCACCAGCACCCCGTTCCAGGCGCCGAGCACCAGTGAGATCGCCATCGCCAACGCCAGCGCGGTCAGCACCACCGTGAGGCTGTTCTGGTCGGGCTGCTTGCTGATGTACATGCAGGCGATCGCGCCGCTGATCGCGCAGAGCGAGCCGACCGACAGGTCGATGCCCCCGGTCGAGATGACGAGCGTCATGCCCAGCGCGACGAGGATCAACGGTGCGCTCAGGCGCAGGATGTCGATCGGCGTGCCGTACAGGTGCCCGTCCTTGAGCTCGATGGACAGGAACCCGGGACGGTAGATCGTGTTCGCGGCGAGCATGACGACCAGCACGGCGGCGGGCCAGAACAGCCGGTGACCGGTCACCGCCCGGTAGCGGCCCATGGTGGCGCTCATCGGTCTGCCTCCTGGAGGGACCCACTGGCAATGGTTTGCATGATGCGGTCGGCGTCCAGGCTCTCGTCGTTGGCGAACTGGGCGACCATCTGCCGGTCCCGCATGACCGCGACCTTGTGGCTGAGACGCAGCACCTCCTCCAGCTCGGCGGAGATGAACAGCACCGCCATCCCGCCGTCGGACAACTGGGTCACCAGCTTCTGGATCTCGGTCTTCGCGCCGATGTCGATGCCCCGCGTCGGTTCGTCGAGGATCAGCAGCCGTGGTTCGGTGATCAGCCACCGGGCCAGCAGCACCTTCTGCTGGTTGCCGCCGGACAGGTTGCGTACCGGCACCTCCGGGTCCGCGGGCCGGATGCTGAGCGCCTTGATGTACTTGTCGACCAGCTCGTCCTGACGGCGGCGCGGGATCGGTCGCAGCCAGCCACGGGCGGCCTGCATGGCGAGGATCATGTTCTCGCGGACCGACAGGTCCGCGACGATGCCCTCCGCACGGCGGTTCTCCGAGCAGAAGCCGACGCCCTGCTCGATGGCCTGGGCGGGGGTACGCAGGCTGCTCGCCGTGCCGTCGACGGTGACCTGACCACCGTCGGTCCGGTCGGCGCCGAACAACAACCGGGCCACCTCGGTACGCCCGGAGCCGAGCAGCCCGGCCAGGCCCACCACCTCACCGGCGTGGATGGTGAGGCTGAACGGCTCCACCGCGCCCTTCCGGGCGAAGTCCGACACCGACACCAGTGGGGTGCCCTCCTCGACGGCGGCGAGGTCCCGCCGGGAGTGCTCCTCGATGCCCTCCAGGACGTCGAGTTCCTTGCCGATCATCTTCTCGACGAGGGAGAGCTGGGGCAGCTCAGCGGTCAGGTACTCACCGACGAGACCACCGTTGCGCAGCACGGTGATCCGGTCGGCGATCTCGTAGACCTGGTCGAGGAAGTGGGTCACGAACAGGATCGCGATGCCCTCGTCGCGCAGTTGCCGCATGATGCGGAACAGTTGCGCCACCTCACCGGCGTCGAGGCTGGACGTGGGCTCGTCCAGGATCAGCACCCGCGCCTTGATGTCGATCGCCCGGGCGATGGCGACCATCTGCTGGATCGCCAGAGAGTACGAGCCCAGTGGCGCGCTGACGTCGAGGTCGAGGTCGAGGCGGGTCAGCAGCTCCCGGGCCCGGCGGCGGACCTCACCCCAGCGGACGGCGCCGAGGAGTCGGGGCTCACGGCCGATGAAGATGTTCTCCGCCACCGACAGGTTGGTGCAGAGGTTGACCTCCTGGAAGACGGTGCTCACCCCGGCGGCGGTCGCCTGCATCGGTCCGCTGAAGGACACCTGCTGGCCGTCGAGGGTGATCGTGCCGCCGTCGGTGTCGTAGACACCGGTCAAAACCTTGATGAGGGTCGACTTGCCCGCGCCGTTCTCGCCCATCAGGGCGTGCACCTCGCCGGGGAAAAGCCGGAAGTTGACGTCGTGGAGTGCGCGCACCCCGGGGAAGGACTTGCTGATCCCGGTCATCGTCAGGACCGGACGGCTATCCGTCATCCCATCAGACCTCTTCTGGGTCGTCGACACGGAAGGGCCGCTGCGCTCCCGTGCGCCCGCCCGGTCGTCCGGACGGGCGTGGCACGGGGTGGTCGCGGGCCATGCCCGGTCCGTTGCGGGTAGGGGGACGACGCGGCGGGGCCGCCACGCGAGCGCGGCGACCCCGGCGTCGATCAGTACTTACGGTTGGGCAGCGCTTCCTTGGCCTGCTCCTGGGTGAAGGTGGTCTCCTCGGTCTCGATCCGAGGCGGCACCTCCTCGCCGGCGTGCACCTTCTTGGCGAGGTCCATCAGCTGTGGGCCGAGCAGCGGGCTGCACTCCGCGATGAAGTTGAACTTCCCGTCGGCGAGCGCCTGCATGCCGTCCTTGACCGCGTCGACGGTGATGATGGTGATGTCCTTGCCCGGCACCTTGCCGGCGGCGGTGATGGCCTCCAGCGCACCCAGACCCATGTCGTCGTTGTGCGCGAACAGCACGTCGATCTTCGGGTTGGCCTTGAGGAACTGCTCCATGACCTGCTTGCCACCGGCCCGGGTGAAGTCACCCGGCTGGGAGGCGATGATCTTCAGGTTCGGGTTGGCGGCGATCGCCTCACCGAAGCCCTTCTTGCGGTCGTTCGCCGGCGCCGCACCCGTGTTGCCCTGCAGCTCGACGATGTTCACCGGACCCGAGGCGGTCTTCTTCTGCTCGACCAGCCACTCACCGGCGAGACGGCCCTCCTTGACGAAGTCCGAGCCGAGGAACGTCTTGTACAGCGTCTTGTCGGCCGAGTCGACCGAGCGGTCGGTCAGGATGACCGGGATGCCGGCGTCCTTGGCCTCCTTGAGCACGGTGTCCCAGCCGGACTCCACCACCGGCGAGAAGGCGATCACGTCGACCTTCTGCTGGATGTAGTTGCGGATCGCCTTGATCTGGTTCTCCTGCTTCTGCTGCGCGTCATCGAACTTCAGCTCGATGCCCGCGGCAGCGGCGGATTCCTTGATCGAGGTGGTGTTCGCGGTACGCCACCCGCTCTCCGCACCGACCTGGGAGAAGCCCATCGTGATCTTGCCGTCGTCCGTGGACCCGCCGCCGCCGCCGGTGTCGCTGTTGCCACAGGCCGCCACGCTGCCGACCAGCAACGCGCTGGCGAGGACCGCGACAGCGCGCCACCGAACGGACTGCGTTCGCATCTTTCCCATCGAATCTCCTTGGCTGGATGTGGTGGGTAACCGCGCCGACCGCCGAAGAACCCGAAGAGCGGCGTACGCGGGTGGTGCGTGCTGGTGCGTGGTGGTGCAGACCGGCGGGTCCTGATGATCGGGGAAGAGTCAGGAACCCGCCGGTGCGACTGGTTGTTGACCGTAGACGTTCTGGTAGCGGTCGTAGAGGGCGTCGATGTCCGCCTGCGCCATCGGCACCGGCTGACCGAGGGTGTGGGCCAGGTGCGCGGTACGCGCCACGTCCTCGCACATGACCGCCGCCTTGACCGCCGCCTTCGCGTCCCGGCCGATGGTGAACACGCCGTGGTTGCGCATCAGCACCGCGGGCGAGCGGTGCCCGGAGAGCGTGGCGACGATGCCCTTGCCGATGTCGTCGCCGCCGATCAGCGCGAACGGGCCGATCGGGATCTCCCCGCCGAACTCGTCGGCCTGCGCGGTGAGGTGGCAGGGAATCGACTCCCCGCACGCGGCCCAGGCGGTGGCGTACGAGCTGTGCGTGTGCACCACACCACCCACCTCGGGCATGGCCCGGTAGACGTAGGCGTGGGCGGCGGTGTCGCTGGACGGGGCGAAGTCGCCCTCGACGAGGACACCGTCGAGGTCGCAGACCACCATCGTGTCCGCGGTGAGGTCGTCGTAGCTCACCCCGCTCGGCTTGATCACCAGCAGGTCCTGGCCGGGAACCCGGGCGGAGACGTTGCCGGACGTCCAGGCGACCAGGTTGTAGCGGGTCAGCTCGCCGTGCAGGCGCGCGACCGTCTCACGCAGCTCACGGATCTGTCGGGTCACCTCGGCGTTCACGCGACCACCTCCAACGCGGTCTCGGGTGTGGTCGCGGCGCTGTCGACAGCCGCGTTGCGGATCGCCCGCAGGCGCATCATGACGTCGTTGCCCCCGCGACCGAAGTGGTCGTGCAGCGCGCGGTACTCGGCGTAGAGGGCGTCGTAGGCGCGGGCCCGCTCGGGGTCCGGACGGTAGACGGCCTCGTGCACCCGACCCATCGCCTGCGACGCCTCGTGGACCGTGGGGAACTCTCCGGCGGCGACGGCGGCGTGGATCGCCGATCCCAGTGCCGGCCCCTGCGCCGAGGCGATGATGTTCAGCGGTCGCCTGGTCACGTCGGCGTAGATCTGCATCAGCAGCGCGTTGTTGGTGAGACCACCGGCGATCACCAGGTCGTTGACCGGGACGCCAGCCTCGACGAAGGCCTCGATGATCATCCGGGTGCCGTACGCGGTGGATTCCAGCAGCGCCCGGTAGATGTCCTGCGGCCGGGTGGCCAGGGTCATCCCGACGATCATCCCGCTCAGGTCGTGGTTGACCAGCAGTGACCGGTTGCCGTTCCACCAGTCCAGCGCGATCAGGCCGTGCGCGCCGACGGGCTGACTCGCGGCCAACTCGGTGAGGCGCTCGTGCGTGTCGGAACCGGCCGGGGCGGCGTGCTCGACGAACCAGCCGAAGATGTCCCCGACACCGCTCTGCCCGGCCTCGTAACCCCATGCGCCGGCGCTGATGCCGCCGTCCACGACACCGCACATCCCGGCCACCTCGGCGACCTCCGCGCCGTTGACCACGTGGCAGGTCGAGGTGCCCATGATGGCGACGAGCCGGCCGGGCTCCACCGCCTGCGCGGACGCCGCGGTGACGTGCGCGTCGACGTTGCCGACGGCCACCGCGATCCCCTCCGGCAGGCCGGTCCAGGCGGCGGCCCGCGCGGTGAGCGAGCCGGCCCGGGCGCCGAGAGGCAGCAACGGGCCGTCCAACTTGGCCACGAAGTCACCGAAGCCGGGGTTGAGCGCGGTCAGGAAGTCCTCGGAAGGGTACTGACCGTCCTGCAGGATGCCCTTGTAGCCGGCCGTGCAGACGTTGCGGGTCTCGGTGCCGCAGAGCTGCCAGACGATCCAGTCGGCCGCCTCGATGAAGCGCTCGGCACGGTGGTAGACCTCAGGGTCCTCCTCCAGGATCTGGAGCCCCTTGGCGAACTGCCACTCGGCGGAGATCTTGCCGCCGTACCGGCCGATCCACGGCTCTGCCCGCTCGTGGGCCAGCGCGTTGATCCGGTCGGCGTGCGGCTGCGCGGCGTGGTGCTTCCACAGCTTCACCCAGGCGTGCGGTCGGTCGCGCAGCTCGGGGTCCTCGCAGAGCGGGGTGCCGTCGGCGCTGGTCGGCAGCACCGTGCAGGCGGTGAAGTCGATGCCGATGCCGACGACCGCGGCAGGATCCACCCCGGCGGCTGACAACGCCGCCGGAACGGCGTACCGCAGCACGTCGCGGTAGTCCTCCGGGTTCTGCAGGGCCCAGTCCGGGGGTAGCTGTCGACCTCCCGGGAGCGCCGCGCTGATAACTCCGTCGCCGTACTCGTGCACCGCGGTCCCCAACTCGGCACCATCACCGACACGGACCACCAGAGCTCGCCCGGACAGGGTGCCGTAGTCGACACCGACGACATAGCGGTCGCCTGCTCCGTCCACACGGTTCATGTTCACCTCCACCGTTAACGGGGATAGTGTTAACGCTCACATCAACCCCCGTCAAGACATCCACCCGCAACAGCTCCGTAACGGAACAGCGAAGGCGGACCAACTGGGGCGCGTCAATAACGGACCGGTGCAAAACGCGCAAATGTGGTGCCGACCACGGCACCCAGGCCTCGGACGGAGCGCCACGCGGATCGGGCGACGACCGGAGGCACCTCGGCAGGCTGGACGACCGGCACTGCCGGTCGGACGCGACGAGTCGATCATCCGACTGCGACAGTGTCGCGCTCGATCATGATGTCAGCGATAACATCATCGAGGCGCCCCGGATCGACGGCCAGATCCGCGAAACGGCCGCAGTCGACCGCGTTGGCTCATAGCTGAGCATTTCGGCGGATCCCGCGGGGCAGCGCGACAGTCGTGTTATCGATAACATTCGACGTTTCGTGATCGCCCGGGTCCATCCGCCCACGAAGGAGCGCGTCGGGCGCGGCCATGGCCGCGAGGTCTGGTTGATCCACTCGTGTTCTGTGACATCGCGGTATCCGAGGCGCTGCGACAGACCGACATCCCGGAACCCGAGTCGATCATGCAGGCACCGCCGGCAGGCGGGGCAGGCGCCGACAGGCGGGGCGGGCACCCCGCGAACACGGAGAGCCGGCGACCCGACCCGATGGGCCGAGCCGCCGGCTTCCAGCGCGGAGGCGATGCTGCGGTGCGGGGGTGGTCCGGTGGCGGAGCGCCGGTCGGATCAGGCGACCCGGTTGCGGTTGTAGAGGGTCTTGGCCCAGAAGAAGCACGCGACGGTGATGACGGCGCACCAGCTGACCGCGATGATCCCGTTGGCGCCGATCCCGGTGCCGAGGAGCAGGCCGCGCAGGGTCTCCATGACGGGCGTGAAGGGCTGGTACTCGGCGAACCACCGCACCACTGTGGGCATGGAGTCGGTCGGGACGAACCCGCTGCCCAGGAAGGGCAGGAGGATCAGTGGCATGGGCAGGTTGCTGGCCGTCTCGACGCTGTCACTGACCAGGCCGAGGGCGACCGACAGCCAGGTCAGCGCAAAGGTGACCATGGCGAGGACACCGACGGCGGCCAGCCACTCGACCGGGTTGGCGGTGGGTCGGAAACCGACGAGCAACGCCACGCCGGTGACGGCCGCGAGGCTGAGCAGGGTCTGCGCGAGGCTGCCCAGGACGTGACCGGTGAGGACCGACGGCCGGAAGATCGCCATCGTCCGGAACCGGGCGATGATGCCCTCGGTCATGTCCATCGCGACCGAGATGGCGGTGCCCTGGGCCGCGCTGACCACCGTGATGAGCAGGATGCCGGGGGTGACGTAGTTGGCGTACTCGGATCGGCCGCCGGACGGCCCCAGCCCGGCGCCGAGCGTGCCGCCGAAGACGTAGACGAAGAGCAGCAGGATGATGACCGGGATGCCCATGAGCAGGAAGGTCATCGACGGGTAGCGCCGCATGTGCAGGAGGTTGCGCCGCAGCATCGTGCTCGAGTCACGGACGGCGAGGGAGAGCGTGCTCATCGCGCGGGGGCCCTTTCGTGGTCGGGTCGGCCGGCGCGGGTGTCGGGCTGACCGGTGAGGGTGAGGAAGACGTCGTCGAGGTCGGGGGTGTGCACGGTGAGCCCGGCCACCGTGATCGAGGCGCGGTCGAGCTGGTCGAGCAGGGAGCGCAGCGCCCCGACCCCGCCGTCGCTCGGCACCTGGAGGGTGAGCGCGGCATCGTCCCGGGTGGCGACCGGCAGCGCACGGGCGGCCGAGGCGAGCCCTTCCTGGTCGGCGAACTGCAGCACGACGTGGCCTCCGGGGATGAGCCGCTTGAGCTCGCGCGGCGTGCCCTCGGCGATCAGCCGGCCGTGGTCGAGGAAGGCGACGCGGTCGGCGAGCTGGTCGGCCTCCTCCAGGTACTGCGTGGTGAGCAGGATGGTGACGCCCTCGGCGACGAGGCCGCGGATGATCTCCCACATGGCGCGGCGGCTACGCGGGTCGAGGCCGGTGGTCGGCTCGTCGAGGAAGATGACGCGGGGCTCACCGACCAGGGTCATGGCGAGGTCGAGCCGTCGGCGCATCCCACCGGAGTACGTCGACGCCGGCTTGTCCGCCGCGTCGGCCAGGTCGAACTGGTCGAGCAGCTCGTCGACCCGTCGCCGGCCGGACGTCTTGTCCAGGTGACGCAGGTCCGCCATCAGGTTCAGGTTCTCCCGGCCGGTGAGCAGGTTGTCGACGGCGGAGAACTGGCCGGTGACCCCGATCAGCTCGCGTACCGCGTCCGGATCCCGCTGCAGGTCGTGGCCGAAGACGCGGGCCTGCCCGCCGTCGGCGGCGACCAGGGTGGAGAGGATCTGCACCGTGGTGGTCTTGCCGGCGCCGTTCGGGCCGAGCAACGCGAAGATGGTTCCCTCGGTGATCATCAGGTCGATGCCGTCCAGCACGACCGTGTCGCCGTAGGACTTCCGGAGATCGGTCGCGACGATCGCGGGCTTCGTGGAGCTGGTCATGGTCTCCTCTTTACGGTCCGTGGGTGGCGGGTCAGGCGCGGCGGATCATGATGTCGCCGTAGGAGGTGTTCGCCCGGACCTCGACCGTCTCGTCGGTCTGCGCCGGGCTGTCGGTGCTCTCCAGGGCGTTGTGTACGCGGCCGTGCTTGGAACTGACGTCGAGCCAGGCGGCCGTCCCGCGCCGGATGCCGACCTCGATGGCCCCGTACGAGGTGGTCAGGTCGATCGCACCCCGGACGACCTCGCCCAGCCGGAGGTTGCCGTAGGCGGTGCGTGCCGTCACCGAGGCGGTGGTCGCGTCGAGGGTGATGTCGCCGTACGCGGTGTTGACCCGGACGTCGCCGCCGCTGCGGCCGATCCAGCAGTCGCCGGAGGAGTTCTTGATCTCGACGGGTCCGTCGACCGCGCCGAGGCGTACCTTGCCGGACGACGCCTTCACCCGGGCGGAGCCGGTGACCCGCTCCACGGCGACCTCGCCGTGGCTGCTGTCGATGTCCAGCGGCCCGGTCCCGTCGAGGCGGATCCCGCTGCCGGTCTTGATGCGGCACTCGCCGAGTTGGCCCTCGCAGCGGAACGCCGCCCACGACGACTCGGCGTGCACCTGCGACCCGGTCGGTAGCTCGATCAGGACGTCGACCGACGGGCCGGACCAGAAGCCGTAGCGCCGCCACGTCTTCGGCACCCTGATCAGCAGCTTTCCGGCGTCGTACTGGACGGTGGCCTGTTCGGCGGTGCTCACGTCGGCCTTGCTCGACGGGTCGCGGGGTCGCACCGTCACCACCGTGTCGGTGCGGTCGGTCGCGCTGATCCAGACGTCCCCGACGGGCAGTTCGATCTGGACGGCGATGGGCTCTGGCGTCTCGAAAACAGGCATGGTGGTCTCCCGGACGGTGGTCGGTGGCGGTCGCCGCTGGTCGGCGGCGTGGAGGAAGAAAGGGGGTACGACGGGGTCAGCGCGCCCAGCCGGTGAAGTGCTGACCGGAGCGCGGCTCCGGCCGGCGGGGTGGCCGGCGTTCGGTGTCGCCCGCCCCGACGGCACCGGCGACGGCGCGCACCAGCCAGGCGTTGACGGAGAGCCCGGCGCGCCCGGCGGCCTCCTCGACGCTGGCCTTCAGGTGGTCGGGAAGGCGGAGGTTGATCCGCGAGGTGCCACCGTCCTCGCCCTCGGGCGCCGGCGGTGGCGCCGGCAGCGTCGGCGGGCCGCTGACCTCGCGCGTCTCGTCGACCGGCGGGCTGGCCGGCGTCACCACGAAGTCGGGCTCGCGCCCACGCAGGCGGACGTGCACCGAGCCCGGCGCCAGGTCACGGGTGATCTCGTCGGCCGCGTCGGACAGTGCCTCCAGCAGGGTGAGGCGGGTGGCCGCCTCCAGTTGGGTGAAGAGCCGCTCGGCCAGCGCGCGGCCGTCGGCGTCGACGCCCTCCGCGGCCACGGCGAACTCGTTGCGCAGGTTCTCGACGTACGACCTCAGCTCCATGGCACCATCATGGCACCACTTTGGCTCAGAACGCAACCCATGATGGCTCACCGCGGTGCCAAACTGTTCGGCGAGCGGCCTGAGCCGATCCTCAAAGATCCCCAAAATTGCGCCTGACCAGGCGATTCGCGTCCTCCTGGTGCAACCCGGTGGCCACCAGGAGGTCGCTGACAGTGGTACGGACCTGCGCCACCACCACCGCACCGGAGAAGCCGACGCCCTCGCGGTAGGCCCGACCGGCCATCCGCACCGCCCGCAGCGACTGCTCCCGCGCCCGGTCCGGCTCCACGCCGGCGGCGAACTGCCGCTTCAGTACGCGCACGGCCTCGGCGAGATCGGCCACCGCCTGCGGCAGCGGCTCCGGAACCGGTTCGTCGTCCTCGATCAGGGTCACCGCTCGACGGATCAACGTTCCGCTGTTGCGGATCGCGCGGTCGATCGGCTCCGCCGCCTGCGCGTAGCGACCCACCGGCCCGCGCCGCTGGTGCCGGTACACCGGCGACAGGGTGCTGGCCTCCCGGGCACCCTGGGTCGCCTCGACGAACGCCTTCAGTGGGCCCTTGCTCCGCCGCAGCTCACCCCGGGCGGTGCGGGCACGAGCGGCATCACGCTCCGCCAACGCGCCGGCAGTGGCCTCCAACTGGGTGACCAGGAGGTCGAGCGCCGGCCGCGCGGCGCGGTTGAGCACCCGGAGCGGGTTCAACGGCAGGAGTACCGCGGTGACCAGCAGCGCCACGCCTCCCCCGACCAGGGCATCCACGAACCGAGGAATCTCCAGGTCACGGATCGACGGGCTGAGCGTGGCGATGAGCACCGCCGTCGCACCGGCCTGGATCACCACGGCGGCACTGCCGGCGAGGAACAACGCGACCACGATCGCCAGCACGACGACCAGGGAGAGCTGCCACCACCCGGTGCCGATCACCACGAGCAACAGATCGCCGATCAGCACCCCGACGGTCACCCCGAGGATCAGCTCGACGGTCCGACGCAGCCGTTGACCGACCGACGCGGCAAGGGTCGAGACAGCGCTGATCGGCGCGAACACCGGCTGCGAGACGTTGAGCAGCTCGTGCGCCACGAACCAGGACAGCGCCGCCGCCAGCCCCGCCTGCACCGACAGACCGCCAACGGCCCGTACCCGGCGGACCCGGTCGCGCACGGTGGCCACCGCGCGGCCGCGCATCCGGCCCACCGTGCCCGACAGACCACCCGTGGCGCCGTCGCCGGCGCGGGCCGGAGCACCCTCGTCCGCTCCGCGCCGACCGGCAGCGACCATGGCGGCACCTACCCCGCCCTGGTCGGATCAATCCTCCCGACGCCGGCGGCGCTCAGCGCGAGGCGAGCGTCTTCTCGGCGTACGCCCAGAGCCGATCGGCGGCAGCCGGATCCATGGCGTGGGCAGCCACCCCGCCGGTGGCGTCGGGGCCGCCGGGCACGACCTCCGCCTCCTGGTTGTCGTCGAAGTACCGGCCGCTGACGCCGTCGAGCAGGGGCGAGCCGGCGAGCAGCACGGTGGTCGACGCGCCCTGGTCGGGCTTCTTGTAGTAGTCCGCCTCGATGAGGTTCCCCGCCTCGTCCATGGCGCCCATCGCGCGCATCGTGTCGTCGTCGATGTGACGCTGGAGGTTGGTGAAGATGTACCCGGGGTTGAGGGCGTTCGCGGTGATCCCGTCCTCCGCCCATCGGCGGCTGATGCCGACCGCGAGCAGGACCTCGGCGGTCTTCGACTGGCCGTACGCCGACCACGGGTCGTACGGGCGCCGCTCGAACTGCGGGTCGTCGAAGTCCAGCGGCGCGGCCAGGTGTGCTCCGGAGCTGACCACGACGACCCGAGCCGCCTCGGCGGCCCGCAGGTTGTCGTGCAGCCCTCGGGCGAGCGCGAAGTGGCCGAGGTAGTTGGTCGCGAGCTGAAGCTCCCAGCCCTGGGCGGTGAGCTGCCGGGTCGGGATCGCCATGATCCCCGCGTTGGCGACCAGCACGTCGAGCGGGCCCTGCCAGCCCGCGACGAAGGCGTCGACCGACGCCAGGTCGGCGAGGTCGAGCGCGGACGCGCTGACCACGCCGCTGGTGGCGTCCGACGCGAACTCCTTGACCAGCGCGTCGGCGCGTCGGGGATCACGGGTCGCGACAGTGACCTCGGCGCCGGCCCTGGCCAGCGCGCGCACCGTCTCGACACCGATGCCGGAGGCTCCCCCGGTGACGATCATCCGGCGGCCCGTCAGGTCGACACCGTCGAGGATCTCGGCGGCGGCGCTGCGGGCGGTGAAGGGGGTGGTGAGGCGTGGGTTCGATGTCATGGAACCCAGGCTAGGAACATCGGAATCGGACTGCCTATAGTCTAGGGTCCTTCATACTTTAGTGAGCGTCCAGGAGGTCGGGATGGATCCCCTCGAAGATGTCCTGGCGTTGCTGGGCGCTTCGAGCCACCTCTCCGCCGGCCTGGTCGCGGGCGGGCGCTGGGCCGTCGCCTTCGACGCGCCGGCCGGGGCCAAGTTCAACGCCGTCCGGCGCGGCCGGTGCTCCCTGCGGGTCGCGGGCCACGACGAGTCGATCAGCCTCGGCGAGGGGGACTGCTTCCTGCTGACCCGGCCGGTGGCCTACACCCTCTTCAGCGATCCCGACGTGCCCGTCGAGCCCGCGTACCCACTCTTCGCCGCCGCCGACGGCGGTGTGGCGCACGCCGGTGACGGCGACGACGTCTTCCTCATCGGCGGCGCGTTCTCCCTGGGCGAACGGGCGCGCGGCCTCCTGCTCGACAGCCTCCCGCCAGTCATCCACGTGCCCGCCGACACCCCCGAGGCCACCACCGTCCAGTGGGCGCTCAGCGAGATCGACGCCGAACTGCGGCAGACACGACTCGGGTCCACGCTCGTCGCCGAGCACCTGGCGCTCGTCCTGCTGATCCGGGTTCTGCGCCTGCACCTGGCCCGCGACCCCGAGCTCACCAGTGGCTGGTTGGCCGGCCTCGCCGACCCGGTGATCGCCCCCGCGCTGCGGGCGCTGCACGCGCGCCCCGCGCAGCCGTGGACGGTCGACGCCATCGCCCGGACCGCCGCCGTCTCCCGGTCGACACTGGCCGCCCGCTTCAAGCGGGTCGTCGGCGTCGGACCCCTGGAATACCTGACCGGCTGGCGGATCGAACTGGCGGCGGACCGTATCCGGCGCGGTTCCGACACTGTCGCCAGCATCGCGCAGGCTGTCGGCTACGGCTCCGAGAGTGCCCTCAGCGTGGCGTTCAAGCGCGCTACCGGTTTCTCGCCACGCGCCTACCGCACCGAGGTGGCGCGGGCGACCCGGCCCGGTGGACGCGAACCGGCGGCGGCCGGTCCGGGTGTCGAGTGACCGGCAAACTCCTCGTCGCCCGCCGCGGTTGATCCCGTCCGGATCGGGTAGACCGGTCCGCCGTCGTCGGGGCGGCGGGCCGGATTGGTGAGCACCAGGCTCGCTCCGGTCGGGTCGTGGGACACGGGGGCGGCCGAGCGCCTGCGGGGGGACGTCGCATGGATCAGCACGGTTGAGCGGGCCGGACGGTCCCCGCGACGTCGTGGAGCTGCGGGTGCATGGGGTCTCCGGCGCGAGCGCCGCTCAGGTGCTGGACCTGCGGCAGACCGCACAGGTGGCGGGTGACCAGAGCGGTGGCTTCTACCGGCCGCGACCACAGGGCTCGGACAGCACCGTCGCGCGCGGTGTGACCGTGGAGGCGTACCGCTGGGGTGATCTGCCCTCCGGGACCGTCGCCCGTACCCTCGCCGTGGTTTTCCTCCTGCCGTTCATGCTGGTCAACGTCGCGACCTGGATGCGCCCGGCGAGCCCCGATTCCGAGGCGGTGGTCAAGTCCCTGTGCCGTCTGCTGGCGCTGACCCTCACCGTGCTGTACGTGCTCGCCGTCGCCGGCGTCGCCCTGGATCTGGTGGGCTGGAAGTGCCTGTCCTCGCCGCGCTGCCTGGCGGGGCGCAGCTGGTTGTCCTGGTTGGGAGAGCGGCCGGTCGGGGCGCAACTGGCGTCGACCGCGCTGGTGCCGCTCGCCGCGATCGGCCTGATCTGGCGGATCAGCAGCCGCCCGGGGCGGACGTTCGAGGCGTTTCGCGCGCCCGACCAGGGGATCGGCGGGTCGCGGCTCGGCACGGTCGGCCAGTGGGACGCCGAGCCGCTGGTGGGCCGGTTGCGCGCCATCCACGTCGCTGCGGCCTTCGCGACACTGGACCTCACCGTGCTGCTGGCCCGGAGCGCGACCGGCGCCACCGGGGTCACTGTCGCGCTGACGGTGGTGACCGCCGTGATCCTGGCGGGCTGCGTGGGCCTGCTGTGCACGCCGCCGCTGATCGACCGGGCCGCCGACGATCACCGGCTCGACCGGGTCACCCGAACGCTGCGGAACGTCGCCGTCGTCGTGACCGTCGCCGTCCTGGCTCACCTGCTGACCGGGCCACGCCGCTGGCACGAGGGACACGGGCTTCCCGGGTACGAGACGACCCTGGCCGTCCTGTTCGCCGCACAGACGGCATTGTTGGTCGTGCTGGGCGTGGTCCTGCTCTGCCATCGGCAACGCGGTGGCACCCCGCTGTTCGGGCTGGGCGCCCTCGTCATCGCGGCAACCGGGATCAGTCTGTCCGGGGCGTACTCCGCCGAGCTGGTCTACCGGGTGGCGGACTTCCTCGACCGCGACGTGCCGACCGGGGAGGGCATCGCCACCGGCCCGCCCCGGGCGTACACGTGGGTGATCTACGGATTCATCCGAGCGCTGCTGGCCACTCTCGTCGTCGCCGGCCTCGTCGTCCTGCTCACCCGTCGCGGTCGGCGTCGCGCCGCGGCGGCGATCGTGGCGCACGACTACCCGCAGGCCCCCGCGGAGGCCGAACCTCGACTACGGCAGGTCCGCGACGCCATCGCCCGGGCCCGCTTCACCGAGAAGCTGGTTCCGCTGGCCGTGTTCTACGGGTGCCTCGCCGGGCTCACCACGGCCACCACCACCATCGGCCTGCTCGGGGAGTTTCCCAGCGACCTCCTCGAACGAAACCTCGGCCTGCCGGCGGACGCGACCACCTTCGGCATCGCGTTCGGGAGCTGGGTGATCGCGGTGGCCATCCTCGGTCTGATCATCGGGGGGATCTTCACCTACCGGACCGTCCCGTTCCGCCGGCACATCGGCGTCCTCTGGGACCTGGGCACCTTCTGGCCTCGGGCCGCCCACCCGTTCGCTCCACCCTGCTACTCGGAGCGGGCCGTGCCGGAGTTGGCCCGTCGCATCACGTACCTCGTCGAGCGCGGGCACGCGGTGCTGCTCACCGGGCACAGCCACGGTTCGGTCCTGCTCGCCGCGACGGTGCTCCAGTTGCCGCCGCACGTCGGCGACCGCATCGCTCTGCTCACCCACGGGTCGCCGCTGCGCCGCCTCTACGCGCGGCTCTTCCCCGCGTACGTCGACGACGTGGCGCTGCACGAGATCGGCCGCCGGGTCGGTTGGCGGTGGGTGAACCTGTGGAGTGACACCGACCCCATCGGCGGCTGGATCTTCTCGGGGCACCGGACACCGGTGCCGGACGACGTCGGCGGCCCCGCCGTCCGGGTGGATCGCCGGTACCGTGATCCGCGCGACGTGGTGACGCCGCCCAGTGACAGCGTCCCCCCACCCATCCGTGGGCACTGGCCGGGCGAATCCGACGAGCCGTTCACCGCGGCGGCCCGGGACCTGGTGCGGCGCCTCGGTGAGCGGGCCGATCCGCCCGGCACGGCGACGTAGCGGACCGCGTCACCGTCGGCTGGTCGCCCGCGCCCGCCAGTCGTCGAGACGCGTACCGGCGAGGCGGGCGCCGTCGGCGGGAACGAGGGAGCGTTCGCCGAGCTTCGCGCCGAAGTAGCGGGCGTCCGGGTCGGCCACCACCGACCGATGGTCCTGCTGGGCGGTGAGGAGGTCTCGGCCCAGGTCGTCGAGGCGGAACTGCTCCGGGCCGGCGATCTCGACCACGGCGTTCGTCGGCGCACCGACCACGACCTGCGCCACCGCGGCCGCGACGTCGTCAGCGGCCATCGGTTGGATGAACACCGGGGCGAGGTGCACGGTGTCGCCGTCCGTGGCGGCGTCGACGATCCCCTGGAGGAACTCGAAGAACTGGGTGGCGTGCACGATCGAGTACGGGGTCCCGGAGGCGGCGACGAGCTTCTCCTGGGCGACCTTCGCCCGCATGTAGCCACTGTCCGGGATCCGGTCGCTCCCCACGATGGAGAGCACCACGTAGTGGCCCACCCCGGCGTCCGACGCGGCGGCGAGGAGCGTCCGGGTGGACGTCTCGAAGAACTCCAGCACGGCCTTGTCCTCGAACGACGGCGAGTTCGACACGTCGACGACGACGTCGGCACCGGTCAGCGCATCGGCCACCCCTTCACCGGTCAGGGTGTTCACGCCGGTCTTCGGCGATGCCGGCACCACCTCGTGGCCCTGGGCGCGGAGGTCGTCCACGAGCTTGGAACCGATGAGGCCGCTGCCCCCGATGACGACGATCTTCATGGTCGAACCACGTCCTTCCTGCATGGGTTAGTCGTGCTGCCACCCAGTAAGACGGAAAGCGTGCGCCGGTGCAGGACAATCGCCGGAGAAACAGTCCGACGGAGACCCGGAGGTGGCCGTGGCCGAGGTGTCGCACCCGGTGTTCGCCCGGGTCTACGAACGGCTGAGCGTCGCCATGGACCGGGCCGGTACGGCGGCCTTCCGGCGGGACCTGGTCGCCGGTCTGTCCGGCCGGGTGATCGAGATCGGTGCGGGCAACGGACGGATGTTCTCCCACTATCCGCCGTCGGTGACCGAGGTCGTCGCCGTCGAACCGGAACGGCGTCTACGGGCCGCCGCCGAACGCGCGGCGTCGTCCGCACCGGTCCCGATCACTGTCGTCGACGGACTGGCCGACCGGCTGCCCGGCGGGGCCGGCGAGTTCGACGCCGCAGTGGTCGCGTTGGTGCTGTGCACAGTGCCCGATCAGGCGAGCGCGCTGGCCGAGACCGGCCGGGTGCTGCGCCACGGCGGCGAGTTGCGGTTCTTCGAACACGTCGCGGCCGAGAGGCAGAGCCGTCTGCACCGGACCCAGCGGCTGCTCGACGCGACGGTGTGGCCGAGGTTGTTCGCCGGCTGCCACACCGGCCGGGACACCCTGGCCGCCATCACCACAGCGGGTTTCGTGGTCGAGGAGGTGCGCCGGTTCCGTTTCCCGGCCACCAGCAACGGCCCGTCCTCGCCCTGCGTCCACGGGCTCGCGACCTGGCCGGCCTGATCCGTCAGCGACCGGGCAGGGTGGCCAGCCAGTCGTCCAGCTCCGCCGGGGAGCGCAGCAACACCACGGGCGGCGCGGACGGATCGGTCCGCCAGGCGCGCATCCGCCGTCGCGCCCGACCGAACGCCGTCACGTGCCACACCAGGATCGAGTCCGGAGACAGCACGCTGCCCAGCGTCTCGCGGTTGCCGTTGCAGATCTCCTCGCCCGTGCGCACCCGGCGGACGGTGCGCCGCAGCAACCGCCCGAACGAGAGCCACCGGGGATAGTCCAGGCCGACGACCAGGTCGGCGCGGGCCAACGGCACGTCCCGCCAGCCGTGGTACGCCCCGTCGACGATCCAGCGGTCCCGCCGGCAGATCTCCTCGATCCGACCGCGTTGCCGCGCGACGGGCACCTCGACCCAACCCGGCTCCCAGAGCAGGTCGTCCACCGGGTACCAGGGCAGCCCGAGGTGTTCGGCCAACCGCGCGGCGAGGGTGGACTTGCCGGACCCGTACACCCCGTAGATCAGGATGCGGCGCGGTGGGCTCATCGCGGCAGCGTAAATCACTTGTCGTACGCGGCGCGCTTCGCGAGAGTGACTCCCATGACGTACTGACGGACCCACTCCCCCTCCGCCCCCGGTGACACCTTCCCGGGCGGCGTGACTCGTCCGTTGCCACGTTCTCCCGGTCAGAAGCGGGCTCTCCTTGATTCAGCAACAGTCTCTGCCCTCGTCCAACCCCGCCACCGTCACGGTGTTCGCCTCGCCCACCAGCTGGATCGAGTCCGACGCCCTCGCCCAGTGCCAGCAGGTGGCCGCCCTCGACGGCATGATCCACGTTGCCGGGATGCCGGACCTCCACCCGGGCAAGGGCGCGCCGATCGGCGCGGCCATGGCGTCGACGGTGCTGTACCCGTTCCTGGTGGGCTCCGACATCGGCTGCGGCATCGCCGTGTTCCCCGTCAGGCTCAAGCGGGCCGTACCGGAGCGGCTGGCCGCACGGTTCCCCGACCTCGATCGGACGATCGGCGCCGACGACAGGGCCTGGGCGGTCGTCGAGGGTGATGTCCCGGCCGGTCACCTCGACGGTCTCGGGACGGTCGGCCGGGGCAACCACTTCGTCGAGCTGGCCCGGGTCGGGCCTGTCCTCGACCCGGGCCACGCGGCTCGTCTGGGGGTCGACGTCGAGGAGCTACGCCGCACGCCGCTGGGTTCCCTCGTGGTGTGCGGTGACCGTCAACTCCTCTTCGAGGAGGCGCCCACCGCGTACAAGCGCATCGAGCAGGTGGTCGCCGACCTCGTCGAGCACCGACTGGCCACGCCGGTCGCCAACACGATTCCGCTGGTCACCTACAAGACGGCCGACCTCGGGCCCGCCAGCCGGACCGACCGGCGGGGCCGCCGTGGTGGGCGGGGGCGGTCGTGAGCGTGCTCCTGCTGCTGTCCGCCGGGCGCGGCCCACGGGAATGTGCCTGGGCGCTGACCCAGCTCCTGCGCCGCCTGACGGCGGAGGGCACCCGTCGAGGGGTGACGGTCGCGCAGGTGCAGGCGGTGCCCGGCGACCGGTCCGTGCTCGTCCAGATCTCCGGTGTCGACGCGGAGGCGTTCGCCGACTCGTGGACCGGCACGCTGTGCTGGCAGGCCCCGAGCCCCTACCGGACGAGCACCGGCCGGAAGAACTGGTACGTCACCGCCCAGCGCCCCCACCTCGACGCGGTGCCGACGGCGTTCTCCGAGGCGGATGTCGACATCGTCGGCTGCCGCACCGGAGGGCCGGGCGGCCAGCACCGGAACAAGGCCAGCACCGCGGTACGGGCGACGCACCGCCCCTCGGGCATCGTCGTGGTCGTGGACGAGGAACGGCAGTTCAGCCTCAACCGGCGGCGCGCGCTGAACCTGCTGCGGCAACGCGTCGAGGACGGCGACGAGGTGGCCCGACGGGCCGTCACCACCGCCCGCTGGCGCATCCACGACGATCTCGTCCGCGGCGATCCCGTCCGCGTGGAGCGTCCGGAGCCGCAGCGGCCGGGCCGCCCGCGGTGACGGGCTCCGTCAGACCTCCAGCACCGCGTCCGCGAACGCCTGCGGCGCCTCCTGCGGCAGGTTGTGCCCGACACCGCCGCCGATGGTCCGGTGCTCGTAGCGCCCGGTGAACTGCTTGGCGTAGACGCTGGGCTCCACGTGCGGCGCGCCGTTGGCGTCCCCCTCCAGGGAGATGCTGGGCACGGTGATCTTCGGCTGCGTGGCCAGGCGCTTCTCCACGTCGTCGTACTGTGGCTCGCCGTCGGCGAGGGCCAGCCGCCACCGGTAGTTGTGCACCACGATGTCGACGTGGTCGGGGTTGTCGAACGCCGCCGCGCTGCGGTCGAACGTCGCGTCGTCGAATGTCCACCGTGGTGACGCGGTGCGCCAGATCAGCTTGTTGAAGTCACGACGGTTCTTGTCGTAGCCGTTGCGGCCGCGCTCGGTGGCGAAGTAGTACTGGTACCACCACGCCAGTTCCGCCTTGGGCGGCAACGGCGCCTTACCCGATTCCTGGCCGGCGATGAGATAGCCGCTCACCGAGACCAGGCCCTGGCAGCGCTCGGGCCACAACGCGGCCACGACGTCCGCGGTCCGCGCACCCCAGTCGAACCCGGCCAGCTTCGCGCTGTCGATGTGCAGGGCGTCCATGAGCGCGACGAGGTCGAGCCCCATGGCGGCCGGTTCGCCGTTGCGCACGGCGTCGTCGGAGAGGAAGCGGGTGGTGCCGTAGCCCCGCAGGTACGGCACGACGACCCGGTAACCGGCGGCGGTGAGCAGCGGTACGACGTCGACGAAACTGTGGATGTCGTACGGCCAGCCGTGCAGCAGGATCGCGGCGGGGCCGTCGGGCGGCCCGGCGTCCACGTACCCCACGTTCAGGACACCGGCATCGATCTGCCGTAGGTCGGTGAACGATCCCGCACCGGCCACTGTCATCGACCTCTTTCCCGCGTCCCGACCTGTTCCGACCTGCTGGTGCTGTCGAATGTAGGAGCGGACGCCGTACCGGACGGCGGATTGCCCGAACTCCGCTGGGCCGGTCCCGGGCTGGGTAGGATGCGGGCCCCGCTTCCGGGCGAGGTCCGAGAGGGTCCGGCGGGCCGGCGGGGCCGGACCGTAGGGTGATGGCATGGCTGAGCGACCTCTGACCCTGATGGCGGTGCACGCCCACCCCGACGACGAGGCGACGAGCACCGGCGGCGTGCTGGCCCGCTATGCCGACGAGGGGATCACGACAGTGCTCGTGACGTGCACCGACGGGCGGTGCGGCGACGGCCCGGGCGGGGTGAAGCCGGGTGACCCGGGGCACGACCCGGCCGCCGTCGTGGCGATGCGTCGGGCCGAGTTGGAGGCCAGCTGCGCGGTGTTGGAGGTCAGCCACCTGGAGACGCTCGGTTACGCGGATTCGGGGATGATGGGGTGGTCGACCAACGACCAGCCCGGCGCGTTCTGGACGACGCCGGTGGCGGAGGCTGCGGGCCGGCTCGCCGAGTTGATCCGGCAGTACCAACCCGATGTCATCGTCACGTACGACGAGAACGGTTTCTACGGCCACCCGGACCACATCCAGGCGCACCGGATCACGATGGCGGCCGTCGAGCTGACCGACAGCCCGGCGAAGGTCTACTGGACCACCGTGCCGCGTACGGCGTTCGAGCAGTTCGGTCGGGTCATGCGGGATCTCGGCGTGGACTGGGCCGAGCCGGACGAGACGGTGCCGCCGCTCGGCCTGCCGGACGACGAGATCACCACCTGGGTGGACGCCAACAGCTACGGCGGGCAGAAGTTCGACGCGCTGGCCGCGCACGCCAGTCAGACCGAGAACATCTTCTTCCTGCAACTGGGCCGCGACCGGTTCACCGAGCTGATGGGCGTGGAGACCTTCGTGCGGGTCCGTGACCGGACGGGCGCGCCGACCCCCGAGGGCGACCTCTTCGCCGGCCTGCGCTGACCGGCGCGGATCAGCTCCCGCAAGGCCTGGCGTCGTCGGCCGCCCGGCCGGTGTTCCCGCGTGCGTCGCTCCGAGACGTCGGCGACGCTGTCGGACCGACCGATAAGGCACCGAAAGCAGCGGGCCCCCGGCCACTGAAAGTTTCGCGGCGCTGGTGCACAAGCCCGCGCAGGTCATATGACGAATTTCCGGAAGTTTTCAGCGTTGACGCCCGGACATAGACGGCCTTAACGTTTCGAGCAGGTTTCCGGTCACCGGCCGGAACTACCGGTCCCGGCCGCACCCGGCCGCTCCGCCCCGAATCCGCTCCTTATCCGCCATGACCGGACCCGCACCTTGTTGATCGACAGTTGTCGATCAATGGTCTGGAAGGGAAGGCACATGAAGCTGAGACAGTGGACCACCGTCGGAGTGGTCGCCGTCGCGACCGTCGCGGCGTTGAACACCGTGCCGGCCACCGCCAGCCGGCCGTACGACCCGACGGCGCAGAGCCTCGGCGCCCTGGGTCTGCGCCACGGCCTGCACGTCGGCACCGCGGTGAACATGGATGCCCTCAACGACGCCGGCGACCCGCAGTACCGCGCGCTGGCGTCCTCCGAGTTCGCCTCGGTCACCGCCGAGAACGTGATGAAGTGGGAGGTCCTGGAACCCACCCGGGGCACCTACAACTGGGCGGCGGCCGACCAGTTCGTGGAGTTCGCCAAGCGCAACCGGCAGAGCGTGCGCGGTCACGTGCTGGTCTGGCACAACCAGCTGCCCGCCTGGTTGACCAGCGGCGTCGCCGACGGCTCGATCAGCAAGCAGGAGCTGCGCGAGCTGCTGCGCAAGCACATCACCACCGTCGTCAACCGCTACAAGGGCAAGATCTGGCAGTGGGACGTGGTCAACGAGGCCGTCAGCGACCCGTGGGACACCCCGTCGACCCTGCACTACAAGGGCTTCTGGGCGCAGAACCTGGGGCCCGGCTACATCGCCGACGCGTTCCGCTGGGCGCGGGCGGCCGACCCCAAGGCCCTGCTGTTCTACAACGACTACAACATCGAGGCCTTCGGCTCCGGCAACCCGGCCGACGACAAGACGCAGTTCGTCTACGACATGACCAAGGGCCTACGCGCCCAGGGTGTCCCGATCGACGGCGTCGGCGCCCAGGGCCACCTGGGCACCCAGTACGGCAACTTCGACACCCTCCAGGTGACCGCCGCGTTGAAGAAGTTCAGCGGGCTCGGCGTCGCCACCGCGTTCACCGAGGTCGACGTCCGTAGTCAGATGACGGAGGCCGTCCGCGCCGGCAACTCGGAGGAGATCAACCCCCGGCTGCAGGCGTCGGCCGCCAACTTCAGCGTGCTGATGAAGGCGTGCCTCGCCGTGCGGAGCTGCCTGTCATACACGGTCTGGGGTTTCAGCGACAAGTACTCGTGGGTGCCGGACTGGTTCAACGACCCGCCGGAGGGCCTGGCCACCATCTACGACGAGAACTACCAGCCCAAGCGGGCGTACAACGAGTTGAAGTCCGACCTGATCTTTGCTGGGCCGCCGTACGTGCTGCCTCGGATCGCACCCAAGCCGCGCCGCTGACCCGACGGCCCGGCTGATCCGGCGACGCGTGCGTCGGCGTAGGGACCGTGTGGGGCGCGGCGGAGCCCCACACGGTCCCTACGGCACCGTCGGACGTCGGTGTTCGACTCACGTTCGGCCGGACCGTTCCGCCATCCGGACGCCATCGGGGGTCCTGGTGCCGGTTCTACCGGTTTATTGATGGTTTTGGTGTCACTATGGCAGGCGTGGGAACTGCGAAAACTGCCATGCCTGCCATCTCGCCGCTCACCGGCGACCCCATCAAGCGGGCCGATGCCGAACGACTCGCCGGGGTGCTGAAGGCGTTCGCCGACCCGGCGCGACTCCGGCTGCTCAGCCTGATCCAGTCGGCGCCGGACGGTGAGGCCTCCGTCAGCGACCTCACCGGGGCGCTCAACCTCTCCCAGCCGACGGTGAGTCATCACCTCCGGATCCTCACCGAGGCCGGCCTGCTGGAACGCGACAAGCGTGGGGTCTGGGCGTACTACCGCCTGGTGCCCTCCGCCATCGCGCAGATCGCCGACCTGCTGACGCCGCCCCGGAAACGGGCGACGAAGAAGGCGCGCTGACCGGGCGTTGCCTCGTCACATCCGATCGAGGGTTCGGATGCCGAGCAGGTGCAACCCCTGCCGGAGCGTCCGGGCGGTCAGCTCGGCCAGCAACAGCCGACTCTCCCGCAGGCCGTCCGCGGCGCGCAGCACGGGGCAGTGCTCGTAGAACGCGTTGAACGCCGTGGCGAGCCGGTGCAGGTAACCGGCGAGTCGGTGGAATTCGAGGGGCGTGTCCAGCCGGGCCTCCGTGCCGGCCCGCCGGACCATCGACCGGACACGCGCGTACGCGTACGCTCCCAGTCCAGGTGGTTGACCCGCACCACCCGGTGCCCGAGCCACTCCAGCAGCCGTACCGCCGCGTCGCCGATGACCGTGGAGCGCAGATGCCCCACGTGCATCTCCTTGGCCACGTTCGGCGTCGAATAGTCGACCACCACGGTCTACGGCGCGGTCGTGGGCGGCACCCCGAGCCGGGAGTCGCCGGCCAGCCCGGAGGCCAGGTCGGCCAGTGCCCGGTCGGCGATGGTCAGGTTGAGGAAGCCCGGCCCGGAGACCTCCGACGACGCGCAGACGTCGTCGAGCACCGCGCGCTCCAGGACCGCGGCGGCGATGTCGCGCGGCGGCCGACCGAGCCGCCGGGCCAGCGCCAGCGCCGCGTCGGACTGGAAGTCAGCGCGCGGAGACCGCCGCACGAGCGGGTCGACCGGGCCACCGGCCACCTCCGCGAACGCCGGCACCAGCCGGTCGGACAACAACCTTTCAAGATCCATGAGTACGCCGATCTCACTCGGGCCCGCGCTGTCACGCGAGCCGTCGAACGGGGAGATGCGGGCGGACCGGGAACGACCGGTCGGTGACCGGCGGCTCGATCCGCCGGTCGCAGGAGAACAGGTCAGCGCGGGCGGGCGACGGATCGCCGGCGTCGCACACCAACCAGGACGTCACACGACGCTCCGGTGCAGAGCACGATCACGCTGGTCATGGCAGCAGCCTAACGGTTGTCCCGGTGTGGCGGCATCCCGGTTTCGGCAGGTCCGGTTACCGTCCAACAGCGGTGTGTGGTCGTTTCGGCCGACTCGTCGCAGGGAACTGCCCGGGACAACCGAGGGAGGATCATGAGCCGACACCGACCGACGTCGACCACCCGTACGCGCGGCGTCCTCGCGTTGATTCCGCTGATGGGAGGCGTCGCACTGGCCGCCTGCACCTCCACCGAGGACCCGCCGGCCTCGACCCCGTCGATGGCGGCCCCGACGGTCGCCTCGGCATCGGCGAATCCGACCGACGCGCCGACGCCGAGCGCCGACACTCCGACGACCATCCCGACGTCGGCGTTCGTCGAGCTGCCGACCGAGTTGCGGAAGTCGCCCCGGCGGACGACGCCGGTGACGGATGCCCTACCGACGATGTGCGGCAACGAGTTCGGGACCGGCGGTCGGCAGGTCACGGCGAGCGCCGCGATGACCAACACCTACCAGAGGGCCGGCGCCACCGAGGCTGAGACACCGCAGGGCATGATCCACCAGGTCATCTTCACGTTCGACGGCGACGGCGCGTCGGCGTACCTGGGACGTCTGCGTACCGACGTGCGGGCGTGCCCCGCCTACGACCAGTCCGGAAACCGGGTCACCGTCACGAGCGAGCCGCTGACCGGCGTCGGCGACGAGGCGCTGCTGCTGACCCGCACCTGGCCCGAGACGAGCCTGAACGGAGACCGCACCGGCGACACCGCGACCAGCCAGATCGCCGTGGCCCGGGTCGGCAGGGCCGTGACGGTCTTCAACGACCAGGGGTGGGAGGGCACCAGCGGCAACCCCACCATCATGGACCGGGTCGTCCGCGACGGCGCGAAGACGATCGACGCCTGGCAGGGGTGACCCCCGCCCGGTCGACGACAACCACCGCGGTACGGCGGCGGGCGGGCGTACATCCCCGGCGGTAGGGCGATCAGCATCTCCGGCATGACGACTCACACGCACTCCCGTTCATACGCTGCTGCGTGTCACCCGTCCTACCGACCAAGGGGAAACATGATGTCCGTCCACAATCTGCTCGCCGCCGCCGTGACCGCTCCGCTGGCGATCGAGCCGGCCGCGCACATGTCCGTCCAGCCCACCTCCGCCACGGCTCTCACCATGAGCTCCGGGCGGCTCGGTGCCACAGTGGCGGTCCTGCTGGGGCTGGTCGGCACCGTCGTCGGTGGGCTGGCCCTGGCCCGCCCGGTCAGTCGCGTCGGCACCGGATCCGGGCGGCTCGGGGGTGTGCTGGCCCTGGCGTCGGGTCTGCTCGGTCTGCTTCTCGGGGCGCTGGTGGTGGCCACCTCCGACGGCGGTGTCGGCACCGGCAACGGGCGGGGTGGCGCCTTCGTGGCACTGGTGGTCGGGGTGGCCGGCGTGGTCCTCGGTGGGCTCGCCCTGGCCCGCTCGCGCCGCACCGGCCAACTGAGCGTCTGAGGCCGGCTGAGTTCGGAGGCCGGCTGAGCGTCTGAGGCCGGGTCAGGAGCGGGCCAGCCAGGCGGGAACGGTCAGGCCGGACTCGTAGGCGAGGATCACCAGCTGGGCCCGATCCCGTACCCGCGTCTTGGTCATGATCCGGCTGACGTGCGTCTTGGCGGTGGCCGGACTGAGCACCAGCCGTGCGGCGATCTCGTCGTTGGACAGGCCCGCGGCGACCAGGGCCAGCACCTCACGCTCCCGCTCGGTGAGCACACTCAACCGCGGTTTGGGGTCCGGATGCGTCGCCCGGGTGGCGAACTCGGCGATCAGTCGGCGGGTGATCGACGGCGCGATCAGCGCGTCGCCCCGGGCGACCACCCGGACCCCGTGGATCAGCTCCGCCGGCTCGGTGTCCTTCACGAGGAAGCCGCTCGCGCCGGCCCGCAACGCACCGTAGACGTATTCGTCCAGGTCGAAGGTGGTCAGGATGATCACACGGGCTTCGGTGCTCGCGACGATCTCCCCGGTGGCGGCGAGGCCGTCCCGCACCGGCATCCGAATGTCCATGAGGACGACGTCCGGCCGGAGCTGCTCGGCGAGTCGCACCGCCGCGGCCCCGTCGGCGGCCTCACCGACCACCTCGATGCCGTCCTCGCCCTCCAGGATGGAACGAAAGCCCGCGCGGACCAGCGTCTGGTCGTCGACGATCAGCAGCCGGATCATGCCGGCTCCGAGGCCGGTGACGGGCGGGGGCGCAGCGGCAGGCGGGCGCGAACCCGGAATCCGCCGTCCGGTCGGGTGCCGGTGGTGAGTGAGCCGCCGAGCGCGCGGGCCCGCTCGTGCATGCCGAGGATCCCGCTGCCCGGCGCACCGGGCGCGCCGGTGCCGTCGTCCTCCACCTCGACCAGCACGTCGCCACTGTCGGATCGCACCCGGACCACAGCGGTGGTGGCCCCGGCGTGCCGGGTGACGTTGGTGAGCGCCTCCTGGACGATCCGGTACACCGCCAGATCGACCTCCGGCGGCAGGGCGCCGACCTCCGCGAACTCGGTGCGGATGTCCACCTCGGAACGCCCGACCGTCGTGATCAGATCGTCGAGGCGGTGCAGGCCCGGCGCGGGCACTACCGACGCCGCATCGTCCTGCCGGAGCGTGCCGAGCGCCGTTCGCAACTCGCGCAGCGTCTCCTTGCTGGCCTCCTTGATCGCGGTGAGCGCCTGCTCGGAGCGGGCGGCGTCCGGTCGGTGCAGCGCGGCACTGGCCTGCACGTTGATCATCGAGAGGTGGTGGCCGAGGACGTCGTGCAGGTCGCGCGCAATGCGCAGGCGCTCCTCGGTGGCGCGTCGCCGTGCCTCCTCCTCCATCCGCTGCGTGGCGGCCTCCGCCCGGGCGCGCGCTTCCGCGAGGTAGGCCCGGCGGTTGCGGGTGACCCCGACGATGACCGCGACGAGCCAACCGGCGTGCAGCAGGGTCGCCCCGTTCATGGTGTCCGGGGACCGGTTGTAGCTGTCCGCGACGGCGAAGGCGATCACCGAGGCGAGACCCAGACCGACGGCGACCCGGAGGTGACCCTCGTCGACGACCGTGTAGAGCGCCACCACGAACACCAGCATGATCGGGCCGGGCTTGTGCAGTAGCGCCCCGTACGCGCCGACGGCGGCGAGGGCCAGCACGCCCACCGGCACCGGATGACGGCGACGGGCGTACAGCGCGGCGGAGGACGCCAGCACCACCGGCAGCGCCGCCCACTCGGCGGCGGTGTCGATGCCGCGCGACTGCACCACCAGGCCGACGAGGGCGACCAGACCGACGGCGAGCACCAGGGCGGTGTCCGCCGGTCGACCACGCCACGGCGACCCCGACATGGACCGCAGCCTAGCCTTCCGACGATCGACGGAGAACCGCCCGAACCGCCGGTGCGACGGCCGTCCGTCCCGGCGCCGTGGTCAGTCGGCGGCCGACCGCGGCCGGGGACCTGCGGCCGCGTCGGTGTCGTAACCGGCGGCCTGGAGGGCGAACAACTCGGCGTACCGACCGCCGGCGGCGACCAGTCCGTCGTGGGTGCCGGCCTCGACCAGCCGGCCCAGGTGCAGGACGAAGATCCGGTCGGCGTGCCGGACGTTCGCGAGCCGGTGCGTGATGAGGATCGTGGTGGCGCGACCTCGCCGGTCACGGATGGCCTGGAACAGGGCGTCCTCCGCGCGGGGATCGAGCGCCGAGGACGGCTCATCCATGATCAGCAGTTCGGCGTCGCGCAGGAAGCCACGGGCCGCCGTGATGCGCTGCCACTGCCCACCGGAGAGGTCCTGACCACGGGCGAAGGTGCGGTCGAGCAGTGTCTCGTACCCGTGGGGTAGTTCGTTGATCATGTGGTGGGCCACCGCGCGGGCGGCGGCGGCCTCGATGCGGTCCTGCCGGGCCTCGGCCTCGACGTCGCCGATGGCGATGTTGGTGGCGGCGGTGAACGGCCACTTGTGGTATTCCTGCGTCACCACGGCGATCCGGGCACGCAACCGGCCGACGTCCCAGTCCGACATCGGCCGGCCGTTCCACTCGATGGTGCCCTCGCTGGGCACGCGGAGGCCGGCGATCATCGCGGCCAGGGTCGTCTTGCCCGAGCCGTTCTCCCCGACGAACGCCACCGTCTGCCCGGCGGTGATCGTCAACGAGACGCCGTCCACCGCCGGTGTGTCCCGGTCGGGGTAACGCAGACTCACCTCCCGAACGCTCAGCTCCCCCAGCCGTTCGGGCTCGGCATCGGCGGGCCGGGTGGCGTCGGGCAGGTACGCGGCGGCCCGCGCCATGAAACCCGTGTAGTCACCGAAGTGCTGCCCCTCGGTGTAGACGTGGTCGACCTGGAAGGTGGCGATGGCCAGGGATCGCTGGGCGGACTGCACAGCGATGACGCAGGTCGCCGCGGCGGCGAGCGGGATCTGCCCGTCCAGGAGCAGCAGGCCGAGCAGGACGTAGACGGTGCCGGTGGCGAGACCGCCGATGATCGCCCCGACGGTGGTGGTCGTGGTGACCCGGCGGGCGAGAGCGAGCTGGATGTCGGTCTCCACCCGCATCACCCGGTCGTACTGGTCGAGCAGGAATCCGCGCAGCCCGTACGACCGCAGCTCCGGCGCCGAGGCGCGTTCGGCCATCAGCTTGTGCAGCAACCACAGTCGACGCCGACGCACCGACCCGGCGGTGTACGTCCGGTAGCGCAGGTGTCCGGACCGTAGCGACGCCCAGGCGTTCGGCACTGTGGCGACCACCAACGCCAGCAGCAGCAACGGATGGATGATGACGACGGCCGCCGCCACGGCGAGCAGCCCGGCCAACCCGGCGAGCAGGTTCATCGACGCCTGCACCAGCCCGATCGTCGACTCGGTCCCCCGGGAGGCGCGTTCCATGTCGTCGGCGAACGCGTCGGCGTCGAACGCCTCCAGCCGGACCGCCGTCGACACCTCGAACAACCCCCGCTCGACCTCGCGGCTCACCCGGGGCGTCAGCCCGTTCTGCGCGTACCCGGTGGCGATGCCCATGCCGGCGCGGAGCGCGACCGTCGCCGCCAGCACGGCCAGGGCAGGCAGCGCCGCCCGGACCTTGTCGGCCGTCGGCCCACCGGCGAACAACTCGACCAGCACCCGTTGGGTGGCCAACAACCCGAAGGCCGCCATCACCCCCGCGCCGACGGTCGCGGCGGCCACCACGCTGGTACGGAGTCGGTCCGCGCGCCAACTGATGCCCAGGGCTGTCCAGACCAGCCTGGGCAGTTCCGCGAACACGGCGAAGACACCGGCCTCCGCCCTCGCCCGCACCCCCGTCTCCCACCACATCTCGCGCAGCTCCGGCAGCACCGACTCGGCACTGACCGGACCGGGTCGGTCGGGCGGAGTGGGTCGGGTCCCTGCGGTGGCGGTCTCGATCATGGACGTACCTCCCGAGCGGCGCAGCCGTCGCCAGTCCGCCGGGTAGTGCGGTCGGAGTGGCGGGTTCCTGGAGGATTGGACCACCGGACTGTCGCTGTAGGCAATCGGCTGAATACTGCGGGTTACATGATCCTCGCTCCACTGAGCCGGATCGTTTGTCGGACGCGCGTGCCATGATGCGGCTCACCTCACAGCAGGGAGTACGGCGACATGGCCACGGCGATCGTTCGGGACGAGACAGCCACCGGTAAGGCGATCGACCAGTGGTCGATGACCGCCCTTCCGGACCGGATCTCCGCACGGGAGCTGGTCCGGTTACGGGTTCGCGAGGAGGTCGCCCGCTTCAACGCTCACCAGCCCGACCACTTTCGAGGGCTGGTCCAGCCGAGCGAGACGGAAGCGACGCTGAACGGCTACCGGGTCGCCCCCGGCAGGCGGCTCGACTGGGAACGACAGGCGGACGCCGCCTGCGCCGCCTTCGAGCGCAACGGTTTCGTGCTGCTGGCCGGCAACCGCCAGATCGAAGACCTCGACGAGGAGATCGACCTGACCGCTGATCCGGACGTGGCCTTCGTCCGGCTCGTCGCGTTGGTCGGCGGCTGACATGGGCGATTGGACGGCATCGCTCCCCACTCTGACCGACGCGGATCGACGACAGGTGGAGGCGGGGCTGGCCGAGGCCGACGCTCGGATCAGGGCCGTGCTGCACGTCGTGAGCACCTACCACTGGGGATCCTCGCTGACCGAGGTGCCGGAGTGGAAGGTCGTCGCGTCGTGGCCGGTCGCGCAGCGCCGCAGCGCCGCACTGGCCATGCATCGGACAGCCTGCACCAGTTCGATACCCGTCGCGCTCAACGAGGTGCTGCGCAGCCTGGCCGACGGTGACCTGCCGTGGACTCGGTCCGACCTCGTGTGGTGCCTGGACGTCGCCGGGCGGGGCGAGGAATACGACAACGGCGCCCACGTGGAGTTGCCGGCCATCATCGCCGCACGCCTGCCGCCCGCCGAGCTGGTCGACCTGGTGCCGGCCCTCGCCGCCCTCATGAGCGAACTGGTCGACGACTACTTCATCACGGCGACGTCGCGGCGGCGTGCGGTCCTACTGGTCGGGCAGGCCATCGACCGCGCCACTGGCCGCCGCCTGCCGTCCACGCTGTTGCACGACGGCGACGCGTTCGGCCCGACGGTGCGCGCGGAGATGGGCACCGCCCTCGCCGCGCCCGGTGTGCCGGAGCTGTTGACGCACTGCGCCGCACTGGAGAAGCCTGCGGCAACGGCGAAGTGGCTCCGGCGCGTCGACGAGCTCCTCGTCAGCACACCCGGCGCTGACGAGGTCGTCCGGGCGGTCCTGGAGGCGTTCGTCGCGCACGGCCGGTCCCTGCACGACGACTCGGACCGCCTCGTCCGCGGGCTCGTCTGGGTGCTGTCCCGGCAGCTTGACGAGCGGGCGACCGACCTGTTGGCACGGGTCACCGCCGCCGCGGCAGCAGCCCCGCGACAGGCGGCCGGCTTCCCCCACGCCCAGAAGGCGGCAGTGGCTGCCATTCCGCTGCTCGCCGAGCGCAGTGGCGAGGCACCCGTCCGCACGTTGGCTCGACTGTCGGCGACGGTCCGGAACAAGGCGGTGCAGAGCCGGGTCCAGGCGGCGCTGGCCCGCCTCGGTGGGCTACGTGGATGGTCGCCCAGCGAGGTCCTCGAACTCGCCGTCGACGACCACGGGCTCGACTCCGGCGGGCGCCTCCGCACGCCTGTCGGGCCGTACGAGGCGACGATTGAGGTGACCGGCGACAGGGCGCGCCTGACCTTCGCCCGCGACGGTGGTCCACTCAGGGGCGTCCCGGCGCCGGTCCGGGAGGCGTACGGTGACGAGCTTCGGCAGTTGCGCGACCTCGTCAAACGCGTGGGCGCTTCGTTGGTCGCCGAGCGCCAGCGGGTGGAAGGGCTGCTGTCCGAGGAGCGCACCTGGTCGCACTCGGACTGGTCGTCCCGATTCCTCGACCACCCGATCACCGCGGCCTACGGACGGCGGTTGGTGTGGGAGACCAGCACCGACGGCCACCGGTGGACGGCGGGTCTGCCCCGACGCGACAGCGACGGATGGACGATCGCCGACCTGAGCGGCCGGGCCGTCACCGGCGACCGGGTCAGACTCTGGCACCCGGCCCGGGCGACGGCGGACGAGGTCCTCGCCTGGCGTGAACACGTCCTCGCCACCGCCCTGGCACAACCGTTCAAGCAGGCATTCCGGGAGGTCTATCTGCTCACGCCCGCCGAGGAGCTGACGCACGCCTATTCCAACCGGTTCGCCGCGCACATCCTGCGCTACCGGCAGGCGAACGCCCTCATGCGCGCCCGGGGTTGGCAGGCCGGATACCTCGGCACCTGGGACGGCGGCTACGACAGCGAAGCCACCAAGCCGTTCGGCGGTGGTACGTGGCGGGCGTCGTTCCACCACCAACTGGTCGAGAACGCCGACGAACGTCGTTACGACGTCGAGTTCTGCTCCACCGACCAGGTGCGTTTCGCCAGACGCGACGGCGCGACCTGGCAACCGACGCCTGTCGTCGACGTGCCGCCGCTGGTGTTCAGCGAGGCCATGCGCGACGTCGACCTGTTCGTGGGCGTCACCTCGATCGCCACCGATCCGGAGTGGGCCGACCGCGGCGAGGACCGGTTCCACGCCTACTGGCACCGCACGGCCGGAGCGGCGCTGACCCAGTCGGCCGAGGTGCGGCGGGACGCGCTGGGCCGGCTGCTTCCTCGCCTGACCATCGCCGACCGGTTGCGCCTCGGCGACCGCTACCTGCACGTGCGTGGGACCATCCGCGAATATCGGATCCACCTCGGGTCCGGCAACATCCTGATGGCACCCGACGACGCCTACCTGTGCATCGTTCCGGCGCGGGACCGCACCGGTCGGCTGCATCTTCCGTTCGACGACGACCCCATGCTGTCGACGATCCTGTCCAAGGCGATCATGCTCGCCGCGGACGACACGATCACCGACGCCACAGTGCTCCGACAGCTCGCCCGATGAGCGGGGAATTCACTCTCTGCGCAGCGCGTCGAGGTTCTGCTTGAGCGCTGCCGCGATCTCGCCCGCCGCGACGAGCTGATCCGGCGTGAGGGCGTCGACGAACAGCTCGCGGATGGCGCGCAGGTGCGGGAAGGTGGCTGCTCCGAACGCCTCGGCACCGGCCGTGGTGAGCAGCACCTCCGCCCCGCGGGGCACCGTCGCGCACTCCTGGCGGCGGATGAGACCACGTCGCTCCATCCGCCCCAGGTGGTGGGACAGGCGGCTGCGCTCCCAGCCGATGTGTGCGGCGAGTTCGGACGACCGCATCGACTGCCCCTCCGCCTCGCTGAGAGCGAGGAGCACTGCGTAGTCACCGGTCGAGAGCGAGGAGTCGCCCTGGAGACGGGATTCGAGTCGGGAACTCAGCGCTGCCGTCGTCTCGATGAAGGCCCGCCAGATCCGCAGCTCCTCGGCGGTCGGGAGTTGGCGGCCGGCCCGCCGGCCGGGTGTGGTCTCCGTCATCTCACTCTCCCCGGGAATTGACGCGTCAATCGCCAAGTTAGCATCATTGACACGTCAACCGGTAGGTCTGCTCTCGTGGATCGCCGGCTGCGAGAGCACCGAGGAGGAGACGATGGCAGCTACGGACTTCGAGCTGGGGCTCAACTCGTTCGGCGAGGTGGCCACCGACGGCGACCGCGTCCTGAGCGACGGCGAGACCGTACGGCTGCTCGTGACCGAGGCACGACTCGCCGAGTCGGTCGGACTCGACGTGTTCAGCCTGGGTGAGCACTACCGGGAGGGTCACAACGACTCCGCGACACCCGTGCTGCTCGCGGCAGCCGCGACGGCGACCGAGCGGATCCGCCTCGGCACCTCGGTCACGGTGCTCAGCACGAACGACCCGGTACGCCTGTACCACGAGTTCTCGACCCTCGACGCCGTCTCGAACGGCCGCGCCCAGATGGTCCTCGGCCGCGCCTCGGCGACCGAGTCGTTCCCGCTGTTCGGTTACGACCTGACCGACTACGAGCGGCTGTTCGAGGAGAAGCTGGATCTCTTCCTGCGACTGCAGCGCGACGAATCGGTCACCTGGTCCGGAACGGTGCGAAGCGCACTGGTCGACCAGCGCCTGCACCCCCGGATGCGGCCCGGCGGCATCCCGACCTGGATCGGCGTCGGGGGCAGCCCGAACTCGGTGGTCCGCGCCGCCCGGCACGGCCTCCCGCTCATGCTCGCGATCATCGGCGGGCGACCCCAACGGTTCGGCGGCCACGTGGACCTCTACCGCAAGGCGCTCGAACAGTTCGGGCATACCCCGCAGCCAATCGGGCAGCACTCTCTGGGCCTTGTCGCCGACACCGACGAGGAGGCGGTGGAGACGTGGTGGCGCTACTGGCAGCCGGTAGCGGCGGCGCTCGCCCGCGAGCGCGGCTTCTACAAACCGGACCGCGCACGCTACGAGGCGGAAATCGACCACGGGGCGCTCTTCGTCGGGTCACCCGAGACGGTGGCGCAGAAGATCGCCGGAGTCGCCCGCGACCTGCGGCTGAGCCGCTTCGACCTGAAGTACGACATCATGCACCTCCCCCGCGACGCACGCGCGCGCACCATCGAACTGCTCGGCAGCGAGGTCGCCCCGCGGGTCCGCGAGTTGTTGGCAAAGGAGCCCACCCATGTCTGACGTTCTGTTCGGCCTCGACACGTTCGGCGACGTACCGCAGGACGACTCCGGCAAGCTCGTCTCCCACGCGGCGGCGATCCGGCAGGTCGTCGACGAGGCGGTACTCGCCGACGAACTCGGCGTCGACGTCATCGCCCTGGGCGAGCACCACCGGCCGGAGTACTCGGTGTCGACGCCGGAGACGGTCCTGGCCGGCATCGCCACCCGTACCTCCCGGATCAAGCTGGCCTCCGGCGTGACGGTGTTGAGCTCCGACGACCCGGTCCGCGTGTTCCAGCGCTTCGCCACCGTCGACGCGCTGTCGAACGGCCGGGCCGAGGTCATCCTCGGTCGCGGCTCGTTCACCGAGTCGTTCCCCCTCTTCGGCTACGACCTGCGCGACTACGACACGCTGTTCGAGGAGAAGATCGAACTGTTCGTGAAGTTGCTGGACGAGAAGCCGGTGACCTGGAGCGGCACCCTGCGGGCACCGCTGGAGAACGCCGACGTCTTCCCGAAGACCGAGTCGGGTCACCTGGACACCTGGGTCGGCGTCGGCGGCTCGCCGCAGTCGGTCGTCCGCACCGCCCAGTACGGCCTCCCGCTCATGCTCGCCATCATCGGTGGCGCCCCCGAGCGGTTCGCGCCCTACATCGACCTGTACCGCCGGGCGGCCGACCAGCTCGGCACGACCGCGCACCCGGTCGGCATGCACTCGCCGGGCTTCATCGCCGACACCGACGAGGAGGCCAAGGAGATCTACTGGCCGCACTACCGGGTCATGCGGGACCGCATCGGCAAACTGCGGGGCTGGCCGCCAATCCGCCGGCAGGAGTTCGACTCCGAGGTGGAGAACGGTTCCCTCTACATCGGCTCCCCGGAAACCGTGGCCCGCCGGATGGCCCGTGCGATCCGCAGCCTCGGTGTCGGCCGGTTCGACCTCATCTACTCGGCCGGCGCACAACCGGCGAGCGCCCGGATGCGTGCCGTGGAGCTGTACGGCTCCAGGGTGATCCCGATGGTCCGCGACATCCTGGCCTGATCAGCCCGTCAGTACCGAGAGGACGACATGAACGACAACGACCGGAGCCGGCCCACCACCCTCGGCATCCTCGGGGCCGGCAAGGTGGGAACAGTGCTGGCCCGCCTCGCCGTCGCCGCCGGCTACCGGGTGTTGGTGGCCGGCTCCGGCGACCCGGCGAAGATCGCGCTCACCGTCGAGGTCCTCGCCCCCGGGGCGGAGGCCACCACGGCCCTCGACGCCGCGGCCCGCGCCGACGTCGTGATCCTCGCCCTGCCACTGGGCAAGTACCGCAGCATCCCCGTCGACACACTGCACGGCAAGCTCGTCGTCGACGCGATGAACTACTGGTGGGAGATCGACGGCATCCGCGACGACCTCACCGACCCGCGTACGTCGTCGAGTGAGACAGTGCAGGCCTTCCTGTCCGGCTCACGCGTCGTCAAGGCGTTCAACCACATGGGCTACCACGACCTCGAGGACGGGGCCCGGCCGGCGGGCGCGACCGACCGCAAGGCGATCGTGATCGCCGGTGACGACACCACCGACGTCAGCGCCGTCGCGTCCCTGGTGGACGCACTCGGCTTCGACCCGGTCGTCGCCGGCCCGCTGGGCGAGGGGGTACGCCTCGAACCCGGCAGCGAACTGTTCGGCGCGAATGTGAGCGCCGACGACGCACGGGCCATGCTCGACCGCTTCCCGGAGTCGGAGCGTGGACGGATGATCGCCGCCGCCCGAGAGCAGTCCTAGCCGTCCCGGCGGCCGTCCCCCGATCCGCGCAACACAAGGTCCGCGCACCATCAGGGATGGTGCTGTCTCACGAGCTCCGGAGGCAGCACCATCCGGGACGTTGTGCGGATCTTGGACGCGGGGCGCGTTGGGTCAGCGGTTGTCGTAGCCGAAGGCCGTTTGCGGGTCGAGGCGCCGGCCCTCGGCGTACTCCTTGTCGAACGCGGCGGCGCCGAGGGCCTCGGTCGCTGCGGCGCGCATCGTGGCGAGATCGGCCGCGTCGTCCGGATCCGGCACCTGGTCGATCGTCGCGAACGCCGCGTCCGTGACACCGATCATCCGCGCCGCCCGCGCGTGGTCGCCCTCGGCCGACGCGAGCGCGGCGCCGGCGACGCAGACGTACGGCACGAAGTCGGCCCAGGCGTTGCGGAACACCCGCTCGCGGTTCTCGGCGAACAGTGTCCTCGCCGCATCGAGGTTGCCCAGCCCCAGCTCGCAGAACGCCAGGTTGTGGTGCTCGGAGTTGACCGTCTGGGGTTGGCCGAGCGTCTCGTTGAGCGCGATGTTCTCGCGGTACAGGTCCCGGGCGCGCGCCAGGTCGCCGGACATCCGCGCGACGGCGGCCAGCACGTGCCTCGGCCGTTCCTCCAGGCGGCGGTCGCCGGAGCGCAGCGCCACCTCCAGGGCCTCCCGTGCGCGGGCCTCCCCACCCGGCAGGTCACCACCGCGAATGGCGACCCGGGCCAGGCTGTAGCGGGCCTCCACCTCGCCTGCCGGGTCGCCGGCCGCCTGCGCCCGCTCGATCTCGGCCTCGCTCATCCGCACCACGGCGTCGGTCTCGCCTCGCCGGAACGCCGACCGCACGTTCTCGCTGAAGCTCATGGCCTTCTCCCCCATCACGATCACCGCGGCGCGAACATCGTCCAGTTCTCCACGAGCACGAATCCCATCGACTCGTAGAGGGGTCGCCCCATCGGGCTGGTGTGCAGGTAGGCGGCGTCCGCGCCGGCCGCGATGCCGTCGCGCAGCACCGTTTCGGTGAGCGTGCGGCCGAGGCCACGACCCCGGGCGGACGGTACGACGCCGATGTTGAACACGCCGATCACACCGGAGGTCAGCATTCCGAGGGCGGTGCCGACGGGACGGTCGGCCTCCTCGGCCAGGTAGCCGGTGATGCCGTCGGTGTCGAGGACCGCGCCGCCCATCAGCGGGCCGAAGGCGCCTTCGGGCGCCTCGAAACTCTGTGTGAGGGCGTCGGTGTACGTGTCGTTCTCCGTGGCACCAACCCGACGCACCGGATTCTGCTGGGGCGGGTCGGGCCGGAACGCGATGTCGTCAGTGGCGCAGGCCAGGAAGGGCATGACGCTGCGTCCCCGCAGCCCGTGCCGGGCCGCGAGGTCGACGACTGCCGCGCTCGCCTCACCCCGAACGATGATCGACCAGTCCGGAACCTGCCTGGCGACCTCGGTCGCCAACTCGTCGAGCGACTCGGGATCCGGGTCGGTGGTCGGGTCGAAGACCCCGTTGAGCGACGCGAGGCCTGCGTGGGTGATCCCCGCACGAGCGGTGCCGCGTTCGGCGTACCAGCCCTTCGGGGTGACCTGGCAGAGGGCCGCGATGGCGTCGACGTACGCGGTCGCCAGCCGGTCGGCGGCGGTGGTGCTCATGGCTTCTCCCCCAGGGAACGGTCGTCCTGCCAGAACGCCAACCTAGCCAGCGACCTCTTTCGTGAGCAAACGTGACCATTCGGGCAGTTCGCGCCGGGCCACACCGATCAGGAATCAAGAAGCCCCTGGACGCGCGTCCGGCCTAGCCTTTTCCCAGGCAGCCGGCACGACACCGAGCCGGACGACGAGAGGGAGCCTGAGCATGGCCGCGAAGACCACCACCACCACCGATTCCGACGGCTTCACCGCCGAGGAGCGCGCCGCGATGAAGGAGCGCGCCGCCGAGCTGCGCGCCGAGGGTAGGAAGGGCGCGAAGAAGGCCGACGGGTTGCAGGCGGTCCTCGACCGGATCGCACAGATGGAGCCGGAGGATCGCGCGCTCGCCGAGCGCGTACACGTGACGGTGAGCGCGGCCGCCCCGGAGCTGTCGCCCAAGACCTGGTACGGCATGCCCGCCTACGCGAACGAGGACGGCAAGATCGTCGTCTTCTTCCAGGACTCCGGGAAGTTCAACTACCGGTACTCGACGCTGGGCTTCCAGGACCCTGCCAACCTCGACGACGGGGACCTGTGGCCGGTGGCGTACGCGCTGAAGAACTGGAGCCCCGAGGTGGAGAAGAAGATCACCGCTCTGGTGCGGACGGCGGTCTCCTGATTTCTGCATGCGTCGGGGCAGCCGCTCTGGCACGACCGACCCGAGGTGCACGATGATCGTGATCGGAGCTGAGGGAGGCGGACAGTGCGGACAACAGGGCGCGGGCAGGCGGTGGGACGAGTCGCCCGATGACGGCGAAGGCAGGTCAGGCGTTCGACATCGGTCGGGCGGTGTCCGACGTCGAGTCGCTGCTCGCCGCCGAGCTGCCCACGGACGGTGACCCGGTCAGCGAGGGGGACCCGGCCACCGGGGAGTGGACCGGCACCCGGGGGGCGGGCTACCGCATCATGCCGATCTGGGAGGGCGACGACCTCACGGGTGTGTACGGCGTCGACTGGAACGAGGCCGAGGATGCCGCCATGGCGAACCTCGCCCTCGTCACGGGTGAGCTGGACCGCCGGTGGGGGCCGCACCGGAAGGTACCCATGCACGTACCCATGTTCCGGAAGCAGGCCGGCACACCGATGCCGGCGCTCTTCCAGTCGCTGTCCGACCTGGACTGCTACGGCGACCTGGCGGTCTGGGGCCCGACGCCGGCCGATGGTCGATGGGTCGCGGTGTCGGTCAACCAGTGCGACGGTGACGCCCCGATGATCATGACAGCGGTGGTCAGCCGGTTCGCCATCACCGAACTGCCGGAGTGACGAGTGATGATCACTGATCAGCCTTGGCCGTCGCCGCCGACGAGCGGACCCGCGCCGCCCTGCTGGCCCTCGTCCGGCCACAACGCACCGCGACGACGTGACGCTTGACATGAAGTACGGTTGAGGTCTTAGCCTCCCGTCCGTCACCTCAGCCTGTCGTCGGAGGGAATCTGATGTACCTGCCACGTCTTCTCCGCCCGCGTACCGTCGCGAGCGCGCACTGCGACCTGCCCTGCGGCGTCTACGACCCGGCCCAGGCCCGGATCGAGGCTGAGTCGGTCAAGGCGATCTCGGAGAAGTACCAGGCCAGCGACGATCCGGAGTTCCGCACCCGCGCGCTGGTCATCAAGGAGCAGCGCGCCGAGCTGGTCAAGCACCACCTCTGGGTCCTCTGGACCGACTACTTCAAGGCACCGCACTTCGAGAAGTACCCCCACCTGCACGACCTCTTCAACGAGGCCACCAAACTGGCCGGAGCCGGTGGTGCGAAGGGCGCAGCCGACCCGGAGGTCGCCGAACGGCTCCTCGGCAAGATCGAGGAAATCTCGAAAATTTTCTGGGAGACCAAGCAGAGCTGACCCGGCGGGACCGGGTGGCACCTGCCACCCGGTCCGGCGTACCGCATCCCAGGAGGACCGCATGGCGTCGCGCACCGATCTCGTCGAAGAGCTGATGAGCCGTTACCCGCAGGTGCCGCGGGAGGCGGTCATCAAGGAGGACCTGCTCCGCGGCGGGCTCGCCTTCGACGACGCGGCGCTGACCGACAACGAGAACGGCAGCGTCAAACCGAAGTCGTACTTCATCTTCTCCTTCGACCACCGGACGCTTCCGGAGTTGGGGACGGCCGCGCTGCGCCGACCGCCCGAGGAGATCGTGCTCACCGGGGGGCCGTACGAGCTTCGTCGTACCGTCGTGTCGGTCCGCACCAACCCCGGCTCGCCGTACCGCGTCGGAACCGACGGCGACGGCCGGCTGCGCCTGTCCCTGGACGGACGGCCGATCGCCGATGTGGGGCTGCCGCCGATGCCGGCCTACTACCGCCACACGCTCGCCAACGGAAAGTCGGTGATGGAGGTCGCCCCGACGATCCAGTGGGGCTATCTGATCTATCTCACCGCGTTCCGGGTCTGCCAGTACTTCGGCGCGAAGGAGGAGTGCCAGTACTGCGACATCAACCACAACTGGCGGCAGCACAAACAGGCCGGTCGGCCGTACACCGGTGTCAAGCCCGTCGACGAGGTGCTGGAAGCCTTGGAGATCATCGACCGGTACGACACCGATCGCGCCTCGCAGGCGTACACGCTGACCGGCGGCAGCATCACCTCGCAGGTCGACGGGCTGGCCGAGGCGGACTTCTACGGCCGGTACGCGCAGGCGATCGAGGAACGGTTCCCGGGGCGGTGGATCGGCAAGGTCGTCGCCCAGGCGCTGCCCCGAGCCGATGTGCAGCGCTTCCACGACTACGGGATCCGCATCTACCACCCCAACTACGAGGTGTGGGACAAGCGGCTGTTCGAGTTGTACTGCCCGGGCAAGGAGCGCTACGTCGGCCGGGAGGAGTGGCACCGCCGCATCCTCGACTCCGCCGAGGTGTTCGGCCCCCGCAACGTGATCCCGAACTTCGTGGCGGGCGTCGAGATGGCCGCCCCGCACGGCTTCACGAACGTGAGCGAGGCGATCGACTCCACCACCGAAGGGCTCGACTACTTCATGTCTCGCGGGATCACGCCGAGGTTCACCACCTGGTGTCCGGAGCCCACCACACCGCTCGGCCGGACCAACCCGGAGGGCGCGCCGCTCGAATACCACGTCCGCCTGCTGGGGGCGTACCGGGCGACGATGGACGCCCACGGCCTGTCCAGCCCACCCGGGTACGGTCCGGCGGGGCCCGGCCGAGCCGTCTTCTCGGTCAGCTCCTTCATGGACACCCTCTCGCCCGAGGCTCCCTGACCGGTGGCAACCGCCGGTCACCTCCGTCGGTGCCGCGGTGAGCGGTGTACCGCAGAGTCATGTTCAGACTCTGCGGTACACCGCTCATCGGCCCGAGCCCGGTCCGCGTGAGTCGGGATCAGCTGGCGTACGTCTCGAATTCGGCGACTCGGGGCGTACCGCCGGAGCTGTTGATCTTGAAGTTGATCTTTTTCAGCGAGGTCGCGGAGAAGGTGATCGAGCCCGCCCCGCTGCCGGAGGCCAGAACGGCGCCGGTGTCGTTGTTGACCAGTTGCCAGGACCCGATCGAGCCCTGCGTGCCGGACGGCTCCCGGATGACCACCCGGGACACCCGGGTGGCCGAGCCCCACTTGATCGAGATCGTGCCGGTCGATCCGGCCGGTGACCAGTACGTGGTGATGTCGCCGTCGCGCACATTGCCGTAGCTCGTCCCACTGGCCTTGCTGGAACCGTCGGCGCCGGCACCGAGGCTCAGGTTGGTCCCGCCGGACGGCGGCGGGGTGGTCGGCGGGGGCGTCGTGGGCGGAGGCGTGGTCGGCGGAGGCGTGGTCGGCGACGGGGTCTGCGGGGAGCAGTTGCCGTCCGACACCCGCAGGCCCGTGTTGGCGCCGGCCGTCTGCCGGACGGTCTCCGGCACACAACTCGCTCCGTCGAGGCGGTACGGGTACGGGATGCTCACGCTGGTGGTGGACGTCAGGTTGGGGCCCGCCGGGTAGGTCTCGCTGCCGGCGCCGGACCAGGTCACGTTGTCGAGGACGTTGCCGCTGACCTGCCAGTAGCCGCGCTCGCTGGTGTAGAACGTGCCGAGGACGTCCTTGGAGTTGCGGAAGTAGTTGTTCTCCACCTTGGCCTTGGCGCCGGCCCGGGAGTTGATTCCGGATTCGTGCAGGCTCACGTAGTGGTTGTTGTAGATGTGGGCCGTGCCGCCGCGCAGCAGCGGCGTACGCGAGTCGATGTTCTCGTACAGGTTGTGGTGGTAGGTGATGAAGCCGTTCGACAGGTCGCTCTCGCTGGACCCGACGAGGCCGCCCCGGCCGGAGTTACGCAGGATGCTGTAGGACAGCGTGACGTACTGGGTGTTGTCCTTCATGTCGAAGAGCCCGTCGTAGCCCTCCGACTCCCCGCCCGACGCCTCCAGGGTCACGTGGTCGACCCAGACGTTGCGGACGGTGCTCTCCATGCCGATGGCGTCCCCGCCGTTCGAGGTGGGTGAGCCGGACTTCTTGACGTTCCGGATGGTGACGTTCTGGATGATGATGTTGCTGGAGTCCCGGATGTGGATGCCGAGCTGGTCGAAGAGGGCTCCGCTGCCGACCCCGATGATGGTGACGTTGCTGATCTGCTTGAGCTCGATCACGCCCGCCGCGGTGTTGCAGCTCGACCCGGAGACCTTGCTGGTGTTGCCGTGGTTGATCGTCCCGGACACCTCGATGACGATCGGGGTGCTGCTACTGGCCCGGCCGCACAGGGCGGCGTGGATGGCCGTCCCCGTGGTGGCCCGCACGGTCTGACCGCCCGCGCCACCGGTCGTTCCGCCGTTCTGGGTGGCGTAACCGGTGGCGCTGCCCACCGCCGCCGACGCCTCGGGGGTGGGCAGGGCCGCCACCCCGACCACGATCCCCACGGCCGCTGTGGCCAGCACCGCCTGACGTCGTAACGCGCCTGGTCGTCCCATCTCGCCTCACTTTCGCATTCGTTCCGCCCACGGCGTCGCCTCGACGGTCGTCGCGACCACACCGCCACACCTTTACCAATAGGCGTATGTGAATCACGAAAGAATTCATCGAAGTCGCATAAGCCCTGGTGGAATCAGGGATTCACCGGGCGCTCGCAGCACCACTGTCGGCACTGACCGCCCGGCCTCTAACGGAAACATCGATGTAACGCAATCGTAGGAAAGCGGTTTCCGCAAAGGCAAGGGTTGACGTTTGCAGGTTTGTTGCAGTGCCGGGAGGTCCGGCCTGGCCCGACCCCGGGGCGAGCCCCACGCCTTCGCGTATTGACACCACACGACGCGCCGTCGATGCTCTGCTAAATCAGTTTAGCGGCGATCTCGCACCCCTCCACCCAGCGCGACCGCCGTCGGCTGAGCGCACCACCACCGAGAAAGGACTCGCATGAGACTCCGAAACGGACTCATCCCGCTCGCCGCCACCCTCGTGCTGGCCAGCGCCTCCGGCACGGCGTACGGCAGCCCTGGCGACAAGCCCGGCACCGAGGACGGGATCCGCAGCATCACCCCGATCACCACTGTCTACACCTACGGCCAGAAGGTCTCCGCGGTCGCGATCGAGTACGGGTCGACCGTCAACCCCCGCACCCTCGACACCGGAACGTTCTCGGTGCGCGACACCGTCTACAACTTCCGCTTCAACCCCGTCGAGGACCTGCCGAAGCTCGCCGACCGGACCGTCACGCACACGTACACCAACGGGGTGCCCGGCACACGCAGCGACCACCGGTCGACGCCGGGCCGGTACGTCATCGTCGAGCTCGACCCCGCCGACACCGGCGGCAACACGGTCATCGTCTCCAAGTGCCCGACGTTCCTCTGCACCGTGAAGGTCAACCCCGAGCTGCCCACCCGGGTCGTGCAACGCAAGGACGTGCACGCCCAGCCCGGCCGAGGGGCCGGCAAGGGCCCGGTGCTCGCCCGGGCCACCCCGCACGAGTCCCGGCCGGTCACCGAGAAGCCGGTCAACCAGCTCGTCGACGAGTTCACCTACGGCTCGTACCTCAGCGGCGGCATGGTGCTGCCGTACCACTACCGCCTGCCCAAGAACTACCAGCCCGGCCGCACGTACCCGCTGATGGTCGTCCTGCCCGGTCACGGGATGGGCTGGGACGGCGACAACCTCGGCGTCCAGCTCGCCGCCGACATCCCGGCGACCGCCTGGCTGCAACCGGAGTGGACCGGCAGCTCCGAGGACGTCATCGTCCTGGCACCGCAGCACCAACGGGTCGGCGGGGCCGCCGAGGCGGATCTGCTGATCAAGCTGCTCGACCAGTTCGTCGGCGAGTTCGCCGTGGACACCCGCCGGGTGTACGCGACCACCGTCTCGTACGGTTCCCAACTGCTCTGGGCGGCGTTCGCCAAGCGGCCGGACCTGTTCGCCGGCGGTCTGGTGACCGGCGGCTTCCCGGTCAACGCCGCGCAGGCGACGGCGATCGCCACGGCCGAGGTGCCGGTGTGGATCACGCACGGCGAGCACGACCACCTGCTCAACGTGTCGGGCGCGCGCAACTCTGCCAGTCTGCTGCGGCAGGCATACGAGGCCCGGGGCAAGAGCCCCGAGCAGACCGCCGACCTCGTGCGCTACACCGAGTACGCCGACAGCGCGTTCACCTCGCCGGACTACCACGCGGCGTTCGGCCCGACCTACGAGGACAGCAGCATCCTGCGGTGGCTCCTCGGCCAGGCCAAGCCCGCCACCGCCGGCAGCTGACGGTGCGGATCCGGGCGACGCCTCGCCGCTGATCGGGCAGCGCTGGATCAGCGCGGTCGGTTATCGGGAGGCGTCGCCCGGCTCGAGTTCGGCACCAGCCGGCGCACCGCCGACGAGCACGGAATCGCCACGCCGGCCTGGGGTGGTTTCGGGAGGGGGGTAGGTCAGGTCAGGCAGGAGCGGAGGGCGGCGGTCAGGCGGTTGGCGCGTTCGTCGCCCATCCCCCGCATCTGGTTGACCACGTACCCGAACCCGACCTGGTGCTCGGCGTCGCCGAAGGCCAGGTTCCCGCCCGCGCCGTCGTGGCCGAAGCTGCGCTCGCCCAGCAGCGGCCGGCCCGGCGGTGAGTGCAGCAGGAAGCCGGTACCCCAGCGATGCCCGGTGTCCGGCGGGCCGTGCCGCTGCTGGCCCCGCGAACGGACGACCACCGCGTCGTCCACGGACGCGGCCGTCAGCAGCGGGCCGTCCCGGATGTCCGAGACGCAGGCCGCGTAGAGGCGCGCGAGACCGTCCGCGGTGCTCACCGCACCCGCGCCGGGAACGCCCGCGGCCCGGATGGCCGGGTCGTTGAAGCTGACCAGACCGTCGTCGTCGGCGGGGAAGGCGAAAGCGCCGCCCATGGTGATTCCGCGTTCGGCGACCGGGTCGACGAACGGGTCGGCGTCCGGAGGTGGCGACAGACCCCAGGCGACGGTGTCACTCTCGGCGGCCGGAAGCCCGAGCCAGGTACGCAGACCGAGCGGCTCCGCGAGGACCTCGGAGAAGTACGCGCCGGGCAGCTGGCCGGTGATCCGGTGGATCACCTCGCCGACCAGCCAGCCGTAGGTCATCGAGTGGTAGCCGTGCGCGGTGCCCGGCTGCCACAACGGGGTCTGCGCCTCGATCGCCTTGATGACCGGATCCCACGCCAGAACCTCGTCGAGGGCCAGGGGCCGGTCCAACGCGGGCAGGCCGGCCTGGTGGGTGAACAGCCACCGCACGGGGATGTCCGCCTTGCCGTGCTGCCCGAACTCCGGCCAGTAGCGCGTCACCGGAGCGTCGAGGTCGAGCCTGCCCTGCTGGACCAGGAGGTAGGCGCAGATCGCCAGGATTCCCTTGGTGCAGGAGAAGACGACGACCGGAGTGTGCGCGTCCCAGGGGCGCCCGGTGCGCGCGTCGGCCACCCCGCCGTACAGGTCGACCACCTTTCGGCCGCGTACGTAGACGGTGGCGGCGGCGCCGATCTCCCCCTGGGTGGCGAAGTTGTCACGGAACACGTCGGCGACGGGGCCGTAGCCCTCGTCGACATGGCCGTGGATCTGCGGCTGTGTGAGCACTGCCTACCCCTTCACTGACCCCTGGATCAGGGCCTTGATGAACTGTCGCTGGAAGATCAGGAACACGATGAGGGTGGGCGTGAGGATCAGCAGCGATCCGGCGCACAGCAGCACCAGGTCGGTGCCCCACTGACCCTGGAACGCGCCGAGCGCCCCGGCCATGGTCCGTTTGGTGGCGTCGTCGACCAGGACGATGGCGAGGAGGAACTGGTTCCAGGTCCAGAGGAACATCAGGATCGTCAGCGAGGCGATGGCCGGCCGGGCCAGTGGCACCTGGACCCGCCAGAACATCTGCCACGTGCTGCTGCCGTCCACCCGGGCCGCCTCGGACAGCTCGATCGGCACGTTGGTGAAGTGCGCCCGCATCCAGAACACCGCGAACGGCATGTAGAGGCCGATCAGCGGCAGGATGATCGCCCAGCGCGTGTTGAGCAGGCCGAAGTCCTGCATCTGGTAGTAGAGCGGGGTGACCACGGCCTCGAAGGGCAACGTGAGGCCGAGCAGGAGCAGACCGAAGACGAGTCGACCGCCGGGCACCCGGAGCTGGCCGAGCCCGAACCCGGCCATCGTGGCGATGAGCACGGACACCGGCACGACGCCGGCCACGATGAGCAGGCTGGAGCGCAGGAGGGCGCCCATGTTGGCGGCGGTGAAGGCGTCGGCGAAGTTGCCCCACTGCGGGTCGGACGGCCAGGCCAGGCCGGTGGGCACGGTGCCGCGTGGCTGCAACGCCGCCGAGAGCATGCTCACGAACGGCAGCAGGGTGACGAGGACCAGGACGAGCAGGAAGACGCGGCCGGTCACCTGTTCACGGCGGCTCAGGTTCACGGCTTCTCCCCTCGGGTCAGTCGCTGGATCGGCAGCACGCAGACCAGCACCAGCAGCATGAGGACGACGGCGAGCGCGGAGGCGAGCCCGACCTGACGCTGCGAGAAGGCCAGCCGGTAGATCTCCAGTCCCGGAACGGTGGTCTGGAGGCCGGGACCGCCGCTGGTGGAGATGTAGACGATGTCGAAGCTGGCCAGGGCGGCGATGATCGTGACGGTGAGGCAGACGCCGATCTCCTGGCGCAGGCTGGGCAGGGTCACGGCGAGGAACTCACGGACCGGGCCCGCGCCGTCCAGGCGGGCGGCCTCGTAGAGCGCCGGATCGATCTTGCTCATGCCGGTGACCAGCAGGATCGTGCAGAGGCCGAGCAGGACCCAGGCTCCGATCACGCCCACGGCAGGCAGGGCCGTGTCGAAGTCGCCGAGCCACGCGCGGGCGACACCACCCAGGCCGACCGCGCGCAGCGCCTGGTTGATCAGCCCGTTCGACGAGAGCAGCCAACTCCACGCGATGCCGGCTGCCACCAGGGGAATGACCTGCGGCAGGAACAGGATGGTCCGCACGACCGTCCCGAACGCGCCGGTGGTGATCCGGCGAACCATGCTCGCCACCAACAGACCGAGCACGACGGGGATGAAGCTGAAGAAGACGATCAGGACGACGGCGTTGCCGATGATTTTGAGCAGGTCGCTGTCGGTGAACACGGTGACGTAGTTGTCCAGACCCGCCCAGCGGGCCACCCCGATCCCGTTCCAGTCGTAGAGCGAGTACTGGAACGTCAGGACGAGCGGGCGGAGGACGAACACCGCGTACATCACCAGGGCGGGCAGGACGTACAACCAGCCGGTCCCGGCCACGCGGGCCCACCGAAGTCGGTGAGCCCGCGTGGGGGTCGGACGGACGCGACGATCGTCCCGCCCGGTTGGTGCGCTGCCGAGGGCAGACGTCATCGGGACAGTTCCTTCGCGTACTCGGCCTGGACGGCCTTCACGTACCCCTCGGGAGTCTGCTGTCCGGCGACCAGCTTCTGCATCTCCGGCGTGATCGCGGCGGCGAAGATGCCACCGGTGGCGTTCGCGGTGAAGTCCACCGCGCCGTTCTCCGCGCCGAGCTGCTGCGATGCCTTCAGGGTCTCGGCCAGGACGGTGTTCGGGGCGGCGGCCGGCACCGGGAGGTCACTCGGGCCGCCGGGGCTGGAGCCTCCGACGGTCACCGCGATCTCGCGCGCCTTCTCGTTGGTGTGGGCCCAGTTCAGGAAGAAGGCGGCGGCGTCGGGGTTCTTGGCCTTGGCGGAGACACCGAAGGTGTTCGGGGCGGACATCGCGACGTGCTTGCCGCCGGGGGCCTCCGTCGGGAACAGGAAGAAGCCCACGTTGCCGGGCATCCCCTTGTCCAGGTTGGCCGACTCCCAGTCGCCGTTGAACATGAACAGGCCGTTGCCCTTCTGGAACTCCCCCACCATGCCCGCGTAGTCGATGGCGTTGGCGTCCTTGGGGAAGTAGCCGGCCTGCGCCCACTTCTGGATGGTCTGGGTGGCCTTCAGCGCGGCCGGGGTGTCGAACGTGGCCCCCGGCTTCTGGAAGATCCAGTCGGCGACCTGGGTCGGGTCGCCGAACTGGTTCTGCAACGCCTGGTGCGGGAAGTTGATGCCCGCCGTGTTCTTGTTGAACTGCATGATCGGCTGGACCCCGGCGGTCTTCGCCTTCGCCAGCAACTGCTCGAAGTCGGCGACGGTGGCCGGCGGCTGGGTCATGCCGACCTGGGCGGCCAGCTTCTTGTTGTAGAAGACGCCGGTGACGCTGTAGCCGAGCCCCATGCCGTACAGCGATCCGGTGCCCCGGGTGTTCTCACCGACGCGCAACTGCATGAGCTGCGAGGCGGGGAACTTGTCCCACCCGTACGCGGTGAAGTACGGGTCCAGGTTCTTGAGCAGGTCGTCCTTGACCAGGTCGACCATCGTGGGAAGTCGGATGATGTCGGGCGAGTTGTCCGACGCCATCACCCGTGGCGCGTTCTCCACGATCACCGTGAACTGGTCCTCGCGGATGGTGAACGTGACGTTGGAGTGCTGCTTGGAGAACTCGTCGGCCAGTGCCTTGGCCAGGGGGAAGCCGGTCTCCGCGTACATCTCCAGGGTGATGGGCGCGGTCCCGAGGTCGGTCTTCACGGCGGCGTCGGACTTCGGGGCCGACGACCGGTCCTCCCCGGGCGCGCTGCACGCCGTCGCGGCCATCCCGACAGACAGCAGCGACGCGAGGAGAACGGTTCTCCGTCGCGCGAGATTTGGTAGCAATTCTGCCATTTCATGACTCCTCGACTATTCATCCACCACGCGGCCCACGACCGCGCGACAGCTCCACCGGAACACCGCGCCGGAGCGACCGGCGACGATGTGCGCGTCGTGACCCGTGGATCGAGCACGACACCACACCTGTCACCACGAGGCCCGGGCACGGCCACCGGCGGCGCCTCTGGATGCACCAGAAGTGGTCGCTAAACTGATTTAGCAGAGCATGCGCGTGGCACGGGAAGCTGTCAAGGACAACCTGGCAACAGGGCGGAAACGTCGGGTTCACACCACTGGAGGCGTGACCGACGCGAGATCTCGGGCGGCGACGCATCATGATGGGCAGGAGCAGCGCCGATGGCACCGCGCCCGATTCGGAGGACTGATGGGCAGCAACAGAGCAACACTCGCCGACGTCGCGCGGCGAGCCGGGCTGTCCAAGACCGCCGCGTCGATGGTGCTCAACGGCCGGGAGGGCACCCGGCTCTCGGCCGAGGCGCACCAGCGCGTGTTCGCCGCCGCCGAGGAACTCGGCTACCGGCCCAACCTCGCCGCGCGCAGCCTGCGTACCCGCAAGACCGCCACCATCGCGTTCGTCTCCGACATCGTCGCCACCACCCGGTTCGCCGGCGACCTCATCCGCGGCGCCCTCGACGCGGCCCGCGAGCGGGACCACGTGCTGCTCATCACCGAGACGCAGGGCGACGCCACGTTCGAGCAGTACGCCATCGAGGCGATGCTGGACCGGCAGGTCGACGGGGTGATCTACGCGGCGATGGCCACCCGACGGCTGACGGTGCCTCCGGCCATCCTCGGCGGCCCGGTGGTGCTGCTCAACGCCACCAGCTCCGACCGCCTGCCCAGCGTGCTCCCCGACGACGACCGCGCCGGCCGTACCGCCGCCACCACGCTGCTCGAGCTCGGCCACCACGACGCGATAGCGCTCATCGGCCGCAATCGGCTCAAGGAGGAGGACCCGGAGGTCTCCCTCGCCGCGCGGGCGCGTCTGCACGGCATCCGGCAGGCGCTGGGCGACGCCGACGTCTCCCTCCTCGCCGAGTGCTTCTGCACCGAGTGGTTGCCCGAGCACGGGTACGCCGCCATGCGCGGTCTGCTGAACCGGTCCCCGCGGCCCAGCGCGGTCATCTGCATGAACGACCGCCTGGCCTTCGGCGCCTACCAGGCACTCGGCGAGGCGGGGCTGAGGGTCCCGGAGGACATCTCGGTGATCTCGTTCGACGACGATCCGATCGCCGCCTGGCTGCGTCCCGGCCTGGCCACCACGGCGCTGCCGCACGAGCAGATGGGGCGGCGAGCGGTCGAGCTGCTCCTGGACGGCGGCGACACCGAGCCGTCACTCGTGCCGATGCCCCTGCGACGCCGGAGGTCCCTCGCCCCTCCGGCGCAGTGACCGCGGGCCCGCCGAGCCATCGGGCCTCCGCGCCGGCGGACCACTCGCACCGACCCCGCCCGAGCCGACGCTAAAACGGTTTAGTGCTAGGTTTCCGGCCATGCTTCGTCTACCCGACCACTGGGTGTGGGACAGCTGGTACGCCCGGGACGACAACGGCCTCTGGCACGTGTTCTTCCTCCGCGCCTCCCGTGCCCTGCACGACCCGCACCGCCGTCACCACCGCGCCACGATCGGCCACGCCGTCTCGTCGGACCTGCACTCGTGGCACCTGGTCGCCGACGCCGTGGTCCCCGCCGACGCTCCCGCCTGGGACGACCTGGCGACCTGGACCGGCTGCACGGTCCGCGGCCCGGACGGACGCTGGTACCTGTTCTACACCGGGGTCGGTCGCGCCGAGGGTGGTCTCGTGCAACGCATCGGCCTCGCCGTCTCCACCGACCTGACCACCTGGCACCGGCACGGCACCGAGCCGATCGTCGAGGCCGACCCGACCTGGTACGAGCTGCTCGACAAGGACCTGTGGTACGAGCAGGCCTGGCGTGACCCGTGGGTGTTCCCCGACCCGGACGGCGACGGCTGGCACATGCTCATCACCGCGCGCGCCAACACGGGACCGACGAACACCCGTGGCGTCGTCGGCCACGCCACCTCCCCCGACCTCCTCACCTGGACCGTCCAGCCGCCGCTGTCGACACCGGCCGGCTTCGGTCACCTGGAGGTGCCCCAGGTAGCTGTCGTCGACGGACAGCCCCTGCTGCTGTTCTCCACCGATGCCACCAGCAGCGCCCGACGCGACGACCACCGGATCTGGGTGGCGACCGGCGAGACCGTCCGCGGCCCGTGGGACATCGCGTCCGCCCGCCCGTTCACGCACCCGCACCTGTACGCGCCGCGGCTGGTCCCCGGACCCGCCGACACCTGGTCACTCATCGGTTTCCTCGACCACGTCGACGAGACGTTCGTCGGGGAGCTCACCGACCCCATCCCGGTACGTTTCGACGCGTCGACCGGGCTGGTGCCGGACCCGGCGCGCACGCCGGCCGCGACCTGAAGGCACGGTCCGGGCTGTGGCAGTCGCCCCAGCCCGGACCGTGGACAGCCCTCAGTCAGCTCAGCTTCGCAGCTGCCACTGCTGGTTGGCCCCGCCGTTGCAGGACCAGAGGATCAACTTCGTGCCGTTCGCCGTTCCGGCGGCGTTGGCGTCCAGGCAGAGGCCCGACTGCACGCCCGTGATCGTGCCGTTCGCGTTGACGTTCCACTGCTGGTTCGCCTGACCGTTGCAGTCCCAGATCACCACCTGGGTGCCGTTGCTGGTGCCCTGGCCGGAGGCGTCCAGGCACTTGGTGCCGTACACCATGAGCTGCCGGCTGGCGGTGTGCGTCCACCGCTGGTTGGTGGCGCCGCTGATGCAGTCCCAGAGCTGGGCCTGCGTGCCGTTGGTCGTGCTCGAACCACCGATCTCGGCGCAGCGGCCCGACTGAACGCCCACGATCTGCACGTTCTGCGGGTTGGTGCCGCCGCCGCTCTGCACACCGGCGGCATTGATCACCGTCTGCGCGCCGGACGGCCAGTTGCCTCCGGACACCGTGACGTTGCCGTTGACCACGTTGCCGCGATCACCGTTGGTCACGTTCGTGCTGTTGTTCGTCGCCCAGTTGTTGGTGACGGTGAAGTTGCCCATGTTCTCGGCGTACCAGTAGTTGGCGGTGGCCCAGGTGCCGGTGCTGGAGAAGACGTTGTTGCGGGCGGTGTAGTAGCGGGAGCCCTCGTCGAAGTAGAGCCCGAACCAGCCGTTGGTCCGCAGGCAGTAGTTCTGGTTGATGGTGCCGCCCGGGTTGGCCGAGAGCGTGTAGATGCACCCACCGTCGGTCATCTGCTGCATGACGTCGTGCACGTAGTTGCCGATGACCTGGTTGTTGGCCGCCGTGGTCGCCGTCGTGTAGCGCGGCTGGTAGTTGTAGAGGCCCCGGTTCGCGTAGTGCTGGCTGCCACCGGCGTCGTTGGCGCCCCAGCCGTAGCCGACCGACAGACCGGTGTACGGCATGTTGTAGACCTCGTTGTGCGAGACCAGCGCGGTGTTCACGTAGGTGGTCAGGATCGAGACCACACCCCGGTACTCCAGACCGAGGTCGTGCACCCGGTTGTTGCTGATGGTGATGTTGCGGTTGACCATCCGCTGGTCGCTGGGGTGGTGGGCGTCGGCGCGTACGCCGCCGACCACGATGCCCCCGGCGGAGTTGCGGGCGATCTCGGACCGGGTCACCGTGATGTTGCTGGCGCCCAGGCCGACGCCGCTGGCGTGGGCGTTGGCGTCGTTGCCGATGCCGATCGCCGTCTGCCCGAGGTTGACGAACTGGGAGTCGCTGAAGGTGATGGTGTTAGCGGCCGAGACCTGCACGGCGGCGGGCATCTGGTTCCAGTTCGGCCGGGTGGCCTCGAACTGCGGGCAGCCGGCCTGGCAGGAGGTCAACGCGTCGGACGGACGGGACCACGTGCCGGTGATGTGCGCGCCGGTCTGCTGGTCGGCGAAGCCGTTGCTGCTGCTCGGGCCGAGCCAGCTGGTGCCGGTGAAGGTGATGCCGCTGAACGAGATGTGGTGCGCCGGCGCGTCGTAGGTGCCGCCGACGTTGACGAGGGACTGGAGCTGCGGCAGCTCCACGCTCACGGAGCTCATGTTCTGCCCCGCGAGCGGGATGTAGTTGAGCTGGCCGTTGCTCGGGTTGAGGTACCACTCCCCCGGCGAGTCCAGGAACTCGTACGCGTTGGTCAGGTAGAACGGGCCCGCGCGGTGCGGGCTGGAGAGGGTGTCGAACCCGAAGGTGTTGTTGTTCCACGCGGGCTGCTGCATGGTCAGGAAGTTCCCGCTGATGCTCTGCACCGGCGAGTACCGGTCGGTGAACGAGCCGACGCTCTCCACCTCGACCCGGTTCTGGTTGCCGAGGTTGTTGAGGTAGTTGAGCGCGCTGTTGCTGAACCGCATGCCGCTCGTGGTGAAGGTGAAGTCGGCGCGGTTCACCGCGGTACGCGCCCGCGTGGCGACGGCCCCGTTGACGTAGAGCTGCCGGGCGTCGAGCCCGGCGCCGACGTTGGCCCGCCAGATGTTCTTCCCGGAGTCGACCTGCGACCACCCGGTGACCGCCCGGGCACCGGTGATCGTCGGCCGGGCGGAGGCGGCGGCCCGCCAGATCACCTGGTAGCCGTTGGTGCCCGAGTCGGCCGCGGTGAACCGCATCGGTGCCGTGAGCCGGTAGGTGCCGTTGGCCAACTCCACCACGATGTCACCGGACATGGAGGTGTTCTGCGACCGCACCGCCGCCTGGGCGGCGGTCAGCGAACACGGCTGGCTGGCCGTACAGCTGCTGCCGGTGCCCGAGGGCGACGCGTAGAGGGTGGTGGTGGCCGCGGCGGCCGGAGACGCCGCGACGGTCACGGCGACCACTGCGGTCACCGCCGTCGCGGCGGCGCCGGCCAGCAGCCGGCGCAGCGGAGGGTAAGAGGACACGGGAGGGTACTCCTGACGTGCGGAGGGCAGGGGGACGGGACGCCTCGGCGGGCGGGCAGGAGGCGTGGCTGGCGGGGGCGGGCGGCGGCTACCCGAGGATCTCCCGGAGATAGCGCAGGCCGTCGGTGGCGAGGCGATCCTGCGAGGGGGCCAGCGGACGCCAGATTGCCGCGGCGGTGGCGATGGTCTCGTTCTCCGCCGTGAACGACTCGATGCAGATCGCGCCCTGGTAACCGGTGTCCCGCAGGACACTGAAGAACCGGGGCCAGTCGAAGTGGTCGGCACCGGGGGCGCCCCGGTTGGAGCCGCTGACCTGGACGTGCTTGATGTGCGGGCCGGCGACGGCGAGGGCCGCGTAGGGGTCGGCCTCCTCGATGTTCATGTGGTACGTGTCGATCATGATGCCGACACTCGACGGAAGGCCGTCGATCAGCTCGACCGTCTGCTCGATCGTGTTGACGACGCTCGTCTCGTAGCGGTTCAACGCCTCGACACCGATGCTCACCCCGCACTCGCCCGCCTGCTCCGCGACCGGCGCCAGGGCGCGCCGGAAGTCCGCGTAGCAGGCGGCGCGAGCCGTCGGCGACATCCGCCAGGTCCGACCGACTGAGGCGTACACGGGGCCGCCGACGCATCCAGCGCCGACGGCCGCCGCGTTCGCCACGCACTCCTTGAGGTACGCCACCGTCGACTCGACGACCGCCGGCGGAGCATCGACCAGGTCCCGCCCCGGCGGGGTGACCGCGCAGACGCCGGCGGCGACGAGGCCGTGCTCGGCCAACAGGTCCCGGGTACGGACCGGATCCCAGTCACCGGGTTGCTCGATCGGCAACTCGACAGCGTCGAAGCCGAACGACGCGATCCGTGGGATCAGCTCGGCCAGGGCCTTGTCGTCGACCGGAGAGGCCCACACCCACGGGTTGACGCCGATGGCGTACATCGGAACCTACTTCCAGCGCTGCGGGTAGCCGGGCAGGTCGGTGCAGCCGCACATCGCGTAGTGCAGGGGCGGCATGTTCGCGTCGAGGTACTGGTCCAGGTTGTCCTGGGTGACGGTCGGCTGCGGCAGCTTCCACGGGTTGGAGACCTGCTCGCCGTCGAGGATCCGCAGGGCGGCGATGATCGGCGTACGCCACTGGTAGGTCGGGTAGGTCGGGGCGATCGCGGTGAGCTGCTTGTCCTTCCAGATCTTCAGGAAGTCGAGCTGGTCCTCGCCGTTCATCGGCGGGACCGGCTTGCCCGCGTCCTGGAACGCCTCGACCGCCGCGACGGCCGTCGCTCCGGCGTCCATCCAGACCCCGTCGATCGTGCCGTACCGCTGGATGTAGTCGTCGACGATCTTCTTGGTCTTGGCCGGGTCACCGTCGGTGAACTCGACGCCGACGACGTCGACCTTCGCCTTGTCGAACGCCACCTTCGCCGCCGACCAGCGGGTCTCCAGGACGTCCACGCCGGGCAGGATCCGCAGGGCGAGGACCTTGCCGCCGGGCTTCATCTTCTGGCTGACGAACTCCGCGCCGACGTGACCGAACCCGTACCCGCCGATGGGGTTGATGAACGTCACCGGGCACTTCGTGTTGACGCCGCGGTCGAAGACGACCACCGGCAGGCCCGCCTTGCAGGCCGCCTCGACAGCCGGGGTGAGCGTCGCGGTGGTGTTCGGCGAGACGATGAGCGCGTCGCAGCCCTTGCCGAGCAGGTCGTTGATGTCCGCGATCTGCTTCTGGTCCTTGCCCTCGGCGTCGACGTGCACGAACTCCTTGATGCGGCTCTTCTGCGCCTCGACCTCGGCCTGCATGGTCTTGAAGCCGACCTGCCGCCACGGGTTGTTCAGGGCCGCGTTGGAGAAGCAGATCTTGTGCGGCCCGTTCTTCTTGAACGTGGCGGTGTTCACCATCTTCGGGTTGAGCGCCTGCTCCCACGGCTTGTCGGCCGGCCCGGTGGCGGTGGCGGTCAGCAGTGCCAGCTCGGCGTCGTAGTCGGCCTGCACGAAGAACTTCGACTGCTCACCGGTGCCCGACCCCGCGGCCGGGGCACTCCCCGAAGGGGACGCGGCCGGTTCGTCGGTGGCGCACGCGGTGAGGGACAGCAGGGTGACAGCGGCCAGCGCCGCCAGGGAACGTCGCACTATGGCTCCTCTTTATCTCGACGTGGAACGCGTTGCGGAGACCGCCACGGCGAGCAGGATGATCCCGCCCTGGACGGCCGACCTGAGGGCGCCGGAGACGCCGTAGAAATTCATCAGGGCGAACAGCAGTTCGAGGGTCAGCGCGCCGAGCATCGCGCCGAGGACAGCGCCGCGGCCCCCGCCCAACGCGACCCCACCGAGGACGACGGCGGTGATGGCGCCGAACTCCAGGCCGGCACCGGCCTGGAACGACACCCCGCTGTAGCCGCCGAGCAGGATCGCCGCCACCGCCGCCGCGAGGCCGCTGAGGATGAAGGCGAGGGTTCGGGTACGCCAGACGCGTACGCCGCTCAACTCGGCGGTACGCGGGTTGTCGCCGACGGCGACCAGGGTGCGCCCGAAGTCGGACCGCATCAGCAGCACGGCCACCACTGCCAGGACCAGCAGCACCAGCAGGGCGTACGGCACCCGGCCGAGCAGCGGCACGTCCTCGAAGGCCCGCCGGCCGAACCGACGGAACTCCTCGGAGAGCGCACCCTTCGGGGCGCCGTCGGACCACAGGTAGACCGCCCCGAAGAGGATCAGGAACATGCCGAGGGTGGTGATGAACGACGGCACCCGCAGTCGTGTCGTGACGAGGCCGTTGACCAGGCCGACGAATGCCCCGAAGGCGAGCAGGAGCAGCACCACCGGCCAGGTACGGCCCGGGTCGCCGTCGATCAGCCGGGCGGCGACCACCACCTGCGCGGTGACCAGTGAGCCGACGGACAGGTCGAACTCGCCGGAGACGATCACGAAGTACTGGCCGGCGGCGAGCAGGATGATCGGCGCCGAACGGCCGAGGAAGGACATCAACGACGGGGGCGCCAGGAAGTCGGGCTGTCGAATGCCGACGAGCACCAACAGCACCCCGAGGATCACGAGGATCGGCAGGACCCCACCGGGACGCACCCGGGGGAGCCGCAGGGGCAGCGAACGGGACTGGACGGTCTGCATGGCTAGGACGCCTTTCGCAGGGCCCTGCGGGCGTAGACGGCGACCGCGGCGATGATGATGACGCCGCGGATCACCTGCTTGAAGAAGGCGTCGACCTCGAGCTGGTTGAAGATGGAGTCGATGCTGGCGAGCAGCAGCACCCCACCGAGGGTGCCGATGACGCCGCCGCGACCGCCGGCGAGGGCGGTCCCGCCGATCACCACGGCGGCGATCGACTCCAGGTCGTAGAGGCCCTCGGTGCCGACCCGGGGCGCACCCGAACCGAGCCGACTGGCGAGGTAGATGCCGGCCAGCCCCGCGCACATCGAGCAGAGCATGTGGGCGGTGACGAGGACCCGGTCGTTGCGGACACCGGAGAGTCGGGCCACCTCCGGATCGCCGCCCACGGCGACCAGGTGGTGCCCGAACCGGGTCCGCGAGAGCGCGAACCAGGCCGCGGCGGTCACGGCGAGCAGCAGCAGGAACGACACCGGCACCGGCCCGACGCGCTGGTAGCCGAGCGCCTGCACCAGCGCGGGTGCGGTGGTGCCGGCCGGGCCGTCGTAGCCGTTGTCGAGGTAACCCTTGAGCAGCAGCCCGACGCCGAGGGTGGCGATGAACGCGTTCACCCGGAACCTGGTGACGAGCAGCCCGTTGAGCAGCCCGACGCCGGCGCTGACCACGAGCACCAGACCGATCGCCGGCAGCACCGCGCCGTCGCTGCCGTTCATCGTCTCGGCGGCGACGAGCGTGCTGAGGCTGATCACGTACGCCACCGACAGGTCGAGCGAGCCGCCCAGGATGACCAGGGTCTGACCGACGGCGACGAGCCCGAGCCCGGCCGCGACGTGCAGCAGACTCACCGTCGTGGACTGGTTGAAGAGCTGACCGCCGTCGACGAGGACGACCAGCCAGCCGATCGCCAGGGTGAGGAACAGGGCCACGAAGACGCCCGGCACGGGGCGGCGGGCCGGAAGGAGCGACAGGGCGCTCATGCGGCGGCCTCCCGTGCGGCGCCGATCGCCAGGGCGACGACGTCCTCCTCGGTCGCACCGGCGGGCAGTTCGCCCGCGATGCGCCCGTCCCGCATGACGACGATGCGGTCGCTCATCCCCAACAGCTCGGGCAGGTCGGACGAGATCATCAGCACGGCCGCGCCGTCGCGGGCGAGGCTGCGGACGAGGTCGTGGATGGCCGACTTCGCGCCCACGTCGATCCCCCGGGTCGGTTCGTCGAAGAGCAGGATCCGCGGGTTGAGCGCGAGCCAGCGGGCCAACACGACCTTCTGTTGGTTTCCGCCGGACAGGAAGCGGATCTCCTGGTCGTCGCCGGCGGAGCGGACCTCCACGGCGGCGAGCAGCTCGCGCAGGCGTTGCGTGCGGGCCGCCCGGCCGGACCGGGCCGCGAAGACAGCGCGGCTGGCGAGCAGCGCGTTGTCGAGCACCGACTGCCGGGGCACGATCCCCTCGCCCTTGCGGTCCTCGGTGACGTACGCGATGCCGGCCCGCATCGCGGTGCGGGGCGAGCGCAGCCGGACCGGTCGGTCGTCGACGGTGACGTCACCGGTCGTGAACGGGGTCACGCCGAAGATCGCCCGGGCCAGCGCCGAGCGCCCGGAGCCCTGGAGGCCGCCGATGCCGAGCACCTCACCGGCGCGCAACTGGAGGTTGATCTCGTGCAGCTTGCGGTTGCCGGCGTCGCGGAGGTTGAGCCGCACCGGGCCGCGGTCCTCGGGGGCGGCCCGGTCCGGGTAGTAGCTGGACAGCTCCCGGCCGACCATGTGGCGCACCAACTCGTCCGCGTTCGTGGCCGCGGTATCCACTGTGGTCACCCGACGACCGTCCTTGAGGACGGTGATCCGGCTGGACAGATCGAAGACCTCGGCGAGCCGGTGCGAGACGTAGAGCAGGCCGATGCCTCGCTCCTGGAGTCGGCGCACCAACCCGTAGAGCAGCTCCACTTCGTGGTCGGCCAGCGAGGCGGTCGGCTCGTCCATGATGAGCAGGCGGGCGTCCAGGGCGAGCGCCTTGGCGATTTCGACGACCTGTTGCTGCGCGACGCCGAGCTGTCCCACCCGGGCGTCCGCCGGCAGCGCGGTCTCGCCGATCGAGGTGAGCAGCTGTGTGGTGCGGTCGAGCATCGCCCGACGGTCGACCAGCCCGCGACGGACCGGCTCGTGCCCGAGATAGACGTTCTCCGCGACGGTGCGCTCCGGGAGGAGGTTGAACTCCTGGTGGATGATGCCGACGCCGGCCCGCTGCGCGTCGCGCGGACCACGGAACGTGCGCTGCTCGCCGGCGAACTCGACGGTGCCCTCGTCCGGGGCGTACCCGCCCGAGACGATCTTCATGAGGGTCGACTTCCCGGCGCCGTTCTCGCCGACCACGGCGTGCACCTCGCCCGGCGCGACGTCGAGGTCGACATCGTCGAGGACCCGTACGCCAAGGAAGGACTTGCCGATGCCCCGGAGGTTGAGTAACGGCACCGGCCGTGGGTCTGACATTCCGAAAGCCCTCACAGACAGTAGTTATCAACAAGATTCGATCAAACGCTACGGCGACTTCGAGGTGCCAGCCATCGAACTTTCGTAGGTACCGGTGGATGCTTACGTTCTTCTATCGCGAACATTCTCTTGACATCGACGAAACATCACACGTATGAAGATAGATGTTTGGATGCTGGTCCGCAATCCTCGACCGGGGCCGATTGCCAGGCCCGGCAGCCAGACCGGCAGCGATGCCGCAGCGGGGCAGTCGATGGCGGCCGTCGTCAACCGGGCAGAACGTCGGACGTCACCTCGTCGATTGACAGCCATGGATCTCTAGCTCATCCTGACCTCGTGGACCACGGGACGAGCACCACGGCGACCGTCACGCTGAGTGATGTCCTGCGGGTCTAAGTGCCGTTACGGCGAACGGCATGAGGACAGACCGGAACCCTCGCGCCCACCCGCGCGTGCAGGCACAACCTGACGCAGCGTGGTGCTCGTGGGTCGCACCCCCACGCCCGCTCAACCTAGGAGACGGCATGCGTCGCAACACATTGCTCATCTCAGTGATCGCCGGCTTGTTGCTGGCGCTCGGACTCGCCCCACCCGCGTCGGCTGCTCCGGCCTTCCGGGCCCTGGTCTTCACCAAGACCACCGGCTACCGCCACGACTCGATCCCCGCCGGGATCAGCATGATCCAGCAGCAGGCGGCGGCGAACAACTTCGAGGTGGTGGCGACCGAGGACTCCAGCGTCTTCACCGCCAGCAACCTGGCGACCTTCGACGTGATCGTCATGCTCCAGACCTCCGGCATGGTCTGGACCTCGGCGGCGCAGCGCCAGGCGGTGGAGGGCTACCTCGCCAGCGGCAAGGGCATCGTCGCCATCCACAACGCCACCGACATGGGCATCGAGGGCGAATACCCGTGGTGGGACCAGACCATCAACGGCGGCGCCCACATGCCCGAGCACTCCCCCGGCGTGCTCCAGGGCACAGCCATCGTCGCCGACAAGAAGCACCCGTCGACGGCCAGCCTGCCGGATCGGTGGACCCGCAGCGAGGAGTGGTACAACTTCGACGCCAACCCGCGCGGCAACGTGCACGTGCTGGTGACCGCCGACGAACGCACCTACAACCCGGGATCCCGGGCGATGGGCCCGGATCATCCGATCTCCTGGTGCCGCAACACCAGCGGCGGGCGGGTGTGGGCCACCGCGATGGGCCACGCGATCGGCTCCTACAGCGAGGCGAACTTCCAGAACCACGTGCTCGGTGGCATCCGGTGGGCGGCCGGCAACGCCGCCGGAGACTGCGGCGGCACCGTGTGGGGCAACTTCGAGAAGCGGACCCTCGACGACAACACCGTCGACCCGATGGCGCTCGGTGTGGCACCGGACGGACGGGTCTTCTACGTCCAGCGCGGCGGCCAGGTGAAGATCTTCAAGCCCTCCACCAACAGCACCGTCACCGCCGGCACGCTCAGCGTCTACACCGGCGGTGAGGACGGCCTGACCGGCATGGCGCTGGACCCCAACTTCGCCACCAACGGCTACATCTACCTGTACCACTCACCGGCCAACAGCAGCACCGACGTCAACCGGGTCTCCCGCTACACGGTCAGCGGTGACACGCTGAACACGTCCAGCGGCGTGACGATCATCGACATCCCCGCGTACCGGGACCGGACGTTCGCGGAGCCCGGCCACACCGGCGGCTACATCAAGTTCGGTCCGGACGGCAACCTCTACATCGGCACCGGCGACGACACGCCGCCGAACCTCGACCCCAACTGGCAGGGCTACGCCCCGCTGGACTGGCGCTCGGGCAAGTCCAACCTCGACGCCGCCCGCAGCGCCGGTAACACCAACGACCTGCGCGGCAAGCTGCTGCGCATCCGGCCCTCGGCCAACGGCGGGTACACCATCCCGACCGGCAACCTCTACCCCCAGGGCACCGCGCAGACCAAGCCCGAGGTCTACGCGATGGGCTTCCGCAACCCGTTCCGCTTCTCCATCGACCCGGCCAACGGCTGGGTCTACCTGGCCGACTACGGCCCGGACCGCAACCCGCCGACCACCAACCGTGGCCCGGAGGGCCTGGTCGAGCTCAACGTGATCAAGCAGGCCGGCAACTACGGCTGGCCGTTCTGCCACGGCAACAACCAGCCGTACGCCCCGTTCAACCCGGACACCGGCGTCGTCGGCGCGAAGTTCAACTGCTCCGCGCCGGTCAACAACTCGCCGAACAACACCGGTCTGACCAGCCTGAAGCCGGTCGTCATGCCGAACATCTGGTACGGCTACCCCGCCTCGACGACCTTCCCCGAGCTCGGCTCCGGCGGCTCCGCCCCGATGGGTGGGCCGATCTACCGGTACGACGCGGCGAACCCGTCCGAGACGAAGTTCCCGCCCTACTACGACGGCGTGCACTTCTTCTACGAGTGGGCGCGCAACTACGTCAAGGAGGTGCACTTCGACTCCTCCTCGGCGGTGACCCGCACCAACCCGTTCCTGCCCAACGTGCGGTTCAACAAGCCGATGGACATGGAGTTCGGCAAGGACGGCTCGCTCTACCTGCTGGAGTGGGGCACCAACTTCGGCGGTGGCAACAGTGACTCCGGGCTCTACCGGATCGACTACAACCAGGGCGGTCGGTCACCGATCGCCAAGGCCACCGGCACGCCCACCAGCGGCAGCGCACCGCTGACCGTCCAGTTCAGCAGCGCCGGCACGACCGACCCGGACGGCAACACGCTGAGCTACCTGTGGACGTTCGGCGACGGCACCACCTCCACGGCGGCCAACCCGTCGAAGGTGTACACCTCCAACGGCAACTACACCGCCCAGTTGAAGGTCACCGACAGCACCGGCAAGACCGGCTTCGCCAACGTCCCGATCACCGTCGGCAACAGCGCCCCGGTGCTCACCATCACCACACCGGGCAACGGCGGCATGCTGACCTTCGGTGACAAGGTGTCGTACCAGATCACCGTGACCGACCCGGACGGCGGGACCGTCGACTGCTCGAAGGTGTTCCTCAACCCGGCGCTGGGTCACGACGACCACGCGCACGAGACCACCGAGTACCCGGGCTGCTCGGGCACCATCTCCACCGACCTGCTCGGTGGGCACCCCGATGGCGCCAACCTGTTCTACGTGCTGAACGCCCGCTACACCGACAACGGTGGCCCCAGCGGTGGGGCGCCGCTCACCGGTACCGCACAGGCGATCCTGCAGCCGAAGCACAAGCAGTCCGAGTACTTCAGCAGCCAGTCCGGCATCCGGGTGGTCGACCAGGCGGCCGCGGAGAGCACCAAGCGCATCGGTGACATCTCCAGCAACGACTGGATCGCGTTCAGCCCGATGAACCTGTCGGGGATCTCGACGGTCAGCTACCGACTGTCGTCGCCCTCCGGTGGTGGCTCGATCGAGTTGCGGGCCGACTCGCCCACCGGCACCCTGCTGGCCACCACCGCGGTGCCCAGCACGGGTGGCTGGGACAACTACCAGTCCACGACACCGGTGAACGTCGCCGCCCTCGGCGGGACGCACACGCTCTACATGGTGTTCAAGAACGCCAACAACTCGTTCGATGTGGACTCGCACACCTTCGGCGGTAACGGCGTCGGGACACCCGGCACCGGCACCGGCACCGGTCTGGCGGGCAAGACCTACACGGTCGCCGCGCAGCACAGCAACAAGCTGTTGGACGTCAGCGGTGTCTCCACCGCCGACGGCGCCCAGATCACCCAGTGGGCGTCCACCGGTGGCAACAACCAGAGGTGGCAGGCGGTCGACGCCGGTAACGGCGCGCTCTACCTCAAGGCCGTGCACAGCGGCAAGTGCGTCGAGGTGATCGGTAGCTCGACCGCGGCGGGTGCCTTCCTCCAGCAGGCCACCTGCAACAACGGCAACCAGCAGAAGTTCACCGCCACCGCGACGGGAACCTCCGGCGTGTACACGGTGAAGAGTGCGCTGAGCGGGCTCTGCATGGACGTCAACGGCGCTTCCACGGCCGACGGCGCCCGGGTGTTGCAGTGGAACTGCACCAACGCGACGAACCAGCAGTGGCGGTTCACCGCGCTGTGATCCGCGGCTTGTCGCGGTAACGAACGACGTCCCGGTCGGGGCCGGTATCCGATGATCGGAGCCGGTCCCGACCGGGACGTCTCCCTTTTCAGCCGCGTCCGGCGTCCGCACCGGGCGACACGGCGAGCAGGCCCGCCTGCGCCAACGCGTCCCAGAGCTCCTCGGGCACGGCGGTCCCGAACCGTCGCATCGTCTCGGTGACCTGCGCGCCGTCGCGCACTCCGACGACCGTCGACACGACCGCCGGATGCCGGCGGACGAACGCGAGTGCCGCCTGGGGCAGAGTCACCCCGTACGTCTCGCAGACCGCCGCGATCCGTCGCGCCCGCTCGATCAGCTCCGTCGGCGCCTGCTGGTAGTTGTAGACGGCATCGGCCGGTGGCCGCTCCCGCGACAGCAGCCCCGAGTTGTAGACGCCCGCGACGACCACGCCCACGCCCCGGTCGGTGGCGGCCGGCAACAGGTCGTCCGCCGCCCCCTGCTCCAGCAGGGTGTACCGTCCGGCGCACATCAGCACGTCGACGTCCGTCTCCCGCACGAACCGCGCCAGCATCGCCGACTGGTTCATGCCGGCGCCGATCGCGCCCACGACGCCCTGGTCACGCAGCTCGACCAGGGCGGGTACGGCCTCGCGTGCGGCCTGCTCCCAGTGGTCGTCCGGGTCGTGGAGGTAGACGACGTCCACCCGGTCCAACCCGGTCCGCTCCAGGCTGGCCTCGATCGAGCGGAGGACACCGTCGCGGCTGAAGTCCCAGACCCGCCGGTGGCTGGCCGGGACGTCGAATCCGTCGGAGTCCCGCAGGTGCGCGTCCTGCGGGGACGGCACCAGGAGTCGCCCCACCTTCGTCGACACCACGTACTCGTCACGTGGCCGCTCGCGCAGGGCAGCGCCGAGTCGACGCTCGGACAGCCCCAGCCCGTAGTGCGGCGCGGTGTCGTAGTACCGGACGCCCGCCTCCCACGCCGTGTCGACCGCCGACGCGAACTCCTCGTCCGTCGTCGTCCGGTACAGGTTGCCGCCCTGGGCCGCACCGAAGCCCAGCTCGGTGAGGCGTACCTGCGGGCGGAGCGGCAGTTCCCGTACCCTCACGACGCCTCCAGCCCGTAGACGCGGCGTGCCGTGTCGGCCCAGATCGATGCCTGATCGGTCTCGTCGTGGCCGCTCAGCAACTCCGCCAGCGCCTCGACCCACCGGGCGTACGAGCTGGCGAGCAGGCAGACCGGCCAGTCCGAGCCGTACATCAGTCGGTCCGGTCCGAACGTGTCGAGCGCGGCCTCGACGGCCGGTCGGAGGTCTCCCGGCGTCCAGGGCGACCGGTCGACCTCGGTCACCAGACCGGAGAGCTTCGCCGTCGTGTTGGGCGCGTCCGCCAGCGCCCGTAGGCCGCGGGTCCACTCCGCCATCTCCGGACGCCCCAGCGCGGGCTTGCCCAGGTGGTCGAGGACGAAGTTCACCTCGGGCAGGTCGCGCGCCAGGCGCGCGGCCATGGGCAGCTGGTGCTGGCGGACCAGCAGGTCGTACACCAGGCCCGCCGCGCCCACCGCGGCGATCCCCCGCCGGACGTCCGGACGGTCCAGGTACGCCGGGTCGGTCTCGCTCTGCACGAGGTGACGGATGCCGACGAGGCGGTCCCCGCCCGGTGCGGCCCGCAGGCGGTCGATGCGGGCGACGACGTCGGTGGCGGTCAGGTCCACCCAGCCGACGACCCCGCGGACGAGGGTGTCCCCGGCCGCGATGCCCAGCAGGTCCGCCGTCTCGGCCTCGGAGGCGATGGACTGCACCACCACCGTCGCGGTGACCCCGGCCGCCTGGGCCGGCGGCGCGAGGTCGGCGGGTTCGAAGTCGGCGTCGATGGCCGCCATCGTCACCGGGTCGATCCACGTCTGGGGGTGCCGTGCGCGGACCCAGAGGTGGTGGTGCGCGTCGACGATTCCGGCTCGCCGAGGCCCCTGCCCGCCGGTCATCGGCCCAGCCAACCGCCGTCGACGGGCAGCACGATCCCGTTGACGTAGTCGGACGCGGCCGACGCCAGGAACACGGTGGCGCCCCCGAGATCGTCGGCGCGGCCCCAGCGGGCGGCGGGGATCCGACCGAGGATCGCCTGGTTGCGGTCGGGATCGTCGCGCAGCGCCTGGGTGTTGTCGGTGGCGATGTAACCGGGTGCGATGGCGTTGACGTTCACCCCGTGGGCGGCCCACTCGTTGGCCAGCGCCTTGGTGAGGCCGGCGACGCCCGACTTCGACGCGGCGTAGCCGGGGACGGTGATGCCGCCCTGGAAACTCAGCAGCGACGCCGTGAAGATGATCTTGCCTTGGCCGCGCTCGACCATCGTCCGGCCGATCTCCCGACTCAGGACGAACTGGCTGCTGAGGTTCACCTCGATGACCTGGTCCCACATCTCGTCCGGGTGCTCCGCGGCCGGAGTACGGGCGATCGTGCCACCGTTGTTCACGAGGATGTCGATGGGCCCGAGAGCGGTGAGGTCCCGGGCCAGGCCGTGCACGGCGGCCCGGTCGCCGAGGTCGACCCGCAGCGCGGTGAACCGTCGGCCGGCGGCCTGCACGCGGGCTTCGACCTCGCTGCCGCTGGCTTCGAGCTGGGCGGAGACGCCGACGATGTCAGCACCGGCCAGGGCCAGGGCCTCGGCCATGGCGAGGCCGATGCCACGCCGGGCCCCGGTGACCACCGCGGTCTTACCGGACAGGTCGAACAGCGCGGTCACCTGCCACCTCCCTGGACATCGAGCAGAACCTTCATCACGCCGCCACCTTCGAGCGCCGTGAAGGCGTCGGCGGCCGCGTCGATCGGCTCGACCCGGGAGATGAGTTGTCGCGCCGGGATCGCGCCCGAGGCGACCAGCCGGATCGCCTCCTCCATGTCGTCCCGCTGGTAGAGCCGGGCGCCGAGGAGCTCCAGTTCACGCCAGAAGAACCGGTGCAGGTTCACCTCGCGGGGCCGGGGGTGGATCGCCACCATCACCAACCGGCCCCGGGTGGTGAGCACGTCCACAGCAGTGGTGACACCGGCGGCAGCGCCGGACACCTCGAAGGCGATGTCGGCGCCCGCTCCGTCGGTGCGGTCGCCGACGAGAGCCACGACATCGGTCGACCCCGGGTCGACGGCCTCGATGCCGACAGCGCCCGCCACCTCACGCCGGTACGGGTCCGGCTCGACCAGGAGCACCCGCGCGCCTCGGCTCTGCGCGACGGTCGCGATGAGCACCCCTACCGGCCCGCCACCGACCACGACCACCTGGTCGTCGGCGGAGACCTTCCCCCGCCGGACGTCGTGCACGGCGACCGCGACCGGCTCCACGAGCGCGGCGTGGTCGAGCGGCAGGTCCTCGGGCAGCGGCAGGACCAGCCCCGCCGGGACGTTCCAGGAGGACTGCATGGCGCCCGGTGAGTCGATACCGAGGAAGTTCATGGCGTGACAGATGTGCGAGGTGCCGCGCCGGCAGGCCGGGCACTGTCCGCAGGGGCGGGTCGGCATCACGGTGACGGGCTGGCCGACGGTCACGCCGTCGACGTCCGCGCCGACCGCCGCGACACGCCCGGACATCTCGTGCCCGATGATCGCGGAGTCACCGACCCGGGCGTCCATGTCGCCGTGGTAGATGTGCAGGTCGGTACCACAGATTCCGGTGTAGGCCACGTCGATCCGTACCTCTCCGGGACCGGGTGGCGCCGGTTCGCGGTCTTCGATTCCGAGGTCACGCGCCCCCCGGTAGACGACTGCCTTCATCGATCCTCCGTCTCGACGGTCGGTACGTCGGTCGTGCCGACCGAGCATGGTCGTGGGTGCACCGCCGCGGCGGTGCACCCACGCTCCTCCTTCTGTGGTGCTCAGCTCGCTACCGCCCGGTGGGCGCCACCTCGTGGTGCGAGTTCAGCGACACCACGGGCACCGGATGGCCGGCGACGATACCGTCCACGCCGGCCAGCAACCAGCGGCCGGCCAACTCCGGCCGGACGTTGGGGGTGTCGGCCGTCTGCGCCTGCGGGCGGCGCTCCGCGGCCCGGATCAGCTCCTCGTCGACGCGGACGCCCAGCCCGGGTGAGTCGCCGAGGATGAAGGCGCCGTCCTCGACGTGCAGGTCGATCGAGACACCGACCGGTCGGTGAAGATCCTGCAACTCGCTGGTCAGGTGGTTCGGCACCGAGGTCGCGGCGTGCAGCAGACCGATCGGGCTGTTGCCGATCGGGCTGACCGGCAGGTCGTGCGCGTGGGCCAGGGCGGACACCCGCAGGAAGTGGGTGACGCCCCAGACGGCGGCCATCTGGACGACATCGACAGCGCCGGCGGCGATCAGCGGGCGGTACTGTTCGAGCCCGGTGAGGTTCTCCCCGGTGGCCACCGACGCGCGCACCCCCCGACTGACGGCGGCGCAACCCTCGGCGTCCCACCGCCGGACGGGCTCCTCGATCCAGATCAGGTCGAGGGAGCGTTCGATCTCGCAGACGTGCCGCACGGCCTGCTTCCGGGTCCAGGCCTCGTTCACGTCGAGCATCAGGCCCGCTCGCCGGCCGTGCCCGGCCTCGGTGAGGACGTCTCTGACCAGGCCGAGCCGATGCTGGTCCCGCTCGATGTCGAGGCCACCCTTGAGCTTGGCGGCGCGCAGGCCGTAACTGGCGTAGACCTCGTACGCCGCGACGAGTTCGTCGTCGGTCAACCCGATGTCCAGGCCGGAGGCGTAGGCGTTGACCCGTCGGTCCCGCCCGCCGAGCAGCCTCCACAGTGGCTCGCCGGCGGCCTGCGCCTTGATGTCCCACAACGCGGTGTCGAGAGCGCCGATGGTGCCGAACACCGGCCCCGCGTGGCCGGCCTTGAAGGTGTGCCGCAACATGCGGTCGTACAGGGTCGTCACCGCACGGGGGTCTTCGCCCTCGATCGCAGCGAAGATCCGCTCGATCTCGACGTGCGGCCCGAGGCCGACGCCCGTGATGCCCTCGTCGGTGTCGACGAGGACGATCGAGATCGGGACCACCCCGTCGGCGAACACGCCGTTGGCGTCGCCGACGGGGCGCCCCCATTCCTGGACCGTGGTGAGCGTCCGAAATCCCGTGATCCGCATGTCAACCCTTCGTGGAACCGGCGGCGACGCCGTCGGCAATTTGGCGCTGGAGGAACAGGTAGACCAACAGGACGGGTATCGCGGCGATCAGCACCCCGGACGCGAACGTCGGGATGTTGTCGGAGTACTGCCCTCGCAACGAGGTCACCCCGATCATGAGCGTCCGGTTCTCGGCCGAGGGCATCATCACCAGCGCCATGAGGACGTCGTTCCAGCAGAACAGCGTGTTGAGGATGCCCACCGACAGCAGCGCCGGGGTGCCCAGGGGCAGCATGATCCGGCGATACACGCCGTAGACGGTGTTGCCGTCGATCCGGGCGGCGTCGACGATCTCCGGTGGGATGCCCTTGTAGTAGCTCGTCATCAGGAACACGGTGAACGGCAGGAACTGGGCCACGTAGACGAGGATCAGACCCGGGTACGTGTCGATCAGCGCGGTGTCGGCCATGATCCGCGCGAGCGGCACCATGATCACCTGGAACGGGATGAAGAGCCCCGCCAGGCAGCCCAGGAACAACGCCGACGAGCCACGGAACCGCAGCTGGCTCAGCGCGAAGCCGGCCATCGACCCGATCAGGAGCAGCAGCAGCACCGACGACGCCACCACGACCAGCGAGTTGACGAAGTAGCGGCCCATGCCGACGCTGGTCCACGCCGTGCTGATGTTCTCCCATTGCAGGGTGCTGGTCAGGGAGAACCGGTCCAGGATGTAGTCCCGGCGGGTCTTCAACGCGACGTTCGCGGTGAAGAGCAGGGGGTAGATCGTCGCCACCGCGAGCAGTGACATCGGGATGGCGACCATCCACCGTCCCAGTCGGACGCGGGACATCAGTCCACCTTTCCCGATCGTTCGAGCAGTTTGATCTGCAACATGCCCACCACGAGCATGATCGCGAAGAGGATCGTGGACGCTGCGGACGCGAGCGCCGGCCGGTTCATCTGGCCCTGCTGGATCCAGATGTAGTACTCCGGCAGGTACGTCGAGCCCTCCGGGCCACCGCTGGTCATGACGAACAGCAACCCGAACATGGAGGTCAGCATCCCGATCATCGTGGTCACGAAGACGAACTGGATGGTCCGCGAGAGGCTCGGGACGATCACGTGCCAGACGACCTGCCGCAGTGACGCGCCGTCCACCCGGGCGGCGTCCAGCAGCGCGGCGTCGAGCGTGGCGAAGCCGGCGAGGAACACCACCAGGGCCATCCCGAAGGTGGCCCAGATGTGGACCCCCGCCACCACGAACATCGCGATGTCCGGGTCACCGAGCCAGTCCACCGGGCCGGCTCCGACCACGCCGAGGACGGCGTTGACGGGGCCGTCGAAGGCGAGCAGCAGGTTGAAGATCGCGCCGACGATGACCGGGGAGAGCACGGCGGGGAAGAAGTAGACGCTGCGGTAGAGACGGTGGCCCGGCACCCGCAGGTAGATGAACGTGGCAAGCAGACCGGGGATCGCCACCGCCACCGGAAGGAGCAACACCAGCAGGCCGACGTTGCCCAACGCGGTGCGGAACAGCGGATCGGAGAACAACTCCTGGTAGTTGCCGAAACCGACCGCTTCCCCGTTCTTGTCACCGTCGCCGGTGAAGGAGAAGTTGACGCCGAGGATCAGCGGGTAGAGCCGCAGCGCCACGATGATCAGGACGGCCGGGGCGACGAGGATGTAGGGGGCGTAGCGCTCGGCCCCCAGGCCGCCGCGGGTGCGACGGGGACGGGTGCCACCGCGGTGCGCTGGGGGTGTGGCCGCCGGGCCGCCGGCCCGCCCGGCCGAAGCCAGGCGGACCGACGGTTGCGTGTTTCCGATCGGCACGAGGTCAGCCCGCCTGGTCGGAAGCGGCCAACTGCTTCACCACCTCGTCGACGGTGATCGAACCGCTGAGCAGCTGCTGGGAGAGGCGCCCCATCAGGTCGATCGTCTTCGAGGAGAGCGCGACGTGCAGAGCCGGCTTACCGGTCTTCAGCTCGCTGACGATGGTGGAGGCGGCCGGACCGGCCTGCGACACGTCGATCGTGACGTCGGCGGCGATCGCGCCGGCGTCGGCGTAGAACGCCTTCAACGCCTCGGCCGAGGTCAGGGAGCGCACCAGGTCGGCGGCCACCTTCGGGTCCTTCGTCCACTTGGCGACGGCGTAGCCGATGCCACCGTCGTACGGCAGGCTCGGCGTGGTGCCGGCGGTGACGACCGGGGGCTTCATGACGCCGAGCTTCTCCGGGGTGAGGAACTCGTTGAAGGACTTCCAGTGCCCGACGTCCGACATGAGGCCCATGACGTGGGCGGCCTTGCCGGACTGGAAGGCCGCGAAGGAGTCGTTGAACATCGCCGTCGAGTTGGCCCCGTCGGTGTTCATCTTCTTGTCCCCGGTCTCCTTCCAGAGCTCGAAGACCCGCTTCACGTTGGGCGAGTTCCAGTCGCGCTTGCCGGTGATCCAGGCGTCGTACTCAGCGGCGGTGAGCGTCACCGACCCCATGCTGGAGAGCCAGAACTGGATGCCGACACCCTCCTTGTTGCCGAGGGCGAAGCACCGGGAGCCGGCCTTGGTGACGGCGGCGCAGTCCGCGACGAACTTGTCCCAGGTGGTGGCCGGGCTGGCCGGGTCGAGGCCGGCCTTCCGGTAGATGTCCTTGTTGTAGTAGATCGGGTAGCCCTGCAGCGTCACCGGACCGCCGTAGACCTTGCCGTCCTTGGTGAACGCCTCCCAACCGGCCAGCCGCTGCTTGTCCTCGGCCACGTAGTCGGTGATCGGCACCAGCGCGTCCACCCGGTCGCGGATCTGGCCGCCGCCGTTGAACATCATGACGTCCGGCCCCTTGCCGGACTGGATCGCCGCACCGAGCAGCGTGTAGTACTGATCAAAGGGCTGCGCGACGAACTCGACCTCGACGTCCGCGTGCTTCTTCTTGAAGTCGGCCTTCGCCTTGTCCAGATACGATTTGGCGAACGGCTCGCCTGACTTCCAGTCCCACACCACCAACTTGCCCTCGGAGCTCTTGGAGGAGCCCGAGTCGCTAGCACTTCCACAGCCGGTCAGGGCCAGTCCAACAACGAAGACGGCCGACCATATTGCGCGCTGTCTCATGAGTTGTCACCTCTGAAAGTGGGGTGGCCGACGGCGCTACCGTCTGCCATCGTTGGTCGGAAAGTAACTCGTATGACGTGTGACGTCAATACTCGGCCGTAGACTGGCGAGGTCGTCGTGCCACGGCGGGTCATTCGGAGGGGACATGACGCCAGCTCAGGAGACAGCCCTGAACAATCCGGCGGCCCCGGCGTGGGTCCGTCGACCGACAAACCTCGCCCGGGCGGTCACCGCCGAACTCGTGCAGCGCATCGTCCGTGGCGTACATCCGTCGGGAACGTCCCTGCCTCCGGAGCCGATCCTCTGCGAGACCTTCTCGGTGAGCCGCACCGTCGTCCGCGAAGCCGTCAAGATCCTTCAGGAGAAGGGGCTGGTGCAGGTCCGACAGGGTGCCGGCACCATGGTCACCCCACCGTCACAGTGGGACATGCTCGACGAGCTCGTCCTCGCGGCCACCATCGCCGAGGACGACACCCTCGCGATCCTCGACGACCTGGTCGTGACCCGACGGGTGCTCGAATCCGACATGGCGAACGTCGCCGCCCGGCTCGCCGACGCGGAGACCATCGACCGCCTGCGCGAGATGGTGGACGGAATGGACGACCTCGTCGACGACCACGTGACGTACCACGAACACGACCGGGCCTTCCACGACACGATCATGCAGGCGTCCGGCAACCGCATCGCTCGCGGCGTCGTACGCGCACTGGAGAGCCAGGTCATCAACACCGCCAGCTACATGGGCCGCACCGAACGCTCGCTCTGCGTGGCGTCGAACCAGGGCCACCGGCGGATCTACGAGCGCATCGCCGCACACGACTCCGAGGGCGCCGCCGAGGCGATGTTCACCCACATCACCGAGGCCTGGCTGGTCCGCCGCAGCGGTTCGGGCAGACCGGTTCGACTGCAACGCTGAGCGGCAGCGCACGCCCCCGGGCACGGGAGCGGGCGCTGCCGCCGACGTCAGCGCCGGCCTCGCCGGCGACCACGGTCAGGAGAACTGCGAGAAGAACCTCCAGATCTCACCCTTGGTCCAGGTCGTGATGCCGCTCTCGGCGTACGTGCCGTCCACCGGGCCGGGCATGTGGCCGTTGTCGTACGCGGCCCACTGCACCGGGTACCCGGACCGGCAGCCCGAGTAGGTGGTGGTGATGTGGGTGCGGCTGCCCGCCCCCGGCTCGGGCGGGTTCTGGGCGGTGCACCCGTTGTTGCGCACGAACGTGTCGCGCAGCGACCGCCCCTGTCCGATGCTCAGGACGTTGTCCGAGATGCCGTGCAACCCGAAGTACGCGATGGGCTGCGTCCCGCCACTGCACCCGCTGATCTGCCCGCCGGAGATGACCGCGACGGCCCGGAAGACGGTGGCGCGGGCACAGGCGATGGCGTAGCTCATGCCCCCGCCCCAGCTGAAGCCGAGGGCGAACCGCTGCCGCGGGTTGACGCAGAGGCTGCTCTCGATCCGGCTGATCATGTCGTCGACGAAGACGATGTCCTCACCGCCGGAGTTGCCCCAGCCGTTGCCGAGGCCCTGGGGCGCGACCAGGATCGCGCTGTTGTTCGACTGCTCCTGCTGCCCGTAGTAGGACCACGGCGCTCCGCTGGTGCCACCGGAGGAGACGTCCTGCATGGTGCCGCCCCGCCAGTGGAAGGCGAAGATCAGCCGGTAGGGGTTGCTGTTGTTGTAGTTGGCCGGCACCCGCAGGGTGAACGTCCGGCTCTTGCCGTTGCTCTGGATCGTGTGCGTGCCGCTGGACAGGGTCGGCGCCTTGCCGCAGCCGCTGCCACCGGTCGGTGGCGGGGTGGTGCCGCCGTCGGTGCGGACGAGCTGCCACTGCTGGTTGGCACCACCGTGGTCGGCGTACTGCACGATGTTGCCGCCGTCGGCGGTGGAGGCGCCCTGCACCTCGACGGCCTTGCTGCTGTGCCGGCTGATCAGTCGGACGTAGCCGCCGTCCGAGTCGGCCAGGCGGAACTGCTGGTTGGTCCCGTTGAGGTCGGACCACTGCACGATCGCGCCGCCGTCGGCGGTCGAGAAGCCGCTGACGTCGAGAACCTTGCCGGAGTGCCGGGACTTCACCCGGTAGTTGCCGCCCCCCGAGTCCACGAACTGCCACTGCTGGTTGGCCCCGTTGTTACGGGTCCACTGGCTGATCCGCGCACCGTCGTTGGTGGCCGAGGCGTACAGGTCGAGCGCCTTGCCGCTGTTGCGGTTGACCAGGACGTACCAGGCGTTGGTGTCCACTGTGGCAGCCGCCGCGGGCGTCTGGTTGACAGCGACCAGCGCGCTGGCCGCCATGACCGCGGCCGCAGCCGCGGCCATCCCTGACCGCCAGTGATGCCGTGGCGGGGAGGCGGGACGGGCCTCACCGATGACCTTCATGGTCCACTCCTTCGATCGGGGCGACCCACGAGCAGAACGCGCGCGCGTGCCCTGGGGTGCGTGCCGGCGACTGGTGGTGGCGTCAGCACGTCTGAGGGGGTTGCGGACGAGATGCGGCCGCCGCCGAGCGACCGTGGCCCAGGCCACGGACCGAATGAGGAGCAGGCCCGCGCCGGGTACGCGGCGCCCATCCGGCTCCGGGCAGCCAGTGGTCCGCGGGTGAAAATTAGCGCTAACGACGTCATACGTCAAACGATTGGCATCGATTTCGCGAGGTTCCCCTCGGCCGGCAGCATGGGTGCTGGTAGCGGCCCTGCAAACGTCGCGCCGCGACGGAGCGGTGACTTGACGTAGCTCTTGTTATCGCTCACAGTCGATGGACGATGGGGTGGCGTCGATCGGGCGAGCGGCACCTCCCCAGCGGGCACAAGCAGCGGCCCGCCCCGGGTGGGGGCGGGCCGCCGTCCTGTCACCTGACTCGTCCGGTCGCTATCCGATCCGGACCAACTGCCACTGCTGGTTGGTGCCGCCCCAGTCGGCGTACTGGACGATGTTGCCGCCGTCCGCCGTGGACGCGCCCTGCACCTCGACAGCCTTACTGCTGTTGCGGTTGATGAGACGCACGTATCCGTCAGCCGAATTGGCGATCCGGAACTGTTGGTTCGTGCCGTTGAGGTCGGACCACTGCACGATCGCGCCGCCGTCGGCGGTCGAGAAACCGCTGACGTCGAGAACCTTGCTGGAGTGCCGGGACTTCACCCGGTAGTAGCCGCTCCCCGAGTCCACGAACTGCCACTGCTGGTTGGTGCCGTTGTTCCGCGACCACTGGCTGATCCGCGCGCCGTCGTTGGTCGCCGAGGCGTACAGGTCCAGGGCCTTGCCGCTGTTGCGGTTCAGCAGCACGTACCAGGCGCTGGTGTCCACGCCGGAGCCCGGCGGTGGCGTGGTGGGCGGGGTGGAACCGCCGTTGAGGGCGTCCAGGACGGCGGTGTACGCGGCCTTCTTGTTGCCGTTGCAGTCGAACAGCAGTGCGTTGTCCGAGCCGCGCCACGAGTCACAGTCGCGCACCCCCCAGGTGGTGATGCCGGTGCACCGTGAGACGGCCAGGCAGGCGCGGGTGACGGCGCCGTAGATGTTGGCCTGGTTGCCGCCGGTCATCACGTCCAGCTCGGTGATCTGCACGTCCACGCCGAGGTCGGCGAAGCGCTGCAGGTTCGCCTGGTAGTCGGACGCCAGCGACGTGCCCAGGTGCGACTGGAAGCCCACGCAGTCGATCGGCACACCACGGGACTTGAAGTCCCGCACCATGTTGTAGATCCCGGTCGACTTCGCGTTGATCCCGTCGGTGTTGTAGTCGTTGTAACACAACTTCGCGCCCGGATCCGCCGCGTCCGCCGCCCGGAACGCCGCCTCGATCCAGTCGTTGCCGGTGCGCTGCATGTTCGAGTCGCGCCGTCCACCCGAACCACCGTCGGCGAACGCCTCGTTCACCACGTCCCACGAGTGGATCTTCCCGCGGTAGTGCGTCGCCACCTTGGTGACATGGTTGATCATCGCGTTGCGCAACGCGCTGCCCGACATGCCCTGCGCCCACCCCGGCTGCTGCGCGTGCCACAGCAGCGTGTGACCCCGCACGCCCATGCCGTTGGCCTGCGCGTGGCTGACCAGCCGGTCACCACTGGCGAAGGTGAAGGTGTTCTGCTGCGGCTCGGTGGAGCTCCACTTCATCTCGTTCTCGGCCACGACATCGTTGAACTCACGGTTCAGGATGGTCGTGTAGGCGCTGGTCGACAGCTTGTTGACGGCGACAGCCGCGCCGAAGTAACGGCCCTTCTCGGCGGCCGCCGCCTTCAGCGTCGTGCCGGCGCCGGATGCGGGAGTCAGCGCCACCGTCATGCCGGTGGTGAGGGCGACGGCGAGGGTCGCCGCCGCCAGCAACGTTCTGCGTGATTTCATGTCGTTCCTTTTCAGTGGATGCATCGGTGGTGGTGATGTGCCACATCGATCAGGACGGCCGCCCGGTGCGGCGCACGCGGTCAGGGAAGGCGTTCGCCGGCGCTGCCGGGAGCCCTGAGGTGACGTCCGCCCGCCCGGAGGGGACGCCGGGATCCGAGGCACGACCCGCAGGGCTCGCCCGGTGAACCCAACGAAACGATAAACCTCGATATCGAGGGTGAGCGATAACATGCCGTTCGTCAAGACGAAACGAGCCGTTCACGCCGACGCGCCGGAACACTCCGCCCCGCTCACCACCGACCGCCTGCGAAGATCGCCGTCATGCACGGCGCGAACTGCCGGAACGGCCACGCTGCCGCATCACCGGAAGACGCCTGAGGGTGGCCCTGTTATCGCTCACAGCTAGCATGCGAGACCGAGCGGGGCCGGCGGTCCGGCGCGTACTGACGGCGACCAGCCCCGTCCCCGGGGGGCGGTAGCCACACCGTCGCGACGATTCGGCGATGCGGACGACGACCGCCGCCCGGCAGCTCCGACGGTAGAAGGGCGGGCGCCTGCGGGTCGCCCTCAGTCGTCAGGGCTGAGGAAGTCGGTGATCAGGGTAGCGAGACCCTGTGGTCGTTCGGCGACCATCGCGTGGCTGGCACCCGCGAGATGCCACACCCGCAGAGACGGGTTCTCCACAGCGGCGAGCCGTTCGGCGGTGACCTTGCGGTACGCCTCGTACAGGCCGTGGAACGGCTGCTGTTCGGGCAGATCCTCGGTGGCGAGGACGAGCAGCAGCGGGCAGCGGGTGTCGCGGTAGGCGGGCATCAGGTCGAGGGAGTCCATGGCGTCGCGGAGCTGCCGGGTAAGGTCCGGCGCGGGCCGCAGCCGGCTGCGGCCGTCCTCGCCGGGCACGAGGTTGCGCTCGAAGGCCGCCACCCAATCGTCCGGCGCGCCTCCGTAGCGCTGGGCCATGGCCCGCTGCCCCGCGACCAGGGCAGCCACCTGTTCGGCGGTCAGCGGCTCGGCCACCATCGCGGCCATCCCGTCGAAGACGGCCCGCAGCGTGGCCAACCCGGTCCCAGCCTGCTCGGGATCCAGCCCGGCGAGCTGGTCGCGACGGTTGAGCGGCGGATTGCCGTCGAGGCTGACGGCACCGGGGCACTCCGGGTGACGCTGCGCCCACAGGGTGGCGAGCATGCCGCCGAGGGAGACGCCGACCACCGCCGGGGAGGTGAGGCCGAGGTCGTCGCTGACGGCGGCCAGGTCGGCCAGCACGTCGTCCCAGCGCCACGGGCCGTCTCCGGAGCGCCCGTGACCACGTAGGTCGACGGTGACCACCCGGTGGGCCGGGCGCAGGTGCTCGGCGAGGGTGGCCATCTGGGCGAGGTTGCCGCCGGCACCGTGCAGGAGCAGCAGCGGCTGGCCGGATCCGCCGAAGTCGCGGATCGCGATGGGCACGGTCCCGGAGTCGACAATGGTCTCAGCCACGTCGGGTTCCTTCCCTGAGCAGCCGGTCTCGTACGGAAGCGCAGCGCACGCCGCCTTCGGGGTGGCGGGCGAGCTTGTCACGGGAGACCAGGTCGTGGACGCCCTGGCGGGTGATGCCGAGCATGGCGCCGGCCACCGCGTACGACACGGATTCTGCGGTCGGGTGGCCGACCCGTCGAGCGACGGCCTGGCCGAGCGGGCTGCGCCACCAGTCGATGGGTGGGTCGAACGGTGTGTCCCCCGGATAGAGGGTGGAGATCGCGCGCATGACCGCGCCGACGGCGGCCCGCTGGTCGCCGCTGACGATCGTGGTGGCCAAGGATCGGGCCCGCTCCCGGATGACGGCGCGCAGCGGGCCGATGGCGTCGTGGCCGTCGACCAGGATGTCGAGGGGGTCGAGCAGCCGGATGTCGATCAACCGGATGAGGTGCTCGGTCAGTTCGTCGTGCGTGGGTGCCATGCCGCCTCCTCCACTACTTGACACCCATCGTCAAGCGCTTGACGGCCAGTGTCAAGCACGATGGGCGTGAGCACGGTGCTCGGCAGCGCCGTGCACGGCCGCAGACCGGGTGCGGCACCGGCGAGAACCACGACGCTCCCGTCAGTCGGCAGCGCCGCCGTGCCCCCGCTCGGCCAGGCTCGCCTCGAGGCGTACCCCGGCGAGCATGTCGGCGGTGGTGTGCGCCCGGATGCCGGGCTGCGTGCCGTCGGCGAACCGGGCGACGACCGCCCGGACGTGTCGCTCGGCGGGCGCGGCGAGGCCGTCGTAGACGGCCGCGAACAGCTCCTGCGCCGGCCGCCGCAGCCACCCCTCGGGAAGGAGTTCCACGGGCAACTGCGGATCGAGGACGGGGAACCGCCGGAAGGTGTCCATCACCTCGGTACGGGCCCGTACCGCGGCGGCACCGTCGACCTCCCCGGACACCACAGCGGGCAGCAGCGGCGTCCAACGCCGGAGGAACGCCTCGTAACTCCGGCTGATCGCCTCGATGTCCCAGGCCTCGATCGGGGCACGGTGGATGGCCGAGTCAAGGGGTGCCTGCCGCCCGCGAAACACCGTCACGGCACCGAGGGTGAGCTGGTCGAGACGGGCACGAGCCGGGGCGTTCAGGTCGCGCGGCGAGATCCACAGCCCGTCGTACAACGGTGCGTAGCCGAGCCACCTCAGCTGCGCCCGCAGGGCCCGCCGCTGCCCGCTCAACTCCTGTGGCAGCGAGAAGGCGACGACCGTCCAGCACCCGTCCCATCGCACCGTCGAGGTGGTGGAGGTGAGGATCCAGTGGGCTCCGGCGGAGAGGCTCGCGGCAGCGCCGCGGCTGAGCCGGTACGAGCTGCGGCGTCCCAGTCGGCTGCCCTCCAGCACGCCGCGCCGGGCCAGCCGGCTGATCGCGGTGCGCGCACCGGCCGTCGTCACGCCGGTCTCCCCGAGCAGCGCCACGATGGCGGCGGACGGGAGCGAGACACGGGTCCGCAGTGTGTAATCCGCCAGCAGGGTCACGGCGACCCCCTGGGGTGAGTTGCCCGCCTGCCGCCGGGGCAGCCGGAGCTCGTGATCTCCGTCGTCCGGATAGATCTCGTCGATGTCGAACGGGCTTGCCACAGGCGCTCCGTGCTCTTCAGGGACGGTGTGACGACTGTAGACGGAGCAGCGCCCGGCCGGCTCCCGGGCTCGATCGACGATAGAAAGACTTCGATTGACACTTGTCGGTCCCGGGGGAACACTAATTGCCATGCAATGCCGCCCGGAGCCGGGCAGGGACAGGGCAGACCACAGGTAGCGGGCAGGCGTGATCAGGCGGGCACCGGGCGCACCCGCCACCGGATCGCGCCACCAATCCAGCCGCACCGGCAATCGAAGGAGTCGTCCGTTGACAATCAAGAGAAAACTGCTGCTCGCGCTCGCCGTGCCACTGGTGACGGCCGGCCTGGTGATCCCCGCGTTCCGACCCGCGTACGCGGCGTCGCTGACCGAGGTGACCAGCTTCGGGGACAACCCGGGGCGGATGCGTATGCACGTCTACGTGCCGGACAACCGGCCGGCCAGGCCGGCGACGGTGGTGGCCATGCACGGCTGCGGCGGCTCCGGCCCCGGGTTCTACTCCGGGAGCGAGTTCGCCGGCCTCGCCGACCGCTACGGGTACATCGTGATCTACCCGTCCGCCACCCAGCAGGCCGGCTTCGGCAACTGCTTCGACACCTGGTCGGACGCCGCCAAGCGGCGAGGCGGGGGCAGTGACCCGGTCTCGATCATCTCCATGATCCGGTACGTGCAGCAGCAGTACGCGGCCGACCCGGACCGGGTCTACGCCACCGGCAGCTCGTCCGGCGGCATGATGACCAACCACATGCTGGCGCTCTACCCCGACGTGTTCAAGGCCGGCGCCGCGTTCATGGGCGTGCCGTTCAACTGCTTCGCCAACGCGGCGGACTACCCGCCCGGCAGCAGCCAGTGCACCGGCGGGAACATGAACCGCACGCCGCAGCAGTGGGGCGACGCGGTGCGCCAGGCGTACCCCGGCTTCGCCGGACCCCGTCCACGCGTGCAGCTCTGGCACGGCACCAACGACACCCTGGTGCCGTACTCGCTGTTGCAGGAGACGATCGAGCAGTGGACCAACGTGTTCGGCCTGAGTCAGACACCCACCTCCACCGACACGCCCCAGGCCAACTGGAACCGGCGTCGGTACGCCGACACCAGCGGCACCGTCCAGGTCGAGGCGTACAGCATCCAGGGCGCCGGGCACAGCCTGCCGTCCGGCGGTATGGCCGCCGCCGCCCTGCAGTTCTTCGGCCTGACCAACCCCACGACCCCGCCGCCGACCACCCCGCCGCCGACGACTCCGCCCCCGACCACGCCGCCGCCGACCAACGGCGCGTGCCGGGTGACCGTCGCCGTCAACGCCTGGAACAACGGCCTGACCGAGAACATCACCATCACCAACACGGGCACCAGCGCCGTCAACGGCTGGTCCCTGGTCTTCACCCTGCCCAGCGGACAGACCATCACCTCGGGCTGGAACGCCACCTACTCGCCCAACTCCGGGCAGGTGACGGCCCGCAACGTCGCGTACAACGGGGGCATCCCCGTCAACGGCTCGGTGACGATCGGTTTCCAGGCCAGCCACAGCGGTAACAACGCCCGACCGGCATCGTTCACCCTCAACGGCGCGTCCTGCACGGTCGCCTGAGACCGGACCGACGTCGACGAGACCGTGCGCCGGTCACCACCTCGCGTGGTGACCGGCGCACGACTCGTTCCGGCGTCGCCGGGTCAGCGGTAACCGGCGCCCACCACGCTGGCCTGCACCGCGTTCTCGGTCGCGTCGGACGGGTAGCCGGCGACCATGGCTCCCTCGTAGAAGGTGCCGGCGCTCAGGTTCGCGCCGCCGTCGGGCTTGCAGCAGTCACCGCCACTGCCCAGGATGATCGCGCCCTGCTTCTTCATCGGGCTGTATCCCGGCGGGAGCGCGCCGTCATAGAGGGTGTAGAGGCTGCCGGACTGCGCGTCGCTGCCCTTGATGGCGAAGCGGGTGGTGCCGTTGTTCTTCAGCGTCGCGGTGACGAACTTGCTGGTGAACGCACGCTGGTTCGGGTTCCAGGCCTGGCTGCCACCCGGGAACAGGCCCCACTCCAGGTCCGCCTGCACCCAGGGGCCGGAGCCCGAGCAGCCGCCGAACCAGCACTGCTTGCTGAAGTTGATGGCGTCCATCGCGCCGGCGGCGTCCGCCTTCCTGGTCGTCTCGCTGTTGCCGTAGTCGAAGCAGCAGCCGCTGTTGACGTGGGTGCCGCTGGTGACCATGTACATGCCCTCGGGCGCCGCACCGGTCGGCACGCCGGTGAGGTGCCCGTCGCGCCAGTAGCTGTTGCCCGGGTTGATGTAGAGCGAGTACGCCTTCGCCCCGCCCACGGTCAGCGACTCCGACGTGGCGATCGCCGGTCTGCTCTGCGGCGAGCCCGGAACGACGCTGGAGCCCTGGTACCAGAGGTCGTTACCGCGTCCGGACTGGTCGAAGACGACGGTGATCACGCAGGTCGTGCCGGCGCAGAAGGAGTCCTGCGTGGCGGCGACGGCGGTGCCGCCGGCACCGGACACCGCGATGTTGCGGGTCGTGTTGTCCGACGAGCGACGCACCTGGTAGAGGTTGCCGGTGTACGCCGCGTAGAGGGCCCGCGTCGTGCTGTGCGCCGCGATGCACGGCGTGCCGCCAGAGGCGTAGATGTCACACGGGCGCGCGCCGCTCGGCGGTGGGGTGGTCGGCGGTGGCGTCGTCGGCGGGGTGCTCGGCGAGGTCCACTGCTGGTTCGCGCCGCCGTTGCAGGACCAGAGGATGATCTTGGTGCCGTTCGCCGTGCCGGCGGCGTTGGCGTCGAGGCAGAGCCCGGACTGCACGCCGGTGATGGTGCCGTTGCTGTTGACGTTCCACTGCTGGTTGTTCTGACCGTTGCAGTCCCAGATGATCACCTGCGTGCCGTTGGTGGTGCCCCGGCCGTTGGCGTCCAGGCACTTGTTGCCGTACACCGTGAGCTGCCTGCTCGACGTCCAGGTCCAGGTCTGGCCGGCGCTGCCGGTGCAGTCCCAGAGTTGGGTCTGGGTGCCGTTGGTGGTGCTGGAGTTCGGCACCTCCAGGCAGCGACCGGACTGGGCGCCGACGACCGTGGTGCTCTGCCCGGGCTCGATCGCCGCGGACACGGCTGCCGCGGCTTCGGCCGCGAAGGGTGAGGTGGTCGGCGTGGTGCCGTAGCCGACGAGGACGCCGACCAGGGCAGCGGCCAGAAAGGTCAGACGTCGCGCGCGGCGGCGTCTCGGGATGGGATCGAGGGCCGTTCCTGGCCCACCGGGGGACGGGGTTCGCACGAGGTACTCCTCGGAGTCGGCGGAGGTGGGGGATGGGCGACGCGCCACGGGCGAGGGCGGGGTCGGCGAATCGATTCGCAACGAATGGTAGGATCTTTATTTCATTCATGTCAATGAATGCGGTCGGTAGGTGATGCGCCGACCACCCGACGAGCGGCCGGCGCATCACCTACCCCGAGACACCTACCGCCCCAGGAGCCGCCACGTCTGGTTCAACGGGCTGCCCTGATTGACCGCTCGGCAGGTCCACTGGTGGACCTGCGCGCCGGCCGCCGTGGAGACCGCGTTGACGTCCACGCACTTGCCACTGTGCCGGGCAACGAGTTGGTAGTCGTGCGAGTCGTTACCCGAGTAGGTCACCTTGCGCAGCGCGAACTGCTGGTTCGAGCTGTTCAGGCAGGTCCACTGGTGCACGGCCGCACCGTCGGCGGCGGACACCCCGCTGACGTCGAGGCACTTCCCGCTCTGCTGGTTGACCACCGTGTACGTGTTGGCCACCCCGGCGACCGGCCGGAAGTTCCACAGCTGCTGGTCACCGCCGTCGCAGTGGTTCTGCTGCTGGACGTTGCCGTCGGCGGTGCTCAGGCCGGCGTTGTTCAGGCACTGCTGGGAGTGCTGCGCCACGGCCACCGACTGGAAGCCGCCCTCCGAGGGAGGCAGCAGCGTGAGCGTGTAGGTGTCGGTCTGGTTGGAGTACGGCAGAGTCACCGTGGCGTTGTTGTTGGACACGTTCACCACGCTGTTCGAGACCGTGACCGGCCCCTGCACGGCACCGCCGTTGTTGTGCGGGATGCGCTGGGCGAGCACCCGGACCTGGTTGTTCTGCACGATGCCGCTGGTGGTGTCCAGGCGTTGCAGGTTGACGGTCAGGTTCCCGGTGGTCCGACCACCACCGATCAGGACCTTCGCCGAGCCGGAATCCTTCGTGGCGTACGCGTCGAACGACTGGCTCGGGGTCACCCCGACGATCTGCCCGGTCTGCGAGGCGTAAAAGCGGTAGTTCCACCACTCGCCCTTGGGCTGGTGCTGACCGGCAGAGTTACGGATCAACAGGTTGCCGAGGTCGTTGTGCAGACTGCCCCCGCTGGCCCAGTTCGCGCGCAGGCCGTCCGCCCGGGCCCGCTCCAGGCGCGCGATGTACCACGCACCGTCGGCCGGGTTCTGCTCGTCGGGGGCGCCGTACTCGTTGATCTGGTACGGACGCGGGTGGGCGATGCCGCGCGGGTCGAGGGTGGCGTTGGCCGCCGCGACGTTGGCGACCGGGTCACCGGGCAGGGAGTGCCAGCTGATGATGTCCGGCACCGTGTTGGTCGAGCGGACGAAGTCCAGGTACTGGTTCCAGAACGTGTGGTTGGTCGACGGTACGCAGGCACAGCTCGGCCCGACGATGAGCTGGCTGGGGAACTCCGCCCGGATGCGCTGGTAGGTGCGGCGCCACAGTTCGAGGTACTGCGAGATGGGGCGGTTCCAGAAGATGGTGATGTTGGGTTCGTTCCAGATGTCCCACTGCACCGACAGCCCGGACGCCCGGACGTCGCCGATCAGGCGGGTCAGGAAGTTGTCGTAGTCGGTCCAGTTGCCGTTGTCACCGGGAAAGCGGGAGATCCCGGCGCCGTCGGCACCCCAGAGGTCGTGCGGCAGGATGATGAACTGCCCACCGAGGGCGTTGGTCCGGCGCGCCTGGGCGAGTGTGGAGTTCCAGCGGCGGTCGTAGGTCCCGCCGACCCAGCCGCTGCCCGGAAGCTGTGCGCCGCCGGCACGCATGTACTGGAACTTGACGTCCCGGTAGAAGTGGTCGGCCGGACCGCTGGCGTTCTCGGTCATGCCGTAGATCCAGCCGGAGGCGCGGTAGGTCGGCGTACCGCTGGTCGAGGAGAAGTTGACACTGATCGACTCGTCGGCGGCCTGCGCGGGGGACGGGGCGACGGCGACGGCGGTCGTGGCGGCGAGCAGGCCGACCACGAGTCGGGCGACGATCGCACCGACTCGTCCTGACCTGCCGCGGGACGGGGTTTTCACGGGCGGCTCCTTGGTGGGGCGTGGGGGACGCTCTCCGGAGGGCAGCGCTTGCGAATCGATTCGCACGGATCGTAGGACCGGGCACTGAACCGTGTCAATGAATTGACAGCCGGATGAAGACCGTGTTTCCGCGCTCGGCCGCCGATCTCTTGACCACCGGTTCCAGACCGTCTTATCTTCGTGCGAACCGATTCGTCGAATCGATTCGCCTCATGGCCGTGCCCCGCTCGGCCCGCGACTGTCACACCACCCCACCCTGACGATCGACTTGAAGTGAGGCACCACATGACCGGACTCAGTCGTCGGCGGCGCCTGGCCGCCGTCGCCGTGATAGCCCTCGCCGCAGCGGCCGGCAGCGCCTGCTCGTCATCCTCGGACACGCCCACCGACGGCGGCGGCGCCTACCTCGTCTGGGACCCCTATCCACAGTTCGCCGACGACTCCGAGTGGGTCGCGCTGCTCAAGAAGTGCGGCACCTCGGCGGGCGTGACCGTCGAACGGACCGGCTACGACACCACCGACCTGACCAACAAGGCACTGCTCGCCGCCCAGCAGGGCAACTCCCCGGACGTGCTGATCGTCGACAACCCGGTCATCTCGACACTGGCCGAGGCCGGCGCGCTCACCACCACCGACGACAACAAGCTGGACGTGTCGTCCATGGAGAAGAACCTGCTCGGCGCGGGACAGAGCGAGGGCAAGACGTACGGGGTGCCGATCGGCGCGAACACCCTCGCCCTCTACTACAACAAGGACGTCCTCACCGCCGCCGGCGTCGACCCCACCGCCGTCAAGGACTGGACGTCGCTGAACGAGGCGCTGGGCAAGGTCAAGGCCAAGGGGAAGAAGGGCATCACCTTCTCCGCGATCGGCACCGAGGAGGGCAGCTTCCAGTTCCTGCCCTGGTTCTGGGGCTCCGGCGCCCAACTGACCGGCCTGGACTCCCCGCAGGCGGTGGCCGCGCTGACCCTCTGGACGGACTGGCTCAAGCAGGGCCACGCTCCGAACTCGGTCATCAACAACACCCAGACGACGAGTTGGCAGGAGTTCGCCACCGGCGACTACGCCTTCGCCGAGAACGGCACCTGGCAGCTGGCGAACGCCGAGAAGCTCGGCTTCGCGTACGGCACGATCGCGATCCCGGCCAGCTCGGGCGGGCCCGCCCCGGCGCCCACCGGCGGTGAGTTCGTCTCCATCCCGGTGCAGAAGAACACCGGACGGTACGACACGTCGCAGAAGCTCGTCACCTGCCTGACCAGCGCCGACAACCTCCTCACCACCGACACCACGCTCTCCTACGTCGCACCCGTCGCCGCCGTGCAGGACCGGCAGGTGACCGCGGACCCCAAGCTCACGGTCTGGGTCGAGGCGGTCCGGGCAGCCAAGGGCCGCACCGGCGACAACCTCGGCACGAAGTACCCGAAGATCTCCGAGTCACTGTGGACCGCGGTGCAGGCGGCCCTCAGCGGCGGGAAGTCTCCCCAAGAGGCGCTGGCCGCAGCGCAGGCCGCGGCCACGAACAGGTAAGGCGTCGAAGCGACAGCATGGTCCCCACGACAGAGACCCCCACCGACGTACGGGGCCCGGGTGAGGCGGCGACCGTCGCCCCACCCGGGTCTCCCCCGCCCCGAGTTCGCCGGCCGCGCCGGTGGCTGGCCTGGGGCTTCCTGGCACCCGTGACCCTCTACCTGGCGGCCTTCTACGCGTACCCGCTCTACCGCAACATCGAGTTGAGCCTGCGGGAGTACACGGTCCGCTCGTTCGTGCAGGGCGGTGCGCCCTTCGCCGGTCTGGACAACTACCGGACGGTGCTGGCCGATCCGGCCTTCGTGCCGACGCTGACGCACACGGTGGTCTTCACCGGCGCGTCGCTCGCCTTCCAGTTCAGCATCGGCATGGCCCTCGCACTCTTCTTCCACCAGCACTTCCCGCTGTCGCGCACCCTGCGCGCGCTGTTCCTCGTACCGTGGCTGCTGCCGTTGATCGTCTCGGCGTCGACCTGGTCGTGGCTGCTCAACAGCGACTCGGGCCTGGTCAACTCCGCGCTCAAAGTGGTGGGCGTCGACCCGGTCAACTGGCTCACCTCGCCGGGCTGGTCGCTCACCTCGGTGATCATCGCGAACATCTGGATCGGCATCCCGTTCAACCTGGTGGTGCTCTACAGCGGCCTCCAGGCGATCCCGGCCGAGGTGTACGAGGCGTCCGCCCTCGACGGCGCGACCGGATGGCAACGGTTCTGGGCGATCACGTTCCCGCTGCTGCGCCCCGTCTCCGCGATCACGCTGCTGCTCGGGTTGATCTACACCCTGAAGGTCTTCGACATCATCTGGATCATGACCAAGGGCGGACCGACCGGCTCGTCCGCGACGCTCGCCACCTGGTCGTACCGGCTCGGCTTCGGCAACCTGCTGCCCGAGTTCGGACCGGGCGCGGCCGTCGGCAACCTGCTCATCGTGCTGGCCCTGATCGCCGGGCTCGTCTACATCCGCATCGAGCGAAGGCAGCACCTACGATGACCACCTCCACGCCGCGGGCCTGGTGGAAGACCGCAGTCGGCCTGGCGCTGACCGGGCTGATGCTCTTCCCCGTCTACTGGATGATCAACGTGTCGTTCACCCGGGACCAGGACATGCGGGCCAGTCCCCCGCACCTGATCCCCATCAACGGCACCCTGGACGGCTACCGGGCGGTGCTCGACCAACAGCTGCCCTACCTCGGCACCAGCTTCCTCGTCGGCCTCGGCACCGTCGCGCTGACCGTGGCGCTGGCCGCCCCCGCCGGATACGCGCTGGCGAAGCTCCGACCACCCGGCGGCCCGGCGCTGAGCTTCGTGCTGCTGATCGCCCAGATGATCCCGGGCATCATCATGGCGATGGGCTTCTACGCCATCTACCTCAGCCTCGGCGTCCTGAACACACTGCCCGGCCTGATCCTGGCCGACACGACACTCGCGGTGCCGTTCGCCGTCCTGATCTTCACGGCCTTCATGTCCGGCATCCCCGACGAGTTGCTCCAGGCCGCGGTGGTCGACGGCGCCAGCCGGCTACGGACCTTCTGGTCCGTCGTCCTGCCGGTCAGCCGCAACTCGATCGTCACGGTGTCGCTGTTCGCGTTCCTGTGGTCCTGGTCGGACTTCGTCTTCGCCTCGACCCTCACCGGCGGCGGCGACCACCAGCCGATCACCCTCGGCATCTACCACTACATCGGCAACAACAACCAACAGTGGAACGCCATCATGGCCACCGCTGTCGTCGCCTCCGTCCCCGCCGCCCTGCTGCTGGTCCTGGCCCAGCGCTACGTCTCGATGGGCGTGACCGCCGGCGCCGTCAAGGACTGACCACCCGCACCACAGAAAGGCACCCGCCACCCATGACCGCCGCCCCGTCCGGTCCGGAGTTCGGAATCCAGGACATCCCGTTCAGCTACCGAGGATCCTGGTTCGACATCTCCCCGGTGGTAGCCGAGAAGACGTACGCCGACGATCTGCACCTGGTCTCGCACCAGACCGGTCTGCACCCCGTCCTGCGTCTCGCCCCCACCGTCGCCGACACCACCATCGTCGCCACGCCCACGCTGCTGACCTGGCGCAACGGCGCCGACCGGATCGAGGCCGTCTACGACGGGCCGGACACCCTGCGGATCCGGGGCCGACGGCTCGGCCTGCGGGTCGCCGCGGCAGCCGGCACCCTGACCCCGTTCAGCGGCACCTACCTGTACCTCGACCCGGTCGACGGGTCACACGTGTTCACCTCGTACGAGACCGGTCGCCGCTACCGGGTCACGGTGCTCTCCGGCACCGTCGCGCGGACCGACGGCGTGGAGGCGCTCGGCACCGCCGACCGGTCCCTGGACCTCCCCGCCGACGGACAGTGGGAGATCGCGATCGAGGAGTACGCGACAGCCCGCCGCCGGTACGACGGGTCCGTCCCGTTCGCGCAGTTGTGCCGCGCCCGGGCGGCGGAGTTCACCGCGTTCGTCGACGCGATAGCGCCGTGGCGTGGCCCGGACACGCCGGCCGCCGAACTGGCCGCGTACGTCCTGTGGTCGGCGACCGTCGCCCCGGCGGGCTTCGTCAGCCGCCCAGCCGTCCTGATGTCCAAGCACTGGATGGACAAGGTGTGGAGCTGGGACCACTGCTTCAACGCGATCGCCCTGGCCGCCGGCGAGCCGGAACTGGCCTGGCACCAGTTCCACCTGCCCTTCGACCACCAGGACGAGGCCGGCGCACTACCCGACTCGATCACCCACTCCGAGGTCCTGCACAACTACGTCAAGCCCCCCATCCACGGCTGGGCGCTGCGACACCTGCGTCGACTCCTCCCCCAGCCGCCGGACCGGGCGGCGCTGGCCCAGACGTACGACCGACTGGCCCGCTGGACCCGGTTCTGGCTCGACGCGCGCCGGGCGCCCGGTCAGGACCTGCCCCACTACCAGCACGGCAACGACAGCGGCTGGGACAACGCCACCACCTTCGACGGCGACCGCGTGCTCCAGACGGCCGACCTCGCCGCGTTCCTGGTGTCCCAGCTCCGCTGCCTGGCCGACCTCGCCGCCGAACTGGGCGAGCCCACCGACCAGTGGTCCCGCGAGGCCGACCGGATCTGCGCGGCCATGCTGCACGACCTGTGGGACGGCCAACGGTTTTTGGCCCGCAGTCCGCACACCGGTCACCGGCGGGCGAGCCGCAGCCTGCTCGACCTGATGCCCATCGCACTCGGCGCGGACCTGCCCGCGCCGGTCGCCGCCGCCCTGGCGCGCGGCGCCGAGACGCACCTGACCACGCACGGGCTGGCCACCGAACCGACCGACTCGGCCCACTACCTCGCCGACGGCTACTGGCGTGGCCCGATCTGGGCGCCCTCCACCGTCCTGGTCGAGGACGGCCTGCGGCGGGCCGGGCAGACCAGGATCGCCGACGAGATCAGTCGACGGTTCCTCGCCCTGTGTGAGAAGTCCGGGTTCGCGGAGAACTTCGACGCCGAGACCGGTGCCGGGCTCCGGGACCGCGCGTACACCTGGACGGCCAGCAGCTACCTCATCCTGGCGGCCGCCCAGGAGCAACGGCGTGGCACCGGCGGGTAGCTCAGCGCGCCGGAACCGGACCGGTGCTGGACCGCAACGAGATGGGCGGAGTGTAGAGGCGGTGCCGTGGCACGGCACCGCGCTCGGCGATCGTCTCCAACAGCAGCGACACCGCCTCGGCGCCCATCTCGACCATCGGCACGTCGGCGGCGGTCAACGGGGGGCGGAAGTCCTCCGCCCAGTGCTGGGCGGCGACCCCGGTGACGGAGAAGTCACCCGGCACCGACATCCCGGCGCTGGTCAACGCCCGCTGCATCCCGGGCAGGGCAGCCTCGTTGATCGTCGCCACCGCGGTCACGTCCGGATGCGTCGCGAGCAACTGTTCCACGCACGCCTCCCCGGAGGCGGTGTCGTCGCCGCAGCAGACCTCCACGCCGACCAGGCCGCGCTCCGCCGCAGCCGCCCGGAAACCCGCCAGCGCGCGGTGGCTGGGGCCGTAACCCGCGGCCACCAACTCGGCGGAGCGGTTCACGAGGGCCACCTGCCGGTGCCCCAGGTCGGCCAAGTGGTGCACGCACCGGGCGATCAGGCCGGCGTAGTCGATGTCGATCCAGCTCATGCCGTGCGGCTCGGCCGTCCGACCGATCGTGACGAACGGCAGCCCGGCCTTGGACAACCGGGTCACCCGGTCGTCGTCCAGTCGGATCTCCATCAGGATCACCCCGTCGACCCGACGCCCGGTGACGATCCGCTCGAACGACCTGTCGTGGTCGCCACCGGACGGGGACAGCAGCACATCGAGGTCGTGGCGGGCTGCCGCCTCGACGACACTGGCCACGAAACCCAACTGCATGTCGGTCAGCCGCTGGCTCGCCGGCGGGATGACCAGGCCGAGAGTGCGGGTACGCCCCTCCTTCAACGCGCGGGCGCTGGCGTTCGGCCGGTAGTCCAACTCGTCGATGACGGCCTGGATCCGCTGCCGGGTCGCCTCCGACACGGCCCGTTTCCCGCTCAACACGTACGACACGGTGCTGCGGGACACCCCCGCCCGGCGGGCGATCTCGCCGATGTTCATGGACCGCCCTCGAATCAACTCCTGCCCCGACACGGGGACGCACCAGGCTCTGCCGACGAGCATATCGACAGTGAGCTCGCCGACTGTCGACCCGGTGCGGGCCTCAGCGGGTGCCCGGTGGCGTGTCGGTCGCCCCTCGCGCCCGGTCGGCACCGCCGGAGCGCTTGAGCATGACCACACCACCGGCGACGAAGACAACGGCCAGGATCAGGCCGACGAGATTACCCTCGGGCAGGCTACTGAAGATCCCCAGGAGGCCGAGGATGACAAGCACTCCACCGAGGAGCCGCAGGAAGTAGCCGCCGACAGACGTGACCCGTTCATTCGCCATGGTGGTTCTTTGCCCGGCGCGCGGATTCCGCAAACGGGCCGCCGCCGCGGTGACGGCGCCCCGACCGGGACCGGTAGTTTCACAGTCGGTGGAAGTGGAGGCCGCATGGTCACGGGGTGGCACGGCTGGTTCGGCACGTTCAACGGCGTCGTCCTCATCACGATCGCCGTCCTGCCGCTGGCCGGGCTGGTGGTGTGGGCGCTGGCCCGTCGCCGCGCCGGCCGAAGCACGGCGTTACGGATGTCGCTGGCCGAGGTCGGCATCGTCTACGGCACTGTGCCGTGGGTCTGGATGATCATGTTGCCGGGTGACCAGGCCGGCGTCGCCCCCGGTCGGGTGAGCCTGGTGCCCCTGCGGGACCTGCTCACGATCGTCTCCGACGGAGGGCCGCTGACCGCGACGGTCCAGGTCGTCGGCAACCTGCTGGTCTTCGCGGCGCTGGGATTCTTCGCCCCGCTGCGGTTCGCTGCGCTGGCGTCGGTGCCGCGCATCCTCGTGCTCGCGGCGGCCTGTTCGGTAGTGGTCGAGGCCGCACAGTACGTCCTGCGGCTAGACCGGGTGTCGTCGGTGGACGACGTGCTGCTCAACGCCGCCGGGGCAGGGCTGGCCGCGTTGGCGTCGCGGCCCTGGTGGCCCACCGCAACGCCCGATCGACCACCCCGACCGGCCCCGGCACACCGAGCGGGCGGGGCGTGACTCGTATAGTGCCGGCGTGGACAGGGACGACAAGGTCCGGCAGGCGTACGCGTCCGTCGCGGATCTGTACATCGGGCTGTTCGGCACGCGCGAGCAGGTGGACCCGGACGACCTCGCCTTCATCGGGCGACACCTGGCGAGCCGGACGGGCCGGGTGCTCGACCTGGGCTGCGGCCCCGGCCATCTCACCGGTCACCTCCGCTCGCTGGGCGTCGACGCGACGGGGATCGACCTGGTCCCGGAGTTCCTCGCCCACGCGCGGGCGGCCCACCCGGACGTCGAGTTCCACAGCGGATCGCTGGAGAGTCTCGACGTCGTCGCCGGCTCGGTCGACGGCATCCTCGCCTGGTATTCGTTGATCCACCTGCCGCCGGAGGAACTCGACGGGGTGCTCGCCGAGTTCCGGCGGGCGTTGGTCCCGGGCGGACCGTTGGTGCTCGGCATGTTCGACCACGACGAGGTCGGCCCCTTCGACCACAAGGTCGTGACCGCCTACCGCTGGCCGGTCGACGAGATCTCCGAACGACTCACCCGGGCCGGATTCGTGAAGGTCGAACACCTCCGACGGCCCGGGAAGGGCGACCAGCGCCCGCATACCGCCTATGCGGCGGTCGCGGGAAACAGCTGAACCGGACGAGCTGTCAGGCAGGGCGGTGACCGGCACCCCGCACGCGGAACTCGTTGCCGTCCGGATCCGCCAGCACGACCGCGCCGTCCTCGGCGACGTCGAGTCGAGTGGCACCGAGGGAGACCAATTCGTCAACCGCGGCCTGGTGGTCGTCGGCAGCCGGGACGAGTTCGAGGCGTTGCCGGTTCGGCTCGTTCTTCGGCGCCACGGGCGGGCCACCCCAGGCGATCTTGGTGCCGCCGCGCGATGACTGGATCGCCGTCTCCTCGTTCTGGTCCCACACCAGCGGCCAACCCAGCGCCCCGCTCCAGAACAGGCCCACGTCCCGGGTGCCCTCGCAGGTCAGCTCACCGAGGAAGCCGGTGGCGGCGAGGTAGGAGTTGCCGGGCTCGATCACGCAGAACGCGTAACCCGCCGGATCGGCCAGAACCGTGTGCCCCTCCTCGGGCAGCTGCCCGACGTCGAGGTGGTCGCCACCGAGCTTCAGCGCCGTGGCGATGGTGTGCTGCTGCTCGTCGACATCGGCGCTGGTCAGGTGCAGGTGCATGCGGTTCGCGCCGAGTTGGCCCGGGCGGCCCGGAACGAACCGGAGACCGAGCTGGGTGTCGTTGCCCGGCAGGAGCACGCCGCCGGCGTCCTCGACGACGTCCCGATTCAGCAGAGCGGCCCAGAACCCCGCCGCACGACCCGCGTCGACGGCTTCGTACGTGACGGCCAGAAGGTGTGTACCCATCACCGGACAATAGGCAGCGCTCCGGCACGACACCACCGCATTAACGCGTCGACGCTTACCGGGCCGACGGTCCGGCTCGTCGTAGGGAAGACTGGCCGGCATGGCTGACCCGAGCGCTGTGAAGGCTACGCTGCACCACTACCTGCGGCAGACTCGCGAGAACCTGATCTGGAAGCTGGACGGGCTGAGCGAACGCGACGCCCGACTGCCCCGCACCGCGACCGGCACCAACCTGCTGGGTGCCCTCAAGCACTGCCTCAACGTCGAAGCCGGCTACTTCGGGCCCACCTTCGGGCGCGAGTTTCCGACACCCGGGGACCTCGTGCCCCTGACGGCGTTCGACGAGGACCCGCAGGCAGACTGGTACGCGCGCGAGGACGAGACGAAGGACGGCCTCCTCGACACGTACCGCCGGGTCGCCGTGTTCGCGGACCAGACGATCGACGAGCTGCCACTCGACGCGCCAGGGCTGGTGTCGTGGTGGCGACCCGGAGCACAGGACGTGACGCTGCACCAGGTGATCCTTGACGTGACCTGCGACCTCGCCCGTCACGCCGGGCACATGGACATCATCCGCGAGCAGCACGACGCGGCGATCGGCCTGCGGCGGGAGAACAGCGTCATTCCCGACGGCTACGACTGGCCGGCGTACGTCACCAAGCTGACGAAGCTGGCGGACCGCTTCGGCTGAGCCGGACCCGGCCACTCGTCGCGGGTGCCCCGGAGTGCCGGCCACCAGCAGTCCACGAGGTGATCGAGGACGACGCGGACCTGCTCGCCGGCTGTCGGCACGGCCAGCGCCGGCGGTGACCGTCGGTCACCTCCGTCCGGGGGCGGTTGCGGTAGTGGGCGATATACCTCAGAGGCACAAATATGGGTCTGAGGTATATCGCTCACCAGCACATCGACCCGGTGGGCAGCACCAGAGCGGCGGCGAGCCCACCAGCGAACGAGGCTCGGAGGGTCAGCAGCCGATGCGGCTGGACCCGAGCGCGACGTCGTCGTACCAGAGGGTGTCGGCTCCGCCGCCGTAGCTCTCCCAGCCCAGCTTCAGGTCGGTGAGCTGCGGACGCCAGGTGCGGTTGTACCACTGGCCGTCGATGTCGTGCGTCGGCGCGCCGTCCGCGGTCAGCCCGGTGACGGCGGTGCCGTCCACCCAGGTACGGAGCTGGCCGGCCGACCCGTCCACCATGAACTCCACGCACACCCACCGGTTGGTGGGTAGTGGCAGGCTCTGGGCCACCCCGGCCGGGCTCTGCTCGGGCAGGGTCGCGTCGTCGGACGCGCGGTTCCACTGCAACGCGCCGTTCTGGCCGCCCAGCCGCAGGTCCTTGTTGCCGTCGGCGGAGTCCGCCATCGCCACCATCGTGGTGTGCTCGGTGGGTTGGGCGGTGGTGTGCCGCATCCAGATCCGGCCGTACCGGACACTACCGACGCTGCCGAGGTTCTTGGTGGACTTGACGAAGACGTGGTTGCAGTAGCCCGCCGCGCCGTTGATCCGCACCGCGCGGCTGCCGCTGTGTGTGGTGGCCGTGTCGATGGTGGCCGTGCCGGCGCCGGAGCAGTCCGGGCTCACCACGGCCCAGTCGCCGGACGGCGTCGACCCGGTCTGGTTCTCGAAGCCGTCACAGAGCACAGCGCCGGCACACCCGGCCGGTGGCGGCGTCGTCGGAGGCGGCGTCGTCGGGGGTGGCGTCGTCGGGGGTGGCGTGGTCGGGGGCGGCGTCGTCGGAGGCGGCGTGGTCGGAGGGGGCGTGGCGCCGTTGCACGGTACGCCGTTCAGCGTGAACCCGGTCGGTGCGCCGCCGCTGGAGCCGTACGTGCCCTGCACACCGAACTCGGTCGAGCCACCGGCCGGAATGCTGCCGTTGTACGACAGGCTGCGGGCGGTCACCGTCGACCCGGACTGGCTGACAGTGGCGTTCCAGCCGTTCGTGACGCGCTCGTCCCCGGCGTACGTCCAGGTGGCGGTCCAACCGGAGACGGCCGTGTCCCCCGGGGCGATCTTGACCGTGGCGGTGAATCCGCCGGGCCACTGGTTGGCCGTGTAGTCGACGCGGCAGCCCTGGGCTGCGGTCGCCGGACCGGTGAGCAGGGCTGAGCCGGTCACGCTGGCGGCGGCGGCCAACGCGGCGACGACCGCCAGGGTCAGGGCGGGGCGGGCGCGGAGAATCGTCATCAGAGAGGTCCTTCTGCCATCAAGCTGTGAAAAGGCGGCGCGACGGCGCGCGTCCTGGACGGACGAGGCGCGGCAACGCACCGTGGGTGCGGCGCAGCGGTGCGCCACAGCGGCTGGTCGGCGCGTACGACCGAAGTGCCCGGCTCGGGGTTGGACCTGTCAGCCGCCGGCAGCCCGATCACCCGGACCCTGGCGGCGCCCACATCCAGGCTATTCACAGATTTCGATTCAATCAAGCGTCCGCAGCCTCGATCGTGGCCTTCGCCGGCCCACCGACACCGGCTGTGATCGACTGGTGGGGTGACCGAACCACTCCTCACCCTGCCGGCCGACGTCCAGGCACGCCTGGCCCAGGAGCCGAACGTCTGGCTGTGCACGTTGCGGCGGGACGGCTCCCCACACCTGACGCCGGTCTGGTTCGTCTACGTCGCCGGCACCTGGTGGATCGGTTCCGGCAGCCGCAGCGTCAAGGTCCGCAACGTCATTGCCGACCCACGGGTGTCCCTGGCCCTGGAAGGCGGCAACGCACCCGTGGTGGCAGAGGGCACCGCCCGGGTGCACCGAGACGACTTCCCGAGCACGGTCGTGGAGGCGTTCGCCGGCAAGTACGACGGCTGGGAGGTCGGCCGGCAGGTCAGCCCCGGAGGCGAGCGCGTGCTGCTGGAGATCCCGGTCCGGCGGTGGCTGCTGGCCGGCACGGCGCAGTAGGCCGCGACCCACGCGCCGGACCCATCGCGATGCAGTGGGGTGGCGTACACCCGACACCGACTCACGCGGTAGCCGACTGTGACCGTGACATCACCAGACGCACACTCCTCCCCGACACGTTCCCGTCGGATGGAGGAACACATGCGTCTCCGCTCGTTCGTCACCGCAACACTGGCGGCCGTCCTGGCCGCCAGCGCACTCGCGCCGACGGCACCCGCCGCGGCGGCCACCGCCGATCGCTGGGGGTTCGCGTACGTCAAGGACCCGACCGTCGCGGTCTGGACCGTGCTGGACACCAGCCGGCAATGGGGTAGCTGGAAGACCGCGTTCCCGGCCGCCTGGGCCGACGGCATCAAGCTCGCACCCGGCCGGTTCCAGGTTCGCTTCCCGCAGGTGGGTGCCAGCTCGCGTGGTGTGCCGCACGTGACCCCGGTGAACCGGACCGGGCACTACTGCGAGGTGGTCCGCTGGTTCCAGTCCGGCGCCGACGAGATCGTCGACGTGCAGTGCCACAAGCCCGGCGGCACGCGCGACGACACCCCGTTCACTGTGCTCTGGACGACCAGCTCGGGTGTGCTGCCGGTCGGCACCTCCCACGCGTACACGCAGTGGAGCGGCGGCGCGCTGGTGCAGTCGTACAACTCCACCGGTGCGGTGAACGCGGTCGGGCCGGTGGGCATCGGGCAGTACCTGGTGCGGCTGCCCGGGGTGGGGTTGGCCGGTGTGCTCGCCGGAAACGTGCAGGTGACCGCCGTACAACCGAACGCCGGCCCGCGCCGGTGCAAGGTCTACTCCTGGAGCGCGGTCGGCAGCGACGTGCAGGTGTACGTCTTCTGCTACGACCAGGCCGGCGCGTTCGTCAACACCGACTTCGCCCTCTCGTACCACCGTCGGCGGCCGGTGATCGGCTCCCTCGGCCCGCCGTCGTACTTCGGCTACCTGGGCACCGCCGTCGGCGGTCCGACCAACGACAACTCGGTGCTCGGCGTCGGCGCGAACACGGTCGCACCGCTGGCTCCGTCGGGCCGCTACCTGGCGACCTTCCCGCAGATCGGCCTCAAGGAGACCCACGCCCAGGTCGTGGCGCAGGGTGCCGGCAGCAACTACTGCCACCTGACCCAACCGTGGACGTACACCACGAACGCCGACGTCGACGTCATCTGCTTCGACAACACCGGCGCGGTCACCCCGCACCGCTTCCTGGCCACCTTCACCTCCCGGCTCTGACGCCGGGCCGTGTCGGCGGTGACCGTAGGCAGGTCACCGCCGACGCGGCGGCGCGGGGTCCGGGCTCAGCCCAAGTCGACGACTTCCACAGTGGGTGCGAAGTGCCGGACCGCGGGGGCCGACACACGCCGGGGCGGCGGCGCGTGCGGCCCGCCGAAGGCGGCCATGACGGGGGTACGTCAGCTGCACACCACCGGCAGCTCGTCGCGACCGGTGCACAGCACTACCTAGTAGGTGAAGGTCCAGAGGAAGTAGAAGCCGGGGCCGGTGGGGCCGGACTGCCGGTATTCGCAGTAGTACCAGCTCCACAGGCCGGTCCTGGCGCCCTCGCTGCCCCAGCTGTTGCAGAACTGGCCGTCGTAGTAGACGCCGCGCAGCGTGCCGCCCGGCGGGTCCGCCGCAGCCGGAGTGGCGGCGGCTCCGACCAGTCCGCCCAGGGCGAGCGCCATCGTCACCAGCAGGGTCTTCCATCTACGTCCGCGCACGGAGCCTCCTTACGTCACTGCCACGGCGCACAGCGGCTCCACACCGAGCCGGGCCCAAGGCATCGAAGTTCGTGAAAGTAAGGCTTGCACGGGCGCGCACGGTTCGGGTCCCGACAACGGGCGACGCCCTCGCGATGATCCGCCAGGGGGATCTCCGTCGAACGGGCATCCGCCCTGACGGCACGGGGTCAGCTCGGGCAGCCCGCCGCGGGGTCGCACCCGGGGCGAACAACCAGCCCCACTCCTGAGGATCCACGTGTGGCGCGGCTCAGCCTGTCGCGCGGGTGCGGCGGGCGGCGACGTAGCGGCGGATCTTCTCGGACGTTCCGCAGTCGTCCATGCTGCACCAGCGGCGACTGCGGTTCTTGCTCTCGTCGAGGAAGAGGAAGCGGCAGCCTCCACATCCCTTGATCCGGTCCAGTGCGCCGGTGGTGAGCAACTGGATCGCCGCGTGCACCACCGGCCGCAGCGGCCGGGCGAGCGTCTGGTCGTCGCGCCAGGTCCAGGTGAACGCGCACCCTCGATCGAGCCGTGCGTGGCCGAGCGCGTCCGCTTCGTCGTCTCGCAACCGGGCCAGGACCGGCATGCCCGGGCTGCGGTCGGCGGCCACGGCCCGGAACACCTCGTCGAGATCGTCGCGGACGCGCAGCGATCGGGTGAAGGCGGCCTGAGAGCCACCCGGATCGTCGCGGGACCGCCGGCGCAACGCCGTCGCCTGCGGCTCGCTGAGTGCGCCCGCGTACACGCCCCAGGCGACCAGCTCCGGGTAGCCGGTCAGCACGTCGTCGTCGGGGGGCCCGACGGGCGGACCGGCGCGGGTGTTGACAAAGTCCAGGGCGAGGTTGCCGCCGACCAGGCGCATCCGCGTGACGCCCGCAGGTGTTTCCATCGAAACTCACTTTACCAGTTGACCGTCATCGAAGGCCGCCACTAGCCTGTTTCCACCGTAGACAGTTTAACCGGAAACATCGGGAGGGTCTGATGGGTCGTGGTCGGGCAGTGGGGGCGCTGATCGGCTTGTCCGGCGGGACGTTCCTCTACACCACCGCCGAGGCGCTGCCGATCGGGCTGCTGCTCCCGATGGCGGTTGACCTGGCCGTCTCGCCGTCGCAGGTGGGCATGCTGGTGACCGCGTACGGCGCGGTGGTGATGGTCGCCTCGGTCCCGTTGACGGCCCTGGTCCGCCGGGTTCCCCGCCGGTGGCTGCTGTCCGCCCTGCTGGCCGGCTTCGTCCTCAGCACGGCGGCCACTGTCCTGACGAGCACCTTCGCGCTGCTCCTGGCGGCCAGGATGGTCACCGCAGCAACCCATGCGCTGTTCTGGGCCGTGGTGGTGCCGGCCGCGGCCGAGCTGTTCCGGCCGGCGCTGCGTGGGCGGGTGGTCGCCGTCGTGTTCGCCGGCGGCACCGTCGCGTTGGCCCTGGGGGTGCCCGCGGGCACCTGGCTGGGTGAGCACGCCGGGTGGCGGGCCTCCTTCCTGGCGGTGGCCGGGCTCGGTGCGGTCGTCCTCGCCGTGGTGGCCGCGCTGCTGCCCTCGACGCGGCCGGAAGAGGGACACGCCGCCCGGGGTGCGGCACCCGACGCCCGACGTTTCTGGCTGCTGGTGGCGGTGGCTGTGTTGGCGACCGCCGGCGCCATCGCCGCGTACACCTATGTCGCAGTGTTCGTCACCGAGGTCAGCGGATTCTCCGCCTCGTCCGTCGGGGCCGTCCTGTTCGCGCGCGGCATCGCCAGCGTGCTCGGCATCCTGGCCATCGGCCCGCTGCTGGACCGCAGCCCGTGGAACGCTCTGCTCATCACCGTCGCGGTGCAATCGGCGGCACTGCTCGGCTTGTCCGCATTCGGTCAACGACCGTCGGTGTCCGTCGGTCTGATCGCGCTGGCCGGCCTGGCGTTCACCGCCTTCACCGCGGCACTCGGCGGCCTTGTGTTGCAGGTGGCACCCGGGCGCTCCGACCTCGCCGCGGCCACGGTCTCCGCCGCGGTCAACGTCGGCATCACCGCCGGCGCGTTCGTCGGCGGACTCGTCCTACCGAGCCACGGCGTACGAGCCACGGTTCTGATCGGCGCCCTGCTCGGCGTCGTCGCTCTGCTGCTGGCTCTCGGCGAACGACTCGTCCGGCCGACGCCCGCCGCGCGGGAAGGACGACGCCAGGCGGAGTCGATCCAGATGGCGCAGTGACTACCATTGCCGGAATGCCGATCACGGCCCGCAGGGTACGGCTGCTCACGCCGCTGGCCGCGCTGGCGTTCCTGAGCCTCGCACTGCTGATCCGCGTCGTCGACGACGGGGCTCTGCGGCAGCACTCCGGCACCGCGCTGTACGCGTCGATGGTCTGGTGCGCGACGCTGTTCGTCAGGCCGCGGATGGCACCGGTGCCGGCCGGCGTCGTCGCCACCATCTTCTGCTGGATGGTCGAGATCGCGCAGCTGACCGGTGTGCCGGCCGCACTGTCCGCGCGGAGCCTGGCTGCGAGGCTGGCGCTGGGTGTGCAATTCGACCCTGTCGACCTGGCCTGGTACCCGGCCGGCGTTGTTCCCCTGGTGGTGCTGCATCACCTGGTACGCGTTCGTCACCGCCGGGCGGCGTCGACCCGTGAGCAGCCGGCCGGGTTGATACCGGGCGGCACCGGTTAAGGGCTGTTTCACAGGGGCGGCCGACCGGCGGCGGCGCGTTCCGCCCCGGATACGTCGGTGGCATCCGGGGCGAAACCGCGACGCCGCCGGTCGCCTGATCAGGCTGCCGACGAGAGCGCTGCCTCGCGGATGACGCGCAGCGCCCCGGCCCAACTCTCCAACTGGTCGAACAGCAACTGGGCGCTGCCGGCGTGCAACTCGGCCGGCGTGAAGTCGGCGAAGTTCGCGAAGTCGGTGAACACCGAGAAGCTCAACTGCTGCTGGACGTGCGCCACCTGCAGCTCACTCAGCACCCCGCGCAGGTGCTCGATGGCCCGGGCCCCGCCGACGGCCCCGTAGCTGACGAACCCGGCCGCCTTGTTCGTCCACTCGTCGTAGAGGAAGTCGATCGCGTTCTTGAGGACGCCGGAGGTGGAGTGGTTGTACTCCGGGGTGACGAACACGTAGCCGTCGTACTCGGCGATCCTGCCGGCCCACGCCTTGGTGTGGTCCTTCGAGTACTGGCTCGGGCCCGCCTTGGCCCCGACCGGCTCGTCCAGGTGCGGCAGCGGATAGTCGGCCAGGTCGATCAGCTCGTACTCGGCGGCGGGGCGACCGGCAGCCTGGGCCAGCACCCAGTCGGCCACGACCTTGCCGTTACGGCCGGGACGCGTGCTGCCGAGGATCACACCGATTTTCAGGGTGGACATGCCCACTCCTTCGATTACATGAACTTTCATGCAAGACGCTAGCAGGCTGATACGTGAAGGTTCATGTGACGGTAGACTCGGTGCCGTGGCGACCGAAGGCCCGACCTGGCTGACTGCGGACGAGATGCGCGCCTGGCGCGCTCTGCACGCGGTCGCGGTCGTGCTGCCGGTCGCGCTGGAGGTGCAGTTGCAGCGCGACGCCCAGCTCAGCCATCTGGAGTACTACGCTCTGGCCGGCCTGTCCGATCGCCCCGATCGCACGATGCGGCTCAGCGACCTCGCCATCCTCACCGGGGCCGAGTTGTCCCGGATCTCCCACCTGATCGCCCGGCTGGAGAAGCGCGGCCTGGTGCTGCGCCGGCCGGATCCCGACGACGCTCGTTACACGAACGCCGTCCTCACCGAGCAGGGCTGGGAGAAGGTCAGACTGGCCGCGCCCGCACACGTGGCGACCGTACGCAAACTGCTCTTCGACGGTCTCGATGCCGCCGGGCTGCGGGATCTCCAGAACGTGGCCGACCGCATCGTCGCCGCTCTCGGCGCGACGGATCTGCCTCTCCCGGCGACGATCCGCAAGGCCATCCGCCCGCAGTGACCCGACCCATCTCGCACGTCACCGACTGATCGCCGCGTTCGCGTCAGCACCGGGCACCGTCGTTTCGAGCGCGTCGCAGGTCAGCCGTTCGCGCGCTGGATCTTCGCCAGCGCCGCCGCGTACTCGGCGTCGGTGAGCGCGCCACGCTGATGTTGCCGAGCCAGCGCGTGGATGTCCCGCCGCTGATCAGCACCGGGAACACCGCCGGCGGTGCGCTGTCGGCGCACTCGGGCGGACGGGCTCGTCGGTCCGGCACCGCCAGCGAAAGGCAGCGTCGACCCGCCGATTGGTGCGCCAGGCCGGGGCTGCGCGTCACCGTGGTGAGCCCGAAGCGTCGCCAGGATCTCGTCGTAGTGCTCCGGCCAGGTGGCCAACCGCCCCAACTCGGGTCGGAACGTGAACGGCCGCAGCAGGTCACCGCGCTGGATCGCGGTCTGGATCGGTACGCCGTCGGTTCGCTCGATGATGATCGCCGAACGACCCGTGTCCAGGCCCGCGATGGTGGCGATGCCGCTGTCGACGGACGCCACCGACCGCCAGGGCACCGTGGTCGTGCGCAGGAGGGTCCTGGACCGGATACCGAACGCGCTGACGTAGACCCCGAGCATCGCCTGCCGTACGGCGACGGCGAAGCAGACAGCCAGCCACACCCCGATCAGGATCGCGACGGGCAGGGGGAACGGTCGCTCGCGGACGTACATGATCGACAGGAACGTGGCGAAACCAACCACCCCGACCAGGCCCACCATCGCGAAGCCGGTCGCGGCGTCCAGGGAGTACGGGCGCTGCCATCTACCCATGCCGGCATTGTGCTCTGCGGTCGCCAGGCGAAGCCCCGGCGCCCGGATCCGCCCTGCTCCGAGCCGGGGCCATCTCCGTGGATCCCCGGCCGCCGGGTAGGGTGACAGGAATATGTGAATCTCGCGGTGCAGCCGCTGTGCCCGTTCTACGCGAGGTTCATCGGTAGGCACCCGGAATACCAGGACCTGGTCCGCGCCGGCGCCCACCACCGGATCGTGCTGGGCGGGCACGATGGGTGACCCGCAGCCGAAGTCGTACCACGGGGCCGACATCACCGTCACCTTCGACGGACGCCGCTGTCTGCACTTCGCCGAGTGCCTGCGCGGGCTACCGGAGGTCTTCGACGTCAGGGCGCGCCCGTGGATCAGCCCGGACAACGCCGGGTCGGCCGCAGTCGCCGAGGCGGTGGAACGCTGCCCCAGTGGCGCGCTGCGGTACGCCCTTCGTGACGGTGCCGAGGAGTCCCCACCCACCCCGACAGTGGTCACCGCCGTGGAGGGCGGACCGATCCTGCTGCACGGCGACCTGACGCTGACCGACCACGGCCGGGATTCCCTTCGGGAGACCCGGATGGCCCTCTGCGCCTGCGGCCGGTCGTCCAGGCGACCGTTCTGCGACAACACCTGCCGCGCCTGACCGGACCACCGGCTCGACCCCGTTGCTTGACGGCTCAACTTTCCACACGGTAGCTTCCAAGTCCATCCATTACTGTCTATGGAAGTGGGTAGATCGTGCCGTTGACATCCATCGCTCTCGCCGCAGCCGTCGCCGGCGTGCTGGCCACCGCCCCCGCCGCCCCGACGGCATCCGCCCAGGCGGCAAACGGAGGCTGGCCGCCCGGCAACTGCCCGCAGGGCACGTTCTGCATCTGGCCCAACTGGGACCACCCGGCGGAGGGCCCCACCGCGACGCCGTCCCTGGTGACCAGCAGCGAGTGGTCCGGCAACGTCACGGCCTTCAACTACTACAACCACACGTCCCGGAACGCCGAGATCACGTGGTCCTACAACTACCTCGGGACGATCCACACCGGCGCGGAGTGCGTTCGCCCCGGCGGCGGGAACTTCTACGTGCCCCTGATCGTGACGAAGGTGACCTGGCAGCCGCGAACCTGCTGATCCCGCACCGCCACCCTGCGCCAAGTGTGCTGCTGAGCGGACGGCTCGTTGGGAGCGGTACCAGCCGGGGCGGAAATTCCGACCGTCCAATCGCTACACTCGCCGCAGCACCGGCACCGCCGCCCGCAGACCTCAGCCTGCGCTGGTCCGAATCGAATGGAGACGCCTGTGACCCGCGACAAAGCGGTCCCCCCCGGCATCGACCCCCGTATTCCCAGCGTGGCACGGGTCTATGACTACTTCCTGGGCGGCAAGGACAACTTCGAGGTCGACCGGCAGGTGGCCGAGCACGCGAAGCGGATCACGCCAGACGGGCCGGCAGCCGGCCAGGCCAACCGGGCCTTCCTACGCCGAGTGATCCGCTTCCTGGTCAGCGAGGCGGGCATCGACCAGTTCCTCGACATCGGATCGGGGCTGCCCACCCAGGGCAACGTGCACGAAGTCGCCACCGAGCAGAACCCGAAGGCTCAGGTGGTATACGTGGACAACGATCCGATCGTCCTGACGCACGGGCGGGCTCTGCTCGCCGCGGAGGGCACCGCCACGGTGATCCAGGCGGACATCCGGACGCCGCAGGAGATCCTCAACCATCCGGACGCACGTCGGTTCCTCGACTTCGACCGGCCGATCGGGTTGTTGCTCTTCGCGATCCTGCACCACCTCGGCGACGACGAGGACCCGCGAGCGGTGGCAGCGGAATTGATCGAGGCGCTCCCGTCCGGCAGTTACGTGGCGATCTCCCACTTCCGCGACCCGGGTGAGCGCGACCCGGAGGGCTCCCGCAAGGCCCGTGAGGTCGAGCGGGTCTTCAACGAGTCGTTGGGCACCGGCCGCTGGCGTACGGACGAGGAGATCCTCTCGTTCGCCGACGGGCTGACGGTGCTGGAGCCAGGGCTGGTGCCGCTGGCCGAGTGGCGTCCGGATCCGGACGCACCCGCTCCGACGCAGACCGACACCTATCACACCTTCGTTGGCCTCCTCGCGCGCAAACCGTAGGCGCTTCGCCTTCCGGTGACGTCCGTCGGCGGGGTGCTCCCCGCCGACGGACGAGCCGCGAGCCCGGAAAGACGACAAGCACTTACCCCTCCTGAGCAGGCATTCTTGGCTTATGGACCAGCCGAGGAACCTACCCATGGAGGCAGCACAATGTTCACCACGAAGTTCTGGAAGGCCACCGCCGAGCGCGCGGTGAAGAGTGCCGCACAGGGTCTGCTGCTCTACTGGGGCGCCGACGTCGTGTTCAACGCCTGGCAGGCGGACTGGGCTGCGGCGGGTGGCATCGCGTCCGGTGCCGCGGTGCTGTCGGTGCTCACCTCACTGGTGAGTGCGAAGGTGTCGGGAGAGGGCGACTCCCCCAGCCTTGTCGGTGCCGAGCAGTAACCTCACGTCGCTGCGAACGGTTCGTCCCCGCCGGCCTCGGCCTGCGGGGACGTCTCAGCGTCAGCTCTCGTCAACATCGACGGTCGGCAGGTCGAGGTAGGCGAGCAGGCGCAGGACGCCGGCGAGGTGCTGCAGGTCGTGCCACAGCACCAGCACGTCGTCGTCCGCCGACGGGCGCAGGAGCGCATGCAACTCCGCCACGACATCCAGCAGCTTGCCGCAAACCCGGCGAAGGTCCTGGACCCTCAGCACATCCGTCACGTCCACCACCCTCGCGGGGACGCGACCGCACACAACGACATTTCAAGATCCGCGCCGCTGGTCGGCAGTCCATCTGACGTGGACCAGCGGCACGAACACGGTGGTCGCGCCGGATCAGGTTTAGGGAGGACCGCCACCAGGTTTTTCCGGTGCAGGGACAAGGTCCCTGCCCACGCTCGCGCGGCCAGGGGGTGCAAATTTTGCGCCGCTGAACGATGCGCTCTGACTCAATCTCCAATACGGGGCGGTGAGATCGTCATGCTTGGGAAACCGCAGCACCGGCAGGACAATAACGCTGATGGACAGCGCCACGATGGCGAAGCCAGCGAAGGGGACGCACAATTGCCCCACTGTGAGGCGGCTTTCTACGGGTATCACCGTGCCCGGCCCGAGCAGGAGAGCTGAGACTGCGGCTATCTCGCCGATCAGGAACACGAGGCCGGTCACGATGGCGACGTTGCGCTGCCGCTCCAGCGCCGCCTGATGATTACTGAAGATCTTCTTCTGCTGTTCGTACAGCCTCTTGTGATGCTCGTAAAACGGTGCCGGAAGCGAGGGGATGCCTACGCTGGCTCGGCCCGCGCCCACGGTGCTACCACTGGTCCCACGCGAGGTCGGATGCTGGCGCTCACGTTCAGCCTCGGCTCTCATTTTTGCCTGTTCGTACTCGGAGGCAAGCGCGCCGTGCGCATCCTCGAGATCCTTCCGCTGTCGCTGCAGCAGCAGATTTGCCTCCACCGCCAAGGCAATCATGATCGTCGGTAGGACTTGCGCCGTGGTCGAATAGAACGCCTCGTGTTCCACGGCCCCATGGTGGCACCCCCAGACGAAATGCATGACTACCTGATCGTCCGGCATCTCCGCTCGCTGCCGGTGATCGACAAGGGCACCCTCCCGACTGATCCGACGAGCCGGGGCACCCTGACCACTCTCGGCGGCGCCGGTTGCCAGCGGATCTCTGCGGCGCTAGGTTGAACTGCCATCGATGAACATCGACATCGCAAGGTCGGGGGCCCGCATGTCCGCGTCTGTCACTCGCCGCACCGTCCTGGCCGGTGGCGCCGGTGCCGCCATCGGCCTGGCGCTGCCCGGCTCCGCCGCCCACGCCGGTGATCGCCATTCCACCAGCGTGCGCTTCACCCTGGACGCGACAACGCTCGACGGCGGGGAGCAGGTCACCTCGGTCACCCTCGACACCGGCCGGCTCGGGCCGATCGACCCCACCCGGCTCACCCCCGGCACGTTCAGCGTGCACGCCAAGGCCACCAGCCCGATCCCGATCGCTCCCGGCGACCTGATCTTCAGCGAGTACGACCTGGACCGCACGGTGACCGCGGCCCGGCTCGACCGGCGCGGAAACATCGTGCTGGAGTTGAGCCACGCCGAAGGTCAACCCGGTGGTGGCACCCTCGGCTACATCCTGAGCAGGGGCCGTAACGTCCAACTGGACCTCGCCTACACCATCACGCAGAACACCCCGCTCGTCCGGCGCACCGGCGCACCGCTCACCATCACGCGCTTCGTGCAGGGGCGGCTCTCGAATCCCGAGGTGGACGCCTTCAGCCACCACGTCTCGGGCTCGGGCCTGAAGTACCGGCTGTACTCCCCCGAGCGTTCCACCCACCACGGTCGTCGACCACTGATCCTCTGGCTGCACGGCGGCGGCGAGGGTGCGTCACTGCCCGACGACTACTACGACAACGAGACGACGTTGCGCGCCAACCGGGGGGCGCTGGGTTTCGCCACCCCGGAGGCCCAGCGGATCTTCTCCGGCGCGTACGTCGTCGCTCCGCAGAGCACCTCGTACTGGATGGAGGACGGCCCCCGCTTCGCCCCGCTGATCCGCGAGATCGTCCAGGATCTCGTACGCCGCAAGCGTGTCGACCCCGACCGGATCTACGTGGTCGGTTGCAGCAACGGCGGCTACATGTCCCTGGAGATGACCGTCGCCTACCCCGACCTGTTCGCCGCGTCCGTGCCGATCTGCGGCGTCGTCGAGCCGCTCGGTGGAGACGGCCCACCGCTGATCACCGACGCGGAGCTGGCGGGCATCCGCACCCCGACCTGGCTGGTCACCTCGCGCGACGACGACACCGTGCCACCCGAGACCAACACGATCCACGCCCACGACCTCATCCCGGGATCACTGGTGAGCCTGTACGACAACGTGGTGTGGAACGGGTACCAGTTCTCCGGTCACTGGTCCTGGATCTACGTGGCCCGCAACGACCCGAGTCTCAACGGCACCCACATCTGGCAGTGGATGGCCCGCCGCCGTCGGTGATCCGCCGTGCCCGCCTCAGCTCACCAGGTCACCGGCGCGGTAGACGGCGAGGGGGCGGCGCAGCACGGTGATGTCGCTCGTCGGGTCACCGTCCACGATCAGGAGGTCGGCCTCGAACCCGGGGTGGACGCGGCCCTTGCGCCCACCCAGGCCGCACACCTCGGCACCGACCGAGGTGGCCGCGGTCAGGGCGGCGGTGGCGGGGATGCCGCAGGCCACATAGTCGACAAGCGTCTCCGGCAGGATCCCGTGCGGCTTCGCGGGGCCGAGGCCCGCGTCCGAACCGGCCACCAGACGGACCCCGGCCCGGTGCAGGGCGGCAGTGCCGGCTCTCAGCGCGGCCTCGCTGAGCCCGGCCCGTGCCGCCATCTCCACCACCTCCGGCGGCGTTACCACGGCCGGATCGGTGCCGAGCGTGGCGCAGACAGCGATTCCGGACGCGGCCAGCCGGTCCGCGAGTTCCTCGGGCACGCGCGCCCCGGCTGCGGTCACGCACGTGCAGTGCTCAATGCCGTCGACCCCGACGCGCAGCGCCTGCTCGACAGCGCTGAGCGCGTGCGCGTGGGCGGTCACCGGCAGGCCCGCGTCGTGCGCCTGGTTGCGGGCGGCGGCCAACTCCTGGTCGGTGAACTGCGGCCGGGTGGTGTCCGTACCGGGGGTGAACACCCCACCGCTGGCCATGATCTTCACCAGGTCGGCGCCGGCCGCCGCCCGCAGCCACACGGCCTCCCGCACACCGTCGACACCGCGCGCCTCGCCCCCCAGCGCCCAGCAGTGCCCGCCGACGCTGGTGACCGGCGCACCCGCCGCCACAACCGTCGGCAGGTCGTCACGCACGCCCCGCCCCCGCCATCGGAGCACCGCGTCACGTCGGTCGCCCAGGTCGCGTACCGTCGTGATTCCGGCCCTCAGGTGCGCGCGCAGTGACGCCTCGACGACGGCGTCGAGGTCCGCCTCGGCGCGGTCCGCGAGTCGGCCGAGCGCGTCGGGGCCGGCATCCGCGCACAGGTGTACGTGTGCGTCGACCAGCCCGGGCAGCAGCGTGCTGTTCGGCGCCTCGCGCACCGGCCAACCTTCCGGCGCCTCGGGCCGACCGCTGCGCACGTCGACGATGCGCCCGCCGTCGAGCAGGACCAGCACCCCGCCGTCCACGAGCCGCTCGCCGTCGAACATCCGTTCCGCCCGGACAGCATGCTTCGTCATCGTCACCCCAGCTCGTGCACGGCCACAGCCCCGGCGTCGTCCTCGCCCCGCGGTGACCACCGGTCGTGACCCGACGATCGCACCGCCACCGGGTGCCCAGCCTCCCCCGCCAGGGTGATCTGGTCTCCCTCCGGCGGGTCAGGGGCCGCGAGGAGCCGACCCGCGACGTCCTCCGGCGGGAATCAGGCCGGCGGCGAGGCCGCGGCGGTTCCCGGGAAGCGCTCCACGAACGTGCGGTACACCGGTGTGCCCGGCAGACCGTCGTGGATGGCGAACACCACGTGGTCGAACCGGTCGACGACCTGGAGCGCCTCGGCGAACGCGCCGGCCACGGTGGCGGGATCGTTGCGGAACACCCCGCACCCCCACGCGCCCAGCACGACCGTCCGGTGCCCGTGCGTGGCCGCGACCTCCAGCACCCGCCGGGCACGTCGGGCCAGCACCGCAGGCACGTCCGTGGCGTGCGTGGGCTGGTTACGGACGATCGCGCCGAGGTTCGGCGCGGCGGCGGTCAGAAACGACGTCGGGTACGACTGATCGAGCAGGTTGCCCCGGTCGTCCCGGAACACCGGCACGCGCGGGGAGTAGATGACCCGGTCGCTGTAGCGCAGGTCGCCCTGCTCCCGGTGGAACGCGTAGAACTCCGGCGCGGCGAGGAGACACGGGTAGAGCGCCGATGCGCGGGCGATGCTCTCCTCCTGCGCCTTCGCCCCGCCCAGGAACCCGCCGCCCGGGTTCTTCGCCGAGGCGAACACCAGACACGCGGCCTCCGGCCCCAGCCGGTGGGCCGCCTGCAACGTCGACTCGTGGGTCACCTCCACAGTGCCGACGCCGGGTTTCGCGTCCCGCACCGCGAGGACCTCGTCGGGCAGGTGATGACGGGTGCCGGCGATTGCCGCCCGTACCGCATCGCCGATGACGACCTCGGCACCGCTGCCGTTGCGGTAACGCCCCGACCCGGCGATCGCCACCGTCTGCCGAGCGATCTCACGAAGACGACCGCTCACCGGCACACCCGGCGCATGGGAAAGTCCACAGCCAGCAGGCTAGGCAGGCCGAGCCCTTACCGACAAGCACTTTCCGCACGCCACGGAGGGCCGGCGAGCGTTGCCCGCCGACCCTCCGGGTGCGCTCACCGTCCGTACAGCTCGAACTCGTAGAGCGAGAACCCGTACGAGGTGGCCCGCTTGGCTCCGTACACCCGCACGTATCGAGCGGTGACCGGGGCGAAGGTGGCGTTGTCGACGCCGCCGTTGCCGGTCGTGGTGCTGAACACCGGCGTCCAGTACGAGCGGCCCAGGCCGCCGGCCACCGGGTCGCCGAGCACGGTGCGCAGGTCCTTGTCGACGTAGCCCCACCAGCCCTGCTGGAACGACGAGCCCTTGTGCGCCTGACCCTGCAGGGCCCAGCTCACGGTGCCGTCGCGCCCGCCGTTCTGGCCGCCCGACGGCGCCTCGTTCACCTGCATGGCGTCGACCAGCGCGGCGTAGAGGTCCGGCCCGAGGCCGGGGCGGAACTGCGCCGAGGCGAGCAGCGGCCACCAGGCGTCGAAGATCCGGATGGCGTCGGCGTGCTGGTAGACCTTCGAGCCGGGCGACGTCTCCACCCGCCGGGCACCGGCCTGCTGCCAGGCCCGCAGCTTGCCCACCGCGTCGGTGAGCGCCGGGTCGGTGAGCGGTGTGCTGTCCAGCACCCGCAGCAGGTCGCCGAGGACCTGCTGGCCGCGCAGGTCGGTCACCGCCGCGTCCGCCATGATCTTGACGACGTCGGCGCGGCCGAGCTTGCGCTGGGCGATCGCGGCGCGCACCGGGCCGTCGAGCAACTGACCACGGTGTACGGAGCCGAAGCTGAAGTTGCCGTCCGCGGCCCCGAAGTCCCGCGCCTGCTTGTTGTTCCAGCTGACGTAGTAGTCCTGGTTGACCGACTGCGGATGTGCCGACACCGGTGTGTAGGTGGCGTCGTTGGTGTCCGGGTTCCAGCCGACCCACTCGTACGCCGCCTCCGCCTTCGTGGGCAGGTTCGGGTCGGCGGTGGCCGGGCGGACCGGGTTCGAGCCGGAGTTGTAGTACGCCGCCTCGGTCGAGTTGACGTAGAACCAGTTGAACGCGTACCCGACGCCGGCCGCGGACGCCTGGAACGCCGCCGCGTCGCCCATCGCCGACGGGTCGTTGAACGCCTGGAAGCCGATCGCCGAGTCCGCCTCGTGCCGGTAGGTGGAGCGCAGCTTGGTGAAGGCCGTCGGCTGGCCGTTCACCAGGCCCCGGTAGGCCACCAGCCCGTACTTGGTGCGCAGCGCCCGCAGTGTGTACGACCCGGCCGGGGTGGAGTCGGCGATCGTCGGGGACCAGGAGTTGCGCTGCTCCAGCGCCTCCATGGCGAGGCACTGCCCCCGGTAGAGGTACCGGTTGGTGCGCAGCGTCGGTGCGCTGCCGTCGGTGGTGCACAGCGGCACCGCGTACGTGTCGGTGAGGTCCTGCGAGGCGGACGTGGCGCTCCATGCGTAGTCCTGGCCCCGGCCGAGCAGCACGTAGAGGTTCAACCCGGCGAACGCCGCGCCGCGCGCGCTGACCCCCGGCCCCTGCAACTCCTGGAGCATGAGCAGTTGCGGGGCGAAGTAGCCGGTCTGCGGACCGAACACGGCGACCGGGTTGCCGCTGGTGGTGTGCTGCCCGGAGACCACCACCGCGTTGGACATGCCGTGCGCGCGCAGGTTGGACAGGCCGCCGAGCAGCTCCTTGGTGGCGGTGCTGGCCCCGGCGCGGGAGGCTGCCCCGCCGGTCTGGTCGTAGGCGAGGGGCTCGGCGACCACCGTCCCGGCGTCGGGGAGCACGGCGCTGGTCGCACCCGGTGGCGTCGCCCCGTACGGGAAGCTCTGCCCGTCGTGCACTGTGAGCACGGTCTCCGGGTCGTTCTGCGAGCGGAACGCCGCCCACACCCGGTCGCCCTCGGTGGCGCCGTACTTGGCGCGGGCGGCGACCCGGACCAGGGCGGACTGGATTTCGCTGCCGCCGCCCCCGCCGAAGAGGCCGCCGATCACGCCGGCGGTGGCGATCAGGTCGGTCATGGTGAAGTGCTTCGGCTTGCCGGCGCCGGCGAGCACGTACTCGCCCGGGTAGTTGTCCTCGGCGATCGACTTGTCGATGTAGGCGTTGATGCCGGCGATGTAGTCGACCACGTCGGTGTAGAGCTGCTGGCCCCGCGCACCCTTGGTGCGCAGCGCCTCCACCTGGGCCTGGAGGTCCGCCTCGGTGTACGGCGAGTTGGCCCAGACGCTCTGTTCCAGCTCGCGGTTGCCCGGCGCGCCGCCGGCGAACGAGGTGACGTTGCCGCGGCCGACGTGCCGCAGCAGGTCCATCACCCAGAGCCGGTCCTGGGCTCCGGCGTAACCGGCGCCGAACATCGTGCCGGCACGGGTGGTGCCGGTGATGTGCGGAACGCCGGTGGCCTTGTCCCGCACGATCGTGACGTCCGCGCGCGGCGAGACGGTGCTCTCCACCTGCGCGGCCGGGACGCCGAACGAGGCGTCGTTGTAGAAGTGGGCGATCTGCTCGTCGGTCAGCCCGGCGTAGTTGTAGACCAGGTTGGCGTACTCGTCGAGCTGGTCGCTGGAGTGCGCCGGGCGGGTGCCGAGCGCCTGGTGCGCCAGGATGGCGACGAGCGTGGCGTTGCCGTTCTGCCCCGGGGGCAGGATGTCGGAACACTGCCCGAGGCAGTAGTCGTTGGCGGCGAACGTGGTGGCGGCCAGGGCGGGAGACGGCGGGATCACCGTCAGGACGCTCGCGGTCACTGTGGCGGCGGTGAACGCCGCGAGCCGGTTACGGAGAGCGGTACGGGGCATGGCGATCCTCCGGGGGACGCGGAGCAGGGCCGTTCGGTATCGCCCGGCTACGGTGCCGACGCCTCGCCCTCCGCGCCCGGGCGATCCACAGGGAGGTGAGAATGACTCATATCGATCTCCGGGCAATGATCGGCGCACGACCACCATCTGGGATACCCGTCGTTCACCACGCGCCAATGCCGACGTTTCGCCGATTTCCCCGCACCGGCCACCCGGGTCACGGGCGTGCCGGTGGCCGGCGACCGCCCGACACCGCACCGAAATGGCTGGCCTCGCCGACCCGCACCGGCCTACCGTGCAACGAGGTATCAACCTCCGACGCATTCACGAGAGGACCTCACCCCGCGTGACACCGCCTGCTCTCCAGACCTGACACCTTCCCCGCGCCTGGGTTGCCGACGTCACCGTCGGTTCGTTCCCATGCCTTCCGTCAGGTCTTTGGAGAGATCATGTCTACGCGTCCCCATACCGCGCTGCCCTGGCCCGCCGGGCGCACGGGGCTCCCCCTGCTCGCACTCGGCTGCGTCCACTGCGATTCCGGCGTCGGCGACCGGACGTTCCGCGTCATCGCCGACGGCGAACTCGCCCACACCAGGCCCCTGATTTCCTACGCCGCAGGCTTCCCGCTTCAGCGTGCGCACCCGATCCTCGCGACACGCCGCTCCGGCAGATCCTCGGGCCGTCGGCCGCCGCTGGGGCGGGAGCATCGCTGGCCCCGCCCGTGGCGGCATCAGGCCGCGGCCCGTGCGCGGTCGCTCCTGTGGCGCGAACACACGTCGGGACCGGCCCGGTACCGACGGAGGAGGCGACCGCCCGGGTGCGTACCCTCGGCCCGCGCTCGGAGACCCGTCATCCGGGCGGGGTCGAGCGCGGGCCGAGCGGCGTCATCCGAGGTTCGCGGTGGGTGGCACCAGAGGCCGGCTACGCGCCGACGATCGTGGTCCGGCCGCGCTGCGACGCCTGGCGCTGCCCGCAGCCGGCCGGTCAGGCGTCGGCGGCGGGCTTCAGCACGTCGAGGCACCACTGGCGGAAGGTGGTCGGCGTACTCCATTCAGGGGTGCGGGCCACGCCGTTGTCCAGGCCCGCGTTCTTGGCCACGGCCATGTCGAGCAGGCCCTGGGCGATGGCCTCGGAGCGGCCGGCCCGCAGCATGTCCTCCTTGTAGGCCTCGCCGGAGACCTGCTGGTAGCGGACGGGACGGCCGAGCACGTCGGCGACGACGGCGGCCATCTCGTTCTGGGTGAGATCCTCCGGGCCGAGGACGGGCACCTCCTCGAAGCCCGTCCACGTGTCGTCGCGCAGCAGGCGGGCGGCGGTCGCGGCGATGTCCCGGGCGGCGACCGTGGGCGCGGACAGGTCCGGCGCGGTGGGGCCGTACAGGACGCCCTGGCGGGTGATCGGGGCGAGCTGCCACAGCACGTTGTCCATGAAGGACGGCATGGTCAAGGCTCGATACGGTACGCCGGTCGCGGCGATCAGGTCGTCCATCGCGAGCGTCGCGGTGACGTGCCCGGCCCGCCGGGCCGCCGGCGTGCCGCGGCCCAGCGCCGAGATGCCGACCACGCGCGGGACGGTGGCCAGCGTGTCGAGCACCGGGCGGGTGAAGCCGGAGTACGCCTCGTCCAGGCTCGTCGACTGCGGGTCGGCCAGCACCAGCCAGAAGACGGCAGCGGCACCGGCGAACGCCTCGGCTGCGACTGCCGGGTCACCGTGCGAACCCCGGACGACCTCGACCCGCTCGACGACGCCCGGCGCCAGCCGTGCCGGGTCACGGGCCACCACCCGCACGGGCGCGCCGACGTCGAGCAGATCCTGGACCAGACGGCCGCCGATGGTGCCGGTCGGAGCGGTTACCACAATCATGGCTTTCATCCTGTTCGGTGGGGAAACTGACGTAGCCAGTCAACGCGGATCCGTGGCGGAGCGGAAAGACCGTCTTCCTCTCGATTGATACCGTGGCGATATGAGTGATCTGGAGACACGGCAGCTCCGCTATTTCGTGGCGGTGGCCGAGGAGCAGCACTTCGGCCGGGCCGCCGACCGGCTCGGGATGGCCCAGCCGCCGCTGTCACGCGCCATCCGCAATCTGGAACGGCAGCTCGGCGTCCAGCTCCTGATCCGTACCACGCGGCAGGTGGCGTTGACCCCGGCCGGCGAGACCCTGCTGGCCGACGCCAAGGTGGCGCTGGACGCGATCGGCGCCGCCCAGCGCCGGGCCCGCCGGGCCGGACAGGAGACGCCGACCCTGCGGTTGGCGCTCAAGGCCGACTACGACGGCGGGCTCCTACCGCTGATCCTGGAGGCGTACGACGTCATGCCGGTCGAGCTGCTGCTCGGCGGACGCGGCGAGCAGGTGCCGGCGCTGCGCGACGGGCGTGCCGACGTGGCGCTCATCCCGGCGCTCGAAGACGAGGACGGGCTGGACAGCGAGCTGCTGCTGACCGGGCCGAGCGTGGTGGCGCTGCCGGCCGCCGACCCGCTGGCGGCGCGGACGACCATCCGCCTCGCCGACCTGACCGGCCGTCAGCTCCCGGACGGGTCACCGGCCGAGGAGGCCCGCATGGTGGGCGACCGGCGGCCGCTGGACCTCGCGCAGATCTTCAACCTGGTCGAGGTGGGCACCGCCGTGTGGTTCCTGCCGGAATGGGTGGCTCGGCGCTACTCCCGGCCGGGCACCGCCTTCCGCACCGTGCCGGAACTCGATCCGGTGACGCTGAAGGTGGCCTGGCCGGCCGAGTCACGCTCACCCGCGGTGGCGGCCTTCGTACGCGTCGCCCGCCAGGTCGCCGAATCACCCGAGAAGCAGTTGCTCCGCGGCTGACGCGGATCTCGAAGGGACGGAGATGGTCATGAGCGCGCGCGACGTTGTGGGCGTGATCGAGTCAGACCCCGCAGCGATGAGAGTCCTCCGGGCCACGGCCGGCCTTGGGCTACCGGACTGGTGGATCGGTGCCGGCTTCGTCCGCAACCGCGTCTGGGACGCCATCAGTAACCTTCCCGTCTCGCCGGAGCGCGACGTGGATGTCGCCTACTTCGACCCGGGGAAGCTCGACCCGGGCGAGGACGCCCGCGCCGAAGCCCGCGCCGCAGTGGTCCTGCCCGAGGTGCCGTGGGAGATTCGCAACCAGGCCCGGATGCACCTGCGCAACGGCGACGAGCCCTACACGTCCACCCTGGACGCGATATCGCGCTGGCCCGAAACGGCGACCTGTGTCGCGGTGACCCTGCGGGGCGACTCTGTTCGCCTGGTGGCCTGCCACGGCCTGACCGACCTGGTGGGATTGGTGGTCCGCCCCTCGCCGGCCTTCGACAACGCAGCCGGGCGGGCAACGGTCGAGCGCCGCGCCAAGGCCAAGGGATGGCTCGACCGGTGGGCCGGGCTCCGGCTGGAGATCTAGCGCTGAGGGCGACGCGTGCCCGTCGCACCGCACGACTCATCGATCGGGCTGACCGCATGGGGCTTCCGCCACCTGCTTGATGTGGGCTGCCCGCTGCTTGAGCAGCCGTCGCAGATACGGCGCGACGAGCGCGCGGGTCACCAGCGCTCCCAACGGCCCCAGAGGCGCGGTGACGGTCATTCGGTCGATCATCTGCGTCCCGCCATCGACGTCTCGAAAGAGATGTTCGTGACGGAGGGCGCGGAAGGGACCCCGCGTCTGCTCGTCCACGAAGCGGTGCGGACGTTCGTAGGCGGTGATGCGGCTGGTCATGCGCCAACGCAGACCGAGATGCCGAGCGCGGAAGGTGACCTCGTCCCCGAGCGTGAGTCGGCGTCGACCCGTGCTGGTGGTGGCCGTCTCCCGGCTGCCGTGCAGCGACGCGGCATGAACGTCCACATCACGTTCCAGGTCGAACACCACTGTCGGATCGGCGCAGATGACAGACACGATCTCGATCAGCGCCGCCACGTCGGAAGCCTAGAGCACCGCTACGGCGGAATCCCGGTTGAGCGGTCGACTCCCGATCGGTGACGATCAAGCTGTGTCCGTACCCACCCGTCAGGTCCGCGGCTGCTACTCGGCCGACACCATCACCGTCTACCAGGCGTACTCCGCGCAGATCGCGCTGCCGGCGGTGGCAGCCAACCGTTTCGTGCCCCCCTTCAAGCGGGATCGGATGACATGGATCAAACCGTCGTTCCTGTGGATGATGTACCGCAGCGGCTGGGCCACCAAGCCAGGGCAGGAGCGTGTGCTGTCCATCGACATCACGCGGGAAGGATTCGAGTGGGCGCTGGCGCGGGCCTGCCTGAGCCACTACGACCGGGACCTGCACGGCGACAAGGCGACCTGGTCACGGCAGCTGAAGACCAGCCCCGTACGGGTTCAGTGGGATCCGGAACGGTCACTGCATCTCACGGCACTGCCGTACCGGTCGCTGCAGGTCGGGTTGTCCGGCGAGGCAGTCGATCGGTACGTCGACGACTGGACGGTGACCGTCACGGACATCACCCCCACCGTGCACCGCGTCCGGGACCTTCTGCGTAGCGGCGACGATCAGCAGGCGGCGGCTCACCTGCCTGTCGAACGCGCCTACCCCGGCCCCGATCGTCGCCAGCGTCAACGCCAGCCCGGACGTCACCGGGGCACTGCCTCGATGATCAGGTTCCGGTTCGAGCTGTACCCCTTGGACGAGGTGTCACCGTGGGGCGGTGACCGGCCGACGCTCCACTGGTTCGGGCTCACCGAAGGCTGGTACTGGCTCGAAGCAGGCGGGCAGGAGCTGCTGCGCCGCACCCGGCAGACCCACCCGCATCCCTTCGTCGACTACTACCTGGCCCGGCTCTGGGAGGACGTCAACCTCCTCACACCCACGGTGCTGGAGCCGGTGCCCGACGACGTGCAGCCGTTCATCGACTCCCACCCCGCGCAGTGGGCGTGCGACCCTCTCGAGTTCGTGGCGGAACCGGACGGGTACCGAACCGACGGTGGAGACGCTGACGCGCCCGGCCATCCAGTCCTCACGGCCGCGATCTGGTACGGCGAGCACAACCTGGACCTCGGTTACCTGCGCAACCCGCCCCGGCTCCGGTTCTGGCGCACCACCCGCGGCGTTCGTGACGAGATCACCGTGGACTGGCAGCACCAGGACGACGGCGAGATCGGTTTCACCGCCGACCACGCAGTGCGGCTCAGCGTCCCGACCAGCGCATACCGTGAGGCCGTGCACACCCTCCACCGCGATCTCATGAACATGATGGGGCAGCGGATCGAGGAGTTGGAACGCCGCGGCGGCCTACCGGGCGTGGACCTCGATCTCGTCCAACTGCGGCGGGAACACGAAGACCGGCAGCACTGGCTTGCCAGGAACCTCGGCCGCTCCCCCGCTACCGACTGGGACGCTGTCCGTCGAGGCGCACGCCAGCTGCTCGTCGACGGTGAACGGGCGGACGCCGCGGCGAGCTAGGCACTTCCGCGAGCAGACATGGCGGGTACGCAGACGTCGTCGGCCACCGAGCGTCGAGGAGAAGGCTGCCGCCGCGCGAGCCGCCATCCGATCCATACGCCGTAGCTCGCCGCGCTCTGGTCGCGACATCTTCCGGCGGGGTCGAGGCGTCCCTGACCGGCACTCCGCCGCCATCGCGGAAAACGCCGCCCTGGGAGACGCTGCGAACTTCGATACCGGCGGTGGCGGAGGGGGAACGGACTGGAACCGCCGACACCCGTCCAGACGTGCGCGCGGGACTGCCGAACGCACCCTTCTCAGCATGGCCGCTACACCTGACCCGCCCGAACCGATCCCGGTAGGACACCGGGGTGACCGGTGGCGCGTCAGCTGGCGGCACCATGATGGCGTTCCCGCAGGTCCCGATCACGTCGGCGCGGCCTCACCGCCCGGCGTCGTACGCACGCCGTGCTCGTTCCACCTCTCCGAGGCTGGCGTCGGCCCACGTGGCCAGGTGCGCGAAGAGCGGGCCGAGGCTCGCACCCAACTCGGTGATCTCGTACTCGACTCGTGGGGGCACCTCGGCGTGGTAGGTGCGCGTCACGAGGCCGTCGCGTTCGAGTTGGCGGAGCCGCTGCGTGAGCACCTTGGGCGTGATGCTGGTCAGTCGGCGCTCCAGCTCCACGAAGCGTTGCCGGCCGTACTCGTGCAGGGCCCACAGGATCGGTGTGGTCCACCGGCTGAACACGATGTCGACGACCGGCGCGACCGGGCACGCCAGCTCGGGATCCGTCGATTGCTGCACGTGCCCTCCGTCACAAACTCATTACTTTCCTCTAGGTACCTACTATATCGGCGCTACTAGCGTCTCCTTCAGCCGCGCGAACGACGCGGTCGAACTGGAGACACGCACATGTTTGTCGTTGTAGGAGCCACCGGAAACGTCGGCAGAACCCTCTCGTCACTTCTTGCGACCTCGGGTTCCGCGGTGACGGCGGTATCCCGAGGGCGACGCCCGATCACCCTGCCGGACGGGGTTCGCCACCACCGCGCGGACCTCGAACGGCCAGAAAGCCTGAGCCCGACGCTCACCGACGCCGAAGCGCTGTACCTGCTCGTGGAGGGCGCCGGAGCCCACCTCGACATGCGCGAGATCCTGCGGGTCGCCGAAGCCTCTGGTGTGGAGCGCATCGTGCTTCAGTCCTCACAGGCGGTCGTCACACGGCCGGACTCGCCATCACACACGCCCCTGAACGCCATCGAGGATCTCGTCCGCCGATCCGGACTCGGCTGGACGATCCTGCGCCCCGGCGGTTTCGCCTCCAACGCCCTTGCCTGGGCTGAACCCATCCGGGGCTCCCGGATGGTGTCCGCACCGTTCGGCGATGTCGGCCTGCCCGTGGTCGACCCGGCCGACATCGCCGAAGTGGCGGCCGCCGCCCTGCTCGACGGCTCGCACAACGGCCGCACCTACGAACTGACCGGCCCAGCCCTGAGCACGCCACGCGAACGGGTCGCCGACCTCGCCGCCGCGCTCGGTGAGCCGATCGGCTTCGTGCACCAGACGCCCGACGAGGCCCGCGAGCAGATGCTGCGGTTCATGCCACCCCCGGTGGTCGAGGGCACGCTGGCGATCCTCGGTACGCCCACCAACGCCGAACAGCGGATCAGCCCGCACGTTGCCGAGGTGCTGGGTCGACCACCCCGCCCCTTCGCCGACTGGGCGACGCGCACCATCGCCGCCTTCCGCTGATGCGTCGCGCCGATCGGGCTGCCCTGGGCTTCGGTAGGGCCCAACCCAGCCTCCGGGGACGGGCCGCCGACCTACCTGCCCGATCTCACGGGCGGCGCTGGTCATCGGAGGCGGCTGGAATCAGCCTGGCTGCCACGTCGTCACAGTCGCCGGACCCGCTGACGGTTTGCCACAGGCCATGGGCCCGGTAGTAGGCACGCAGCGGCTCGATCTGCTTCTCGTGGTTCTCCTGTGCATGCGCGTACATCAGCAGGAGTTCGTCGCGTCGCTCAGCTTGCCCGGGGTCCAGTTCCATCCGTCGTTCCACCCGGCGGTGAACGGCCAGGCGGAATTGGTCCTCGGTCAGGACGAGTTCGATCACTGTGTCGGGGACGTGGCCGCTTTGCGTCAGCAGTTCGGCCTGACGGATCCCGCGCGGGAAGCCGTACAACACCCATCCGCCGTCGACGCGGGCCAGGGCTTGGGCGACGGCCTTGACCATCAGCTCGTCCGGGACAAGATCTCCGGCCTGCATATACCCGTTCGCCTCCTCGCCCCGCGGAGTCCGCCGGTGGACGTGTTCGCGGAAGACGTTGCCTGCGCTGACAGGCTACGGAAGCTCCACATCGACGGCCGGGAGTTCACCTGGAAGGCCGACATTCGGTCCGCCCTCGGCCCCGACGGGCTCCTGCACCGCTACATCAGGATCCGCGTGTGGGGTGGGGGAAGAACGGTCGCGCCCTACAGGTCGACGTGACCGAGCGGCCCACCGTCGCCTCCGGTGGTCAGTACGTCGAGACCGACGTGCACGGCAGTCGGGAGACGTACCCCTCTCCGACAGCTGAGGACGTCCGCGTTCTTGTCCGTTACGGGCTCCGCGCTGGATGGGCACCGGAGGCGCTGGGTGGGACGTTCCCCGTCACGCCGCCGGCTGAGCCTGACCTACCGGGATTCGTCATCATCGACCTTGCGTGAACCGAGTGTCGGGGCACCACCTGGTGGACCTACACGCGCCCGTTCAGCAGCGAGTGCCCCGCAGCAAACAGCATCCCCACGCCAGCCAACGTCACCATCACCCCGAGGAGCCTGTCGAACACAATGAAGAAGGCGCGGCGTCGCGCGAGTTGGTCGTCATCCCAGCGGAAGGGACTAACCGGACGAACGAATCGCATCGACAGCTCGATGTGCTTCGTCGCGATGCCGCGATAGTCGCTGGCGAGGGCTGGCCCGATCACGAGAAAGAGCACTGGCACCATGAGTTCGAGCACGACACGCCCCACCACTGATCTCCCGCCGAGCGACTCCCGGTTAGCCTCGCTGCCATTGCGAGACTAGTCGGCAACCCCAAGCCAACCCGCCCGATCTCCTTCCGGTCCGACGGCCGTGGCACCGCCTGACCCGAACCGATGACGGTAGGCGCGGCGACAGCAGGCCCGAACCGCCGATCCGCCCCGCCGGGCGCGCTGCATCGCCGGCGCCGACGGCCGGATCAGGCATCGTCCTAGGTCATCCAACTCGGCGACGCTCGAGCCAGCGACACTGGCGCGTCCACGGGACCAGCCGCGACCACCAAGTCCGGCAGCCGACGCACCAACGGTGGCGTCCTAGCAGGTGATCCGCCAGGGTCTTCTGCTTTGCGCCGCTGGTCACCGCTCACCGTTCCCGGGCCAGTGGCCGCGCTCGATCGGGATTCGGTGCTGGGCTGGCAGGGCAAATCGACTCCGCACCGGCAGACTCGCCGCCGCGCCTCCAACAGCGGCGTCGTGATGATGGTCGGGCAGAAAGTCGCCCTCGGCCGCGTGCATGCTGACAAAACCGTCACCATCAATGTCACCGAGACCGAACTGGCCATCGCCTGCGACGACGGCATGCGCACCGTGCGACGCACCACCGACCAACCCGTGCGGAATCCGAAAGCCAGCCGGCCGGGCAAGGTCGCCCAGCTAACCGCCGTGCCAGCTCGGCCGAACCGTCCTGCGGAGCACGACCAATGACGCATTGCGCCTCGACGAGGTCAGCCGCCGTTAGTAATCACTCCGAAGCGGCACCCGGCAATGGCTTCCACCCGTTCCAACAGCGGCGGATACAGCTCATCCGCGTAGGGCCCCGTGATGGTGATCTCGACGGTCGGTGCACGTCGGACATCGCAGCTGCGGGCGGGCACCATCTCCAGCAACCAGAACTGGATTCGCCTGGCCTGTCCCTCGTCCAGGCTTACGGCCGGATCCTCGGCCACAAGACGGATCATGCGGTAACGATGCCACGTCGGGCACGATACGAGGCCCAGAGCCGAGCCCGGCAAACCCTAGAACCTAGGTCAACCGTCAAGCATCTCCTGGGACGCATCCGTCAAGCATGTGGCGGGACCAGACATGTCGTGTCCCGGGACGCCGGCAGTCCGGCTGTGATCCGCCAGCTGATGTGCGACGCAGCTCCGCCAGGTGATGCGCGACAATCCAGTAAGGCAGGGGCGACAGGATGGCCACCCAGGCAACGCCCTGCCACGGCACCGCATATGTCAGGGCACCGCACCCTCAAGCAGGACGCCCTGCCGATCACACACCGCGCATCGCTGACACGCCCACCAAGCCTGGTCTTCGCCCTCTCCGACGTAGCACGCGTCTTGGAAATCGCTGCCGCATGAGCACTCCGTGCCAAGCGGTGTCCGGTGCAGGTGGTGCCCGACATGCCCGAGACGGCCGCGTTCGAGCGACTGCCTCCGGACGATCCGCTCGTTTGCGCGACCACGGGCGCGGGCTGCCATCCGCGCTTCCCAACCTTCGTCCACGGCATCACCGTAGCCACCCCTTCGGGCGGCATATCACTCACCGCTGGGAAAGCAGCAGGTATCCGGACCTGCCGCGACCAGCGCGCTGAGGCGTCGCAGATCTGTCACCGCCCCGGGGAACGATCTTCCCGGGACGGTGACTGCTGATGGTGCAGGGTGGGGGCGGCAGGTTTCGAACCTGCGACCCCTCGCTTGTAAGTTCTAGGCGCGTCGTCCGGCGGGGTCCGTCCGGATCCGCGACCTCGGACGCCCGTCTGCGTCCGGCTGCCGGCGGTTGCCCTTGTGTCGACGCGTTGCTGTCACCGCTGCTGTCGGCCACTCACGGCGCGGAAACGACATCAGACTCGGCGACGAGGTTCCCTCCCGCGAAGGTCGCCGTATGGAAGCGGGACGCCCAGGGCTCGCCACAGGTCATGGAGCACCCTCCCGAGCCGTTCGCTGTCGTCCGTCGACAACTGAGCGATTGGTATGCCGGCGGCCTGATGCTCGCCGACGTTGTAGATCAGGTCCGCGAGCGCAGTAGCTGTCGGCAGGTCAAGGTGAAGAACAACTTCCTCTTCCTCAGGCATGTCCCGCACCCTACGGCTCCAGCAGAATCCGGCGTACCGGTCGACTTGTCCGTCACCCACCAGGTCAGAGCCGTGACCATGGCTCCGACCTGGTTCTATGTTCGGGTGCCGATGGTCGTTCATGGCCAACACCGGAAGCCCTGTCCACGCGATCAGGCCGACCCGTCGGCCTCCGTCACGGGCTCGCTGGAACTGGTCCCTCGGGTCGGTGGGGCGGTGTCCCGGCGGCTGTCGGTGGCTCGCCGCCCCGAGGCCGTAGGCGGCCGGGGCAGCTTGCCGCCGGCCGGGCTTGCCGCCTCGCACCGCACGCAGAGCGCGCCGACTTGATCCAGAACAGAGAAAATCCGGCAGTAACGACCGATCGTGCGAGGCGAAGGCGTCGTGACTGGCGACTCGGTTGCGAGATCTGCGTATCGCGTTTGTGCCCAGCACTGCACGCCCGCCTCCTGGATCGAGGACGGGCGCGCGAGGGCGTAACGATCAGCAGCAGTTCGACGGGGCTCCACTGGTGGCCGGCTGTTTCTCGGCGTCGGTCGGTTCGCCGCAGCGGCACTCACCCTCGGTCGTCTTGGTGAGGGTGTCGGCGTCGGCCTTGACGGTGTAGACCTCCCACGGCTCGTTGCCGGGGCCGCGCACCCATACCTTGTCTTGGAGCGCGTAGCAGCACTCGGTGTTGTTCTCTTCGAGCGTGATGAGACCGGAGTCGGTGAGGCGCTTGGCGGCGGCGTGGACGTCGTCGGTGCTGGCAACCTCGACGCCGAGGTGGTCCATGACAGTGGGCTGGTCGGCCTCGCTCTCAAGGAGCACGAGCTTGAGTGGCGGGTTCTCAATGGCGAAGTTGGCGTAACCGGGACGGCGCTTGGCCGGCTCGACGCCGAACAGCTTGGCGTAGAAGGCCACGGAGCCTTCAAGGTCGGATACGCGCAGGGCGAGCTGGACACGGGACACAGCCATCTCCTTATCTAGATGCTTATCAAAGCAAGAGCTACGTTGCACCCTGTTTTGATATCTGTCAAGGTAGAGGCATGTCGAAACAAGAGCTGCCGGTGGTGGACCTCAACGCCGTGGCCTGCTGCTCGCCGCTCGCGGTCCGCCCCATGGACGCCGAACAGGCGGCGATGGTCGCACCGCTGTTCAAAGCCCTCGGTGACCCGATCCGGCTGCGGCTGATGTCGATGATCGCCTCGGTGCCGGAGATGTGCGTCTGCGACCTGACCCCGGCGTTCGACCTGTCCGGGCCGACCATCTCCCACCACCTCAAGGTCCTGCGTGAGGCGGGCCTGGTCGACTCGGAACGGCGCGGCACCTGGGTCTGGTACCGGGTGAAGCCGGAAGCGTTCCGTCATCTCGGCGCACTCCTGGACATCTCCGCCGCCCCGGCCGCCAGCAGTACCGGGTGAACCTCGGTCTGCCCCGGCGGGCCTCGGCGGAGCTCACCGGCACCGCCCTGGCCCTGGGCGCGCTGATCCGGTACCGGCTGACCTGATGTTCGGCCTGCCTGCCGTGGCCTGGTCCCGCAGCGAACGGACCTGGGAAACCTGTGGCCGACCGAGGTGGCCAGCCAGCCCTTCGCTGTCGTCCGCCAGGTACGCGACGACATCCGCGTTCCGGTTCAGAGGCTCATCGACACCCTCCGCCCGCTGCTGTGCGCAGTCCCGGCCGCGAGGAGCAACGTGGAAGTACCAACTCCGGCACGCCTCCGCAGGTGACCTGCCATCCCGATGCTCCTATGGCTGTCAACCTGCGACCCCTTGACCGCCAGGCAACCAACGTGACCCGCCGAACTGCACTGTTCTGGGCATCAGCCTGCGGTAGCCGTCCATGGTCGCCCGTGGACGTCCGCCGTCACTCGTACCCGTCGTCACCCAGATAGTCACTCAGCCGTTGCTGGGGCTGGAAATCCCCCGTGCCGCGAAGGATGCCGCGACCTCATCGAAGACCCTCACGGCAACCTCACCGAGCACCCGCCGGGCCGCCGCCACCAGTCGGGCCCAAGCCTCGGCGCTTGGCCGGTCGTCGCTGTCGGCCTCCTCTGCCGCCTCCTCCAACGCGTCATCCCGGGACTGGTCGTCGCTTCGGGACACGAAGATCAGGTCATAGCTCATGGCGATGGACCGTACATCCATCCGGCCTCGCCGGAGGGTGCGCCCGGACCGTCGGTTTGGATGGTGTCGACTGTCAGCTCGGGAATCGTGTCGAGTCAGGGCCGGCGAGCGCAGTGTCTGCTGGTGTTGAAGGGCCAGATGACCGAGTGAAGCGGGGTGGCGGGCCGCTGGTAGCCGGTGTTGACCGCTGGATCGGGCACGAAACGGGCACGCGCTCGTGAGGCTGAGGCTTGAAACTTAACCCCAACCCTGCCTGGCCCCTTGGTCGCCTGGCAGGTTAGGGGCATGGAGTTCCCTGACGATCAGGGGCTGGGCACCGCGATCAGGATTGTCGACTCTCCTGCCTGGTCGGTTCACGCCGCAGCCGGGCGGCATCTTGCGACATCTCGCCTCGTCGACGAGGTAGCGGACATCCTCCACCGCCTCCTCCTAGATCCCCAGGACACTGCGGTGACCTGGGAAACTGCTGGTGGGACCCAAGGGGGCGAACGCGGTCTCCAGGTCGACGTTCCAGTAGAGATCGACACCGACGCCCGAAAGATCGATCTCCGCGCCGAACCGCTCCTCCACCATGTCCAGCAGCACGCCGCACACCAGGCGAAGGTCCTGCACCCTCAGCACGTCTGTCACGTCCACCGCCCTCCCGGAAGTGCATCAGAGACACATCGGCCGCGACTGCTCCACCTAAGCAGAAAGGCCACCTCCCGAACCCGGGAAGCGGCCTCTGAACTGCCAGAACTGAGAGTGGGCGATGCTGGTATCGAACCAGCGACCTCTTCGGTGTGAACGAAGCGCTCTCCCACTGAGCTAATCGCCCTCAGCGACACTGACTCTACCCGATCGTGGAACCGGACCGGAAATCCGGGGTCAGTGCGTCGCGAGGTAGTGCATCGCCTCGGCGATCACGTCGATGCCGAGGCTGTACTTGAGGGACAGCCAGACCACTGTGGCGACGAAGACGAGGCCGACGGAGCCGAGCACGATTCGCACGCCGAGTGACTGTCGAGTCACCCACTGCGTCCAGCCGTGGACGTGTCGGCGGGTGAAGCCGAGTAGCCGGCGCGCCCAGTGGTATTCGACGGCCCAGATGCCCAGGCCGGCGATCACCAGCAGCCAGCCCGGTCCGGGTAGCGGGATGAGGGCGATGCCGATGGTCACCACGAGCGCACCGGCGATCGCGATGAAGATCTTGAGTGCGATGCGGCCGGTGGGGTTGGCGCGGATGAGGTCAAGGGTCATCGAGATCCGTTCCCGCCAGCGTGGTCGGCGCGGCCGGTCCGCGACCACGAGGATCCCACCGGCACGGCCGGCGTCGAGCCGCGGCCGATCGGCCCGTTCGGGCTGCTCCATCGGCACTTCGTCCCCCCGCTTTTCGGCTACTCGGACCGCGACGTTCGGCGGGCCGGGCGCCGTCGCCTGATCCACTGAGGATCGCTTCGCCACCATTTCACCCCCCAGTGTCGCTCGGGCCCGTCACTGCAACGCCCGACTGGACGTTACCGGAGTAAGTCGACGACTGAGCCACCCGATGCCGGGCGGGATCACGCACTGGGCAGAACCGGAAATCCTACATGAATTCTCACATTCACGCGGCCTTTCCGTCCCCCTTCCCACCACTGGGTGAAGTCAGCGTATGGCGGAGCGTAGCCAGGAGTAGCACCTGAGTATGGGAAAAGCGGGACACGCGCGTTCCGCAGCGGTGCCGGGGGGAGAACGTCCATGAGTGTCATCCGACCGACGACCGTAGAGGTCGAGACGTCGCTAAGGCTCGTCGCGCCTGACGCCACCGCCTTGCCGGTGCGTGCCAGTCTGCGTTACGACCCTGCTGACCCGTATGCGGTCCATGTCCTGTTCCATGCCGAGTCGGCCGGGGGCGAGGCGGTGAGTTGGTCGTTCGCTCGCGAACTTCTGGTCACCGGCCTGGACGAGCCGGCCGGCATCGGGGACGTGCGGGTCTGGCCCTGGGCCACACCGCGCGGCGATTTCGTCGCGCTGGCCCTCTCATCACCGGACGGCAACGCCCTCTTCGAGGTGCCGCGCAGCGTCCTGGTGCGTTTCCTTCGACGGACGTACGTCGTCGTCCCGCGCGGCCGTGAGGCCGAGCACCTGGACGTCGACACGGCGGTGAACCGGCTGCTCGCCGGTCGCTGACCGCCCGAAAGAGCAACACCGGCCAACCCAGGGCCGCGCGGATCTGCCGAGTCCGCGCGGCCCTGGCGGTACTACGCGGACACGCTCACCCGGGTCGGCCGGTGCTCAGCCGTGCGTGGTGATGCCTCCGTCGACGGGAATGACCGCCCCGGTGAGGTACGCGCCGGCGCGTGAGGCGAGGTAGATGGCGGTGCCGGCCATGTCCTCGGGGCGACCGATGCGGCCCAGCGGCACCTGCTGCTCGATGGCGGCCCGGCTCGCCGGGTCGTCGAGCGCGAACGCCATCATCTTGCTCTCGAACGGGCCGGGCGCGATGGCGTTGACGGTGATCTGCTCGCCGGCCAGGTGGTGGGCCAGGCTACGGGTGAGCATGTGCACGGCGGCCTTGGTGGCCGAGTACGCGTACACCTCCATCCACGGCACCCGGATGCCGTCGATCGACCCGATGTTGATCACGCGGGCCGGGTCGTCGGCGTTCGCGGCGGCGCGGAGCGCCGGCAGCAGCGCGGTGGTGAGCCGGAAGACGGCCTTGACGTTGACCGCCCACAGCTTGTCGAACGCGGCCTCCGGGTAGTTCTCCAGCGGCGCGCCCCATGTGGCGCCGGCGTTGTTGACCAGCACGTCGAGTCGGTCGAAGCGTTCGCGCACGGCGGCGGCGAGCGTCTCGGCGCCGGTGTCGTCGCTCAGGTCGGCGGGGATGGCCTCGCAGCGCCCCTCGGCGGAGAGTTTTTCGGCGACCGCCTGACACACGTCGGCCTTGCGGGACGAGATGACGACGTGCGCGCCGGCGCGCACGAAGCCCTGGGCGATCATCAGGCCGATCCCCCGCGACCCGCCGGTGACCAGGACCGTCTTGCCTTCGACCGAGAACAGTTGCGTCATGCCCATCCCATCGCGTGTCGGCGGGGCCGCCGGCCGGTCCGTCGGCCGACGGTGGGTCGGCCGGTCCGGGTGGCCGACGGAGCGCCGGTCGGACCGCGGGACCGAACAAGCGCTACCGCCGGGTAACGTAGCCCGGTCGCGGGATCACGACAAGCCCACGTCGACGCGCCGACTGCGGCCCGCAGACCGACCGGGATGCGATGACCTGCGGTTCGGGCTACCGTCGCAGGCGATGGTCTCCACCGATCCTGCCCCCGCGTCATCGATCGGAGCGGCGTCACCCGTGCCCGACGAGATTGCCACGTTCGCGCTGGCCGACCTCTCCGGTTCCCCGGGCTGGCGTCGACCGGTGATCGTCGAACGGGAACTGCTGATCCTCACCACGCGCGGTCACGGCGACGCCGAACTCGACTTCCACCTGCTTCCCTGTCGGCCCGGCACGTTGCTGCGGGTCCACGCCGGCCAGGTGCTGCGCTGCGCCGGCCGGCAGTTCGACGCCACAGTGGTCGCCTGGGAACCCGAGGCGCTGCGCGGTTTCGGCGTGGAACTGGACACACCGGTGACCTGGCGGCAGTTGGCCGGTGAGGACGAGGACGCGGTGATCAGCGAGGTGAGCCAGCTGGCGGTGGACTGCCGGCGGCACCCCGACAGCCTCACCGCCCGCGCGCTGCTCCGTCACCAACTGGCCGTGCTGCTGCTGCGGCTGACCCTGGCGAACGCCGACCGGTCGACGCCCCGACCCGAGGACGAGACGTTCCACAGGTTCCGCCGGGAGGTGGAGCACGGCTACCCGCACACCCGACGGGTGGAGGACTACGCCTCCAGCCTCCGCTGTTCCGTGCGGACCCTGACCCGGGCGTGCCTGGCCGTCACCGGTCGCAGCGCCAAGCAGGTCATCGACGAGCGGGTCGCGTTGCAGGCCGGCCGGCTCCTCGCCGCGACCGACCAGCCGATCGCCCAGATCGGTCGGCACCTCGGCTTCTCCGAGCCCACGAACTTCGGCCGCTTCTTCACCCGTGAGGTCGGGGTCAGCCCCGGCGCGTTCCGCGCCGCCCGGGATCAACCCGCCGCCCGGGTGGTCCGGCCCCGGCCTCCGGCCGAGCCCACCGGCGTCAACGGCGGCAGGTTCCGCGCCGTCGACACGACCGACGGCGGCCACGCCACGCGACGCGGGTCGCCCGGCGCACCGACGGGCGACACCGGCCGGGCATGATGGCACTGTGCAGATCTCCGCGCGCGGCGACTACGCGGTACGGGCAGCGCTGAGCCTCGCCACCGCGTACCCTTCGCTGCTGTCCACCCAGGCCATCGCGGCGGAGCAGGACATGCCCCGCAAGTTCCTGGAGGCGGTCCTGGCGGACCTGCGCCGGGCCGGCATCGTGCGTGCCCAGCGCGGCGCCGAGGGCGGCTACACCCTGGCCCGTCCGCCGCGTGAGGTGACCGTCGGCGCGGTGCTGCGCGCGGTGGAGGGGCCGCTGGCCGGGGTACGCGGGCTGCGCCCCGAGGAGACCCGCTACGAGGGCTCGGCGGAGAATCTGCCCGGCCTGTGGGTGGCGGTGCGCGCCGCCGTGCGGCGGGTCGTCGACGAGGTGAGCCTCGCCGAGATCGTCAGTGGTCGACTGCCCGCCCACGTCCGCAGGCTCACCGCGATGCCCGACGCCTGGGAACCGCGCTGACGCCACCGAGTTGGTCACCCCGGGCGCGGCCGGCTCGGGGACCTCGCCGTTGCTCGCTCAGCCGACGCCCTCGTGGGTGCGGATCACCTCACCGGCGTCCAGCCGGGGCAGCCGTGCGCGCTCCGCGCCGGGGCCGGGGCGCCCCAGGTTGAGTAGGAGCAGCACCTCGTGACGACTGTCCAGGGCGGACAGCGAAGGGGTTTCAAAAGTGGCCGGTCCGGGAATGTTCGATCTCGACACGGCAGGGAACGGTGACGAGGGGAGACCTCCGATGGGCCTCATGTTTCGCAAGCGCAAGAAGTACGGACCGATCATCCTGAACTTCACCGAGAACGGCTTCTCCTCGTGGAGCATCAAGATCGGGCGCTGGTCCTGGAACTCGAAGGCGCGGGCGCACCGGGTCGACCTGCCGGGTCCGCTGTCGTGGAAGCAGGACAAGGCCCGGTCGTAGCATCCCGGGAGTCGAGCGGGGTGCCGGTGATTCACCGGCACCCCGCTCGGCGTCTGGACGGGGCCGACGTCGCACTCAGCGCGTCAGCGCGATGATCTCGTCGCCGGCCAGCCTGCCCGCCTCGCGTTCACGGCGTACGTCGCCCGCGTCGAGCAGGTCGGCCAGTGCCCGGTTGGCGTCGGCGGCACGGTAGACGGTGGCGGTGAGCGTGTGCCGGCGCAGCTCGGTGACCGGCCGCGAACCGCCCCGGCGCAGCTCGGCCAGCAACTCGTGGGCCAGCGGTTCGGGGTCGGGATCGCCGACCACGTCGACAGTGACGCCCATCGGGTCCTGCGGGTCGCGGTAGCGCAGGTCGAGATCCGCACCGACCGCCCAGAGCGCGTCGCGGACGGCCTCCAGACTCCGGTCGGAGCGGCTGCCGAACGCGATCACACCAGCGGCTTCGCCGTCCGGCAGCACCGGCGCCACCTCGGCGACCAGGGGGAAGCCGGCGGAGACGAGCGCGTCGCGCGCACTGTCACCGGTGTGCAGCAACAGCTCTCCGGCGCGACCGTTGGCCGCGGCGGCGAGGAGCTTCGGCGTCACCGAGCCGGGCAGGTCCACGAAGGAGAACAGCGGGGCGCCGGCCGCGCCGGCGGCCTTCACCGCGACCGGAAGCCGGTACGGGTCACCGGAGAGCAGGTGCACGGTGACCTCGGCGGGCAGCTCGGCCTCGATCGGGCCGAGTCGGGCCGGCAACTCCGCGCTGTCGGCCAGCACCAGCACCGTCACCTGCCGGCCGCGCACCTGGCCAGCGTGCGCGGCGACCAGCCGCAGCGCCGCCTCCGCGCTGCCCGCGTCCGTGCCCGCGATCGCGACGGTCGCCCGCCGGGAGCGGTGCAGGGCCGCGGGCAGCCAGGTCGTCAGCTGGCGGACCAGCAGCTTGCGGAGGAAGTCAGTGGTGCGGTCGGTCGACATCGGTCCGTTCTACCTCACGACCGATCACGCGGGGACAGAGATCCCCACCCCACCCTTGGTCTGCCCGCCGTAGCGCTGCCGCTCGGCGTCCAGGTCGAGCCGGGTGATCTGCTTGCGGGCAGCGAGGGCGCTGTCGTCGAGCAGGTCGGCGGGGATCAGCCAGACGATCTCGAACTCCAGACCGTCCGGGTCCTTGCCGTAGAGACTCTTGGTGGTGCCGTGGTCGGAGGTGCCGACCAGTGCGCCGGCGGCGGCGAGCCGCTCGGCGGTGGCGGCCAGCTCGTCGAGCGTGTCCACCTCCCAGGCGAGGTGGTAGAGGCCGACGGTGGACCGGCCGGCGGTGGACCGCCCGGCGCCGGCCCCGATCTCGAACAGGCCGAGGTCGTGGTCGTTGGTGGAGTCGGGCGCCTGGAGGAAGGTGGCGCCGCGGAAGCCGTCCGGGGTCATCGCCACCGGGCGGAAGCCCAGCACGTCGCTGTAGAACGCGACGCTGCGGGCGAGGTCACTGACGTAGAGGACCGCGTGGTTGAGCCGGTGAATACCCATGACCCGATGCTAGCGCGATTTTGTTGAGCGTTCAACTATCTGGGGTATGATGGCGGTCATGACGCGCTGGCTGGACCCCGACGAGCAGCGCACGTGGCGCGCGTACCTCACCGCGACGCGGGCGCTGATGGACACTCTCGACCGCGAGCTGCAACGCGACGCGGGCATGCCGCACGCCTACTACGAGATCCTGGTCCGCCTCTCCGAAGCGCCCGGTCGGCAACTACGGATGAGCGAGCTGGCCCAGGCCGCCGGGTCGTCACGCAGTCGGCTCTCGCACGCCGTCGCCCGACTGGAGACCGCCGGCTGGGTGCGCCGGGAGGACTGCCCCACCGACCGGCGCGGGCAGATCGCGCTGCTCACCGACGAGGGTTTCGCCACCCTCGCGGCCGCCGCCCCCGGCCACGTCGAGGGGGTACGCCGACACCTGTTCGACGCGTTGAGCCCCGCCCAGGTGGACCAGCTGCGGCGGATCAGCGAGGCATTGGCCGAGCACCTGACCGGATCCTGACCAATCGACACCGGCGCGGGTCTTGTACTTACCGTCGTCGGATGAGCACGATGGGGCGTGTCTTCCGGCTTCGGTGAACTGACTGATCAAGCGCACGACCTCGTGTCGGCCGGCGATCTGGCCGGCGCGCAGCAGCTTCTGTCCGACGCGCTCACCGACGCCGACCCCCGCCCGGCCAACGCCACCACGGAGCTGGCCGAGGCCGCGAGCCTCCAGGCGCGGGTGTTGGTCGCCCTCGGTGAGCCGCACTCCGCCCGGGGCTGGGCCGCCTTCGCGTACGCGGCCACGACCCGCCTGCACGGCCGCTCCGACCCGCGCACGGTGGCCGCTGCGGCGACCCTGGCGGCCGTGCTGCACCGGGTCGGCAGCCACTCCCGAGCCGCCCGGCTCTACCAGGAAGTCATCATCGAGCTGACCGCGCAGGACGGCCCCGAATCCCTGCGGGTGCTCGCCGCGCACGCCGACCTGGCCACCGTGGAGTACGCGCGGGGCCAGTGCACGGTGGCCCGTGACCGGCTCCAGGACGCCTGGGAACTGCACCGCGAGGTGTACGGCGACGGTCACCCCAGCGGCATCAAGATGCTGGCGCGGCTCGGGGCGATGCAGCGTGACTGCGGGCAGTTCACCGAGGCCCACGACAATCTGGCGCTGGCCCGCGAGCTGTGCCGGCAGCATCTGCCGGCCGGCGACCCGCTGGCGGCGCAGGTGGCGGCCCTGGCCCGGGCGGCGGCCAACCCCGACCACGTGTGCACCGACAACCCCCCGACCGCCCGGGACACTCCGGTCGTGCCGGCCGCCCGCGTCCCACAGCAGGACGACGGCCCGGCCGAGGCCGGCCATCCGCCAACGCCTCCCCCACACCACGCCGCGACGACGACGACGGCCGGCGGGGCGGTGCCGAATCCCCGAGCGCCGGCCGACGAACCCGTCGGGGCGGCGGGGTGGCCGCCGGAGACGGCGAGCGAGTCCACGCCGTACCCCACGGATGCCCCGGTGCCCCCGTCGGTGGTCGGGCTGGCGGGCGGCACCGAGGAGCAGTCCGGTGTGTACCGGCTGCGCCGACCGCCCGCGCCGGCCGACCCGTACGCGCCACTGGAGCCGTACACCCCGTCCCGGCTGCTGCCGGTGCCGGTGCACCGCGCGCCGCCGACGCAGCGCAACCGGCTGGTGCCGGTGTTGGTGGCCGGCGTGGTCGTGGTGCTGCTCGGCGCAGCCGCGGTGATCGCCGGGGTGGCCCGGGTCGGCGGCGACGACGAGCCGACCCCGCCGCCGGTCACCGGCTCCCCCACCGCCGCTCCACCGGCCAGCACCGCACCCGCCCCGACCGCCACCCCGCCCACCTCAGGTGCCGCCGCGGCACCGATCGGCAGTCCACCCGGCACGGTGACGTTGCGCGACAGTCGGGACAGCATCGTCCTCAACTGGACGTACCCCGCCGGCAGCGAGGGCCCGGTGGTCATCGCTGGTGGCCGCACGGGCCAGGACCGCAACGTCTTCGCGACCCTGCCCGCCGGCACCACCAACTACGTGATCTACGCGCTCAACCGCACCAACGACTACTGCTTCACCGTGGCGGTCGTCTGGTCCACCGACACCGTCGCGAGCTCCGAGCAGGTCTGCACCCGCCGCCGCTGACCCGCCGCTCACCGCCCGACCCGCTAGGCGCGCCCTCACCGCCCGACCCGGCCAGCGACGCCCTGCCAGTCGCGCCCTGTCGGCCTCACTCAGCGTGACGCATGCGCCGACGACCGTACCGTCACACGCCGCCACATCCAGCGCACCCCACCACGTCTCTCAACCCGCCTTTGCTGTGCTTACCTATAAGCACCACTGCGATTGAACAGGCGACATGTCGCGGCAGGCGTTGCGGCACACGCACGGCGAGCATCGCACTGTGTAGCTGTCGCATCCGCGGGTGCACAGCAAAGGGCGGCCATGGGGTGGGTGGGGGGTCCGTCGGCGTCACGGACTGTCGATGCCGTCACGGCCCGTTCGGATGTGGCCCACGGCTGTCCTCGGTGGCGGCCACCGCCGGCAGCAGCAGGCGCACCCGCAGCCCGCGCGGCTCGGGCCCGTCGGTCAGGGCGATGCTGCCGCCCGCACGCCGCACCAACTCCCGGACGATGGCCAACCCCAGGCCGGCGCCCCCGTCGTCACGGGCCCGCCCGTCGTCCAGGCGGGTGAACCGATCGAAGACCCGCTCCCGGTCCGCGACCGGGATCCCCGGGCCGTCGTCGGTCACCGTCACCAGGTGGTACGCCCCGACACCCGGCCCGACCGCCGGCCCCGCCGGCCCCGCCGTCGACGTCGGCCCCGCCGTCGACGTCGCCTCGGTCGCGAGCACGACAGCGCTGTCCGCGTGCCGGACCGCGTTGTCGACCAGGTTGGCCAGCACACGTCGCAACTCTTCGCCGTTGCCGGTCGTCCACAGCGGTCCGGCGGGCGACTCCACCCGGACCGGTGGCGACGGGTAGCGGGCGGCGACCTCGGCCAGCAGGGCGCCCAACTCCACCGGACCGACCCCTCGGCTCGGTGGAGTTTCGTCCAGGCGGGCCAGCAGCAGGAGGTCGTCCACCAGCCGGCTCAACCGGTCGGTGTCGGCGAGCAGGTTGGCGGTCACCGCCGTCCAGTCCGTCCGGTCGGCGAGGCGCTCGGCCACCTCCAACTCGGTCCGGATGTTGGTCAACGGGCTGCGCAACTCGTGTGCGGCGTCGGAGACGAATGCCCGCTGACGGATCCGGGCGGATTCCAGCCGGTCCAGCATGCCGTTGAGGGTGACCGCCAACCGGTGGATCTCGTCGGCGGAGGCGGGCACCGGCAACCGGCCGGCGCCGGCCCGTCCGGTGATCTCCTCCGCGCCTCGGCGCAGCGCCTCGACCGGCCGCAGGGTCGCGCCGACCACCCGCCAGGCCACCGCGGCCAGCACCGCCACCAGCAGCGGGAACGCCACCAACAGGATGGCCCGGACCACGTGCGTGCTGTGCCGCACGTCGGCCATCGAACGGGCGACCAGCACGGTGAGCGGGTCCGCCGCGGTGCCCACGGGTACGGCGACCACCCGGACCGGGCCGGCCAGTCCGACCCGCTCCGCCGGCACCTCCAGTCGCTGCCGACGGTCGTGGTCCAGCCGCTCCGGGCGGACCATCGGCACCAGCCGGTCGGCGTCGATCGAGGCGGCCCTGATCCGCCCCTGCGCGTCGACGACCTGGACACGCACCTGGCCGCCGGCCACCGGCAGCGGATCGGGTAACGCGTCCTCGGCGGCGAGCAGGGCGACCGCGTCGGCGGTCCGGAACGCCTCGGTGTCGACAGTTCGCTGGAGCACGAACCCGAGCGCGCCGAGCAGCACCACCCCGCCCAGGGCGAGCCCGACCGTGAGGCCGAGCACTCCGATCGCCATGAGCCGGCCCCGCAGACCGAGCACCGGCATCCAGCGGTTCCCCGCCCGGTGGCCATCCGCCGGGCTGCTCACGTCGCCAGCCGGTAGCCGGCGCCCCGGATCGTCTCCAGCCGGTCGCGGCCGAGCTTGCGACGCAGGTAGCCGATGTACACCTCGACGGCGTTCGGCGCGGTCTCCACGCTCGCGTCCCAGACGTGGTCGAGCAACTCGGTCTTGGAGACGACCTGGCCGGGTCGGCGCATCAGGTAGTCCAGCAGCGCGAACTCCCGCCCGGTCAAGACCACCTCGGCGTCGGCCCGGGTCACCTGTCGACGGGCCGGGTCCAGTCGCAGGTCACCGACGGCCAGCACGGTCGGACGTTCCGGCGCGCCCCGACGCAGCAGCGCCCGCAGCCGGGCCAGCAGCACCACGTACGAGAAGGGTTTAATCAGGTAGTCGTCGGCGCCGCAGTCGAGGCCGTCGGCCTGGTCGTACTCGCCGTCCTTGGCGGAGAGCATCAGCACCGGCAGCCAGTGCTGCTCCGCCCGCAGCCGTCGGACCAGCTCGTAGCCGGAGAGGCCGGGCAACATCACGTCGAGGATCATCGCGTCGTAACCGCCGTGCCGGGCCGCGTCCAGGCCGGCCGGGCCGGTCCCCGCCACGTCCACCGCGAACCCCTCGGCCTGCAGGCCACGTTGCAGGGCGGCCGCCAACCGGGCCTCGTCCTCCACCACCAGCACGCGCACCACCCAAGAGTGCCACCCGGGTCAATCGTGACGGTCCGGCTTCCTCAGCACGCTCACAGGACCGGGAGGGCACGATGTACGCAGGAGGTGTCACCATGTCCGTCCTGAAGAGCCGTCCCGTCCTTCGTTGGCTGGTCCCCGCCACCGCGGCCGTCGCCGTCATCGGCGGTGGCGCTGCGGTCGGCACGTTCGCCGCCGAGGCCGAGCCGAGCCTGCCACCGCGCACCGCGGCCCAACTCCTGGTCGACCTGCAGACGTCCCGGCTGGAGGGGTTGTCCGGGACCGTCGTGCAGCGCGCCGACCTGGGCCTGCCGCCGCTGGTCGGTCTGGTCCCCGGCAACGAGCTGACCACCATGCTGACCGGCACGCACACCCTGCGGGTCTGGTATTCCGGCCCGGACCAGCAGCGGGTCGCGCTGGTGGACACCCTGGGCGAACAGGACGTGATCCGCAACGGCCGGGACCTGTGGACCTGGCAGAGCCGCACCAACACCGCCACCCACCGCACCCTCAGCGGAGATCTCGGAGCCGGGAAACCGGCTCCCGAGGCGGCAGCCAACCTCCCGGCCACCCCGCAGCAGGCCGCCGACCTGGCGTTGGGAGCGGTCGACCCGAGCACCGAGGTCAGCGTCGGCCGGTCGGCCACCGTCGCCGGGCAGGACGCGTACGAGCTGGTGCTCCAACCGCGCGACCGGGCGTCACTGGTGCACCAGTTGCGGATCGCCATCGATGCCGAGCGGCACGTGCCGCTGCGCTTCGAGGTGCTCGCGAAGGGCAGTGACCGGCCCGCGTTCGAGGTGGCCTTCACCCAGGTCGACTACCGCCGCCCGGACGCCGACCAGTTCACCTTCAACCCGCCGCCCGGCGTGACGGTCACCGAGGAGAAGGCCGAGGCGCCGACGGCCGGTAAGCCCGGTCACGCCGTACCGCCGACGGCCGGTAAGCCCGGTCACGCCGACCCGGCGGGCGACCCGAAGGTCCGCGCGGTGGGCTCCGGCTGGACGACGGTGCTGGTCGCCCGCCTCGACGGGCCGCTCGCGGGTGGGAAGGCCCCGGCGAAGCCGGCGGCACCGGCCGCCGGCTCGGTGCCGGACGTCGACGTGTCGACGTTCCTCGGCGGGCTGACGGCCGTCAACGGGGACTGGGGCAGCGGCCGGCTCCTCACCAGCAAGCTGTTCAGCGTGCTGCTCACCGACGACGGCCGGGTGCTCGCCGGCGCCGTCACTCCGGAGCGGCTGTACGAGGCCGCCCGCGGCTGATCCTGCGGTGTCAACGCCGGGTCGACCTGACGGTCGGCCCGGCGTTTCGCTGCCCGGCGTCAGGAGGCGGTGGTCGCACCGAGGGCGTCGAGGTAGGCGTCGGCGAGGACCGCGTGACCGGGCAGGTGCGGGTGTACGCGGTCGTCGGCCCAACGCTCCGCCGGGCTCACCGCCAGCACCCGGTCGAACGCCGCCTGGTTGGCCACGTGCACCGCGTCGAACTCGGCGGCCAGCCTGGCCACCACCGCCGCGTACCGGTCGGTGTCGGCGCGCTGCGGGTCGTCGCGGTCGGCCTCGATGAGGAACGGGTCGCCGAGGATCAACCGGCAGCCGGTGGCGGCAACCGCCCGACGCAGCAGGTCGCGCAGGGTGCGTTCGTACTCGTCGATGGCGACGGCCTGGTCCGGTCGGTCGGTGTAGCGCCGCCAGATGTCGTTGATGCCGATCAGCACCGCGAGCCAGTCGGGGCGCTCGGCGATGGCGTCGTCATCCCAGCGGGCGGCCAGGTCCCGTACGGTGTTGCCGTTCACACCCCGGTTGACCCATTCCAGCCGCAGCTCGGGGTGCCGTGCGTCGACCAGGGCCCGCACGAGGCTGACATAGCCGCTTCCGTAGGGCGCGGCGTTGTCGCGTCGACCACAATCGGTGATGCTGTCGCCGATGAAGACCACCCGTTGACCGGTCCGCAGGATCATCCGCCGCCACCTCGCGATCACCGGCGCGCCGGCCCGAGCGGCTTGGTGGGAACCGGCGGGGCGCGCTATCTTCAACAGTTCGAGGGCACAAAAAAGAACGGCTAAAAGCCGTTCCTGCAAAGGATTCTAATCTTTAGGGAGACGGCTTGTCAAGGCACTCCGGCGGTTCCGGCGAATTGCCGCTCGACGACGAGATCGGTCGCGAGCAGGAGTACGTCTCGATGCTCTACGACCGGCTGGACGGGTTGCGTGAGCAGGCCGCCGACCGGCTCACCGCCGAACTGCGCAACACCGGCGGGACGCTCCAGGACCGCTCACAGCGCGACAGCTCGGTAGCGATGTACGCCGATCAGGTCGAACAGTTCTCCGCCGTGGAGAACGGACTGTGCTTCGGCCGCCTCGACGGTGACGACGACTCCCGCCACTACATCGGCAGGATCGGCATTTTCGACACCAGTGGCGACTACGACCCGTTGCTGATGGACTGGCGGGCCCCCGCCGCCCGCCCGTTCTACCTCGCCACCGCCGCCAACCCGCAGGGCGTACGTCGACGCCGGCACCTGCGCACCCGGCAGCGCAAGGTGACCGGGCTCAACGACGAGGTGCTCGACATCGACACCGCCTCCCCCGGTGGCCACGAGGAACTGACCGGCGAGGCGTCACTGCTCGCCGCGCTCAACGCGGGTCGCACCGGCCGGATGCGCGACATCGTCGAGACCATCCAGGTCGAACAGGACGAGATCATCCGCGCGGAGCTGCCCGGCGTGATGGTCGTCCAGGGCGGGCCGGGCACCGGCAAGACCGCCGTCGCGCTGCACCGGGCGGCGTACCTGCTCTACACGCACCGACGGGAACTCTCCAGCCGGGGCGTTTTGCTGCTCGGCCCGAACGCGACCTTCCTGCGCTACATCTCCCAGGTGCTGCCGACGCTGGCCGAGACCGGCGTGCTGCTGCGTACCCAGGGTGATCTTTTTCCGGGGGTGAGCGCCCAACGCGTCGAGCCGGCCGAGACTGCCGCGCTGAAGGGCCGGGCGGTGCTGGCCGAGGTGCTGGCGCTGGCCGTGCGGGACCGGCAGTGGGTGCCGGACGAGCCGCTGGAGATCGAGGTCGAGCGGGAGACGCTGACCCTGGACCCGGAGACGGTGCGTACCGCCCGGGACCGGGTGCGCCGCACCGACCGGCCGCACAACCTGGCCCGTGCGTTGTTCGACGTGGAGATCGTGCACGCGCTCGCCGAGCAGGTGGCCGAACGGATCGGCGCCGACCCGCTGGGCGGGGACAACCTCCTCGACGAGGCGGACCGGGCCGAGATCCGGCGGGAGCTGCGGGAGGAGCCGGAGATCCAGGCCGCGCTCGACCGGCTGTGGCCGGTGCTGACCCCGCAGCGGCTGCTCGCCGACCTGTACGCCGACCCGGACCGGATCGCCGCCGCCGCGCCGATGCTGACCGACGACGAGCGCGCGCTGCTGCGGCGCGAGCCGGGTGGCTGGACGCCGGCCGACGTACCGCTGCTGGACGAGGCCGCCGAGCTGCTCGGCGAGGACGAACGGGCCGCCGCCGCCCGGCGGGACCGCATCCGCATGATGGAACGGGAGTACGCCGAGGGTGTGCTGGAGATCGCCCGGGGTTCCCGTTCGATCGACGTCGAGGACGAGGCCGAGGGTGGTGAGATCCTCGGCGTGACCGACCTGATCGACGCCGACCGGCTGCTGGAGCGGCAGGAGGAGGCCGACCGCCTCACCACCGCCCAGCGGGCCGCCGCCGACCGGACCTGGGCGTTCGGGCACGTGATCGTGGACGAGGCGCAGGAGCTGTCGCCGATGGCCTGGCGGCTACTGATGCGCCGCTGCCCGAGCCGGTCGATGACGATCGTCGGTGACGTCGCGCAGACCGGGGCTCTCAGCGGTACGCCCTCCTGGGCGGACGCCCTCGCCCCGTACGTCGCGCAGCGGTGGCGGTTGACCGAGTTGACGGTCAGCTACCGCACACCGGCCGAGATCATGGCGGTCGCCGCGGACGTGCTGGCCGAGATCGACCCGGCACTGCGTCCGCCGCGCTCGGTGCGCGAGAGCGGCGTACCCCCGTGGGACCGGACGGTGCCCGACGAGCAGCTGGCGGCCGAACTGGTCGCCGAAGCCACCCGCGAGGCCGCCGGGCTGACCGACGGTCGGCTCGGCGTGCTCGTGCCGGCCGGACGGGTGGGCGAGTTGGGCTCGGCCGTCACCGCCGCCCTGCCGGAGGCCGCCGTCGGCGAGCATCCGGAGTTGGAGAGCCGGGTGGTGGTGTTGACCGTCGCGCAGGCCAAGGGCCTGGAGTTCGACTCGGTGCTGGTCGTCGATCCGGACCGGATGGTCGCCGAGTCCCCTCGGGGCCGCAGCGACCTCTACGTGGCCCTGACCCGCGCCACCCAACGCCTGGGCATCCTCCGCCCCGCCGCGGAGCCCCCCGCCCGGACCTGACACACCGACACCCGACGCACGGGTCGATCATGAGGTTGACGTGGACTGTGATCTCCGACAGCCACGTCAACCTCATGATCACCCCACGGGCGGTGGGTGGGTGGGGTGGGTGGGTGGGGTGGGTGGGTGGCGGTTAGTCGGTGGATGTGTCTTCGATGGACTTCGCGGGGCCGGTCGCCGAGGTTGACTGGTCGCTGGTGCCGCCGCCCCTCGGGGTACTCAGGCCACCGGTGGTGGCGTCGCCGGTGGTCGTCGGGGCCACCGTGCCCGGGTGCCGCTCGGGCTGGCGGGCCACCCGGCGTACGCTCGCCGGCCCGGCGGTGCCACCCGTGGTGGTCACCGCGCCCTGACCGCCCACCGGGCCGCCGTCGCGCAACACCTGCGGGTCGATCCGTTCCCGCGCCGGATCGAGTGGGTCGTCGCGCTGGATCTGGCTCTCCACATCGGTGCGGGGCACTGTCACCTCGTCGAGGGCGCCCTTGCCGTACACACCGCCGGCGATCCGGTCCTCGGCCTCACGGGCGGCGTTCTGCCGCATGTCGTCCTCACGCACGTCCATCACCTCGCAGAAGCTGTGGAACCGACTGCGTGCCCGGCCACCGGCCGACCAAACCCGGGCCGACCGGCAACGGTCGTCCACGGCGGTTCACCGGTACGCCGTCCACTGGCCGCCTTCCCGCCGCCCGAGATGTCCATGCTGTCCGGCGACCGGTGGGAGATGCCCGCCGGCAGGAGGGGATGACAGCGTGCGCACAGTACGCCGTACCGCCGTCGCGGCCTTGGTGGCCGCGACGGTGACGACCGGGCTCGCGGTGCCCGCCCAGGCGAAGCCGCGACCGGACCGGACATTCGACGTGCAGGCCCACCGGGGCGGCCTCGGGCTGCGGGTGGAGAACACCCTCGCCTCCTTCGGCAACGCCCTCCAACTCGGGGTGACCACCCTCGAACTGGACGTGCAGATCACCGAGGACGGTCAGGCCGTCGTCACCCACGACCGGAAGATCAGCGGTGCCAAGTGTGTCGACACCACCCCGGTGACGGCCGGCGACGCGGAGTTCCCGTACGTCGGCAAGTACATCAACACGCTCACCCTCGCCCAGGTGCGCACGTTGGACTGCGGGTCGAAGACCCTCGCGGACAAGCCGGGGCAGGTCGCCGCCCCGGGCGCCCGGATGCCGCTGCTGCGTGAGGTCTTCGCGCTGGTCAACCGCTACCGGGCGAAGGACGTGAAGCTCAACGTCGAGACCAAGGTCGAGGCCGGAGCGCCCACCGAGACCGCGCCCCGCGAGCAGTTCGTCCAGGTCACCGCGGCCGAGATCCGCGCCGCCGGGCTGCTCAAGCAGGTCACCGTCCAGAGCTTCGACTGGGGCGCGCTGATGCGCATGCGCCAGGTCGAGCCGAAGCTGCCGCTGGTCGCCCTGACCAACTACGACTTCCTGCAGACCGGCAAGCCCGGTGCCTCGCCGTGGCTGGGCGGTCTGGACATCGACGACTTCGGCGGCGACCCGATCACGGCGATCCGGAGCTTCGGCGCCAGCGCCTTCTCGCCCGTGCACGGGATGCCCCAGAACGGCACGGTGACCGACCCCGGCTACCAGCCGTACGTCACCAGGGAGATGGTCGCCCAGGCGCACCGCTACGGGATCAAGGTGATCCCGTGGACCGTCGACGACCTGCCGACCATGGCGAAGCTCATCGACGACGGCGTGGACGGCATCATCACCGACTACCCGGACCGGCTACGCGGCCTGCTGGCACAGCGCGGCTACCGGCTGCCGAAGGCGTACGCGTCGCCGTTCGACATCCAGGCGCACCGGGGCGGTCGGGCCACCCGACCGGAGAACACCCTTCCGGCGTTCGCGAACGCGCTGTCCAACCGGGCCATCTCGACGCTGGAACTGGACACCGGCGTGACCGCCGACGGCAAGCTCGTGGTGCTGCACGACCGCACCGTCAACGGGTCGCACTGCGTCGACACCAAGCCGGTGCGCCGCGGTGACCGGATGTTCCCGTACGTGGGCAAGCCCGTGCACGAGCTGACCCTGGCGCAGCTCAAGACCGTGGACTGCGGCACGAGGACGCTGCCGGAACTGCCCGCGCAGGTGCCCGCGCCGGGTGCCCGGATCCCGACCCTGGACGAGGTCTTCGCCCTGGTGAAGGCCAGTGGCCGCAGTGACATCGGGATGAACATCGAGACGAAGATCAGCCCGGTGGTGGACGACACCGAGCCGTACCGCAGCTTCACCCGCAAGCTGGTCGACGCGATCCAGCGCGCCGGCTTCACCGACCGGGCCACCATCCAGTCGTTCGACTGGCGCACCATCACCTACGCCCGCCAGCTCGACCGCCGCATCGGCACCGTCGCGCTGGTCTGGCAGTACGGGCCGGCGGAGTGCAAGACCCTCGCCGACGAGTGCTCGTTGCAGGCGGCGTACGGCGACCCGTCGGTGAAGAGCCCGTGGACCGGCGGACTGGACTGGTGGAAGTACCGGGACCTGGGCAAGCTGACCCGGGCCGCCGGCGCCGGCACGGTGTCGGCCAACTGGCAGGTGCACGACCCGAAGCAGGGCACTGTCGCCTCGGCCGACTGGTACCTGCGGGAGAACCCGGCATACTTCCACGGACCGGACGTCCGGACCCTTCAGACGCGCGACCACCTGAAGGTGATCCCGTACACCGTCGATGACGCGGCGGTGATGCAGCGGGTCATCGACCTCGGCGTCGACGGCATCATCACCGACGACCCGGACCTGTTGGTGAGCGTGGCCGTCCGCAACGGCCTGCGCTGACCCGACGCACACCCGATCGCCGGCCGGATTTTTCCGGCCGGCGATCGGTGTTACCTGCTCGGTGGCCTCGGGTAGTCGGGGGTTGTCCCCGCCACGAAAGCGAACCGTGCCGTGGCCGAAACGCGGTAGCGGGGCGAGGGAAGGCAGGTACGACTCATCGCATCCTGAGGAGGACCAGATGAGCACGCAGGCTGCTTCCACCCGGCCGATGAACCGGCCCATGAACGACCCGCAGAACCCCGCCTCGATGCGGGACATGCAGACCCAGCAGATGCCGGTGATGCATGACGGGCGCCGCAACGACATGCAGGCACCCGGTACGGAGACCAAGCAGGCGTTCAAGACCACCGAGTTCTGGATCTACCTGATCGCGGTGGCCGCCGTACTGGGCGCGTCGCAGGTCGTCGGGCAGAACTCGGCTGGGGTGGACATCTTCCGGGCCGACAACGCCTGGTTCCTGATCACCCTGCTGACGTTGGGCTACCTCGGTAGCCGCGGCCTGGCCAAGGCCGGCAGCAACCACCGCAGCGGCGAGGAGCGTAAGGCCCGGCACTAACCGGCCCGCAGCTCACAGTGGCCTCCGGGAGACTCTCCCGGAGGCCACTGTCGTCGTGTGTGGACGGACTACTCGTCGCCGCCGAAGTCGCCGAAGTCGCCCTCGAACGCGTCCTCGATCATCTCGCCGGCGATCATGCCGCCCGCGACGCCGAGGGCCGCACCGGCCACCATGCCACCGACGCCCATGCCGCCCCGGCCGTGACCGTGACCCGGGCCGTACCCGTGGCCGTGCTGTGAGCGGAGGCTGCCGTAGCGGGACGTGGTCTCACGCAGCCAACCGTCGACGACCTGCGCCCAGTCAACGCGGTCGACGTCGGCGTGCGACACCTGGTAACGGCCGAACGCGTCGTGCCCGGCGCTGAGGAAGCCGCCGCGCTTGTCGCACTCCAGGATCACCTCGACGCCGTACTGGCTGGTCACGAAGGTCAGCTCGACCTCACGGATCGTGTTCGCGTACTGCGGGGAGGCGAAGAACTCGATCTCCTGGTAGAACGGCAGCGTCTGCTGCACGCCCCGGATGTGACCGCGCTCCAGGTCGGCGCTCTTGAACCGGAAACCGAGGCGCTGGAACGCCTCCAGGATCCGCTCGTGCACCGGCAGCGGGTGCACCGCCACGTGGTCCAGGTCGCCCTTGTCGACGGCGCGGGCGATGGCCAGCTCGGTGCGCAGACCCATCGTCATGCCGTGCAGGCGCTGCCCGTACACGTCGGTGATCGGGGTCTCCCACGGAATCGGCAGCTGGAACGGGATCGACAGCTGCTGCTTCGGGGCCAGCTGCAACGGGCCGCTGACCACCATCCGGTGGAACTCCATCGTGCCCGCGTACTCGGCGTCGTGTCCTTCGACCTCGACCCGGGTGACCAGGCCGATCACCACCTGCTCGATGGCTGCCTCGGCATCGCCACCGACGAGGTTGACCTGCCCGTCGAGGGTCAGGCCGGGCCGGGTGTTGGGGTTGGTCAGCACGGTGTCCACGCTGGGACCGCCCACGCCGAACGCGCTCAACATCTTCTTGAAGACCATCGGAACTCCTGTGCGACAGCCGACCGATCCAGGATGGAGTCGGACGTTCACTCACCGCGCACCCTATCCAGAACCCCTGTGAGATGGCTGTGAAGCGCGCGGGGCTGGGCCTCGCGCGCCGGATCGGCGATGTGGCGTTGTCCGCCGGTCGGTATACCGCCACATCGGCGAGGTGGGGTGAGTCATCGCCGAGCGCGGCTCACGCCGAGGTGACGTCTGCGATCATTGGTCGACGGCTGAGCGGTTTCGCCGTGATCAACTCGGGTTCTTGAAAACCGCGGTGTCCGAGCGACCGGGACACCCCGGTTTCCAGGAAGCCGAGTCGATCAGGGGTGGGTGCGGGCGAATGCGCCGTTCTTCACCCCCGCGACGAACGCGGTCCAACGATCGGCGCTGTAGACGAGCGTGGCCGCCGCGCGATCCTTGCTGTCGCGGACCGCCACCCGACCGGACCCATCCAGCACCGGCCCCGCCTCGACGCAATTGCCGCCATTGTCCGGACTTCTGGTGCTGACGTGCCAGGCCACGTTAGGCATGGACTCGCTCATGACAGCTCCTCCGCGAGTGCTGTTATCAGCTTCGCCGACTCGCTCACGCTGAGTGCGGCCTCCCTCAGGCGATCGTACGCGCGGACGTACCGAAGAGCTTTGCCCGATTCGAGGAACAGGCGCCCACCGAGGGTTTCGGCGTGGGCCACATCGGGATACGGAGCTGGCATCTTGAACAGCCAGAACGTCCCGTCCAACCCGGCGTGCAGCCCGAGTGTCAGTGGGACGACGCGTATCTCGATCGTTGGTCGCGCTGTCGACCTCGCCAGGTGGCTCAACTGCGCGGCCATCACGCTTCTGCTCATCACCGGCCGCCGTAACGCCGACTCCTCGATGATGACGGCCAGCCTGGTCGATGAAGGTCCGTCCAGGAGCCGCTGCCGGTCGATCCGCAGCTGAACCCACCTCCGGATCTCCATCTCGCTGGCTGAGCTTGGCTCCGCGTTTCTGATCACCGCCTCGGCGTAGTCACGTGTCTGAAGCAGACCGGGTATCAGCAGTGACGCGTAGGTGCAGACCTGTTCGGCTCTCGACTCCAGCCAGGGGAAGTCGATGAACGAGGTGTCGTAGATCGTCTTGTCGAAGCTGCTGTCCCAGCGGTCCACGCGCCAGGCATCCTGAGCAAGCTGAATCATTCGCTCCCGCTCCCCCTCGTCATAAACGCCGTAGAGGTCGAGTAACGCGATGACCAGATCTCGCCGGAACGGCCACTCGGCCCGCTCATAACGAGCCAACGACGAGAAGTCGCGCTCAAGATACTGGGCGACGTACTTGAGGGTCAGGCCGCGCTTCTCGCGCAGCTCGCGCATCTGCTGGCCCAGCCACTGAGCCCGCAGTGTGCGGACGAACGGCTCCCTGTTCGCGACCATGACCACCTCTCGAAGTATTCCGTCAAGGAATCTGTTGGTGTCGTTGCACCAATGCCGAGGCCACTGGAAACGTGGCCTGCGGGTGAGGGTGATCGCCGGCCCCCGGGAAAGCCCGGTGCAAACACGGCAACCGCGGCTGTGCCAACAGCCGAGAAGGTGACGAGAGACGGCTTTTGCGAGTGGCAGTCGCATACCGGCTCTCGTCGGGTCTCAACTGGAGCGTCGGGATCAATCCCGGCTCCGAACCGACTTGACGAATAACTATCACGGGAAAGGGCGCCCGCGCGACCCTGACCCGCCCGCCGATTCACGACGCGCGAGGTGACGAATGACCCGAGGCACGCTCTACGACGGCACGCGGCTGGCGCGACTGCACCCGAGTCAGGTGCGCGACCGGCGGTTCTCCACCGTCGGCTTCGGCCGCCGGGGTCACGACCCCCGGGAGGTACGGCGGTTCCTGCACCGTGTCGCGTTGGAACTGGCGACGCTGCACCACGATGTCGCCCGGCTCAGCGAGGAGAACGCGCGGATCAAGCGGGCGCTGCGCGACTGGCAGAGCGCCTGGTCCGAGCGGCGTCAGGCATGAGCCCGGGCTGGGAGCACCAGTACAGCGGGCTCTTCACGCCGCTGCCACGTTTCGCCGTCGAGGCGTACACCGAAACGGCGGAGCCGACGCCCCGGTACGTGATTCATCTGCCGGTGGTGGTCGCCGACCTGGCCGGGGCCCTGGACCTGGCCCGGACGCTTGCCCGCGCGCTGGCCTCGATGCCGCAGGTCGACGTCGGCGGCAGCACCATCTCAGCCGAGGACGCGCAGCACGTACGACATTGGGTGTTCTGCGACCGGGTCATGCCCGCCCACCGCCGGTGCGCCTGGCAGGCCGACCACGACGGCGCCTGCTCGCCTGTCGACGATCCCTAGATCGACATCTACCCTCGTGGACGATGAGAACGGGGAGACGACGACGCGCGGCAGTGCTCGGTGCGGTGGCCGTGCTGCTGGTGGTGGTCGGCTGCGTCACGGCAGTGGCGGTCGAGACGCGCGGATGCCAGGAACAACGACAAGCCGACGAGGCGAAGGTCCGCGTCAGCCGCTGGGAGTCACCGGAGGACCTGCCGCACATCGGTGCGTATTCGGAGATCCACTGGCAGGCGCGCGCGTTGGGCAACCCGTGTTCCCTGGTCCCCGGCCCGACCGACTGGGATTACCAGGGCGTCGCCGTCCTGCGTCCGCAGGACGCGCGGGCGCTGGCCGAGCAGTTCGAGTTCGTGCCGTTCGCCGCCGACGAGCCAGCCAAACTGCTGCACTCGCGCACGCCTGCGAACGTCTGGCCCGGCCTCGTACCGTTCCTCCCGACCGAGCCGCGGTGGCTGCACAGCCAGGCCTACGACGAGACGCTCTCGTCGTCTGGCGGACGGGTGGTGTTCCTGGACGTGGAACGCCAGACGCTGCTGTTCATGCTCTGAGCCACGCCTCATGCGCGGCCTCAAGCCGGGTGTTGAGCTCTCAGGCGGTCCACGATGGTCCGGGCCAGCGCTACGAGCCGGGCTCGCAGGTCGTCGTCGGCCCGCCCACCAAGGTCGTCTTCAAGGTGCGCGGCCAGGGCCGCGACCGCCGGGAGCAGGTCGTCGATTGGGCTGCCCTCGTGTCCCACCACGTAGAGACGGTGGGTTCCCACCTCGGCGGAGATGCTGCGATCGAGTATCCGCTCGCAGGTGTCGAGGGCGATCAGCGTCGCCGCAGTTGGCAGGTCCAGCTCTGGAAGCCCGAGTTCGCCGATGACCGCCGCCAGGCGCACGTTCGCTTCGTACGCCGGCAGTGTCCGGGCTGACTCGGCCGCGAGCGCCACGACGGCGTCGCTGTCGACACCGGCCACCAGCAGGTCGCAGGCGAGCATCACCGCCTGGTGCGGATCGGCGTCGTCGAGCAGGGCGCGGGCCTGTTCGGTCCGAAGCCGGTGGTGAAGTTGGTCGTCCACCCGCCAAGGTTAGGGGACGCCTCTCGCGCTGACCGGCCCGATGCCGGGCGAGGTTACGGGACGCCTATCAGCACCACGATGGGCGGACGGCCGCGTGGTCAACTCGGGTTCCTGAAAACCGCGCTGTCCGAGCGACCGCGACACCCCGGTTTCCAGGAAGCCGAGTCGATCAAGGTCCGGGCTGCGGCGTCTAGACCTCCACGACGACCAGCTCGCCGACCTGTTCGCCGATCGTGGTGCGGGCCTCGGCCGGCAGCCCGGCGTCGGTGATCAGGACGTCGGCGGCTTCCAGTGGGGCGATGGTGGCGATGCCGATGGTTTCCCACTTGGTGTGGTCGGCGAGCACCACGAGCCGGCGGGCGGCACCGATCAGGCACCGGTTGACCCCGGCCTCCAGCAGGTTCGGGGTGGTGAACCCGGTACGCGGGCTGAGCCCGTGCACGCCGAGGAAGAGCAGGTCGACGTTGAGCGCGCTGATCGCCGCCTCGGCGACCGGGCCGGTCAACGCGTCCGACGGGGTGCGGATGCCGCCGGTCAACACGACTGTCTGATCGGCGCGCGGGTTCTGGTAGAGCGCGTCGGCCACCGGGATCGAATTGGTCACCACGGTCAGTCCGCGTACGTCGGAGAGCAACGTCGCCAGCGCGGCGGTGGTGGTGCCGGCGGACAGCGCGATGGCCATCCCCGGCTCCACCATTCCCGCAGCCCGCTCGGCGATGGCCCGCTTCTCCGCCTGCTGCCGGATCGACTTGGCCGCGAAGCCGGGCTCCTCGGCGGAACCCGGCCCGGCGAGCGTCGCGCCGCCGTGCACCTTGTCCACCAGGCCGCGCTCGGCCAGCACCTCGAGGTCGCGTCGAATGGTCATGTCGGACACGCCGAACCGGCTGACGAGCTGACTCACCCGCACACCACCGCGTTGGCGGATCAGGTCGAGGATGGCGGTCTGCCGCTGCTGGGCGAGCACCTCAGGGAACCTCCTTCACAGCGGAGGCATCGGCCCGGGCCTCTCGGACGACCGCCACCTCACCGGCCGGCACCGTCAGCTCACCGGCACACGGTGCGCCGGTCAACAACTCGACGCCGGTCGCCGGGAGCCGTGCCTCAGCGTCGGTGTGGTTGAGCACGAACAGCCAGGTGCGGTCGCCGTCGCGTCGGCGTACCACCTCCACGCCCGTCGGCGCCGGCGCGGCCGGTCGGACGCCGGCCTCGTCGACGAGCCGGGCGACCAGCCGGTCGGTGGCCGGCTCGTCCAGCCGGGTGCCGACGTACCAGGCGGCACCGTCGCCGACCCGGTGCCGGGTCAGCGCCGGCACGCCCGGCAAGGGCCCATCGGTGTACGACGCCAGCACCTCCGCGCCTTCGGTGTGCAGCCATTCGGTCCACACGTCGGCGGTGCTCCCATCGTCCAGTCGGATCTGCTCGCCCTCGCGCAGCGGGAAGAACTCCTCGGTCCGTACGCCGAGCAGCTCCCGGAACGCGCCGGGGTAGCCGCCCAGCCGGATGTGGTCGTTGGCGTCCACGATGCCGCTGAAGTAGGTGACGGCGGCGGTCCCGCCGCCCTCGACGTAGCGGTGCAGGGCCTCGACGTCGGCGTCCCGGACCAGGTAGAGGGTCGGTGCCAGGACCAGCCGGTAGCCGCTGAGGTCGGTCGACGGGTGCACGATGTCGGCGGTCACGCCGGCCCGCCACAGCGAGCCGTAGAGGGCGTTGAGCCGGTCGGCGTAGGTCACGTCGACGCTGGGGTGGGAATCCAGCTCGACCCCCCACCATGCTTCCCAGTCGAACAGGATCGCGACGTCGGCGTCCACCCGACTGCCGCGTACCTCGGCGAGGGCCTTGAGGTCCGCGCCGAGCTGACAGACCTCGCGGAAGACCTTGGTGTCCGGCCCGGCGTGCGGCACCAGCGCGGAGTGGAACTTCTCGGCGCCGGCTCGGGAGGCACGCCACTGGAAGAAGAGCACGCCGTCCGCGCCGCGGGCGACGTGGGACAGGCTGTTGCGGCGCAGTTGGCCGGGCAGCTTGGCCACGTTGCGCGGTTGCCAGTTGACCGCGCTGGTGGAGTGCTCCATGAGCAACCAGGGCGCGCCGCCGGCGACGCCCCGGGTGTGGTCGGCGGCGAGCGCCAGCCCGAGGTGCCCCTGCGGGTCGGCCGCGTTCAGGTAGTGGTCGTTGGACACAAGGTCAACGTCGTCGGCCCAGGAGTGGTAGTCCATGTTCTTGGCCAGGCCGATCATGAAGTTGGTGGTCACCGGCTGGCGGACCAGTGTCGTCAACACCTCACGTTCGGCGCGTAGCTGGGCGCGCTGCTCGTCGGAGGAGAAGCGCAGGAAATCCAACTGCTGTGTGGGGTTGGCGAAGGTCGGGGCGGTGCGGGGTGGGTTGATCTCGGCCCAGTCGCCGTAGCGCTGGCTCCAGAACGCGGTGCCCCAGGCGTCGTTGAGCCCGTCCAGGTCGCCGTAGCGCTCCCGCAGCCAACCGCGGAACGCTTCGGCGCTGACGTCGCAGTAGCAGTGCACGTTGTGGCAGCCCAGCTCGTTGGAGACGTGCCACATCACCACGGCGGGGTGCTCGGCGTACCGGCCGGCGACCGCCCGTACCAGGCCCAGCGACCGCTCCCGGAAGACCGGCGAGCTGGGGCAGTACGCCTGTCGGCCGCCCGGCCAGAGGATCGCGCCGTCGGCGCGGCGGGGCAGCGTCTCCGGGTGGGCACGGGCCAGCCAGGGTGGTGGGCTGGCGGTGGCGGTGGCCAGGTCGACCTGGATGCCACCGTCGTGCAGCAGGTCGAGCACCCGGTCCAGCCAACCGAACTCGTACCGTCCCGGCGTGGGCTCCAGCAGCGCCCAGGAGAAGATCCCGACGGAGACCAGGTTGACGCCGGCCCGACGCATCAACTCGACGTCTTCCGACCAGGTCTGCTCGGGCCACTGCTCGGGGTTGTAGTCGCCGCCGAAAGAGATGCCGTCACCCTGCCATCGCCGCATGACAGCTGAGGGTGCACCGGGTGAAGCACGCAAGTCAACAGGTTCCAACATCGACTATCTTTCCAACGTTTACCCCGTAACAGCCTTGTCACGACTGGGTTATCAGAGGCGAACATCCCTCTTGACAGAGGCCTGCGGACGGGTAGCTTGATGCCCCAATGGCCGATCGTGTTCGCCAATGTGGATTCTCGGTGGATCCCGATGAGTGATCACGACAACGGATTCACCGTCACCACCCTCTGCTGACCCTTGGACTAGCACCTCTTCATCCGCAGGAGGCACAGATGTCCCGTCCCCAATCCCAGGCCGAGTACCTGGCTCGACTCGTACCGCCCTCCGTCGCCGGCCTCAACCGACGCTCGCTGCTGGCCGGCGCGGCCGGCACGGGAGCGCTGCTCGGCACCGGTCTGCTCGCCGGCTGCGGTGACGACTCCGGCTCCGGCGGGTCCTCAAAGGAGGTGTCGCTGGGCTCGAACCAGTCCGACCCGAAGCCCAAGGACGTCCTGGTCAAGGTCACCGACGGGTTCAAGACCTCGTCCGGGGTCCAGGTCGGAATCAACACGGTCGACCACAACACGTTCCAGGAGAACATCAACAACTACCTCCAGGGCAAGCCGGACGACGTGTTCACCTGGTTCGCCGGCTACCGGATGCGCTTCTTCGCGCAGAAGGGCCTGGCCGGCGACGTCAGCGACGTGTGGAGCAAGCTCTCCGGCTTCTCCGACGCGTTCAAGAAGGCGTCCACCGGTGACGACGGCAAGCAGTACTTCGTCCCGGCGACGTACTACCCGTGGGCGGTCTTCTACCGCAAGTCGGTCTGGCAGCAGTACGGCTACCAGGTGCCGAAGACCATCACCGACTTCACCGACCTCGGCGCGCAGATGAAGAAGGACGGGCTGATCCCGATCGCCTTCGCCGACAAGGACGGCTGGCCGGCGATGGGCACCTTCGACATCCTCAACCTGCGCATCAACGGCTACCAGTTCCACATCGACCTGATGGCCGGCAAGGAGGCCTGGACCTCCGACAAGGTCAAGAAGGTCTTCGACACCTGGGCCGGCCTGCTCCCGCTGCACCAACCGGACAGCCTCGGGCGCACCTGGCAGGAGGCCGCCCAGTCGTTGCAGCAGAAGAAGAGCGGCATGTACCTGCTCGGTCTCTTCGTCGGCCAGCAGTTCAGCAACGACGAGCAGGACGACCTCGACTTCTTCACCTTCCCGGAGATCGACCCGTCGATCGGCGCCAAGGCGCTGGACGCCCCGATCGACGGCTACATGATGGCCCGCAAGCCGAAGCACGAGGACAACGCGCGCAAGCTGCTGGAGTACCTCGGCGGCAAGGAGTCCGCGGACATCACGCTCAAGAACGACCCGGCCGTCCTGGTCGCCAACAGCGGCGCGAACGTCGGCGGTTACACCGCGCTGCAGAAGAAGGCAGCCGAACTGGTCGGCTCAGCCACCGAGATCGCCCAGTTCCTCGACCGGGACACCCGGCCGGACTTCGCCTCCACGGTGATCATCCCGGCGATCCAGCAGTTCATAAAGAACCCGAAGGACATCAGCGGGCTCACCTCGTCCATCGAGAACCAGAAGAAGTCGATCTTCACTGACTGACGGCGGAAGGGGGAGGACATCGTGTCCGACCTGCCCCTGATCCAAGCGGATCGCGCCGTGCCGCCGCCGACGGCGACCACCCCCACGGGTGGCCGCCGTCGGCGGCTACGGCTCCTGTCCCGCACCGACCGCGTGGTCATCACGCTGATGGTGCTCGTGCCGCTGCTCCTCGTCACCGGCTTCGTCTGGCTACCGGCGGCAGCCACCGTGCTGCTGTCCGGCACCAACTGGGACGGCATCGGCCCACTCAACGAGATCGAGTTCGTCGGCGCACGCAACTACGACGACGTGGTGAACATCTACCCGCCGTTCGTGCCGGCGGTCCAGAACAACCTGCTCTGGTTGGCGGCGCTGTTCGTGGTCGCCACGCCCTTCGGCATGTTCCTGGCCGTCCTGCTCGACAAGGAACTGCGCGGCAGCCGCTTCTACCAGACCGCGCTCTACCTGCCGGTGGTGCTCTCGCTGGCGCTGATCGGCTTCGTCTGGCAACTGCTGTACTCCCGCGACCAGGGCCTGATCAACGCCGCGTTCAACAGCAACGTCGACTGGTACGGCGACTCGAACGTCAACATCTGGGCGGTCCTGGTCGCCTCCGGCTGGCGGCACGTCGGGTACATCATGCTGCTCTACCTGGCCGGGCTGAAGGGCGTCGACCCCTCGCTGCGGGAAGCCGCGGCGGTCGACGGCGCCTCCGAGACCCGCACCTTCTTCCGGGTGGTCTTCCCGGTGCTCCGGCCGATCAACATCATCGTGCTGGTGGTGACCGTGATCGAGTCGCTGCGCGCGTTCGACCTGGTCTGGGTGGTCAACAAGGGCCGCAACGGGTTGGAGCTGATCTCCGCGTTGGTCACCCAGAACGTGGTGGGTGAGGCGAGCCGCATCGGGTTCGGCTCGGCGCTGGCGACGATCATGCTGGTCGTCTCGCTGGTCTTCATCACCATCTACCTCGCTACCGTGATGAGGGAGAACCGGGAATGAGCGTCGACACTCCGGTACGGCGGCGCAAGCTGACCCCGCAGCGGCTGCTGCTGCACGCTTTCCTCATCGCCGTGTCGCTGGCCTGGCTCTTCCCGATCGCCTGGGCGGTGCTGACCTCACTGCGCTCGTACGACTACACCGCCGCCAACGGTTACGTGTCGTTCGGCGGCTGGACGTTCGACAACTACGTCACCGCCTGGCGGACGGCGGAGTTCGGCCAGCACTTCCTCAACTCGCTGTACATCACAGTGCCGGCGGTGCTGCTGACCCTCTTCCTCGCGTCCTGCGTGGCGTTCGTGATCGCCCGGTTCAGTTGGAAGCTCAACATCGTCCTGCTCGGGGTGTTCACCGCGGCGAACCTGCTGCCCCAACAGGCGTTACTCATCCCGCTGTTCCGGATGTTCACCGAGGTGCCGCTGCCGGAGTTCATGAGCGACTCCGAGCTGCTCTACGACAGCTACTGGGGCCTGATCCTGATCAACGTCGCCTTCCAGTGCGGGTTCTGCGTCTTCGTGCTCAGCAACTACATGAAGGCGCTCCCCCGCGACCTGTACGAGGCGGCGATGGTCGACGGCGCGAGCATCTGGCGGCAGTACTGGCAGGTCACCATGCCGCTGTGCCGACCGGCCCTGGCCGCGCTGGCGACGCTGGAGGTGACCTGGATCTACAACGAGTTCTTCTGGGCCACCGTCCTCATGCGCACCGGCGACAAGTTCCCGGTGACCAGCTCGCTGAACAACCTGCGCGGCGAGTTCTTCACCGACAACAACCTGGTCTCGGCGGGCAGCGTCCTCGTCGCGATCCCCACGCTCGTGATCTTCTTCATGCTCCAGCGACACTTCGTCCGGGGCCTGACCTTGGGAGCCTCAAAGGGATGACGATCCTGCACCTGCGCCGCGCGCGGACCAGCCTGGTGCTCGACGCGCGCGGCCCGGGGCTGCCCCGGGTCGTGCACTGGGGTGGCGACGTCGGCGACCTCGACGACGACGGCCTGCGCCAGCTCACCGACGCGACAGTGCCGCCGGTGGTGCCGAGCAGCTTCGACGAGCCGCCCGTGCTGTCCCTGCTGCCGGAGGCGAGCGCCGGCTGGGGCGGGCGCCCAGGTCTGGCCGGGCACCGCGACGGACGGGACTGGTCCACCGCGTTCCGCCTCGACGACCTGGACGTCGACCAGCCCGCAGACGGTGGGGCCCGGGTGACAGTACGGGCATCTGACGCCGCCGCCGGGCTGGCCCTGACCATCGAGATCACGCTCGACCCGTACGGCCTGCTGACCGTCCGGCACCGGCTGCGCAACGACGGAGACAGCCCGTACGAGCTGCGGGAGCTGACCCCCGTGCTGCCGGTGCCGCCGGTCGCCACCGAACTGCTCGACCTCACCGGCCGCTGGTGCCGGGAACGGTCCCCGCAACGGCACCCGTGGCAGCAGGGCGCCTGGGTCCGTGAGGGTCGACACGGGCGGACCGGGCACGACGCCACGCTGCTGCTGGTGGCCGGCACCGCCGGGTTCGGCTTCGGCCACGGCGAGGTGTGGGCGGTGCACACAGCGTGGAGCGGCGACCACGTCACAGTCGCCGAGCGCCGGCCCACCGGCGAGTCGACACTCGGAGGCGGCGAGCTGCTGGCCCCCGGTGAGATCCGGCTCGGCCCCGGCGAGTCGTACGAGACTCCAGTGCTCTACGCCGTCTGGTCCGACGTCGGGCTGGACGGGCTCAGCGACGTACTCCACTCGCATCTGCGGGCCCGACCCGGACACCCGCGCTCCCCCCGCCCGGTGACCCTCAACGTCTGGGAGGCGGTCTACTTCGACCACGACCTGGACCGGCTGCGGGTTCTCGCCGACCGGGCCGCGCAGATCGGCGTGGAGCGGTTCGTGCTCGACGACGGCTGGTTCCGCGGTCGGCGCGACGACACCGCCGGCCTCGGCGACTGGTACGTCGACGAAGGCGTCTGGCCCGATGGTCTGCAACCGCTCATCGACCACGTGACCGGCCAGGGTCTTCAGTTCGGTCTCTGGGTGGAGCCGGAGATGGTGAACCCCGACTCCGACCTGTTCCGCGCGCACCCGGACTGGCTGCTGGCCGTACCGGGGCGACTTCCTCCGGCGTGGCGCAACCAGCAGGTGCTCGACCTGGACCGCCCCGAGGCGTACGCCTATGTGCTGGACCGTCTCGACGCCCTGCTCACCGAACACCAGGGCATCAGCTACCTCAAGTGGGACCAGAACCGGGACCTCACCGAGGCCGGGCACCACGGCCGACCCGGTGTGCACCGGCAGACCCTCGCGGTCTACCGGCTCCTCGACGACCTGCGCAGCCGTCACCCCGGCGTGGAGATCGAGAGCTGCTCGTCCGGCGGGGCCCGCGTGGACCTGGCCATCCTGGCCCGCACCGACCGGGTCTGGGCCAGCGACTGCAATGACGCCCTGGAACGGCTCAGCATCCAACGCTGGACCGGGCTGCTACTGCCGCCGGAACTCGTCGGCACGCACATCGGCCCGCAACGCTCGCACACCACCAACCGCGTACACGACCTCGGCTTTCGGGCGGCCGCCGCACTCTTCGGCCATCACGGCATCGAGTGGGACATCGCCTCGATCAGCACCGCCGAGCAGACCGAACTGGCCGCCTGGGTGGCACTGCACAAACGGCTGCGCCCGCTGCTGCACGGCGGCCGGGTGGTCCGGGTCGACCACCCGGACCCGGCCGTCTGGGCACACGGCGTGGTCGGCAGCGACAAGACCCAGGGGGTGTACGCGGTGGCGCGGCTGGCCACCTCCGCCACGCCGTCCCCCGGCGCGGTCCGGCTGCCCGGCCTGGACCCGACGCGCCGTTACCGGGTGCGGCCCGTGTCGGACGTGCCGTTGCCCGCGACCATCGACCTGTCCAGGCTGGCCTGGTTGGCGGACGGTGTCGTCCTGACCGGGGCCGCGTTGGCCCGGGTGGGGTTGCAGATGCCCGCGCTGCACCCGGAGCAGAGCCTGGTGCTGGAGGTCGTCGAGGTCGGTTAGAAGAACGTTGGTCGGGGTGTCGAGAACGGTGCAGTCTGCTCCTACCTCACTGTGAGAGCACCGATGATGGTGCGCAGGTGTGAGGAGCGAGACGATGAAGTGCATGCTGCTGATGCAGTTCAGCGCCGCGGGGACCGACTTCCCGAGCATCGACACCTGGTCCCCGGCGGAGGTCCAGGCGCACATCGCGTTCATGGGCGAGGTCAACGAGAAGCTGACCGCCGCCGGGGAGTGGGTCGACGGGCAGGGTCTCGGCGGCCCGCAGCAGGCCCGGATCGTCCGCGCCGGTGAGGGCGGCGCTCCGGTCGTCACCGAGGGGCCGTTCGCCGAGACGAAGGAGTTCCTCGCCGGGTTCTGGATCGTCGACTGCGACAGCCCGCAGCGGGCGGTGGAGCTGGCCGCGCACATCTCCACCGCTCCCGGCCCGGGTGGCCGTCCGCTGAACATGCCGATCGAGGTGCACCCGGTGATGTCAGCGCCACCGCAGGAGCTGTGAGCGCTGACCACCGATCCCCGCGTCGAGGACCTGCTGCGCGACCTCGCGCCGCAGGTCCTCGGCGTGCTCGCCCGCCGGTTGGGACGGTGCGGCGGGCGCGACGCGGCGCGCCTGCCTGCGGCGCGGCGCGTGCGCTGTGGTCGGAGCGTGCGCTGTGGTGCGGCAGGCGCGGTCGGCGGGCAGACGAACATGGCCTCCCGGACCGCCTTTGGAGCTGATGTCGTAAACGATTCGCCCGCCGAACGCGCATCGCGCTCAACCAGCGAAGCGATCACCACAGCCCGGCAGCCCGGCAGCCCGGGCGAGGAGCAAGGGCGAGGAGCAAGGGGCAAGGAGCAGAGGGCAAGGGGCGAGGAGCAGGGGGCAAGGGGCGAGGAGCAGGGGGCAGCCAGCCAGTCGAGCAGGAGTAAGGAGCAGGTGGCCCAGCGGCAGCGGCAGCGGCAGCGGCAGCGGCAGCGGCAGCGGCAGCGGCAGCGGCAGCGGCAGCGGCAGCGGCAGCGGCAGCGGCAGCGGCAGCGGCAGGCAATCACATCATGAGGGGTATGCGCGGCTGAATCGTTTACGACATCAGCTCCAAAGGAGCCGAGTGAGACGTGCCGGGGTCGCCCGCCCACCGACGGACGCGGGCCACACGACGAGTGGACGATGGGTCTGTGGATGTCGAGCGGTGCCGGACGCCAGCGATAGCCTGACCACCGACATCCGCCGTCGAGCATTCAGGACTGGGGAGCGCATGGCGTACGTGCTGCTGGGGATCGCCATCCTCGCCGAGGTGCTGGCGACCAGCCTGCTCAAGAGCACCGCAGGGTTCAGCCGACTCTGGCCGACGGCGGGCTGCCTGACCGGTTACGTACTGGCGTTCCTGCTGCTGGCCCAGGCGGTCAAGGAGATCCCGGTCGGCGTCGCGTACGCCCTCTGGTCGGGTCTGGGAACCGCCACGATCGTGGCGATCGGGGTGGTGTTCCTGGACGAGCCGGTCGGGCCGGCCAAGCTCGCCGGCATCGCATTGATCATCGCCGGGGTGGTGATCGTGAACCTGACCGGCGGGCACTGATCAGACGGAAGGTCCCCCGCATCCCATCAGGAAGCGGGGGACCGTCGATCGTGCAGTAACGAGCTACTCGCCGTCGAACCTCATGTTGAGCCACCAACCGAACGATCGCGGATCGTCCCTCCACGACCCGAACGGGATGTTGAAGCCTCCACTCGGGGTCGATGTGAAGGTGTTCATGCTCGTGGTGTCGTTGGCGAACCTGTAGAGGACAGCCAGGTCGTCGCGCTTGTCGCCGTTGTAGTCACCGACGGCCAGCTTCATGCTCGCGAAGTGACCGAAGGAGGTCGACGACCAGGACGCGGCGGGCGCGTTGAAGGTCCCGTCCGCCTTGCCCGTGAAAGTGTGCAGACTGGTGCTGCTGGAACCGACGTACTTGAGGACGGCCACGTCGTCGCGACCGTCTCCGTTGAAGTCACCGTCCATCACCTTCATGGCCGAGAGCGCCGCGAACGGCTTGTCCGACGGCGTGGACCAGGCGGTGTAGGACGTCGAGAACTTACCGTCGGCCTGCCCCGGCCAGGTCAGGATCGCCATGGACCCGTTGGCGTACGCGTAGAAGAGGGAAGCGTCGTCGCGGCCGTCACCGTTGACGTCACCGGCGAAGACGGAAACGCTGTTCCAGTTGCCGAAGGTAGACGCCCGCCAGGCCTCGACCGGGGCGTCGAAACCGCCGTCCGGTCGTGCGATCCAGTTGATCCATGCCTCATCGCCGGTGCCGGACAGGTATCCGTAGAAGGCGGTCAGGTCAGCTCGGCCGTCACCGTTGAAGTCGCCGGAGGCCATCTTCATGCTGGTGATGTGCCCCCAACCGGCCGGGGCCGTCCAGGACCGCAGCGGGGCACCGTACTTGCCGTCCGGGCCGGTGATGAACGTGTCGATGGCGAAGCTGCCGTCCGCGGCGGTCGACAACGCCACCACGTCCTTGACGCCGTCGCCGTCGAAGTCGTCGTTGAACACCTTGACCCGGTCCCGGTTGTACCGCTTCTCGGTGCTCTTCCACGACCCGATCGGGTTGCCGAACCCACCCGTCGAGGTCGCCGGGAACGTCACCGGGGCGGCCTCCCCCGGGTCGTACGTGTAGAGGAAGTTGACATCCTCGTAGGTGTCGGTGGACACGCCCTGCGGCATGGTCGTGGCGAACCAGGACGCGAGGTCGTCGACCCGAGTGTCCACGGCGTCGCGGCGGGTCTCCGTCTCGGCGAGGCAGCCACCCTGCCACGAGCTGTGGTGCACGCCGACCAGCTGCGGCTTGCCACTCACCATGCGCACGGTGGGGCCACCGAGGTCGCCCCGGCAGATCCCCGCCTGACCGCTACCCAGGATGTTCAGCGTGGACGACCCGACCGCCTGGACCCCGAAGGAGCCGCTGTGCAACTGGTCCGGAACCCAGGCGCTGGCGGTACGGCCGAAGCCGGCGCCGGTCAGCTGCTCGCCGACCGTCGGCGCGGCCCCGAGCGCCACCGGGGTCACGTCGACCCGCCCGGACAGCCGCACGAGGACCAGATCGCGATCGGGGTGCGGCACGATCCGGAAGGCCGGAACGACAGCCCCGGTCGTCGCGGTGAGGGTGGGTCGCCCGACGGTGACAGTCGTCGGCTTGGTGGGCTTGCCCGCGACGACGGCCTGGCCGTTGAAGCTGAAGCAGCTCTTGGCGGTGAGCACCCACCAGGCGTCGACCAGCGAGCCGCTGCACGATCGTTCGAGCGAGCCGACATCGACCTTGGCGACGAAACCGAACGACGCGTCGGTCACGGCGGTGCCGCCGGTGACAGCCTGGGCGGGCGAGGCGTTGAGGAACCCCGCCACCAGGGTTACAGCGAGCAAGCCTGCCTGGGCCGCTCGCCGTCGATAGGACGATGACACTAATGATCCTTCCTGGATCACAAGGCAGGGACGCTGCGCGGCACGCACCTGGGGCGACGTGCGTCGGAACGCGGCGAGGACACGCCTTGCCGCGCTCACCTGGCCGGCTGTCGAGCACGGCGCGCTGGCTCCGGGCGTGGTGAAGCGGGTCATGCCCGTCGAATGCGGGCACGACCGTGCACAGTCGTACATGAAGGACCCCCGTGGCCCCTGCGGGCTGAACGGTTACCGGAAAGCAACCGCAGGCTCACCTTAGGGATCAATCAATTCCACCACCGTCCCTGCGGGATGTGTGGAATCCCACACCAACAAACCTTGCCAACATCATCGACGGTGGGCTATGTGGAGCACGTGCGGCCCGGGACCGGGTGGCCGGGTTCGCGCGAACCCGGCCACCGTTACCTGCCCACGGTCAACCGGCGGTGCAGCTCACCGTCGGCGGGGTGTTGCTGCCGGTCCAACCGCCGATGAAACCGAAGCTGGTGCTGGCACCGGCGGTCAGTCGGCCGTTGTAGTCCGCGTTGCGCGCGGTCACCGTGGCTCCGCTGCTGGTCAGCGTCGCGTTCCAGGCCTGGGTCACGCTCTGGCCGTTGGCGTACGTCCACCGGGTGGTCCAACCCGTGATCGCGGCGGCGCCGGCGGTCACCCGGACCTCGCCCTGGAAGCCACCCTGCCACTGGTTGGTCACCGTGTAGGTCGCCGAGCAGCCGCCCGTCGGCGGAGGCGTGGTCGGTGGCGGGGTGGTCGGTGGCGGGGTGGTGGGCGGAGGCGTGGTCGGCGGCGGGGTGCCGCCGAAGACGCTGGCTTCCCGGGCGGTCTGCCGGATGCCGTTGACGCCGTTGAAGAGCCGCTGCCCCCAGGTGGTCAGGTTCGCCGGGTTGAAGGACGTGACCAGGTCGAGATATTCGACGCCGCCGCCGTTGCCGCTCCACGACCAGCCCAACCAGCCGATCCCGTTGGCCTGGGTGTACGCGAGGATGGCGTCCTCGTCCGGGTCCCCGTCGGAGTGGTTGAAGCCGAACTCACCGACCACGATGGGCAGTCCCACCGAGCGGAACCGGCCCAGGTAGTCGCTGATCTCGGCGGCGGTGTCGAACACCCCGTACATGTGGATCGAGAAGACGGTGTTGCGGGCCGGGTCCGCGGCGAAGACCGACGCGGCGTTGTCGCGCATGAAGAACCCCCAGTCCTGGCCCCAGTTAGGCGCGTCCACCATGATGGTGTGGGTTAGCCCGGCGGCGCGCAGGCGCTTGATCGCGTCGGCGCTGTCGGTGGCCCACGAGCCGTAGTTGTAGTTGCCGTACGGCTCGTTGCCGATGTTGACGATGACGTACCGCTCCTGGCCGACGAGGACGTCGGCGAGACTGAGCCAGTAGTCGACCGCGCGGGCGAGGGTGATGGCGCCGTCCTGCTCGCCGTACCCGGTGGTGTCGTGCACCTCCAGCACGCAGATCAGCCGGTTGGCCTTGCACAGTGAGATGACGTTCGCGACGTCGGCGTTGGTGTTGCGGGTCCACCGGTCGCCGCTGGACAACACCACCCGCACGGTGTTCGCCCCGAGGGTCTTGACGTCGGCGAACGAGCTGGTCTGCTGTGGATACCAGGTGTGCGCGTGGTTGACGCCGCGCATGACGAATTCGGTGCCGTTGGCGTCGTACAGCTTGCCGCCCGCGACGGAGAAGCCGGCCGCCGCGTGCGCCGGCTGACCGAATGCCAGCATGGCGACGAGCAACGCGAGCAGCGCCGCACCGACGGCAGAGAGTCGAGTCTTCATGGCCTTCCTCAGGGAGAACCCCCGGTGCCCGACAGGGGTGGGACGAGACAGGGGAAGGCGGCTGCAGCCCGGCAGCCGCGCCCGGCTCCCGGAACGCACGCATCAGCGTAGGGCGATGGATATGCCGTCGCAACCGGTTCAGTAGACAGGCCCTCGGCCCGAACAGCCGTAACGGCCCACGCAGGCGCAGGCCGTCACGGGGCGATCATCCCCACCACAGGATGTGCGCCACATCCGGCTCTTAACCGGTTAAGAGCGACGGTAAGCAGGTCGCCGCGATCCGTCAAGCATCGCCGGAGCCGAACCGGACGGGAGGGTTGACGGCTGCCGACCTGGGTATCCCGGGAACGATCCGTCGGTGGAGAGGGGAAACCAGGATGGTCAGCGTCGGCTACACCCTGATGAGCGAGCAGGCCGGTCCCAAGCAACTGGTGGACCACGCCATTCGAGCCGAAGCGGCCGGCTTCGACCACCTCGTGGTGTCCGACCACTACTACCCCTGGCTGGACTCCCAGGGCCATTCGCCGTACGCCTGGTCGGTGCTCGGCGCGGTCGCCCACGCCACCTCCCGCGCGCAGCTGATGTCGTTCGTGACCTGCCCGATCCGCCGCTACCACCCGGCCGTCGTCGCGCAGAAGGCCAGCACGATCGGGGCGCTCTCGGACGGCCGGTTCACCCTGGGCCTCGGAGCGGGCGAGAACCTCAACGAGCACGTCGTCGGTAGCTGGCCGCACGTGCAGCAGCGACACGAGATGTTCGAGGAGGCGTTGCAGATCATCCGGCCGCTGCTCAACGGCGAGACGCTGACGTTCTCCGGCAACCACTTCGACGTGCCCGACGCCTACGTCTGGGACCGGCCGGAGCGGCCGGTGCCGATGGCCATCGCGGCGTCCGGTCGGCAGTCCGCGACGTTGGCGGCCGAGTACGGGAGCGGCATCATCTCCACCGAACCGGACCGGCACATCATCGAGATGTACGACGACGCGGGCGGCGCCGGCCAGCCCCGCTACGGGCAGGTGGCCATCTGCTACGGCCCCGACGAGGCGGAGTGCCGCAAGATCGTGCACGACCAGTTCCGCTGGTTCGGGATGGGATGGAAGGTCAACGCCGACCTACCCGGTCCGGAGTCGTTCGCCGCCGCCACCCAGTTCGTCCGCGAGGAGGACGTCGCCCAGGGCATCTCCTGCGGCCCAGACGTGGACGTGCACGTCGAGGCGTTCCGCACGTTCGTCGACGCGGGCTTCACCCACGTGGCGATCATCCAGGTCGGTGGGGAGAGTCAGCCGATGTTCCTGGACTGGGCGCGGGATCAGCTGCTGCCCCGGCTGCGCGAGCTGTGAACCACCCGACGACAGGTGGGCCGCGCCCGTCGGCCGGGCTCACACCCGACGGCCGGTTCGGGCTGGGCGAGCTGCGGCTCGCCCAGGCTGCTTCCCGGGCGGCCGGCGGGCCGACCAGTGTCACGACCGCTCCGACGGCGGTCGCGGATGCGATCCGCCACCTCCTCGCCCCGCAGCACACACTCACGGACAGGTGAACCTCATGCGCATCGGTAACACGGAGATCCGCCCGCTCGGTGGTGGCATCGGCTGCCTCCTGATGATCCTCTTCTCGATCGTGGCGTCGGTGGTGCTGACCGTCCTGGTCAACCTGGTGCTGTGAGGCGCGGTCAGCGGCGCAGACCCAGTGCACTGAGCATCTCCCGGGAGGCCACGCGGGCCGGGTCGAGCACCGCGCGGCGGGTCCAGCGGGCCGCCGGCGTGACGGTTGCCCGCCAGAGCGCGCGCAGGGCGCGCCCCACCGGCACGACAGTCACCGACCAGACCCAGCGGACGCCCAGGAGCAGCGGACGCACCGTGTGGCGCCACAACCAGCGCAGCCCGTGGCCGATCGGGCGCAGGACCAGTCGGTAGACCATCCGCAGCAGCCAACCGGCGGTCCGCCACGCACCGACCACCGCGACGACGACCAGCCGGCCGAACCCGACGACGACCCAACGGATGCCGCGTGCCAGTCCGACGAGCGCGGCACCCAACGCCCCGACGAGCAGGCCGACGCCGCGCCACAGCAGCCGCCCGACGGGGGTGAGCGCCGCAACCACCCATCGCAGCGGCCGCAGGACCAGGTGCTCGACGAGCCAGGCCAGCGCCCGACCCAGCGCCACGAGAGCCGGGCGCAGCCCTCGGCGGACCAACCACACCAGCGGCGACCAGACCACCGTGCGGGCCACCCAGGCGGCTGCGACCGCGAGCCACACCAACGGCAACCACACCAGAGTGCGGGCCACCCATGCGACACCCCGGCCCAACCACACCAGCGGCAACCAGACGAGGGTGCGGGCCACCCACGCGACACCCCGGCCGAGCCACACGAGTGGCAGCCAGACGAGATGGCGTGCGGCCCAGGTCAGTGGGAGCCAGATCAGTTTGTGGGCGCACCAGACCAGGGGACGCCACAGCAGCCGGTGCAGGGCCCAGACCAGCGGTGCCAGCAGCCAGTCGCGCAGGAACCGCCCGGCCGGGCTGAGCAGGTGCCGGTACAGCAGCCGGCCGGTGGCCGCGATCAGCTCCCAGAGCAGGCGTACCGGCAGCACGAAGACCAGCGCAACACCGCGCGCGAGGGCCGCGACGAGCGGAAACTCGACGGTGGCCGGCTCGGTCGTGGCTACGGCCGACGGTGCTCGGGGTGCGAGCGTCGCCGTCGGGGCGGCCGGACGATCGGACGGTGGCCCGGGAAGCGGCGGCCGGATGGTGGGGCGGTCGGTCACGGTCGGCACGGTAGCCCGACCGCGCCATCAGCGGGGGCCCGCTCCGGTCACAGCTCGACGGTGGCCAGGAGTGGATAGTGGTCGGAGGCGGTGTCCGCCGTTCCGCCGCGGATCACCCGGCAGTCGCGCACCCGTTCCGCCAGGGCTCGGGTGCCGAGCAGATAGTCCAGGCGCATCCCGGCGAACTCGGCCCCGCCGAACCCGGTGGGAACGGTGTGGCCGTCGGCCTCCGCCGCCCCGGCGTTGGAGGCGGGCCACAGGTCGACCAGGTCGGCGGCGAGCAGCCGGGCTATCGCCCGGGTGTCCACCGCGCCGCCGCCCCGACGCAGGTGCCGCCGCCGGTAGAGCATGGGCATGCCGGCGAGGCGAGCGGTGTGGTCGACGGTCGGGTCGAGCGAGTTGAGGTCACCGGCGAGCAGTGTCAACGGTCCTCGGCTGCGTCGCATCGCGGCGACCAACCAGTCGACCTCCATCCGTCGCCGGCCCCCGGAGTACGGATAGAGGTGGGTGCCGAAGACGGTCAACGGGCCGGCGGAGGTGTCCACCACGACGCGGGCGGCGGCGTGGTGGAACGGGCGGCGCACCGGCCCCGCGTCGACGACCCGGTGCGACGGCCGGACCAGCACCGCCACCGGCTGGCCGAAGCAGGATCGGGCCAGGTGGGGCGTCATCCCCACCCGGCCCGCCACGGTGGCCATCAGCCCGTCCCGGTCGAAGCCGCGCAGTTCCTGCAGGGCCAGCACGTCCGGTGCCTGCTCCTCGATGACCTGGACCACCGCGTCCAGCCGGTCGGAGCCGCCGCGGTCCCGACCGCCGGTGCGGATGTTCCAGGTCATCACCCGCAGCACGGCGACGCTCAGTCCGCTCGGCCGGCCCGCGCCAGCTCGTCGTCGAGGGTGTCCACGTCCTCCGACTCGATCGCCGGATGGTTGCCTTCCTTCAGGTCGGCGTTGGGCCGGATCACGAGGTAGAGCAGCCCGATCCAGAGCGCGGACAGCAGGATCGCGCCCATGAAGTCGGTGGGGTGGTGCATCCCCCGGTACATCCGGGAGGTGGCCACACCGACCGGCATGAGCACTGCCAACCCCACGAAGATCCAACGCCACCACCTGTCGGTACGCGGGAACACGATGACTGTGATCGCCAGCCAGACGCAGATCGTGGCGGCGATGTGCCCGGACGGGAACGACGAGGTGGGCATCGGCCCGTCGAGGTTCTCCACCGCCGGGCGGGGCCGGTCGACGGCTCGGGCCGACGCGAGGAACAGGGTCAACTCGCCCACCATCGCCAGCGCCACGAACAGCACCGGCCGCCAGCGCCGCCACACCGCCAGCACCAGCGGACAGAACACCAGTGAGATCAGCAGGATCGCGTGGGTGTCCCCGAACTTGCTCCACCACCAGCTCACCTCGGTCAACGTGTCGGTGTGCCGCTCGGCGAACCAGCGCGGAACGTCGGTGTCGAGGGTGTCGAAGACGGTGCCCTTGGCGTGGTAGCTGACGTAGGTGCCGAAGGCGTACAACGCACCGAACACGAGCACCCAGCCGACCAGCAGCTCGGCCACCGCGGAGCGGGGGTGGGCCAGCACGTGCTCCTCGGCCGGGGCGGGTGCGATGTCGTGCCCCGCCTCGGGCTCCAGGCCCTCGGTGAGCGGCGGCACCGGCCGCCCGCGTTCGCGGCGCCACAGCCGGAAGGCGTACGCGGTGACGCCCAGCCAGGCCGCGCCGAGCAGCCAACCGCCCAGCACGTCCGAGACGAAGTGCACGCCCAGCGCGATCCGGGTCAGGCCGATCAGTGCCACCAGCACGCCGACGCCGACGATCGCCGGCTTCCGCCAGCGGGGCGCCATGGCCGGCAGGAACACCAGCAGCAGTGCCCCGTACGCGACGAACGAGCCGAGCGCGTGCCCGCTCGGGAAGCTGTTGCCCGGGGCGCTGGCGATCGGCACGTCCACGATCGGGCGGAGCCGGCCGACCAACGTCTTCAGGGACGGATCGAGGATCAGACCACCGACGCCGGTGATGATCAGGTAGACGGCGAGGCGGGGCTGACGCCGGATCAGCAGCCCGACCACGGCGATGGTGACCAACCAGATGAGGATCGGCCGGCCACCCAGGTCGGTCACCGCCTGGAGGACGGTGACGAGCGCGTGATGCGGGGCGACGAGCCCGTTGAACCACTCGGCGGCGGCGTGGTCGGCGTCCTGCAGAGGGCTCCACCTGACCCGCACGAGCAGCAACAACAGCCCGAAGGCCACCCCGGCGCCGGTGACGGCCACCAGGCCGGCGATGCTCCGCTCGGCGAAATGCCCGATCGGGCGCCGTGCCACCTCTTTGACCGCGGTCACCCCGCACCTCCCTTGTCGGCTCTGGCGAGGCGCTTTACCCGATCCGCGTCACGCGTACACGCGAGGTGTCGCTACAGGGCTGTCATGTCCCCGGTGTCGAGCAGTTCGGCTCGGTCGGTGTCGGGCTCCCACAGGTCCGGTTGGGCCGGCTCCTGGACACCGATGCGCAGCGCCTCCAGCTGGGCGGCGAACGCCAGCCCACCGAAGAGCGCCATGCCGGTCAGGTTGGCCCAGAGCAGCAGCGCCATCATGCCGGTCAACGCACCGTAGGTCTGCCCGAAACCGTCACTGAACTTGACGTACGCGGCGAGCAGCAGGCTGGCCAGCCACCAGAGGGCGGTGGCAATGCCCGCGCCGAAGAACAGCCAGGACAGGCCGGGCTGTTTGCGACGGGGGGCGTGCCGGAACAGCACCGCCACGGCGAGGACGGTCAGCCCGAGGCTGAGGGGAAAGCGGACCACGTTCCAGATGACGTTGGCGAGCGCGCCCCACTCGTAGTGCTCCCGCACCGAGCGGCCCATCGCGCCACCGCCGACGAGGATCAGGAAGCCGGCGAGGGCGGGCAGGCCGGCGGTGACGGCCAGCACGGCGGCGCGCAGGTACTTGCGCAGTGCCGGGCGGTCCCGTTCGACGCCGTAGATGCGGTTGGCGCCCCGTTCGATCTGGGCCATCGTGGTGGTCAGCGCGACCAGGCCGGTGAGCAGACCGAGGGTCAGCGCCAGCTCGCCGGCGTCCTCGGCGCGTTCGCCCTCGCCGAGGAGATCGCCGACGACCTCCGCGCTCTGGCCGGGGGTGAGCGCCAGCACCGTGTCGGCGACGACCCGGCCGCCCTCCTCGACGCCCAGCTCGGTGATCAGCCCGGTGAGGGCGATCAGGAACGGCACCACCGCGAGGCAGAGTTGCAGCGCGAACGCCCGGGAGTGGCTGAAGCCGTCTCCGTAGCGGAACCGGATGAACGCGTCGCGCAGCAGGTGCCAGCCGCCCTCCCGGCGCAGCGTGTGCCAGGCGTCGTCGGCGGACAGCTCCTCGTCGGCCATCAGCCGGGTCTCCGGCACGATCCGGGTGCTACTCACGGCGCGCTTCCTCGATCAGCTGCTCGCCCCGCTCTCCGGCGCCCTGCGCGTCGACGGCCAGGTCGGGTGCGTCCTCCGGCTGGGGCACGCACAGCCACAGCGCCTCCGGCCGGATCTCCGCCCGGAGCTGCCGGCCCGGGGAGATGAGGTCGCCGTCCAGCTCACGCGGTTGGGCCCGATTGCTGGTGATCACGACGCGTTTGCCGCGGAACACCTCCATCCGGGGCACCTCACCGCGGCGACGGACCACCGCCCAGCCGAGCGCGAGCCAGTGCCGCAGGTTGTGCGGTGTGAGCACGGCGACGTCGAGCCATCCGTCGTCCGGCTCCGCCTCGGTGAGTAGTGTGACGCCGCCCTGGAGTCGACCGACGTTCGCGATCAGCACCGAGCGGACCCGCCGGCGTACCGGAGGGCGGTCGTCGACGCGGATCTGCACCCGCATCGGCCGGTCCCGCAGGTGGCGGACGGCGCCCATCACGTACGCGGGCCAGCCGATGCGGGCCTTGGTGGTCTCGTTGGTGGCTTCGAGCATCTGGGCGTCGAAGCCCATGCCCGCCATCACTGTGAAGTACTTGTCCTCGACGGCGCCGACGTCGAGGAGTCGTCGGCCCCGCTCGACGGCGACCTGCAACCCGGCGGCCAGGTCGGTGGAGAGGCCCAGGTTGGCGGCGAGCAGGTTGCCGGTGCCCTGGGGCAGCACGGCCAGCGCCACGTCGGTGCCGACCAGCCCGCTGACGCAGGCCATCACGGTGCCGTCGCCGCCGCAGGCGAAGACCAGGTCGACGCCGTCCTTGACGGCCTGTTCGGTCTGTCCCCGGCCCGGGTCCTCGACGGTCGTCTCGTACCACTGTGGGGCGGGCCAGCCGGCCGCGGCGAGGGCGTCGTCGACGATGCGGCGCAGCTCGTCGAGATCGTCGACCTTCGACGGGTTGACCACCACCGCGGAGCGCAGCCCGCCGTCGCCGCCGGAGGGCCGCCTGTCGTGTCCAGCATTCACGGCGCCAGTGTGCAGCAACCGGACGGCTTCAGCGACCCGGCGACCCGGAGGCGTCGGAAGCGCCACAGACAGGTTTCAACGCCAGCTCACCCGTCAGGCCGCCGCCCGGAGCGCGACCTCCACCCGACGGCGCAGGTCATCGAGGTCGATCCCTGCCTCGGTGAGCACCAACGCGCCCAGCCCCTGCCCCTCCCGGAGCACCCCGAGCAGGATGTGCTCGGTGCCGATGTGCCTGTGACGCAGGCGCAGCGCCTCCCGCAGGGACAACTCCAGCGCTTTCTTGGACCGGGGCGAGAACGGGCCGCCGAGGTACCGCTTGCGCCCCCAGCGGCGGCGCGGCGCCGGCACCGCCTCGCGTAGCGCGTCCGGGCCGAAGGACTGCTCGATGCGGGCCACGATCGCCGCCAGGTCGATGCCGATCTCCCGCAGGGCCGCCGCGTCGGCGTCGCCGAGACCGGCGCCACCGGTGGTGGTGTGCCGGCGTACGCGTTCGCGCAGGTCGTCGGCGCGCACACCGGCGTCGGCGAGCAGCCGGCTGGCCAGGCCCGCGTCGTCGGCGAGCAGGGCGAGCAGCAGGTGCTCGGTGCCGACGGGCCGTCGACCCTCGACCCTTGCCTCCTCCAGCGCCCGCCGCACCACGTCGCGCGCCCGGTCGGTGAACCGTTCGAACATCACGCCTCCCAGGATGAGGTGACCGCCGGTCGCCCGGCGTGCTTCTTGTGGACCGCCTGCCGGCTGACCTCGAGCGCGTCGGCGATTTCCTGCCAGGACCAGCCCTGTCGTCGGGCGTTGTCGACCTGGACCACCTCGAGCCGCTCGAGCAGCCGGCGTAGCGCGCGGACGGCACGCAGCCCGACCCGGGGGTCGGTGCTGCCGGCCGCCGCCGCGAGTTCCGTCGCCTGACTCATGCCGTCAACATACGTTGACAGCGCAAGCTGTGTCAACCCCAGTTGACGAACGGGCTCCGCTCCCTACTTGACAGCTCTATAGCTAGCCGTTATCCATTAACGATCTAGACGAAGGACGTGCTTGGTGCAGGACGTGGTGCTGGCCATGCTGGCCAAGGAGCCGGCGCACGGATACGAGCTGCGCAGCCGGCTGCGTGCCGCGCTCGGACCGCTGGGCGAGGCGATGAACGCCGGGCAGATCTACGTGACGCTGACCCGCCTGGACAAGGCAGGGCTGGTGACCTCACAGCGGGCCGAGGGCCTGCCGGACCGGCCCGAACGCCGGGTGTACGCGCTGACCCCGACAGGGCAGCAGCGGGTCGCCACCTGGCTGGCCGAAGTGAACTGGCCGAAGCCGGACCTCGCGGAGTTCCACCTCAAGTTGGTGGCTGCCGCGACCGCCCGGCTGGCCGATCCGGTGGCGTTGGTCGATGCGCAGCGGCGTGAGGTGCTGCGCCGGCTGCGCGACGCCCAACGGGCGGCGTTGGACCGGTCGGTGGACCCGGTTGCCGGGCTGCTGCTGGAGGGTGTCGTGTTGCGGCTGCGGGCCGACCTGGCATGGCTGGAGGCGTGTGAACGCGTGTGGGCCGAATGTGATCCGACCGGGCGGAAGGCGGGGGCGTGACCGGGTCGACGGTGTTGCAGGCGCGTGGACTGAGCATGCGGTACGGCGGCGAGCGCGCGCTGGTCCGGGCGGTCGACGAGGTCGATCTGAACGTGCCGGCCGGACAGTCGCTGGCGGTGATGGGGCCCAGCGGCTGCGGCAAGTCCACCCTGCTGTACCTGCTCGGCGGGCTGCAACGTCCGACCGACGGGCAGGTGTGGCTCGCCGACCGTCGCATCGACACGATGAGCGAACGCGCCCTGGCCCGGCTGCGGCGTGACAACCTCGGGTTCGTCTTCCAGTCGTTCCAGCTCATGGACGAGCTCACCGCGGTGGAGAACGTGGAGCTGGCCGCGTTGCTGGCTGGCCAGTCACCGGGGCGGGCCCGCAAGCGGGCGATGTACCTGCTGGACCGGGTGGGGCTGGCCGACCGCGCCAGGCACCTGCCCTCGGCGCTGTCCGGTGGGCAGCGCCAGCGGGTCGCCATCGCCCGTGCGTTGAGCAACGAGCCGCTGGTCGTGCTGGCTGACGAGCCCACCGGCAACCTGGACAGCGCCGCCACCCTGGACGTGCTGCGGCTGTTCGAGGAGCTGCGCACCGCAGGGCAGACCCTGGTGGTGGTTACCCATGACCCCCGCATCGCGGCGGTCGCCGACCGGGTGATCGCCATGCGTGACGGCGCGTTCGTCGACGACAACCGGCTTGCCGGCGCCGCCACCGGGACCCTCTACGACGGGCGGCGCTGACATGGCCGGCCGCCTCCTGCTCGTCTGCCGGCTGCTGATGCGGGACCTGCGCCGCCGCCGAACCGAAACCCTCCTGCTCCTGACCGCGATCACCGCCGCCACCGCCACACTGACCATCGGCCTCACGCTCAACGAAGTCGCCGACCGGCCGTACCAGCAGACCCGGACCGCCACCGCCGGCCCAGACGTGATCGTGACACCCCGGGCCACCGGTCAGGCGGCACTGGACGAGCTCGCATCGCTGACCACCGGGGCCGGCGTCACCGGCCACAGCGGCCCGTTCCCGATCGCTTACCTGACGATGACAGCCCGCGGCAAGTCCGCGCACGCCGTGGTAGCGGGCCGGGACAGCACACCCGCGTCGATCGACCGACCCGCCGTGACCGACGGCACCTGGGTACGCCCCGGCGGCGTCGTCGTCGAGCGCGCCTTCGCCGACGCCCTCGGCATCCGCACCGGCGACACGGTCGACATCGACGGTCACCCGTTGCGCGTGCTCGGGACCGCGGTCACCGCCGCGAGAGCGACGTACCCCTACGCCGGGTGGCACTACCCGGGCAGCGTCCTGGTCGAGCGCGGCGGCCTGGTCTGGGTCGACCGGAGCGACATCGCCACGCTCGCGGGCGGCCAGCCGCTGTCGTACACCCTCAACCTCAAACTCGCCGACCCGGCGGCCAGCAGCACGTACCCCATCGGCGACCAACTCACCACCTGGCAGGCGATCAGCTACCTCAACGGTCGGCTGTACAACGACGCGCAGATCGCTCTGCTCGTCGGCAGCTGGCTACTCAACGGTCTCGCGCTGGCCGGCGTCGCCGGCATCGTCGCGGGCCGGATCATCGGCCAGCGTCGCCGAGTGGGGCTACTCAAAGCCGTCGGCGCCGGACCGGCCATGATCGCCACTGTCCACCTCGCCGAGTATCTGGCGATCGGGCTTGCCGCCGCAGCGACGGGCCTGGTCACAGGCTGGCTCGCCGCGCCCGCGCTGATCCGCCCCAGCGCCGGACTCATCGGCTCCGTCAACGCCCAGCCACCTGCGCTGCGCATGGTGGTCGCCGTCACGGTCCTTGCCCTCGCGATCGCTGTGGCGGCGACTCTGGTGCCGGTGTTGCGCGCGGCCGCCACCAGCACCGTTCACGCGCTCGCCGACGCCGCAACGCCACCGCGCCGCCGGCGGTGGCGCATCTGGCTGTCGCGGCGGCTGCCCACCGCGCTGCTGATCGGAGTACGTATCAACGCGCGCCGGCCGCGCCGCGCCCGGCTGGTCACCGTTAACACCCTGATCACCACGACCACCCTCGTCGGCATTCTCATGGTCAACTCCCAGGCTGTGCGCTTCGACCTCGGCTACACCGAACTCGCCAATCCCCGGGTGGAACGGGGCGAGCAGGCCACGCTCGTGCTGACCGTCGTGCTGTGCGTCCTCGCGCTCATCAACGCGGTCGTGAGCGCCTGGACCGCAGTCCTCGACGCCCGGCAACCACTGGCCGTCGCGCGGACGCTCGGTGCGACGCCCGCGCAGGCCGGTCTGGGCCTGGCGGTAGCGCAACTACTTCCCGCCGTACCCGGCGTCGCCGTGGGGATCCCGGCCGGCGTCGGGCTTGTCACGTTCGTCAGCACCGGCGAGGTCCAGTACCCACCCCATTCCACGCTGCTCGCCACCGCGCTCGGAGTCCTGCTCGCCATCGCCGCGCTCACCGCCATCCCAGCGATGGTTGCCACCCGGCGTCCGGTCGTGGACACGCTCCGGTCCGCACCGACCTGACCGCCGAGGCAACCGATCCCACCCGCCACCATGCTCACCCGACTACCCTCGGACAGGGACAGCGTGGTCGTCCCGGGACCGACCCGATCACCGCCGACGGCAGCGCGTGCGGGCCGTGGGGGCTCCGGTCGTCGGGCTCGCCCACGTGGCACCATGTTCCGCTATGGATCACGAGGGGCGGTTTCGTCGGGCGGCGCTCGCATTGGACATCCCGGACGACGAGGTCAGCCGGTTCATCCAGCACCTCCGTCTCTCGATCCGGTTGAGCGCAGGATCCAGCGGTGTTCCGGTCGGACAGTTCGGTGGGTCGCCCCGGTTGCCGGTGGGCACGGACTGGCCGTCCGACGGGGTCAGGCCGTTACCGTTCATCTTCTCGGTCGACTGCGCGGCGCTGCCGAGAGTCGACGGTCTCGGCCTGCCGGCAGACGGCTCGCTGCTGTTCTTCCTCAATTACGAGCAGGCCGCCGCCACCGGGGAGCGGAGGTACGGGCGCGTCGTGCATGTGCCGGCGGGCACCGACACCACGGTGGCGGCAGGATCCATTGACCAGCCGTTCGTCGAGGAGCAGTACGCCGTCGGCGCGACGCTGCGCGCGGAACTCCCCGGCTGGTTCGAGGCGGACGAGGACGAGGACGGCGACGAGGACGACCTGTCGCCCTTCCAGCAACAGTTGGCTCGTGACCTTGAGCGTGACCTGCCGCACCGTGACGAACTCCGTGCTCTGGCCAACGATCTCTGGCCGTCTGACGGCGGGTACGCCAGCGCCTACGTCGGCGGGTACGCCGACCAAGAGGTGATCAAGAGTATTGCGGAGCAGACCCTCGCGTGGCGCGAGAAGACCGGCGAGATCGTCATCCCCGTCGCGAAATGGTATTCCCATGTGGAGCGGGAAACCCACCGGCTGACCACCGAGTGGGTGTCGCTCGCCCATTTTCCGGTAGCTGGCGATCTCTATTACCGGAGCGTCGGGAGTTTCGTGATCCGTCACGACGACCTGGCCGCCGGCCGGCTGGACGAGGCACTCTCCATGGCTGAACTGATCCCGTAGCCCACCGGCCGCCCGGCCAGGATCGGCGTCGCGGAGAGCCCACAAACTCACAATCGACCCACAGCCGCGACCATCCGACTACCCTCGGTCAGGGACAGCGTGGTCGTGCCGGGCGCGACGCCCGGGAGGTGATGTCGATGGCCGCAGCCGCCGACGCGGCGGTGCTGGTCGGCCTCGGGTCGACCCTCGACCTCCCGGTCGTCGAACAGGCCGCGCAGGAAGCCGCCGGCCACCGCCGACCCCTGCACCTGCTGCACACCTTCGACTGGCAGGCGGCCTTCGCCGCGGACACCGTCGCCGCACCCCGCGACGAGGCCGAGAAGCTGCTCACCATGGCGGCCCACCTCGCGCACCAGACCGAGCCGGAGCTGACCGTCCGCTGCGAGATCGTCGAGAGCGCCATGCTGCCCACCCTGATCCGCCGGTCGGAGACGGCCTTCCTACTGGCCGTCGGCGACAGCGGGATGGCCGGCAGCGGTCAGTGCGTGCCGGCCGAGACCCCCGCCGTGCAGTTGGCCGCCCGGGCCGGCTGCCCCCTGCTCGTGGTCCGCCGCGAGCCGCCGCCGCAGGGCCCGGTGCTGGTCGGGGTGGACGGCTCACCCAGCTCACACCTCGCGCTGCAGTGGGCCCTGCAGTGCGCGGCCAGCCGCGACGGCCGGCTGTTGGCACTGCGGGCGGTGGAGTACGACGAGGACACCGACGCGGTCGCCGAGCAGCTCAACGAGGCGTTGACCCAGCACGTCGGCAGCAACGGCGCGGTGCCCGTCGAGTGCCGTGTCGTGCGCGGTGATCCCGCCGAGGTGCTGATCGACGCGTCCCGCTCGGCGCAGGTGGCGCTCGTCGCCGCCAGGGGCGACGAACCGGGCCGAGCCATGTTGGGCGCTGTCGCCCAGTCCCTGCTCTACCACTCACCGGCACCGGTCGTCGTCGTCCGCGGCCTGGCCGAGAAGCCGCTGACCGGGCCCGACGCCCACCCGAAGCGGGACCAACGGCCCTGACCCCGGGGCGTCCGCAGCGGCGAGGCTGAAGCCCGGAAACCCCCTACCGCGAGAGGCAGCATCATGGATACCGCTCTCGACACGCACGGCGTCCTGACCGACGAGGAGCTACGCCGGCTGGACGCCTACTGGCGAGCGGCGAACTACCTGACCGTCGGGCAGATCTACCTGCTCGACAACCCGCTGCTGCGCGAGCCGCTGACCGCCGACGACATCAAGCCCCGGCTGCTCGGGCACTGGGGCACCAGCCCGGGGCTCAACCTGATCTACGCCCACCTCAACCGGGTGATCGTGGCGCGCGACCTGAACGCCATGCTGGTCACCGGCCCCGGCCACGGCGGCCCGGCGATCGTGGCCAACACCTGGTTGGAGGGCACCTGGTCGGAGCGGTACCACGACGTGGCGCGCGACGAGGCCGGGATGTCCCGGCTGTTCCGCCAGTTCTCCTTCCCGGGCGGCATCCCCAGCCACGTCGCGGCGGACGTGCCGGGTTCGATCCACGAGGGCGGCGAGCTGGGGTACGCGTTGAGCCACGCCTACGGCGCCGCGTTCGACCACCCGGACCTGGTGGTGGCCTGCGTGATCGGCGACGGTGAGGCGGAGACCGGGCCGCTGGCCGGGAGTTGGCTCTCCAACGTGTTCCTCAGCCCGGCGCGCGACGGCGCGGTGCTGCCCATCCTGCACCTCAACGGTTACAAGATCGCCAACCCGACCGTGCTGGCCCGGATCCCCGAGGCCGACCTGCTCGACCTCCTGCGCGGGTCGGGCTACCAGCCGTACGTGGTGGCCGGTGACGACCCCGCCCAGGTGCACCGCGTCCTCGCCGCGACGATGGACCGCGCGCTGGACGAGATCGCCGAGATCCAGCGGCGGGCCCGCTCCCAGGGCGTCGTCGAACGCCCCCGCTGGCCGATGATCGTCCTGCGGACGCCGAAGGGCTGGACCGGCCCACGCGAGGTCGACGGCGCCCAGGTCGAAGGCACCTTCCACGCCCACCAGGTGCCGCTGGCGGGCGTCCGCGACAACCCCGCCCACCTGGCCGAACTGGAGCGGTGGCTGCGCAGCTACCGACCGGAGGAGTTGTTCGACGCGACCGGCGCGCCGGTCGACGAGGTGCGGACGCTCCCGCCGCGCGGGGATCGGCGGATGAGCGCCAACCCGGTCACCAACGGCGGCGTGGTGCTGCGCGACCTGACCCTGCCGGACTTCCGCGACTACGCGGTGGAGGTCCCCGAGCCGGGCCAGCCGATCGCCGGCGCCACCGGTGCGCTCGGTCCGTGGATCCGGGACGTCATCAGCGCCAACCCGCAGACGTTCCGGCTGTTCGGCCCGGACGAGGTCGCCTCCAACCGGCTGGGTGCCGCGTTCGAGGTGACCGACCGTGCGTGGGTGGCCGCCACGGTGCCCGGCGACGACCACCTCTCCCCCGACGGGCGGGTCATGGAGGTCCTCTCCGAGCACCTGTGCCAGGGCTGGTTGGAGGGCTACCTCCTGACCGGCCGACACGGGGTGTTCACCAGCTACGAGGCATTCATCCACATCGTCGACTCGATGCTGAACCAGCACGCCAAGTGGCTGAAGGTGACCCGGGCCATCCCCTGGCGGCAGCCGCTCGCCTCGCTGAACTACCTGCTGTCCAGCCACGTGTGGCGTCAGGACCACAACGGCTTCTCCCACCAGGACCCGGGCTTCATCGACCACGTGGTCAACAAGAAGGCCGAGGTGGTACGCGTCTACCTGCCGCCGGACGCCAACACCCTGCTCGCCACGATGGACCACTGCCTGCGCAGCCGGCACTACATCAACGTGGTCGTCGCCGGTAAGCAGGCCGCCCCGAACTGGTTGACGATGGCCGAGGCGATCCAGCACACCCGACGCGGCCTCGGCATCTGGGAGTGGGCCAGCAACGACGGCGGCAGCGAGCCGGACGTGGTGCTCGCCTGCTGCGGGGACGTGCCCACCCTGGAGACGTTGGCCGCCGTCGGGCTGCTGCGCCGGCACCTCCCGGAGCTGAAGGTGCGACTGGTCAACGTGGTCGACCTGATGCGACTCCAACCGGACACCGAGCACCCGCACGGCCTGACCGACAAGGAGTTCGACACCATCTTCACCGCGGACCGGACGGTCATCTTCGCGTACCACGGCTACCCGTGGCTGATCCACCGACTCACCTACCGCCGCACCAACCACGAGAACCTGCACGTGCGCGGCTACAAGGAGGAGGGCACCACCACCACCCCGTTCGACATGGTGATGCTCAACGACCTGGACCGCTTCCACCTGGTCATCGACGTCATCGACCGGGTGCCCGGCCTGGCGGCCCGCGCCGCGCACCTGCGTCAGCAGATGGTCGACGCCCGGCAGGCGGCCCGCGACTACACCCGCCGGTACGGCGAGGACGACCCCCAGGTCGCCGAGTGGCGCTGGGTCCGCGAAACCGATCCGACCAACCCCTGAAGGAGGACGACGTGCGCGACGCGGAGATCCTGGTCGGCTACGACGGCTCCACCGACGCGTCGGTGGCCCTCGACTGGGCGCTGCAGGAGGCTCGGCACAGCGGTCGACCGGTGCGACTGGCGTACGTCTTCGAGTGGTTGACGGTCGCCGGCTGGGTCGGTCCGGGCGTGGCACCCGGGGTCTGGCCCGACGACACCGCTCGCCGGCAGGTCGACGACCTGGTCCGCACTGCGGCGGCCGACGCCGCCACCGCGAACCCCGGCCTGACGGTCACCGGCGAGGTGTACGACGGGCCGCCGGCCCTGGTGTTGCAGGAACGCTCCGCGGAGGCGGGCCTGCTGGTGCTCGGCAGTCGGGGGCACGGTGGCTTCGGTGGTCTGCTGGTCGGGTCGACGGCGGTGTCGGTGACCGCGCACGCACACTGCCCGGTCGTGGTGGTCCGGGACGGGACGGCCGGCGGGCCGGTCGGCCCGGTGGCGGTCGGCGTGGACGGGTCGGACCCGTCGCTGGTGGCGCTCGGTTTCGCCGCCGAACGGGCCGCGCAACGGCAGGTGCCGCTGCGCGTGCTGCACGCCTGGACACCGGGCCCCGGCGGGGCGGCCGGCGTGCCCGACGAGCGGGCGTCGGTCGAGGCGGCGTTGGAGCCGTGGCGGCGGACGTTCCCCGAACTGGACATCACCGTCGACCTCGTCGGGGGCAGCCCGGCGTCGATGTTGATCGAGGCGAGCCGCGACGCGCGGCTGGTGGTGGTCGGCAGTCGAGGCCGGGGCGGGTTGGCCGGGATGCTGCTCGGCTCGGTCAGCCAGCAGCTGATCCAGCACTCCCACTGCCCGGTCGCCGTGGTCCGCGAACGCTGAGCCGCACAGGGTCGCCCGCGTCGAGCGCGGCCCGGGTCAGCGGCGCTCCGGCACCGGTTCGGCCGGGTCGAGGGTGAAGAACTCCTCCTCTTCCTGCGCCAGGTGCAGGCGCAGCACGGCGTCCAGCCCGTACAGGGTCGCGAGCAGGTCGGGAACCTGGTCCGGGCGAAGCCGCCCATCGTCGGTCTGCCCCAGTTGGACGCCGAGCAGGTCGACCTGGCGGCGGATCTCCACGTGCGCGCGGCTCATCGTGGAGGTCGCCTCGCCGCCGCCCAGCGGCTCGGCCAGCGCGGGGTAGAGCTCTCGATCCTCGGCGGCCTCGTGCGGAAGCACCTGCTCGGTCAGCCGGCGGTGCGTCTCGCGTACCGCCGGCAGGCACCTCGGCGAGGCCGGGTCGGTGGCGACCAGGTCGGCGGTGTCGCGCAGCCCGGCCAGCACACCGCGTACCGCCTGGTGTTCCCGGGCGGCGCGGGCGAGCAGCTCCCGCGTACGCGGTGCGACAGCGCGACGGCGCAGTCCACCCCGCAGGGCCCGCAACGCGTTGAGGATGACCAGCACGTCGATGCCCTCCTGGAGGAACGCGCCGACCACCGGGGGGAGCCGACCGGCCGCCGCCACGAGCATCGCCAGCACGGCCAGCCCCATTCCGACGGTGGCGCTCTGCACGGCGATCCGGCGGGCGTACCGGGCGATCTCCACGGCGTCGGCGAGCCGGTCCAGCCGGTCCACGGTGAGCACCGCGTCCGCCACGTCCGCCGAGGCGGTCGCCCCGGTGGCACCCATCGCCACACCCACGTGCGCCTCGGCCAGCGCCGGCGCGTCGTTCACCCCGTCGCCGACCATCACGGTGACCGCCCGGGCGGCCTCCTCCTGAACCCGGGCCACCTTCTCCTTCGGTGTGCACCGGGCCAGGACGTCGTCCACGCCGACGGTCGCGGCGACCTGCGCGGCGGTTGCCGGACGGTCGCCGGTGACCAGCACGATCCGCCGCAGCCCCGCCGCTCGCAGCCGGCGCACGGTCCGGCGGGCGTCGGGGCGTACCGGGTCCTCCAGCAGGATCGCGCCGAGCACCCCGCCGTCGTCACTGACCCACACCGCCGACCAGCCGGCCAGCTCGGTGCGGGCCCGCGCCCGGTCCGCCCACTCCGGCAGCTCGCCAGTGAACTGACCGACACGGACCAACCGGCCGTCCACACGGCCGCTGACCCCTCGGCCCGGCTCCTCGGTCACGTCGGTCGGCTCGGTCAGCGCCAGTCCGCGCTCCCGGGCCTGCCGAACCAGCGCGGCGGCCAGCACGTGCGGGGAGAGCTGTTCCACCGAGGCCGCCAGCCGCAGCACCTCGCCCCGGTCGCCGCCCGGGGCGACGACCGTCTCGGCGGCACGCGGGTGGCCGGCGGTGAGCGTGCCGGTCTTGTCCACCAGCAGGGTTCGGGCCCGTCCGAGCAGTTCCAGCGAGCCGCCGTCGCGGACCAGCACACCACGCCGGGCCACCCGGGACAGCCCGGAGACGATGGCGATCGGGGTGGCCAGCAGCAGCGGACAGGGGGTGGCCACCACCAGCACCGCGACCGCCCGGACCACGTCCCCGGAGAGCAGCCACGCCAGCCCGGCCAGGACCAGCGTGAACGGCACGAACGCGGCGGCGTACCGGTCGGCCAGCCGGACCATCGGGGCCTTGTGCGCGGTCGCCTCCTCGGCCAGTCGCACGATGCCGGCGTACGTGCTCTGCGCCGCGTTCCTCACCGCCTGCATCCCGAACGCGGCCCCCGCGTTCACCACACCGCTGGCCACCGACTCCCCGGCCGCCCGCTGGACCAGCCGAGACTCGCCGGTCACCACCGACTCGTCCAGGGTGGCCGCCTCGTCGACGGTCCCGTCCACCGGCACCACGTCGCCGGGCCCCACGAGCAGTCGGTCCGCCGCCGCCACCCGATCCAGCGGCACCACCTCGATCGCGCCTCCCAGGCCGCGTCGGCGGGCGGTACGCGGGGCCCGGGCCAGCAGCGCCCGCAGGTCCCGGGTGGCGCGGCGCTGCGCGTACGCCTCCAGCGACCGTCCGGTCGCCAGCATCACCGCGATCACCGCCCCGGCCAGGTACTCCCCGACCGCGAGCGCGCCGGCCAGGGCCAGCACGGCGATCACGTCGACGCCGAAGTGCCGGTGCCACAACGAGCGCAGCATCGACCACGCGGCAGGGAGCAGCGCGGCCACCGTGACGGCCGCCCAGATCACCTCGGCCGCGTCCCGCTGCCCGGCGACCCGCAGCGCGGCACCGGCGACTACCGCGACGCCGAGCCCGACGAGCGGCGTCCACGCCCACCATCGCCGGACGCGGCTGCGCGCCGGCTGCTGGTCGACGCACTCGGTCGACTCCGCTGCCATCTGCGCATCGTCGCAGCCCACAGCGTCGCATCGGCCCGACACCGCCCGATTCGTCCGCCGCCCGGCGGCCGGGTGCGGGCCGGTGGGCCGGTGGCCCGGTGGGATGCGGTCAGGCCGTCGCCGGCGTGGGCCGGCCCGGGTGGGCGGGACGACCCGGTACGACGGGACCTACGGCCCCTGCCTCACCACCCCCGATGCCGCCAGGATGGAACGGCAACCCACCGCGCGGCACCGCATCGTGAGGCACGATGAGCAGAGACGGAAAGGTCGTGACCATGAGTCAGGAGAGCCAGCCGGCCACCGCGCTGGCGGAGGCCGCCGCCACCGCCGGCCACGCCCCCTCGGTGCACAACACCCAGCCGTGGAGCTGGCGGGTGCTGCCCGACGCGCTGGAACTTCGCTCCGTCGCCGACCGGCAGCTCGCCGCCTCGGACCCGGAGGGCCGGCTGCTCGCGGTCAGCTGCGGCGCCGCCCTGCACCACGCCCGGGTGGCGCTGGCCGCCCAGGGATGGCGCGCCGTGGTGCGACGGCGGCCCGACCCGGACGACAGTGCGCTGCTGGCCCGGCTGACCGACCTCAGCCGCGTCCCGGCCGACCCGGAGGCCATGCGTCTCGTGCAGTGCATGCGGGTACGGCACACCGACCGGCGGCCGGTCAGCGACGAGCCGGTGCCGATCTCCGCGCTCGACCAGATCACCCGAGCGGTGACCGGCGAGGGCGGTCGGTTGCACATCCTCGACCGCGACCAGGTGCTGGAGCTGGCCGCCACCGCCGGGCAGGCCCACGCTGTCGAGGCGGAGGATCCGGAGTTGCGCGCCGAACTGGCGTACTGGACGAGCCGGGCCGACGCCGGCACCGGGCTGACGGCGGAGGTGCTGCCCGAGCAGCCCGCGCAGACCACGGTGCCGGGCCGCGACTTCGGCCGCCCCGGCAGCCTGCCCATCGGCCCGGGGCACGACCAGGCCGCGGCGTACGCGATGCTCCACGGTGACGAGGACGGACCGGACAGTTGGCTGCGCGCGGGCGAGGCCCTGTCCGCCGGATGGCTCACCGCCACCCGCCTCGGCGTGTCGGTGGTGCCGCTCAGCGCTGTGGTGGAGGTGCCGGGCACCCGGCAGACCCTGCGTCAGCTGCTCTCCGGGATCGGCTTCCCGTACCTGGTGCTCCGGTTGGGCATCGCGGACCCCGCACACGCGGGGCCACCGCACACGCCGCGGCTGACCACCGCACAGGTGGTCGACACCTCCGCCGTCCGCTGACCGGCTCTGGCGACGAGGTCACCGGCGCTACCATCCCTCGATGACCAGCAGCGTGCCGCCGCCTCGTCAGGACCCCACGGCGACCCCGTCGCTCGGCTTGAGTCCACTGTCCCGGGTCCACCTCGACGAGCTGCTCCAGGAGATGCTGGACCGGGTCGGTGAGGTCGTGACCAGCCGGGAGCGGCTGCGGGCCCTGCTCGACGCGGTGGTCGGCATCGGCAGCAACCTCGACCTGCGGACCACCCTGCAACGCATCGTCGGGTCCGCCTGCGACCTGGTGGGGGCCCGGTACGGCGCCCTGGGCATCCTCGGCCCGGACCGACTGTTGCACGACTTCATCGTGCACGGCATCACCCCGCAGCAGCACGCGAAGATCGGCGACCTGCCACACGGGCGGGGAGTGCTCGGCCTGCTCATCGACGAGCCGCGACCGCTGCGGATGCCGGACATCACCCAGCACCCCCGCTCCTACGGTTTCCCCGCCAACCACCCGCCGATGCACAGCTTCCTGGGCGTGCCGGTGCGCATCCGCGACCAGGTGTTCGGCAACCTCTACCTGGCCGAGAAGCAGGGCGGCGCGCAGTTCACCGACGACGACGAGGAGCTCGTCGTCGCGCTCGCCGCCGCCGCCGGCGTGGCCATCGAGAACGCCCGCCTCTACGCCCTGGCGCACCGACGGGAACGGTGGCTCGCCGCCACCGCCGAGATCACCTCGGTGCTGCTCGGCGAGGTACGCCGTACCGACGCGTTGGCACTCGTCGCCCGCCGGGCCCGGGAGGTCGCCGAGGCCGAGCTGGCGCTGGTGCTGCTCCACGACGCCGACCTCGCGCAGTTCACCGTCGAGGTGGTCGACGGTGCCGACGCGCAGGCCCAGGCACTGGTCGGCACGGTCCTGCCGGTGGCCGACACCAGCTTCGGCGCGGCGGTCGCCGAGGGCCGCCACGACCGGGTGGACGACCTGGCGCACGCCGCGCCGTGGCCGGCCCTGCTGCGCACCGGGCCGGCGGTGATCTCACCGCTGGCGACCGCCGAGACGTTGCACGGCGTACTGGTCGTGGCACACCGCACGGATCGCGGCGCTGTCAGCAGCGAGGACGACGTGGCCCTGCTGGGCAGCTTCGCCGGTCAGGCGGCGCTGGCCATGGAACGGGCCCGCGGTCAGGAGGAACGGCAGCTGCTGGTGGTCCTGGAGGACCGCGAACGGATCGCCCGCGACCTGCACGACGTGGTGATCCAGCGGCTCTTCGCCACCGGGCTGCAACTGCAGAGCACCGCGCCGATGGCGGGTCGCCCGGAGGCCGCCAAGCGGATCAACACGGCCGTCGACGATCTGGACGCCACCATCCGGGACATCCGCCGGACCATCTTCGAGCTGCGGACGCCGATGACCGCCGCGCTGCGGACCGAGATCCGTGAGGCGATCGAGCTGGCCGCCGAGTCGTTGGGCTTCACCCCGCACCTGGAGGTGACCGGCCCGGTGGACAGCGCCGTGCCGGACGCCATCCGCCCGGACCTCACCGCTGTGCTACGCGAGGCGTTGTCCAACACGGTCCGCCACGCGCAGGCCACCCGGGTGGCCGTCGCCGTACGCGTCGACGCCGGGCGGGTGAGCGTGACGGTCACCGACGACGGGGTGGGCTGTGACCCGGCCGCCGCCCGGGGTGGGTTGGTCAACCTGCGTGAACGCGCCGAGGGGCACGGCGGCACCTTCACCATCCGCCGGGTCGAGCCGCACGGCGCCGAGGTGAGCTGGTCCGTGCCGCTGCACGACTGAGCGACCCGGATCAGGGGTTCCTGCCGAGCAGACGAGTGGCCAGGACGGCGGCCTGGGTGCGACGTTCCAGGCCCAGCTTGGCCAGCACGCTGGACATGTAGTTCTTCACCGTCTTCTCCGCCAGGAACATCCTGGCCGCGATCTCCCGGTTGGTGAGCCCTTCCGCCACGTACTCCAGGATCCGTCGCTCCTGCTCGGTGAGTGACCTCAGCTCGTGCGGCTGCTCGACCCCGTTGCGGATGCGCTCCAACACCCGGGCGGTGACCGCCGGGTCGAGCAGCGACTGGCCGGCCGCCACCCGCCGCACCGCGTCGACCAGGTCGGTGCCCCGGATCTGCTTGAGCACGTATCCGGCGGCACCTGCCATGATCGCGGCGAACAGCGCCTCGTCGTCCTCGTACGAGGTGAGGATCAGGCCCCTGATGGACGAGTCGACGGCGCGGACGTCACGGCACACGTCGATGCCGTTGCCGTCGGGCAGCCGCGCGTCGAGGATCGCCACGTCGGGCCGTGACGCCGGGATGAGGCGCGCCGCCTCCTGCGCGGAGCCGGACTCGCCGACCACCTCGATGTCACCGCCGCTCTGCAGCAGGTCGGCCAGGCCACGGCGGACGACCTCGTGGTCGTCGAGGAGGAAGACGCGGATCATCATTCGTTTCTACCCCCGTACCCCGTCGCGCCGCACGGGCCGAAAGTCCCGACCGGGCCGGGCGGCGTTCGGGGCGCGCGGGCCCACCCGGTCGGGACGTCCGGCCCTGCCCGGCGGCCGACCCGACGGCGCAGCGTGGAGGTGTGCCGGCCGCGGCGGCACCGTCAGCCGCCGGTCGGGAGAGGAGCACCACCATGGACATCGGCTACACCCGAGCCCACCTGCGGGCCGCCGCCGTGGACGCGGTCCGGGCGCCCTCGTTGCACAACACCCAGCCGTGGCGGCTGCGACTGCGCGACGGCGGCATCGAGGTGCTCGCCGACCCGACCCGCCGGCTGCCGGCGACCGACCCGAGCGGCTGGGGTGTCCGGCTCGCCTGCGGAGCGGCGCTGTTCAACCTGCGGCTGGCGCTGGCCGTGGCCGGAATCCCCGCGCGGGTACGCCTGCGCCCCGACCCGGCCGAACCGGACCTGCTGGCCCGGCTGGTGCCGGCCGCCCCGCGTTGCCCCTCCCCCGCCGAGCAGAGCCTGCACTCGGCCATCCCCCGCCGGTTCAGCAACCGGCTGCCGTTCTGGCCGGACCGGGTGCCGGCCGACGTCCGGTGGCGCCTCGGCGAGGCGGCCCGTGCCGAGCAGTGCTGGTTGGAGTTGCTGATCGGGGTGAGCGCGGTCTCCGCGATCGGCGAGATCGCCCGCGGCGCGCACCGGGTGCTGGAGCGGGACCCGGCGTACCGGGCGGAGAGCGAGCGGTGGCTGCGCCGGGAGCCGGCGCCGGACGGCGTACCCGCCTCGGCCGGGGGTCCGCAGGGCGAGCCGCAGGACGTCCTGCCGACGCGCGGCTTCGGTGGGCGCGACCGCGCCCCGGGGCGGGACTTCGAGCCGGAGCCCCTCGTCGGAGTGCTCGGCTCGTTCGGCAACACGGCAGTGGACCAGGTGGTCGCCGGCCAGGCCCTGCAACGGTTGCTGCTCGTCGCCACCGATGCCGGGCTCAGCGTGTCGATGCTCTCCCAACCGATCGAGGTGCCGACGGCGCGGGAGCAGCTGCGGCTGTCGCTGGGGCGGTTCGGCACGCCACAGATGGTGCTGCGGATCGGGTACGGCCAGCCGGGCCGACCGACCCCGCGCCGCGACGTGGACGAGGTGCTCGACCTGCCGGCGGTGCCGGCCTGAACGGTGGCACCCCGGTCAGCCGACGAGCAGCGCCGCCTCCCGGGTCGGGTCCAACCCGATCGAGCTGCGCTGCGGTCGACCGGCGCGCGGCGGAACCGCACCGACCTCGCGCAGCCACCGCCAGGTGTCGGCGACGGTCTCGGCCACCCGGGCGTACGCCCTCGGTGACCGTCGCGCCGCCGACAAAGCCCGTTCCGCCCAGCACCAGCAGTCTCATGCACGCCACCCTGCCGGCACGGGTCGGCGGGCGGCACCCCGTTTCATCGGTGGCGGATCTGCCCGCAGCAGAACCGCTGGCCTCCGCCCAGGATGCAGGAAAAGCCGCCCAGGGGCATGGTCAACGAAGCCGCCGATTGCGAAGCTGCTTCAATCTGCGTCAGCACGGGCAATCGAGACGCTGGACGCACGCGGTGGCTCGACGTCGGCACGAGGACGGAGATGGGGATGTCCAGCACACCGCTGTCGCTGCCACAGCCATCCGCGCGGGCACCCGAGTTCGGCCGCGACGCGCTCATCGTCTGCGAGAACCTGGTGCGGATCTACCAGACCGGTTCGATCGAGGTGCAGGCACTGCAGGGGCTGGACCTGGCCGTGGAGAGCGGTGAGCTGGTCGCCGTCGTCGGTGCCTCCGGGTCGGGCAAGTCGACGCTGCTGTCCATCCTGGCCGGCATCGACGCCCCCACCGCCGGGCGGGTCCGGGTCGGCAGGTGGAATCTGCTGACCATGTCCCGCGCGGACCGGGTGGACTACCGGCGGCACACCGTCGGGTTCGTACGGCAGCAGACCGCGAGCAACCTGATCCCCTACCTGACCGCACGGGAGATGGTGGACCTGCCGATGGCGGCGGCGCGCACCGCGAAGGACGAGCGCCGGGCACGCGCGGCCGACCTGCTGGACAGCCTCGGTGTCGCCGACTGCGCCGACCGGCGTCCCGGCCAGCTCTCCGGCGGCCAACAGATGCGGGTCGCGATAGCGGTGGCGCTGGCCAACCAGCCGCAGGTCCTGCTCGCCGACGAGCCGACCGGCGAGTTGGACGCCGCCACGTCCGCGGAGGTCTTCGGCGTGCTGCGGGACGTCAACCGGCGCTACGGCGTCACCGTCGTCGTGGTCACCCACGACCCGGAGGTCAGCGGCCAGGTCGAACGGACCGTCGCGATCCGGGACGGACGCACCAGCAGCGAGGTGCTGCGCCGCACCACCACCGACGCGGCGGGCGACGAACACACGATCGCCGAGGAGTACGCCGTGATGGACCGGGCCGGGCGGGTCCAGGTGCCCCGCGAGTTCCGCCAGGCGCTGGCGCTGACCCGACGGGTCCGGCTGGCCCTGGAGCCCGACCACATCACGATCCGCCCCGACTCGGGACACGGCGAATGAGCAGCGAGCCGCTGCTGAGCGTGCGCGGCGTCCACCGCAGCTTCGGCACCGGGCCGACCGTCGTACACGCCCTGCGCGGCGTGTCGTTCGACGTGGCCGCCGGTTCCATGGTGGCCCTCGTCGGCCGGTCCGGCTCGGGCAAGACCACCTTGCTCAACGTCATCGGCGGCCTGGACCGCCCGGACGCCGGCACCGTGCACGTCGACGGCGCCGACGTTACCGCGCTCGACGAGGACGGCCTGTCCCGGCTGCGGCGCGAGAAGCTGTCGTACGTCTTCCAGAGCTTCGGGTTGATCCCGGTGCTGTCGGCGGCGGAGAACGTCGCCGCCCCGCTGCGGCTGGCCCGCGTCGCCCCGGCCGATCGCGAACGGCGGGTCGAGTTGCTGCTGGAGCTGGTCGGCCTGGCCGACCACGCCGCGCAACGTCCGGCCGAGCTGTCCGGCGGCCAGCAGCAGCGGGTGGCGATCGCCCGCGCGCTGGCCGCCTCGCCCCGCCTCCTGCTCGCCGACGAGCCCACCGGGCAACTCGACGCCGAGACGGGTCTGTCGGTGATGGCCCTGCTGCGCGGCATCGTGGAGTCCGAAGGCGTCACCGTCCTGGTGTCGACGCACGACGCGGTGATGATGGCCCTGGCCGACCGGGTGATCCGCATCCACGACGGGCACCTCGACGAACCAGCCGCCGGGCAGCCGTACCAGCCCGTGCCGGACGTCAGGTGACACGACGATGCTGAGGCTGGTCAGTCGGCGCGCCCGCGCGCAGTGGCCGTTGCTGGCGGCGCTGCTCGGGGTCGTCACGATCGGCGCGACACTGCTGGGCACCTGCACCCTGCTGGTCACCCGCACCGCCGAGCGGGCGCTGGAGGTCGCCCTGGCCCGCGCCGCCCCCGCCGCCGTCGACGTGACCGTCTACACCGGCACCGTCGAGGGCCCGAACGTGTCGTCCGTCGCCGCCGACACCCGCACCGCGGTGGCCTCCGTGCTCGCACCGTTCCCGGTGACGACGACCGCTCGGGCGTCGACGGTGCTGCGGGCGCTACCGCCCACGCTCGCCCCGGGCACCACCGTCGGGGCCCAGGCGTACCTGTCCGGGCTGGACGACCTGCCGACCCGAGCCGAGCTGGTCACCGGGCACTGGCCACGACAGCCGGGCGACGCGGTGCTGCTGGAGTCCACCGCCCACCTGCTCGACCTCACCCCCGGTCGCCGGGTACGACTCGGCGCGGAACTGGCCCACCCGCCCGTCCCGGCCCTCGACGTGACAGTCGTCGGTGTCGTACGCCCGCTGCCGGGGCGCGGCTGGGACCGCGACCCGTTGGCCGCGGCCGGCTCGGCCATCGGCTACCGGGACGGCCGGTTCATGCAGCCGGTCAACGCCTACGGCCCGTTCCTCGTCGACCTCGCCGACCTGGTCACCACGGGAGCGACAGTCGACCGGATGGAGGTCACCGCCCATCCGGACCTGTCCCACAACAACCGCCGCGACCTGGAGGCCGTGGCCGGGGCCGTCGACAATGCCGACCGCCGGCTGGCCGGCGCCCTCGGCGACCGTGTCCAGCTCGCCCGGGTCGCCTCCGAGCTGCCGCTGACCCTGCGGGCCGCCGACGACCAACGGCGTGTCACCGCCGCCGTCGTGCTCGCCGTCGCCGTCCTCGGTGGTGTCCTGGCCGCGACGGCGCTCGTCCTCGCCGGCCGGCTGACCGCCGGCCTCCGCGCCGACGAGACCGCCCTGCGGTCCGCCCTGGGCACCAGCCGTCGCCAGCTCGCCGCCACCGCGACACTCGAGGCCGGACTCGTCGCCACCGTCGCCGCCGCGCTCGCGATACCGGCCTCGTCGGCCCTGCACGCCGGCCTGACCCACCTACCGCCGTTGGACGCCGTCGGCCTGACCGTCCGGCCGACCGTCATCGGCGCCCAGGTCCTCGCGGTCGTCGGCGGCGCGCTGACACTGGCCGCCGTCCTCACCGTCCTGGCGATCCGGCAGGCCCCGGCGGCCGGCGACCGGCGTACCCGCCGTGAACTGCTGGCCCGGTCCGGCGCCGACCTGATGCTCGCGCTGTTCGCCGCCGTCGGATGGTGGCAGCTGTACGCGCAGCCCGCCGCCGCCAGCCCTCGCGCCGACGCGGTGCGGGTGCTCGCGCCCGCGCTGCTGCTCACCGCTGGCGCCGCCCTGGCACTCCGGGTGGTGTTGCCCGCCCTTCGAGGCGTCGACCGGCTGGCGTACCGCGCCCGCGGGTTGGCGCTTCCGCTGGCGGTCGCCGAGGCCGCCCGCCGGCCCCAGGCGGTCGCCGCCGGGCTGCTCGTCGGGCTGGCCTGCGCGGCCGGGACCTTCGGCCTCGCCTTCGACGACACGTGGCACCAGTCGCAACGCGACCAGGCCGCGGTCTCCGTCGGCACCGACCTCGCCCTCACCCTCACCACGACACCGGTGGCCGGAGACGGCGCGGTCGTCAGCGCGGCCACCGCGGGAGTGGTGAGTCCGGTCCTCAACCGTGGCACCTCGGTCGGTCAGTGGCTCGGCACCGCCGGCGACGCGCCGCGCCTGGTCGCCGTCGACACCACCCGCGCCGACGGGCTGCTGCGCGGACGGCTGGACAGCGACAGCGGCTGGGCGGACGTGGGCGCCGCGCTGGCCCCACGCACCCGGGCCGCCGGCCTCGCCGTCCCGACCGACGCCCCACTCGTCCTGAGCGGAACCACCACCGGCGGCACCCCGCTCGCCGTGACGCCCCGGCTGCTGCTGCAGGACGCCACCGGCCTCCGCACGTCCTGCACCGGCCCCGCCGTACCGCTCGACGGCCGGGAGATTCGGCTGCCCGCCTGCGCGACGGCCGACGGGCTGCGCCTCGTCGCGGTCGCCCTGCCGGTCACCGCCGAACCGGTCGGCGGACGCGTCGCCGTAGCCGTCACGCTCACCGTGCCGCCCGCCGGATCGGCGGCGGGGTCCACCGACGGACCGGGCTGGACCGCCACGTCCGCGCCGCCGGTCCCGGGTAAGGTGACCGACCCGACCGCCCTGGTGTCCGCCACGCCGACCGGAACGACGCTGCGGATGGCGGCGACAGTCGACCTCGGCGGTGCCGAGGACGCCGCCCGGACCCTCGTCGCCAGCGCCTTCCCGGACCCCGGCCGGGTGCCCGTCGCCGTCTCCGAGCGCTTCGCCGACGAGGTCGGCGCCGGGCGGGGCAGCCAGCTCAGCGTCACGGTCGGGATCACGCCCGTCCCGGTCGTCGTCGCCGAGGTCGTGCCGACCGTACCGTCCGCCCCCGGCGCCGTCGCCGTCCTGGCCGACCTGGACACGCTGTCGCGCGCCCGCGTCGTCACCGGCGACCTGACATTCCCCGTCGATGCCTGGTGGGTCGGTCACCCGGCCGGGCCCGGTGCCGCCGAGCGGGCCGCCGCCCTGCACCTGGGGACCGTCGCGACGCGCGAAGCGGAGACCGCCCGCCTCCGCAGCGGCCCGCTCCAGGCCGGGTTGCCGGCCGCGCTGCGGCTCGTCGTCCCGGCCGCAGCCCTGCTGCTGCTCGCCGGCGTCGTCCTGCACGTCACCTGTGACCTCCAGGTCCGCGCCGTCGAGGTGGCGCGGCTGCGCGGGCTGGGAATGTCCCGGCGCGGCATCCGGGCCGTCCTCCTCGGCCAGCACGCCGGTGTCCTGCTGCCCCTGCTCGCGGCGGGCGCGGCCGTCGGCGCGCTCGCCACCGCCGCCGTCGCTCCCCTGCTCGTACGCTCCGACACCGGCGCCGCACCCGTCCCGGCCGCCCAACCACACTGGCCGTGGTCGGCCGAGGCCGCGCTGCTCGCCCTACTGCTGGCCGGATGCCTGTTGGCAGTCGCCGTCGTGGTCACCGTCCAGGTCCGCCGGGCCGACGCCGCGCACCTGCGGGTGGCGCCGTGAACCGGTGGCCGACCCGCCGACTGCCGGCGCCGCACTGGCCCAGCATCCGTGGCCGCGGGCGTACCGACGCCGGGCCGCTGCTGCTCACCGCCGCCGTCATCGCGACCGTCGCACTGCTCGCCGGGGCAGCGCCGGCGCTGCTGCGCGCCGCCGCCGACGACGCCGTGCAGGACGCGGTGCGCCGCGCCGGCCCCGACGCGAACGTCCTCGCGCACGCCGACTGGGAACGCGACGACGGGCCGACCGGCGGACGGGTCCGGATGCCCGGCCTCGCCGACGCCGTCGACGACTTCCGCGCCCGGGTGACGTCCGCGCTCGGGCCCGACCTGGACACCGCGCTGCTCCCACCCGTCGCCGTCGTCAACGGCCCGATCCTCAGCATCACCGACGGCAACACGCCACGGACCTTCCAGTTCACCTACCTGGCCGGTGACCCCGGCGGCCCGGACGTGACCTGGATCGCCGGCAGCGCGCCCGGCCCCGCGGTCGTCGACGAGTACGTGGAGACCCCCTACGACGGGCCGCCCTGGCCGGTGCAGGTCGGTCTCTCCGAGGTGGACGCCGCCGCACTCGACCTCGGCCCCGGCGATCGAATCCCGGTCAGGGACGGCCAGGGTGGCGACAAGGACGTCCGGATCAGCGGGATCTACCGACCCGTGGACAGCGACGACCCGGCCTGGCGACTCGCCCCGGCGCTCCTGCGCCCGACGCCTGGCGTCGACGGCGTGGGGATCACCCGCTTCGGCGGCCTGTTGTCGCGCGAGTCGTTACCGGACGCCCGGCTCGCCGTGAACGAGGACCAACTGCCGCGCACCATCCACCTCGCGCCCGAACCCGGCGCGCTCACCTGGGACACCGCCGCCGCGCTCGCCGGCCAGGTGGTCAAGCTCAAGGCCACCTCCGGCGCGTCGAGCGCGCGCGACCAGTCCCTGAGGTGGGAGTCGCAGCTCGACACGACCCTGCGCGACGCCCGTACGCAGATCAGCGCCGCCTTCGCGCAGGCCGCCGTCCTGCTCGTCGGGGTGCTGACCGCCACGGTACTGGTTCTGCTGCTCGCCGCCGATCTGCTGGTCCGCCGCCGTACCCCGACGCTGGTCATCACCCGGCAGCGTGGGGCGGCGCTTCCCGACCTCGGCGCGGAACTGGTCCTCGAGTCCACAGTGGTGTCCCTGTCGGCCGCCGCCGTCGGGCTCGCGCTCGCCCGCGTGGCCGTTGCGGGCGTCTCCTGGGTCTGGGCCGTTCCCGTGGTCCTGGCGGGTGCCGTCGCCGGGCCGGCGTTCGGCACCCTCGCCGCCGCCCGCGCGGGCCGCGACCGACGTCAGCCCGCCAACCCCGCCGCCCGGCGCTGGATCCGGGCCACCGGCCACCTGCGCCGCGCCGCCGTGGAAGCCGCTGCCCTGATCGCCGCGGTCGCCGCCTTCGTCACACTGCACCAACGCGGGCTTCTGCCCGTGGCCACCGACGGCGACACCGGTGAGCTGACCGGCGACCTGATCCTGCCGATCAGCGCCCTCGCCCTGGGCGCGCTCGTCGGCGCGCTCGTCCTGCTCCGGCTGGTGCCCCTCGCGGCGCGGTTCGCGCTCCGACAGGCCCTGCGCTCACGCCGCCCGCTGGGCGTGTTCGGTGCCGCCCAGGCGGCCACGACGGCCGGACGCGCGCTGCCGCTGCTGGTGCTGGTCTGCACCACGGCGCTCGCGTCGTTCGCGCTCATCCTCGGCGCCACCGTCACCCGGGGTCTGAGCGACGGCGCGTGGAGCACCGTCGGCGCCGACGCCCGCCTTGACGTCGGTGCCGACGCCGAGGCCGCCACGCCCGCGCTGGCCGGGCGCATCGCCGCCGCACCCGGGGTGGGGCAGGTCGTCGTCGCGCAGGTGACCGACTCCGCGCGCCTCTTCAGCGAGTCGACGCTGCTCACCCCACGACTGGTCGTGGTGGACACCGCCGCGTTCCAGCGCCTGCTGGCCACCACTCCGCTGCCGGACGCGCCGGCACTGGCCCGGCTCACCGCACCCGGTCCCGGCCCGGGCGAGGTCCCGGCGCTGGTGCGCTCGGGAGACGGTGCTCTGCGGACCGGCACGCGGCTGCAGCTACCCCGCGACGGCGCACCGGCGATCCGTCTCGCCGCGGTCGGCACCGCTCCCTCCGTCGGCGGCGTGGCCGACGTCGTCGTCGTGGACGCCGCAGCCCTCGCCGACGCCGGGCTGCCCGCCGTTCCGAACACCGTCTGGGTGACCGGCCCGGGCGCGGCGCAGGCCGTGGCGAACAGCGGCGTCGCCGCCGACGTCGTGCTGCGCGCGGACGTCCTGCGGGCGCAGCGGGTGGCGCCACTGACCGTGGGGCTCCTCCGGCTGGCGTGGACGGCCGCCGTGGTGCTGCTGGCGCTGGGGCTGCTCGGCCTGACGCTCGCCGCCGCCGCAGGCGCGGCGCAGCGGTGGCAGACCCTGACCCGGTTGCGGACCCTCGGCCTGCGACCACGCGACGCCCGTTGGGTCGCCGCCGCAGAGGTGCTGCCACCGGTCGTGGTCGCCGCGGTGTGCGGTCCGCTGCTCGCGGCCCTGCTCGCACGCCTGACGCTCGGCCCGCTCGACCTGCGGCTGCTCACCGGCCAGGGCACCGACCCGGCGGCGGTCCTGCCGTGGTGGCTGCTCGCCCTGGTGAGTGCGGTGCTGCTGGCAGCGGCCACCACTGTCGTACCTGTCGAGTCGGCGCTGCGGCGACGCGACCGGCTGAGCGAGGTGCTGCGCGCCGGCGAGTGACAAGGCTGCCGGAAACGGCGAGGCCCGTTACCGGCTGTCCGGTAACGGGCCCGCTGATCTGCGTATGGATGGTGGGCGATACTGGGTTTGAACCAGTGACCTCTTCCGTGTCAAGGAAGCGCGCTCCCACTGCGCCAATCGCCCGTGGCGACCGCCGAACCCGGCAGTCAGGCCCCGATGGGGCAGATCGCGAGCGGACGACGGGATTCGAACCCGCGACCCTCACCTTGGCAAGGTGATGCGCTACCAGCTGCGCTACGTCCGCACGTCCCCGACTCGCGTCGGCGACAGGTGAACTCTACCCGATGCCAAGATCGCTTGGTGCGGCACCCTGGGCGGTCGGCGATTGCGCTGGTCGCCGCCGGGGTACTGAAGGGCTCGACAGCGCACCACACCCCCTTAAGGAGGCTGTCGTGGGTATCGGCACCAGCATCTTCCTGATCGCGCTCGGCGCGATCCTCACTTTCGCCCTGGACGCGAGCGTCGGCGGCATCAACCTCGACGTGGTCGGTTGGATTCTGATGGGCGCCGGCGTGCTCGGCCTGATCATGACCACGATGATCTGGGGTCGGCGTCGCCAGGTCGTCACCACCACCGAGCAGCCGGTGGAGTACCGCCACGTCGAGGAGCGGCGGGACATCGCCCCGCCGATGTGACCCGACCACGGTTCGTCAGCGGCACAGCCGGCAGGTCCGGCGACCACGGACCGGCCACCTCGACGAGGGCGGCCGGTCCGTCCCGCTCGGGCGGGAGAACATTCACCACTGTTTTGGCTGGTCGAGGCGGTGTCCGGCACCGCGTTACGATCCAGATCATGGAGTCCCTGGACACGGTGCTGGCCGCGCACCGGGCGTACCTGCTCGGTTGGAACATCGGCCCGGTCGGAGGTCCGGACCTGGCGACCTACCGCAGCGACGTGCCGCACCCGACCCTCAACGGCGTGCTGCGCGTGACCGGGCGCACACCGCAGGACGCGCTCCTGGAGGCCCGGCGGCGCCTGCACGGCGTACCCCGGGTGTGGTGGGTCGGCCCGGACAGCGACCCCGGCACGGCCGACGGCCTGGTCTCCCTCGGTGCTGTCGAGTTCGCCCGCCTGCCGATCATGACCGCGGTGATCGACGAGGCCGCGGAGGGTCCGACGCCGGCCGGCCTGCACATCGCCGAGACCACCGACCTGACCGCGTTCGTCAGGGCCTACGCCCGGGTGTCGGGAATCCCGGCGGACGGCGTGGCGGCGACGATCGAGCGGGAGAAGGCGTTCTCCGGTGACGGCACGGTGATCAGACTGGCCGGTCGGCTGGACGACGGTCGGGTCGTCGGCACCGCCGTCGCCTGGCTCAGCCACGGCCTGGTCACCCTCTACTTCGTGGGTACGCAGCCCGAGCAGCGGCGCAGCGGCATCGGCGCGGCGATGACCAGGGCGGCACTGCGCCTGGCCGGCGAGCGGGGTGCCCGCACCGCCGCGCTCACCTCCTCGCCGATCGGTGAGTCGGTCTACCGCCGCCTCGGTTTCCGACCGGTGGGCGAGTTCCGCGTGTTGACCTTCTGAGCCGTACGCGGGGAAGCCCCCGCGCTCGCCCAGTGATCCGCCCAGGGACGGCCCCCGCGCCGCCGCGCAGGGAAGAAGGCATTGACTACGACGCTGAGACAGCGTTGTCTTTCCTGTGGTACCTGGGGAGGGAGTGCGGTGGTCGACGATGTGTCTCTCGTGTTCTGTGTGAGCGCCGACGTGTCGGTGCGGGAGCGGATGGTGCGGCGACTGGACGGGCTCGGAACACTGGTGATCTGCACCGACCTCGCCGAGTTGCAGGCCATGATCGGCCCCGCCGTGACCAATGCCCCGGCTCCTCTCCTCAGCAGCGTCGCGCCGTCCGCTGCCGGCCACGCCGATGCCGGCCCTGCCGCCGGCGTCGACCCCGCCGCGACGCCCCACGACGCTGCCGTCGCCCCTGGCACCGCCGCGGCCGCTGCCGCTCCAGGCGGGAGCAGTTTGCGAGGTCTTGAGATCGATCCGCTTCACCACCTGGTGACGTGGCGTGGGCAACCCCTGCCCCTGACCCGGTTGGAGCACAACCTGCTCACCCAGCTCGCCGTCGCGCCGGTCCGGGTCTGGACGTACGAGAGGCTCTTCGAATCGGTGTGGGGCTGCGTCTACCTGGGCGACTCGTCGGTCCTGCACTCGGCCGTGAAGCGGTTACGGCAGAAACTGCGTGCTGCCGGCGGCACGCTGCGCGTGCACACCGTGCGCGGGATCGGCTACCGACTCAGCGTCGACTGACCTCCCCCCGCTCCCACAAGCGGGCGGTCGGGCAGTCGGGCAGTCGGGCGGTCGGGCGGTCGGGCGGTCGGCATATGCGAAACGGCTCGTCACCGGGTCTTGCGGTGACGAGCCGTTTCCTGTGGTGGGCGATACTGGGTTTGAACCAGTGACCTCTTCCGTGTCAAGGAAGCGCGCTCCCACTGCGCCAATCGCCCGTGCTTGTTGCCGAGGTGGGGACGGGATTTGAACCCGCGTACACGGCTTTGCAGGCCGTTGCCTCGCCTCTCGGCCACCCCACCGAGGTTGCCCCCGTCATGCGTGGCGGCAGCTCCGAGCGGACGACGGGATTCGAACCCGCGACCCTCACCTTGGCAAGGTGATGCGCTACCAGCTGCGCTACGTCCGCACGCCCCCGGACGTTCCCGGGTGACGGATGAGAACTTTAGCCGAGCCGGCGAACGACTGCCAACTCGGGGTCGTCTCGGCGCGTCTGACCCTTGCGGGACGAGATCACCCCCATCTCCCGCAGGCTTCCTAGGAGGATGGCCTGGTGCCTCGACCCGCTGGTGACAGTCACACTCCGACACCACCAGGCAACGATCGTCATCACCGTGTCGCAGAGCGACCGGCGGACCGCCCGCACGGCGTTTTCCGGCGGCAGACCTCGGTGAATGCTCCCCTACAGAACGATCGACGGCACCCCGGGGAAGTGTCCGGCTTCCGACTGACAGAGCACCGCTCAGCACGTGGTGGTAACTGTTCGTGTTCACTCGGATGGGCTACGGTAACGGTCGTGACGAGACGTGCGGCCGAGATCCGCCTGGATGCCCTGCTGCGCACCGCCTGCGACGTGATCGTGGAGCGCGGTCTGGCCAACACCCGAACGGCGGACGTGGCGAACGCGGCAGGCGTGAGCCAGGCACTGGTCTTCTACCACTTCGCCACCAAGGAGCGGTTGCTCGCGCAGGCCTTCGCGTACGCGGTCGAGCAGGATCTGGCCCGACTGGACGCGGTGACCCGCTCCTCGGCCCCGCCGCTGACCAAGCTCCGCAGGATCCTCAAGCTCTACACCCCGGCCGGGCGGGCAACCTCCTGGTCAATGTGGATAGACGGCTGGTCCGAGTCGCTGCGCACTCCGGAGCTGGAGAAGGTCTCCCGCCGGCTCGACCTGCGCTGGCGTCAGGACCTCGCCGAGGTGATCTCCAGCGGGGTGGCCGACGGCACCTTCCAGTGCGCCGACCCGGACGGAGCCGCCTGGCGGATCAGCGCGGTCATGGACGGCCTCGCCGTCCAACTGGCCGTGCACGACCGGGTGATCTCCCGCCGGCAGTTCGGCGAGTGGGTCCGGCTGGTCACCGCCCGGGAGCTCGGTCTGGACCCTGCCGTCCTGGACTGAACCGGGCAGAACGCACCAATACCCGACCAAGCCCGGCAAAACGGCTCGCACCGCCCCGCCGACCGGAACAATCGGCAGCATGGATCTGCTGGAGGCGTACCGCCGGAGCCTGGCCGAGTTCGTCGACCGGGTGGACCAGATCGCGCCCGACCAGTGGTCCGACCCGACACCCTGCTCGGACTGGGACGTCCGCACACTCGTCAACCACGTCGTCACCGAGTCCCGGTGGAGCGTCCCGCTGCTCGCCGGACGGACCATCGAGGAGGTCGGCGACCAGCTCGACGGCGACCAGCTCGGCGCCGACCCGATCGCGACCGCACGGGAGGCCGCCGCACAGGCCGAGATCGCCGCCACCCACCCCGGCACGATCGACCGCACCGTGCACCTCTCCGGCGGCGAGACCCCGGCCGCGGAATACCTCCGGCAACTCCTCGCCGAGCACCTGATCCACGGGTGGGACGTGGCCGTGGCGATCGGCGCCCAGCCTCGGCTCGACCCGGACGCGGTGCACGTGGCCGCCCAGTGGTTCGCCGGGGAGATCGACGACTACCGGCGCAACAACCTGGTCCGCACCGGGGTACGGGTGCCCGACGACGCCGACGAACAGGACCACCTCCTGGCCGCCTTCGGCCGCGACCCCGACTGGGCGCCGACCGACTGACCACCCCGCGCCCGTAGCCGGCCGACCACCGGCCCCACCTCCCCGCACCGATCGCCGCGACCGCCCCGGGACACCCCGAGGGCGGCTTCGCCAGTCCTCGGTCCCACGCCACGTCGACATTCCGGGCCCTTGCCGCCACCACGACCGGCTGATATCCACGTATGCGCATGCGTTACCGCGCATCGACGGCCGGCGACCGCCGGCCATCCCGCTCCCACGAGGAGGTCCCGTGCCACAACCGGACTGGTCACCCCCGATGAGCCGGCGCCGACGCCGGCTCATCGCCGTCCTGGCGACGACGGCGACGGTCGCCGCGCTGCTCCCCACCGGCGTGAGCACCGCGGCCCCCACCGGCAACGCGGCGTCCGCCGAGCGCACGTCCGGACCGTTCGCCGAGGGCCACGAGCCCGCCGACGCCGACAACCGCACCGGTACGGCGGCACCCGACTCCCGCCAGCGCGGCCTGGCCCGCGCCGCCGACCCCGACGTCCGGTGGAACCGGCTCGGCACCCCGCAGGCGCTCGGCCCCGGTCGCACCCCACTCGCCACCGGGCTGCCCGCCGACCCGGAGGCCGCCGCCCGCGCCTATCTGACCGCCAACCGCGACCTGTTCGGGCTGGACGCCGCCTCGGTGGCCGCCATGGACCGCGTGCTGGTCCGGCCGATCGGCAGCGGTGCCGTGGTCACCCTCCGGCAACGCTTCGGCGACCTGCCGGCCGGGCCGGACGGCCTCGTCACGCTCGCGGTCGCGGGCGGCACGGTGCTCTCGGTCAGCTCCTCGCTGGCCCGCGACGGTGGCACCCCCGCCCCGGCCACCCGCACCCCCGAGCAGGCGTACGCCGCCGCGCTCGCCGACGCCGGGCTGACCGCCGACGCGGTGGCCGGCCACACCATCCGGGCAGTGGCCGTACCCACCCCGGTGGACGGGCCACGGGCCGCGTACGAGATCACCATGATCGGCGCGGACACCGAGCACCCCGCCGCGTTCACCACCTACGTGGACGGCACCACCGGGCAGGTGCTGGTCCGCGAGGATCTCGTCGACTACGACTCCGACAACCCCAGCTGGGCGGTCTTCCCGGCCACCCCGCCCCGCGACCTCGGCCCGGGGCAGGACCCCCGGGTGCGGTGGTGCGCCGACCCGGTGCCCGGCTGCGTGGCCGCCTCCCGCGACCCGGCCACCGGCCAGCCGTGGGACGTCGACGCGGCGACCGGCACGCCGACGTACACCTCGCGCGGCAACTCGGCCAACACGGTGCTCTCCTGGGGCGCGAACACCCCTGTCGTCCCGGCCCCCACCAGCCCGGAACGCCGCTACGAGTATCCGTTCACCGACCAGTGGCACCAGGCGAAGTGCAACCCGGAGGTGTTCACCTCCGCCCAGCGCAACGACGCGGACGCCTCGATCGCCAACCTCTTCGCCATGCACAACCGGATGCACGACTGGTCCTACCGGTTGGGGTTCACCGAGTCGGCGTGGAACCTCCAGGCGGTCAACCTCACCCCGTCCGGGCTGGGCGGTGACGCCGAGCAGGGCCGCGCCCAGCAGGGCGCGTTGACCGGCAACCGCAACAACGCCAACCAGGGCACCCCGCGCGACGGGCTGCCGCCGACCACCAACATGTACCTGTGGCAGCCGCAGGCGGGCGGGCCGTACCCGCCGTGCGTGGACGGCGACTACGACATGACGGTGATCGGCCACGAGTACACCCACGCGATCACCAACCGGATGATCGCCGGCCCGGACAGCGGCATCAGCGGTCACCAGGGCGGGGCGATGGGTGAGTCCTGGGGCGACCTGCTCGCCGCCGAGTACCTCTTCCAGCACGGGCTGCGCGCACCCGGCGAGACGCCCTTCGTCACCGGCGGCTACGTCACCGGCAACCTGGTCAGCGGCATCCGCAACCACGACCTCAGCCGTAGCCCGCTGAACTACTCCGACATCGGCTACAACACCGGTGGACCGGCCGTGCACGCCGACGGGGAGATCTGGGGCGCCACGAACTTCCGGGTCCGCTCCGCGCTGGTGAAGCGGTACGGCCTCGGCACCCCGCAGCGGCAGCTCGACTGCGCACAGGGGAAGGTGGCCGCCGACCAGTGCCCGGGCAACCGGCGCTGGTCGCAGCTGGTCTTCGACTCGTTCCTGCTCCAGGCCGCCAGCCAGGTCAGCATGCTGGACATGCGGGACAACATGCTCACCGCCGACCTGCTCCGCTTCGGCGGCGCCAACCAGGACCTGATCTGGGCCGAGTTCGCCCGCTCCGGGATGGGCCGGGACGCCGCCACCAACGGGGCCGGCGACACCGACCCGACGCCGAGCTTCGCCTCACCGCGCGGCGGCAACGCCACGCTCACCCTGCGCCCGCGCGGGGACAGCGCCGACGCCCCCATCCGGGTGTACGTCGGGGCGTACGAGGCTCGGGCCACGCCGATCGCGGACACCGACCCGGCCACGGCGATCCCGGACACCGTTGACCTGGTGGCCGGGACGTACGACCTGCTCGCGGTCGCGCCCGGCTTCGGCCACCAGCGGCTCGGCGTGGTCGCCACGGCCGGCAAGCAGGGCTACGTCGACCTGCGGATGAGCCGCAACCTGGCGTCCACCGCATCCGGGGCGACGATCACCGGTGACGGGGTCAACCTGGACCGGATCGGCGACGACACCGAGGCGACGAACTGGGCCTCGCTGGACGGGGTGGCCGGCCGGCAGGTCACCGTGGCGTTGCCGGGCGACGGCCCGCACCCGGTCAAGCGGGTGAACGTCAGCGCGATGCTGCGCCCGGCGATCACCGGCGACGCCGACACCGGCAGTCAGAACGCGCTCAGCGCGCTGCGCTCGTTCGCGGTGTCCGCCTGCGACGCGACGACCACCGACTGCGCGGATCCGGCGCGGTGGAAGCGCGTCTACACCAGCGCGGGCGACGCGTTCCCCGGCGGGGCGTACCGGGCGTACGTCCGGGACATCAACCTGCGGGCGTTCGCGGTGCCCACCACCGTCGCCACCCACCTGCGGCTGGAGGTGCTGGCCAGTCAGTGCACCGGCGGTCCGCAGTACGCGGGCGAGCAGGACGCCGACCCGGCCACGACGACGGACTGCGCGACCGCCAGCCCGGCCCGGAGCCAGGTCAGGATCGCCGAGTTCCAGGCGTTCTCGACGTGACACAGTGGGGGCCGGCGGCAGGTCGCCGGCCCCCACTGTCCTCGGTCAACGGCGGGCCGGTCGCCACCTGTCGACGGCGGGGCGTTCCCACCGCCGATCCACCGGCGGGCCGTCGGCCTCGTCCGGCTGGTCGCCCGGAGCCCGAGTCAGGTGCCGCAGCCGCAGCAGCAACCCCATGCCGAGGAAGAGCAGCAGCGCGCCGAGCAGGAAGGCGGCCTGCACCACACCGAACCCACCCGACTGCGACACCGGGCGGCCGGCGGCCGGTGGCGCGGCGTCGACCGGGTAGTCCGCCACCGGTTCCTCCCCGGCCGCGCTCTCCTCCACGGCCGGCTCGCTCGGCGGGTCGGTGGGCTCCGACGGGGTGACGCTCGCCCTCGGCTTGCTGGTCGGGGCGCCACCCGCGGCCACCACCGAACGGGTGGCGGTCTGCCGGGCCAGCAGGCGCGAGTTGGCGTCGTACGCCTCGGCCGCGAGGGTGACCCGTCCCTGGGTGACGTCCTCGGCGAAGGCCACCCGGTAGCGGGCGGTGACCGTGCGGCCCGGGCAGAGGGTGCCCGGGTCGAGCTGCCGGTCGGTGAGCCGGGCCACGTCGCCCTCGGTCCGGATCTCCAGGGGGAAGTCCCCGGCCTCCTCCACCCGGTCCATCTTGACCTGGTCGAGTCGCAGGCCCTGCACGCTCAGCACCATCGACCAGCGCACCTTCACGCAGCCTCCGCGCCGATCGGTGCGGGAGACGACGGCGGACACCGTGCGTACCTGCTCACCGGCGGTGAACCGGGCCGGCAGCCCACTCAGTTCGGTGGTGAACGCCGCCTGCGCCGGAGCGGTCAGTGCCAGCTCCACCCCGCTCAGACAGGCCAGCACCACCCCGACCCGCACCGCGTACCGCCACACCGTCACCACCGCCGTCCTCCGTTCGGTCGCCTCCACTGGGCAACGCTAGGAGCAGCGCGAGGGGCCGACCAGACGGGTGTGTTCGCACGGGGCGGTAAGGACGGGAGGGGTTTTCACCGACCGTGGTGAACCGGTCACCACTCCCCCGCGACACGCCCGGAGTCGGGCCGCTGGGACAATCGGCGACGTGTCCGAGCTCTCCCGCACGTTCGTCCGGCTGCATGCCCGGCTCACCCCCGTCGCGTTCGTCCCCGAGGTTCGCCTGCACCAGGCGGACGAGCCGATCGGGCTGTGGGAGCTGACCGAGGGCCAGTTCTCCACCGACCGGCCGCCGCCGTTCTGGGCGTTCGCCTGGGCCGGTGGGCAGGCGCTCGCCCGCTACGTGACCGACCACCCGGAGCTGGTCGCCGGCCGCCGGGTGCTCGACCTCGCCTCCGGCTCCGGCCTGGTGGCCATCGCCGCCGCCCGCGCCGGAGCGGCGTCCGTGCGGGCCGTCGAGGTCGACGAGCTGGCGGTCGCGGCCGTCGCCCTCAACGCCGAGGCCAACGGGGTACGCGTCGACGCCGAGTTCGGCGACATCCTCGACGGCGACGCGGGGGACGCCGAGGTGGTGCTGGCCGGTGACGTCTTCTACAGCGATGCGATGGCCCGCCGGTTCCTGCGGTTCCTGCTCCGTGCCACCCGGGCCGGCGCACCGGTGATCGTCGGTGACCCCGGCCGGGCGTTCCTGCCCCGGGACCGCTTCGACGAGCTGGCCGTGTACGACGTGCCGGTGCCGGAGGCGTTGGAGAGCGTCCGGGTGAAGCGCACCACCGTCTGGCGACTGCGGGCCGGGCTGCCGGGGGCCTCCGGCTAGCGTGTCCGGGTGCTGTTCCGCAGCTGGGCGCAGGTGGCCGACCCCGCGTGGCCGGACGTGGCCCGGGTGCCGGACCACGTCGGCGGCACCCACCTGGTCGTCACCCGACACGCGTTGGTCCGTCAGGTCCTCGCCGACCCGGTCACCTACCGGCCCGACAACGCGCTGGACGCGGTGACGCCGATGCCGGTGACCGCCCTGCGGGTGCTCGCCGGGCACCGGTTCCGGCTGCCGCCGACGCTCGCGAACAACTCGGGCGTCAGCCATCCGCAGATCCGGGCGATCGTCGCGGACGCGTTGCACCCCTCCCGGGTCGCCGCGCAGCGGCAGTGGCTCACCGCGCTGGTGCGGGGCCGGGTCGCCCGGCTCGCCGCCGCGCTCGACGCCGACGAGCCGGTGGACCTGTACGCGGACCTCGCCGCCGACCTACCGCTGCTGGTGCTGGCCCGGTTGGTGGAGTTGCCGGACGCCCCGGTCGGCGCGGTCAAGGAGTTCGCCCGTGCCGCGCTGGAGTTGTTCTGGGCACCGCTGGACGCCGACCGGCAGGTGGCGCTCGCCGCCGAGGTGGGCCGGTTCCACCACGTACTGCGGGACTTCGCCGCCACCGGCGGCGGCCTGGCGGCCGAGTTGCGCGCGGCCGGGCACCCGCCGGACGTGGTGGTCGGCGCGCTGTTCTTCCTGCTGGTCGCCGGGCAGGAGACCACCTCCCAGTTCCTCACCCTGCTGCTGCACCGGCTGACCGGCGAACCGGCGGTACGGGCCGGTCTGCGCAGCGGCGAGGTAGCCGTCGCCGACGTGGTGGAGGAGGGGCTGCGGCTGGAGCCGCCCATCGTCACCTGGCGGCGGGTGGCGGCGACGGACAGCACCCTGGGCGGGACGGTGGTGCCGGCCGGCAGCAGCCTCGTGCTGTGGTTGGGTCGCGCCGGCCGGGATCCCTTGGTCGTCCAGTCGCCCGACGAGTTCCGCCCGGGCCAGCGCGGGTCACGCCGGCACCTGGCGTTCGGGGCGGGCGCGCACCGCTGCGTCGGCGACGTGCTGGCCCGCATGGAGGCGGCCGTGGTGGTGGCCGAGGCCGCGCCGCTGCTGGACGGGGTACGGGTGGTCCGTCCGCCCTGGTGCCCGGACAATCTGACCTTCCGGATGCCGGACGCCTTCGTCGTGCGGCGTTCGCCGGTCGCACCGGCCTGACCGGATCCTCACATCGCTTCGGTAGGTTTCCGGGCGTGTCAGCGACCCCTGCTCGTCGAAGCCTCTCCGCCGTAACGCTTCTGGCCCTGCTGGTGCTGAGTGGCTGCGCAACCGGCCCGGCGCACGCCCGGCGGATCTCCGCGCACCAGCCGACCCCGTCCGCCTCGTCGTTCGCGCCGTCCGCCCCACCGTCCCCCTCACCGTCCGCGACGCCGACACCCGCCCCCGGGAGTCTGGACTGGTACCTGTCGCAGGTGCCGACCTTCCCCGACGCGCCACCGCCGCAACCGGTGCCGCTGCCCCCCACGACCGGCTCGGCCCCGTTCTGGCACCGTCTGCCGACCGACCAGAAGGTCGCGTTCATCACCATCGACGACGGCGGCCTGGCCCGCCCGAGCGACGTGGCCGACTTCGTCTGGCGGGCGCGCATCCCGGTCACAATGTTCCTGAACTCCCCGGCGGCGGAGGAGCACCCGGAGTACTTCCGGCAGATCCAGGTCGCAGGCGGGGTCGTCGAGAACCACACCATCAACCACACCTCGCTGGCCGGCCGGTCGTACGACTACCAGAAGCGGGAGATCTGCGGGGCGGCGGACAGACTGGAGGCGCTGTTCGGCAAGCGGGCGACACTGTTCCGCCCACCGTTCGGCGAACACGACAGCACCACGTTGAAGGCCGCCCACGACTGCGGCGCGAAGGCGGTGGTGCACTGGACCGAGACGGTGCACGAGGGGAAGGTGCGCTACCAGACCCCGGAGAAGGTGGTGCGACCCGGTGACGTGCTGCTCATGCACTTCCGGCCGGCGCTGATGGACGACCTCCTCGCGGCACTGAAGGCGATCCACCGTGCCGGGCTCACCCCGGCGCTGCTGGAGGACTACGTGCTCTGAGCCGGCCGGGGCATGACGAAAGTCAGGGTCGGGAGGTGCCGTTCGGGCGCGGTGCGGCAGCGGGTCGCTCGCCTAGCGTCAACGCATGATCACATTACGTGGGTTGACGAAACGCTTCGGCGCGACAGTCGCTGTCGACGCGTTGACAGTCGACATCGCGCCCGGTCGGGTCACCGGGTTCCTCGGCCCCAACGGCGCCGGCAAGTCCACCACCATGCGGATGGTCCTCGGGCTGGACCGCCCCACCGCCGGGCAGGCCCTGGTGGGCGGGCGCGCGTACCGGGAGTTGCGCCGGCCCCTGCACGAGGTGGGGGCACTGCTCGACGCCCGGGCCACTCACCCGACCCGGTCCGGCCGCGCGCACCTGCTGGCCATGGCCCGCAGCAACGGCATCCCCACCCGCCGGGTGGACGAGGTGCTGGACACCGTCGGCCTGGACGGGCGGGCCGCCCGGAAACCCGGGCGAACCCTCTCCCTCGGCATGGGCCAGCGGCTCGGCATCGCCGGCGCGCTGCTCGGCGACCCGCCGGTGCTGATGTTCGACGAGCCGGTGAACGGCCTCGACCCGGACGGGGTGCGCTGGGTACGTCACCTGATGCGCTCGCTTGCGGACGAGGGACGGACGGTCTTCGTCTCCAGCCACCTGATGAGCGAGATGCAGCTCACCGCCGACCAGCTCGTGGTGATCGGTCGGGGACGGCTGCTCACCGACGCGCCGACCGACGAGGTGATCGCCGGCAGCGCCGTCGCGGTCCGGGTCCGCAGCCCGCACCCGGACGGCCTGGCCGCCCTCGCCGCGCGCCTCACCGCCGCCGGCGCGACGGTCACGGCCGCCGACCGCACCGAGCTGACCGTCACCGGCGTGACCGTGGACCAGGTCGGGGACCTGGCCCACGACCTGGGGGTACGACTGCACGAGCTGAGCCCGCACGGCGCGTCACTGGAAGAGGCGTTCATGGAACTCACCGCCGACAGCGTCGAGTACGCGGGCGGACCGACCGGAGGTGGCGCGCGATGAGCACCAGTACCCGTGGTGGCGTCGTGGCCGCCGAGTGGACCAGGCTCTCCTCGGTGCGCAGCACCTGGTGGACGGCTCTGGCCGGGTTGTTGGTGACGGCCGCCGGTGCCGGCCAACTGGCCATCTACGCCGCCAACGCCAACACCAACGACGACCCGGCCGACGACCGGGGAATCGTCACCGTGGGCAGCGTGCTGATCGACTCGGTCGAGATGACCCAGTACGTGGTGCTGGCGCTCGGCCTGCTGGCGATCACCTCCGAGTTCACCAGCGGCACCATCCGGACCACGTTGCAGTGCACCCCGTCGCGTGGCCGCGTACTGCTGGGCAAGGCAGTGGTCGCCGGAGCTGTCACCTTCGCCCTCGGTCTGCTGCTCGGCGGCGTCGGCGCCCTGGTCGCCCGGCCGGTGCTCGGCGAGTGGGGCAGCGCCCCGGCCGCCGAGACGATCGGCGACATCGTGGCGGTGGCGGTCTACCTGGCGTTGATCGGCGTGCTCGCGCTGGGCCTCGGCGCGGCGCTGCGCAGCGCGGTCCTGACGCTCACCGTGCTGCTGGCCACCCTGATGATCGTGCCGCTGTCCCTCCAGGAGCCGGACATCGACGTGTTGACCCGGATCGCCGACGTGTTCCCCGGCGTGGCCGGCGGTCACTTCCTGGCCGGGGACACCGAGCCGTACCCCAGCCTGGTCGGGTTGCTCCTGCTCGCCGGGTGGGCGGGCGCCGCGCTCCTGCTGGGCCGGGCCGCGTTGCGCCGCCGCGACGCGTGACGCCGCGGCTGAGCGGGGGCACACTGCCTCCGCTCAGCCGTCGACCAGCCCCGCCTCGTACGCGAGGATCGCCGCCTGCACCCGGTTGCGCACGTCCAACCGGGTGAAGATGCTGGTCAGGTAGCTCTTCACGGTGCCCTCCACCAGGTGCAGCCGGCGGGCGATCTCGGCGTTGGACAGCCCGGCCCCCACCAGGGCCAGCACCTCCCGTTCCCGCTCGGTCAACCCGGCGGTACGGTCCCGCGCCACGGGTCGGCGGGCCAGCCGCCCGGCGCCTAGCTCGATCACCCGGCGGGCCACTGTCGGCGACAGGTACGCGCCACCGTCCGCGACCGCGCGCACCCCCGCGATCAACTCACGCGGGTCGCCGGCCTTGAGCAGGAACCCGCTCGCCCCGTGCCCGAGGGCCCGCGCCACGTGGTCGTCCTCGCCGAACGTGGTCAGCATGACCGTCGCGGTCTCCGGCACGATCCGACGGATCTCGGCGGCCGCCGCCAACCCGTCCAACCGGGGCATCCGGATGTCCAGCAACGCGACCCGCGGCCGATGCGCACGGACCAGCTCCACCGCCTCGTGCCCGTCGCCGGCCTCGGCGACCACCTCGATGCCGGGATCGGCGGCGAGGATGGCCCGGACCCCGGCGCGGATCATCGCCTCGTCGTCGGCCAGGACCACCCGGACCCGCTCCGCGCCGGCCGTGTCGCTGTTCACTACGCGATCCACTCCTTGCTGGCCAACCGGCCGTCGGTGAAACAGAGCCGCCAGGTCGGCTGCGCGAGGGGGAAGTTGCCGTCGGTGTAGTACTCGCAGCCGTCCCGGTCGGCGGTCGTCGGGCGTTCCAACTGCCGGCGGGGCAGGCCGGCCAGCTCCGACCGGGCCGTACCGAGGCGCATCTGGTCGAACGTGGCCCGGTCCAGCACCGTGCCCGCCGTCGCCACGGGGTAGTAGACGAGCGAGAGCACCAGGGCGAACCCGACCGGGGCCAGCAGCGCCACCAGCAGACTGCGCCGCACCCGTCGGCGGGCGTCGTGCAGCCGCCGCTCGGCGTCCACCGGCCGCTCCGACGGGCCGGGCTCCCCCACCGCGTCGGGCTGCGCCGGGTCGGACGGTGCCGCCGGGCCCGTCCCGGCCGCGCTCTCCACCGGCCCGGTGGCCGGCAACGCCGCCCGCACGGCGAAACCACCGTCGGTACGAGGGCCGGCGTGCAGCGTTCCACCGGCGAGACGGACCCGCTCGGCGAGGGCGAGCAACCCGCTGCCCTGCGACGGCGGGGCGGGGAGCGGCCCTTCCGGCGGGGCGTCGTTGACGACGGCCACCTCCACCCGGTCACCCGAGCGGGTGACCGACACCTCGACCGGAGCGCCGGGCGCGTACCGGGCGGCGTTGGTCAACGCCTCCCGCACGATCCGGTGGGCGGCGTGACCGGTCATCGCCGGTAGCTCCGCGACCGCCGGGGTCGCCTCCATCCGGACCGCCATGCCGGCCTCCCGGGCGCCCTCGACCAGCTCGGCGACGGTCTCCCCGCTCGGCCGCACCGACGCGCCCCCGTCCTCACGGAGCAGTCCGATGATCTCGTGCAGGCGCTCGGTGGCGGCGGAGACACTCGCGCGCAACTCCCCCGCCGCCGCCCGGTGCCGGTCGTCGAGGTCGGCGGCGACCTCCAGGGCGGCGGCCCGCAACGCGATCAGGCTGAGGTCGTGACCGAGCGAGTCGTGCATCTCCCCGGCGATCCGGGCCCGCTCGCGCAGCCGGATCCGTTCGGCGGCGCCGCGCTGCTCCCGGGTCGACGCCTCGACGTGCCGCCGACCGGCGTCCGCCAGCTCCTGCTGCTGACGCCGGTACCGGCCGACCAGCCAGGGGAACACGGCGGCGAAGAGCAGCACCGAGGCGAGCAGGAACCAGGTGGCCGCGCCGGTGCCGAGCAGCCCCAGGTTGAGCGCCGTGCCACCGCCCACGATCAGCACGAAGACACCGGCCGCCGGACCCACCGACGCGGTGCGCCGCCCGGCGAGGTAGCTGAAGACCGGAATCGCGAACGCGAAGTTGCCGTCGACCACCGACCCCAGCACCACCAGCACGGGGGCGAGCAACGGCTGACGTCGACTCGCCACCACCGCCGCGCCGAGCACCACCATCTTGCCGACGACCAACGGCACCGCGTACGGCGCGTAGGGCGGGCTGAAGCCGGCGTAACCCACCGGGGCGGCGACCACCGCCCAGAGCAGCACGTCCGACAGCAGGCGACGCCGCCGGTCCAGCCGGCCCGGCGACGAGTCGAGGATCCGCACGGCGGTCAGGCTACCCACGCCCGACCTGCGCGGACACCGACGAAAGTCAGGTGTTCAGCCGCTCTCCTCGGCCCAGACCCGCCAGTCGTCGAGCACACCGTGCAGCGCCGGGGTGAGCCAACCCGGGGCGGACCGCCGGAACACCCCCGGGTCCATCGCACCGGCACCGTCGGGCACCGCGCCGAGCAGGTTCGGCACCAGATCCGTCAGATTCGTCCAGTGCACCAGCTCCGGCCGCGCCGGCCAGGCGCCGATCACCACACCGGCCGGCACGGCACGGCGGTCCAGCGCCTCCAGGGTCAACGCCGTGTGATTGAGCGTGCCCAACCCGGCACGGGCGACCACCACCGCCGGCGCGCCCAGCGACACCGCCAGGTCGGCCATCGTCCACGGCTCCCCCGACGGACGCAGCCCCATCGGCACCAGCAGCCCACCCGCGCCCTCGACCAGCACCAGGTCGTGCTTGTCGACCTCGTCACGCACCGCGTCCACCGCCGTGTACAGCTCCAACGGCGGCAGATCGGCGACCCGGGCGGCAGCCAGCGGAGCCAGTGGATCGGGATAACTGGCCAGGGTCCGCCCGGTCAGTGGAGCGGCCAGCCGGTTGACCGCGTCCACGTCGCCCGGCTCACCACCCGCCGTACCGGTCTGACCCGGCTTGACCACCGCCACCCGCAGCCCGGCGGCCTGCGCGGCGGCCGCGATGGTCGCCGTCACCACCGTCTTGCCGACCTCGGTGTCGGTCCCGGTGACCAGGACCGGCCCCTCCCATCCGGTCACCGTGAGACCTTCGTTCGCGACTGCGGGGCTCGCAAGACCGGCTCACTCCTCGCGCTCACTGGGGGCCTCCCCCGGGGCACACTCCACGATGACGTCCAGGGCCCGCTCGAACGCCGCCCGCGGCACCCCGGCGCTGACCGTGAGTCGCAGGCGGGACCGGCTGTCCGGGGTGGACGGCGGCCGGAAGCAACCCACCGCGACACCCTGGTCACGGCAGTCGGCGGCCCAGGCGGTCGCCGCCTCCGGGCCGGGAGCCGTCACCGAGATCACCGCCGCGTCCGGCGCGGAGACGGTCAACCCCGCCGAGCGCAGTCGACCGACCGCCGACGCCACCCGGTCGGCCAGCTCCACCCGCAGGTCGTCGCCGACCCGGGTCAGCCGCAGCGCGGCGTGCACACCGGCGGCGACCGCCGGGGGCAGGGCCGTGTCGAAGATGAACGTTCGTCCCGTCTCGACCAGGTGCCGGACGAACTCGGCCGGGCCCGCGACCACGCCACCCGCGCCGCCGAGCGCCTTGGACAGGGTGGCGGTGACCACCACGTCCGGCTCACCGGCCAGTCCCGCCGCCGCCACCCCGCCGGCGCCGGCCGGACCTGTCACACCCAGCGCGTGCGCGTCGTCGACCAGCAGCAGCGCGCCGTGCCGGCGGGCCACGGCGTGCAGCCGGGTCAGCGGGGCGAGGTCACCGTCGACCGAGAACACCGACTCGGTCACCACCACCGCCGGACGCCCCGGAGCGGCGGCGAGCGCGGCGGCCACCGCGTCCACGTCGGCGTGCGGGGTGACCACCGTCTCCGCACCCGAGATCCGGCAGCCGTCGATCAGGGACGCGTGGTTGTGCGCGTCCGAGACGAGCAGCGTCCGAGGTTGGACGAGCGCCCGCAGCGCACCCAGGTTCGCCAGGTAGCCGGAGGAGAACACGAGTGCCCGGTCGGTGCCCAGCCACTGCGCCAGCTCGGTCTCCAACGCCTCGTGCGCGTCGGTGGACCCCCGCACCAGGCGCGACCCGGTCGCCCCCAGCCCGTACGCCGACAGCGCCGCCGCGGCTGCGGCGGTGACCTCCGGGTGGGTGGCCAGGCCGAGGTAGTCGTTGCCGGCCAGATCGGTCATCTGATCGGCGGCGGGACGCGGACGCAGTCGCCGGGTCAGCCCGGCCTTCGCCCGAAGGTCCGCGCGGCGGTCGAGCGCCGCCAGCCAGTCCGCCACGTCACCCCTTCACCGCCGTCCGTGCCGGTCGCCCCGACATCCGCCGGGCGAAATTACCACCCACCGCCGACGCCCGACGGATCCCACTCGCCCGCAGGTATAGGGGCTGCCAGGTCATTCCGGCCGGTCGGGCCGCCTTGTAGGGTACGAGCCATGCCAGAGATCCTCGACCAGGCCCGGACCCAGGTCCTCGGTGACGGCGTCGGCCTCGACCAGGCCGGCATCCTCGCCGTGTTGAACCTGCCCGACGAGCACCTCCCCGCCGCCCTGCAACTCGCGCACGACGTGCGGATGCGCTGGTGCGGTCCGGAGGTCGAGGTCGAGGGGATCGTCTCGCTGAAGACCGGCGGCTGCCCGGAGGACTGCCACTTCTGTTCCCAGTCCGGCCTGTTCACCTCCCCGGTGCGCTCGGTGTGGCTGGACATCCCGTCGCTGGTCGAGGCTGCGAAGCAGACCGCCGCGACCGGGGCGACGGAGTTCTGCATCGTCGCGGCGGTCCGCGGCCCGGACGCCCGGCTCATGAAGCAGATGCGCGAGGGCGTCGCCGCCATCAGGGCGGCTGTCGACATCCAGGTCGCCGCGTCGCTGGGCATGCTCACCAAGGAGCAGGTCGACGACCTGGTCGACATGGGTGTGCACCGCTACAACCACAACCTGGAGACCTGCCGCTCCTACTTCCCGAACGTGGTCACCACGCACTCCTGGGAGGAGCGCTGGGAGACGCTGCGGATGGTCCGCGACTCCGGCATGGAGGTGTGCTGCGGCGGGATCCTCGGCCTCGGCGAGACCGTCGAGCAGCGGGCCGAGTTCGCCGCGCAGCTGGCCGAGCTGAACCCGCACGAGGTGCCGTTGAACTTCCTCAACCCGCGTCCGGGCACCCCGCTCGGTGACCGCCCGGTGGTGGAGGGCAAGGACGCGCTGCGGGCCATCGCCGCGTTCCGGCTGGCCATGCCGCGCACCATCCTGCGGTACGCGGGCGGCCGGGAGATCACCCTCGGTGACCTGGGCACCCGTGACGGTCTGCTCGGTGGCATCAACGCGGTGATCGTCGGCAACTACCTGACCACGTTGGGTCGACCGGCGACCGCCGACCTGGAGTTGTTGGAGGAGCTGAAGATGCCGGTCAAGGCGCTCTCCGCCACGCTGTGACGACGATGACGACGACCGGGCCGTGGTGCGACAGGTGCGGTGAGCCGGCGACGGCCACCGCCCACCCGGCCTGCGCCACGGCTCGTCAGTTGGAGCCGCCCCGGTTCTGTCCCCGGTGCCGGCGTCGGATGAAGGTCCAGGTGCTGCCGGTGGGCTGGTCGGCGATCTGCGTCGAGCACGGCGACGTGCGGGGCTGACGCCGATGCTGCGTGGGCGGGCGGTGACCCTGCGACCGGCGACGGAAGCGGACGTGCGGGCCCTCGCGGCGATCCGGGCCGAGCCGGAGGTCCGTCGGTGGTGGCGCGGCAGCGACGACCTGACCGGCGCCGTCCGCGCCGACCTCGGCGACGACGACCTGCACGTGTACGCGATCGAGCACGACGGCCAGGTGGTCGGCGCGATCCAGTGGTACGCCGAGACCGACCCGGACTACCGCCACGCCAGCCTGGACGTCTTCCTCGACCCGGCGGTACGCGGCGCCGGTCTGGGTGTGGACGCGATCCGCACCCTGGCCCGGCACCTCATCGACGAGTACGGCCATCACCGTTTCACCATCGACCCGGCGGCGGCGAACAGCGCCGCGATCCGCGCGTACGCCAAGGTGGGTTTCCGTCCGGTGGGGGTGCTGCGCCGCTACGAGCGCGGCGAGGACGGGCGGTGGCACGACGGTCTGCTGATGGATCTGCTCGCCGACGACCTGGTGGAGTGAGCGGGCGGCGCACCCGTGTCGGCGCGCCCGCCCCGGCAGATGCGAGCCGCACTGCTGTTCGCTACATATACCCCATAACACCCAAAGCGGACTTATCGTGCCCTAGTGGGCGTGGACACCAGAGCAGCAGACCGGAGCGCCGGCCCAGTCCTCGCGGGCCGGTTCCGCGGCGACATCGAAGGGCTGCGTGGGCTTGCGCTCGCCCTGGTGCTGGTCGGGCACGCGGGCGTCGCCGCCCTCCCGGCCGCCTTCGTGGCCGTCGACGTCTTCTTCGTGATCTCCGGCTTCCTGATCACCGGCCTCCTCGTCGACGAGATCCGCCGGACCGGCCGCGTCCGCATCGTCGACTTCTACGTCCGCCGCGCCAAGCGGTTGCTGCCGGCCGCCAGCGTCGTCCTCGTGGCGAGCCTCCTGCTCACCTACCTGTTCCTGCCCCCGATCCGCTGGTCCGAGACGGCACGGGACGCCCTGGCCAGTGCCGCCTACGCGATGAACTGGCGTCTCGTCGAGCAGTCGACCGACTACCTGCGGTCCGAGGAGGCTCCCAGCATCCTCCAGCACTACTGGTCGCTCGCCGTGGAGGAGCAGTTCTACCTGGTCTGGCCGCTGCTGCTGCTCGCCGTCGCCCGATACGTCACGCGCCGCACCTCAGCGCGTACCGGCACGCGGCGACCTCTCCCGCGTAGCCGCCCGGGCCGTCACCGCCGACCGTTCCTCGGCGACCGGACGGCCCCGTGGCTGCTCGCCGCCTTCGCGGTGGTCGGCGTCCCGTCGCTGGCGTGGTCGATCCACCTGAGCCAGAGCGAACCCGCCCGGGCGTACCTCGTCACCACCACCCGCATGTGGGAACTGGCGTTGGGTGGTGCGCTGGCGATCCTGAGTGGGCACCTGACCCGTCTGCCGCGTTCCGCTGCGATCACGCTGGGCTGGGCCGGTATGGCCACCGTAGCCCTCGCCGCGATGCTGATCCGACCGGAGACGGCTGCCTACCCCGGGCACCTGGCGTTGCTGCCCACGCTCGGCGCTGTCGCGATCATCGCGGCCGGGCCCAGCGCCGGACGACACGGGCCGGCCCTCCTGCTCAACCGGCGGCCGACGCGTGCGGTCGGGGCGGTGTCGTACTCGTGGTACCTGTGGCACTGGCCACTGCTGGTGGTGGCGGAAGCGCGGTGGGGCCCACTGGGCACCACCGCCGGACTCGCGATGATCCTCTGCTCGGCGGTGCCGGCCGTGCTGACGTACCACCTGGTGGAGAACCCGTTCCGGTACGCACGGATCTCCAGAGCCCGGGTGCTGCGCATGGGACTGGTCGCCACCGGCATGACGGTCATCGCGGGAATCGGACTGCACCTGGCGGTCCGGCCACCCCCGTCCCCCGGCCCCGCCGAACTCGCCGGCGCCGTCCCGGGAGCGCCACCCGGGGACGGCCGGACCGGCGCGCCGGTGGACCGGTTCGCCCGCATCACACCCGATCCCCTGGGCGCCCGGGACGACCTGCCCGACGTCTACCGCGACGACTGCGTCACGCAGGCGCAGGACGCCAGCCTGCGCAGCTGCACCTACGGTGACCGGGACTCGGCGGTCGAGGTGGCGGTGGCCGGCGACTCACACGCGGCGCACTGGGTGCCCGCTCTCCAGGCCATCGCGACGGAGCGCGGGTGGCGACTGGTCACCTACATCAAGACCACGTGCTCCTTCCTGAAAGCGCCGATCACCGTCGCCGGGCGGTCGGACCCGAGCTGCACGGAGTGGAACAGCAGGTTACGCAGGGCCCTGACCGGCGAGCGGCGGCCCCGGCTGCTCATCGTCTCCAGCGTGACCCAGATCCCGTTGGTGGACGGCAGCACGCCACCGCCGGGCTCGGCGACCGCGGACGCGCAGACGGTGGCGTTGTCGGAGACCTGGTCCGAGGTGACCGCCGCCGGCCTGCCACTGGTGGTCATCCGGGACACCCCGTCGTTCACCGTGGACATGGCCGAGTGCGTGTCGGCCCATCGCGAACGGCTCACCGCCTGTGCGCAGCCCCGGGAGCGCGCGCTCGCCTGGGGCGTACCGCAGGAGCGCGCCGCAGCCGCGGTGCCCGACGCCCGCCTGGCCGACCTCAACGCGGTCATCTGCCCGACCGAACGGTGCCCCGCCGTCATCGGCGGTCTGCTCGTCTACCGCGACGCGCACCACCTGACCGCCACGTACGCCCGCAGCCTCGCCCCACAACTGCACGAGCGGTTGCGTCAGCTCGTGTCACCACGGCTGCCGTGACCAGCCGAAGCCGTGTGCGGGCGGGTTACCCGTCCCAGCACAGGTGCCCCACCCAGCCGCACCCGGTGGGCCGTGCCGTGCCCGACGGTCAGCAACTCCCCCACAGGTGTGACTGTGCCCGCGATACCGGGAGGTTATCCCGATCACCGGTGAGATCGTGGACAGTTGCCGTCCGCGCGGGACGGCAACTGTCCACGACCTCGTGGAACCGGTGGCTCAGACGACGGCGCAGGTGGTGTTGTTCACCGTGAAGGCCGTCGGCTTCGGGTTGGTGCCGCTGTGCGCGCCGTTGAAGCCGAAGCTCACCGACGCTCCGGGGGCGAGCGTGCCGTTGTAGGACAGGTTCGTGGCGGTGACCGCCGCGCCGCTCTGACTGACCGCCGCCGACCAGCCCTGACTGACGGTCTGCCCGCCGGTGAAGCTGAACCGCAGGGTCCAGCCGTTGATCGCCGTCGTGCCGGTGTTGGTGATCGTCACGTTGGCGGTGAAGCCGGTGTTCCAGTCGGTCGTGGCGTACCCCACCGAGCAGGTGCCCCCGACGGGCGGGGCCGCGGTGGTCACCGCGACCGGCGCGGACGCCGCGGAGGTGTTGCCGGCCGCGTCCACGGCCACCACGTAGAACTGGTACGCCGTGGAGGCGGTCAGCCCGGACACCGCCTGGGTGGTGCCGGTCGGTGAGCCGACCAGCACGTCGGTGGCGCCGGCCTCCCGGTAGACCCGGTAGCCGGTGACGCCCACGTTGTCGGTCGACGGGGTCCAGGCCAGGGTGAGCCCGGTGGCGGTGACCGCCGACGCGACCGGCGTACCGGGGGTGCTCGGCGCGGTGGTGTCGGTGGAGCCGGTCGGCGGTGTGGTCACGGTGAGCTTCGGTGAGGCCGCCGACGTGTTGCCGGCGCCGTCGCGGGCCACGACGGTGAACTCGTACGACGTCGCCGGCAGCAGCGTCGTGATGGTCACCGTCGTGCCGGTGACCGGCCGGACCACCACCGTGTCGCTGTTGACCTGGACCTCGCGGACGTCGTAGCCGGCCAGGCCACTGCCACCGGTGTCGGTGGACGCCGACCAGGTCAGCGTGACCGAGCGGGACGCGAGGTTGGACGCCACCGGGGTGCCCGGGACGCTCGGCGCGGTGGTGTCCGGCACCACCGGACCCGGCTCCTCACCCCAGACGCGGGTGGTGCCGGAGTACAGCGGGACCTTCCGGTTCGGCCCTGCGGTGGCCTGGTACGACGGGTCGTTCGTCGGGTCCCAGGTGCCGCCCTCCGGCACGCCGACCTTGAACTGCACCTCCATCCGGTGCTGCGACTGACCGGCCGGGGCGATGGTGTACCCGGTGCAGTCCACCTCGACATACCAGATGTCACCGCTGTACTGCTTGGCGGTGGTCGGGGACGGGCAGCCCTGGGTGTAGCCGGCGGTGACCTGCACCGGGCCGGTGCCGTCGGGCCGGAAGTAGTACCGGAACTTCCCGTCGGTCAGCGCCCGGGCCGGGAACGCGGACTTGTTGTAGACCATCACCTTGAGCCCGGTGGCCCGCGGCTCGGCCTGCGCCACAGTGGTCTCCACGGTCAGCTCGTCGATGTCCGGCGTCTCGGCGACGGGGAAGTTCGCCAGCGGCGTGCCCCCGTACTCGGAGGTCAGTCGGACCAGCGCGGAGGTGAAGCCGGCGTTGTAGTCGGTGGCGACCTCGTTCATCACGTAGTCCGACCGGCTGTCGCTGTACGCGTCGTTGGGCGACGACGGGCCACCGACCAGCGCTCCGTAGAGGGTGTGCCGGGTCTCCACGGGCACGGTCTGGCTGTCCCACCAGGAGCCGTGCGCGGTGCGGTGGTGCGGGTTCTTCGGTGGGTTGGCCCCGAACCCGATCACGTAGCTGGAGTTGCGCGGGTTGTCGCCCAGCGCGTAGTTGATCTGCCGGACGGCGAAGTCGTGGTAGCGCGCCTTGCGGGTGGCGTCGGTGGTCTTGTCGCTGTAGACCAGCGCGGCGAACGAGGTGTTGGCGGCGTAGCGCAGCGCGCCCCAGGAGTCGAGCACCGCCATCCCACCGGGCGAGTACGGAACCCGCTGCCCGTTCACGCCGACGGTCCAGTAGTCCAGCCACCGGTTGGCGTCGTCGACGTACTTCTGCTTGCCGGTCAGGTTGGCCAGCAGCACGTACGCGCCGAACTGCTTGTTGTCCCAGGCGATCGTCCACTTGTAGGAGCGGGTGGTGGTCTGGTTCTCGGTGCCGAGCTTGTCGTACTCGCTCTCGGCCTTGGCCAGGTAGCTGGCCTCGCCGGTGGCCCGGTGCAGCCAGATCGCGGCCCACACCAGCTCGTCCTGCCAGCCGCTCCACGAGCGGTAGAAGCTCGTCGCGTCGGTGATGCACTCGTGGTAGGACTTCCGCACCGTGTCGGCGAACGTGTAGAGCTGTTTGGCGTGGGTGAGCAGCTTGTCCGCGTAGGTCGCGTCGGTGGGTCGGAACACCATCGACGAGGCGGCCATCGCCGCCGCCGTCTCACCCGCCAGGTCCGCGCCGCCACAGCTCGCATCGATCTTGTACGCGGGCCGCGCCATCGGCATCACCTCGGCCGGACCCCACCACTTGTGGTCGTCGTCGCCCTTGCCGACCTGCCCGTAGAGGACGTTGGCCGACGGGTGCGCCTTGATGAAGTAGTCGTTGACGAACCGCAGGTTGTTGAGCAGGTGCGGCAGTTGCCCGGAGGAGGCGTAGCCGCTGCGGTACTCCACCGCGCCCCAGGCGAGCATTGTCGCGCTGAACGCCATCGGGAAGCCGAACTTGACGTGGTCGCCGGCGTCGTACCAGCCGCCGGTGAGATCCAGGCCCGCCCCGGCGCCGTCGGTGAGCGCGCTGTCGCCGCGCCAGGAGACCCGGTTCCAGTCCGGCAACCGGCCGGACTGCTGCGCCTCGTAGAAGAGCAGCGACTTCTGCAACGCCTCCGCGTAGTTGTAGGTCGCGGGTGCGGCCGCGGCCGGCGACGACGTCGGCCCGGTGACCACGAGGGACAGACCGGTGAGAAGGGCCACCCCGGCGGCCAGCAGCCGCCGTGGCCAGGGCTGGTCTCGCACCGGCTGCGCAGCAGACCGCCGGCGGATCCGTTCCGGGTAGGACATCGCGGACTCCTGTCGGTGGCGCCGCCGGGCAGCCCGACCGAGGCGGGACGGCTTCGGGTTGCTTCGGGTGCCCGGCGGCGGTGGTGGTGGAGCCGGGACGCGCCTCGGGAGCGCTCCCACAGATGAGCGTCAATCTAGCTGTCGGCTGACGCGTTGGGAAGAGCCAGCAGGTGGACCAGCCCACCCCCACGGTTCACGAGGCGGTCTCAGACTCCCCCAGGCACCCGGGCCGGCGACCCCAGAAAAGGGGACACACCGTTGCCGACCTGCTACTTCGCGCGAGACAGTACGACCATCAGCGGTGCCATCGACGCCGCCGTTCCCGGTCGACCCTGAGGAGAAGCGATGGCATTACGACTCGCCGACGGCACCGCCTGGTCCGAGGTCCTGGCCCGCGCGGTGGCCGCCACACCAGAGGCGTTCGGCGCCGAGGTGGACGGTGTGACCACTCTGCACAACCTGATCGAGGGCGAGTGGCGGGCGGACGGCCAGCCCGCCCCGGTCCGCACCCCGGTGGACAACACGGTCGTCATCAACCTGCCCCGACTCGACGCCGACACCGCCCGCGCCGCGGTCGCCCACGCCGCCGCCGCACACCGGGAGTGGGCACTGACCCCGCTCGCCGACCGTAAGGCCCGCGTCCGCGAGGCGCTGGCATCACTCACCGCCCACCGCGACCTGCTCGCCATGCTGCTGGTCTGGGAGATCGGCAAGCCCTGGCGGCTGGCCTGCGCCGACGTGGACCGGGCGCTCGACGGCGTCCGGTGGTACGCGGGCGAGATCGACCGGATGCTCGCCGACGGCCGCGAGCCGCTACCCGGCCCGGTCAGCAACATCGCGTCCTGGAACTACCCGATGAGCGTCCTGGTGCACGCCGAGCTGGTGCAGCTGCTGGCCGGCAACGCCGTCATCGCCAAGACCCCGTCCCAGGGCGGCGCGGTCTGTCTGACCGTCGCGCACGCGTTGCTGCGCCGCGCCGGCCTGCCCGCCACCCTCGTCAGCGGCGGTGGCGAGGAACTGTCCGAGGTGCTGGTCCGGGCACCCGAGATCGGCGCCGTCGCCTTCGTCGGCGGCCGTTCCAACGGCGGCAAGGTCGCCGCCGCGCTGCTCGACAGCGACAAGCGGCACTTCATCGAGCAGGAGGGCCTCAACGCCTGGGGCATCTGGAACTTCTCCCAGTGGGACGTCCTCGCCGCCCACCTCAGGAAGGGCTTCGAGTACGGCAAGCAGCGCTGCACCGCGTACCCCCGCTTCGTCGTGCAGCGCGACCTCGTCGACGAGTTCCTCGACATGTACCTGCCGGTCGTCCGCTCGGTCCGATTCGGCCACCCGCTCGCCGTCGGCGACGACTGGGCGGCCGGCGACCCGTTGCCCGGGCTGGACTTCGGGCCACTGATCAGCGCGGCCAAGGCCGACGAGCTGCACCGCAAGGTCGACGAGGCGGTACGCGGCGGCGCGGTGCCCCTGTACCGGGGCAAGCTCACCGGCGCGCCGTTCCTGCCCGGGCAGGACACCTCGGCGTACGTGGCGCCGTCGGTGCTGCTCGCCCCGCCCGGCCGGTCCCGGTTGATGCACGCCGAGCCGTTCGGGCCGGTCGACACGGTCGTCGTGGTGGACACCACCGACGAACTGCTGGCCGCGATGAACGCCTCCAACGGGGCGCTGGTCGCGTCGCTGGCCTGCGACGACACCGAGGAGGCCGGCAAGCTCGCCGTGGACCTGCAGGCCTTCAAGGTGGGCATCAACAAGCCACGGTCCCGGGGCGACCGGGACGAACCGTTCGGCGGTCGGGGCGCCTCCTGGAAGGGCGCGTTCGTCGGCGGCGACCTCCTCGTCCAGGCCGTGACCGTCGGCGGAGGCGATCGGCTCTACGGCAACTTCCCCGAGTACAGCAGCTACCCCGCCACCTGAGGCGAGGCGCGGATGGGCCCCTGCTATGCCCGTGGCGTCAGCAGGGAGCCCTTCCTCTGCGGGGTCAGCGGGACGGTCACGGTGAGCAACGCGCCGTCGCGTTCGGTCGAGTCGGGCCGACCCAACCGGCGCAGGGTACGCAGCATCGGGGTGTTCTCGGCCTGGACGTGCAGCACCAGCGCCGCGTACCCGGCCGTGTCGGCGTGCGTGACCAACCGGCGCAGCAACGCCGTGCCGAGCCCACGCCGCTGCCAGTCGTCGCGCACCAGCAGCGCCGCCTCGGCCTCGTCACCCTCACCGAGCAGGCTCGCCATGGCGACCACCGACTCGGCCGCACCGTCCGAGCCGGTGGCCACCACGACCAGAGTCAGCCCTCGACTCGGCTCCAGCAACCGACGCAACCGGTCCGGCCGCGGCAGCGCCGCCCCACCCAGGTATCGCCGGTGCCGGCTGCCCGGTGAACACCGCTCGTGCAGCTCCCGTACGCCGGGCAGGTCGTCGGCGCAGGCCGGGCGCACGGCCACCTCGACACCGTCGGGCAGCACCAGGGTGACCTGCTCGGCGGCCCGACGGACCACCGTGGCGGCCAGCTCGACCAGGGCCTGCGCCCGGGCGTACTCCGCCGGGGTGAAGTCGGGCGCGGCCCGGCGCAGCGCGAACGAGCCGCCCGCCGGGTCCGCCAACGCCATGCTCGCGCCGACGATCCCCCGTTCGACGCCGACCGATGCCGGACGCCAACTGACCGAGTCGGCGCCGAGCAGCGCCCGCAGCGCCTCGCCGGTCGCGTCCGGGTCACGCACCAGTCGGTTGGCCAGCCCGAGCACCCGGGTAGGCTGGTCGGCCAGGCCACGCGCCTCGCTGCGCGCCACCCAGCAGTCCCGGCCCCGACCCCGCTCGACGGCGGCGACCAGCTCGGCCTCGTCGAGCGCGTCCGGCGCGTCGACGAGGAAGTCGTCCACCGCGCCCTGTTCGGTGGGCTGCACCTGCACGGTGAGGATGTTGACCCCGCGCAACGCGAGGCTGGCCGTGAGCACCGACAGGTAACCCGGCCGGTCGTCCACTGTCGCTCGGATCCGCCACAACGTCATGGTTGGCTCCTCTCCCCGGTACGAGCCTCACCCCCGCCTGTTGCCGCGCGGTTGCCCGGCGGTGTCGAGCCGGGAACTCCTCGGGCCGTTCAGGGGCCGGCGACCACCGGGGGCGCCCCGACCAGGTCGAGCCGGTCACCGAGGATGACCGTGCTGGCCCGGACGAGCTGCGTGAGCCGGTCCACCTCGGTGCTGTGGAACGCGGCGGCGGAGAGGGTCTCGGTGCGTTCGCGGGCCACGACCAGCACCAGTCCCGCCCGGCCGAACGGCGCGATTGCGTGGTGGGTGCCGTCGGGCGTGGTCATCGACCGACCGCGCAGCGGGGTCACCTCCGGCAACCGCAACGGCACCGGGGTACGCCAGCTCGCGTGCCCCACCGTCGCCCCGCCACCGCCGGTCCGCGAGGCCCAGTCGACGGGCACCACGGCGGCGACGGCCCAGTCGGCTGCCAGCAGCCCGGGCACGGCGTCGACCAGGGTCGCGAGCCCGTCGGCGGGGTTGGCCGCGACCTGCGCCAGCAGCTCCGCGTCCTGGCCGGTGGTGGTGGGCGCGCCGATCGCCCGCCACACACCGTCCACCCGCACCCCGGGAATCGCCGCCAGGCCGGCCAGCAGTCGCTCCACCCGGGCCGCGCCCGGCCAGACCACCGTGAAGTCGTCCACCGCGCGCCCGCCGAGACGTTCGAGGACCACCACCTGGACGATGTCCGCGCCGGAGACGCCCAACGTGCGGGCGACCTGGCCGAGCGTGCCCGGACGGTCCGGCAGGGTGACCCGAACTCGCAGCAACATGTCTGTCCCTCCGCTCGGCGGGCCGGCCGAAAGACGGCCGGCAGGCTGGACCCAGCCTGGTCGTTGACCATTTCGTCCCTGTTGCAGGGCCATGTCCCGAGCGGAAATTTCGGCGGCTGGTTACGGGGCGGGGCCGGACGGCGACGCTCAGGGCAACCCGCCCAGCGGCAGGACCGGCGTGGAGGCGAGCTGCGCGTGGTAGTCCGCGGCAGAGGTCTCCCGACCCCACTGCGGCATGCCGGTGGGCAGGTCCAGCGGGTCGGTCTCCACCTCGATGACTGTCAACTGGGCCGGAGGGCCGTCGATGCCGGCCAGGATGGCGGCGAGTTCGCCCTCGGTACGGGCGACGTGGGCGGTGAAGCCCTTGTCCCGCCCGAACACCGCCGGCAGTTCGGTGTACCGCCAGTTGTCGATGTCGTTGTACGGCTGGTGCCGCCCGTCGACAGCCCGTTCGACGGTGTAGCCGCCGTTGTTGACCACGATGATGATCGGACGTTGGTTCGTGGCGAGCATCCGGCTGATCTCCTGCACTGTCAGTTGCAGCGATCCGTCGCCGGTCACCAGCACCGTCCGCCGATCCGGTGCCGCCACCCCGGCTCCGAAGGCGGCCGGGGTGGCGTAGCCGATCGAGCCCCAGATGGGCGGCCACACGACCGTGACGTCGGCGGGCAGGCGCATCGTCGCCGCGCCGAAGGACGGGGTGCCGGTCTCCGGGACGAAGATGTCCCCCTCGCGCAGCATCCGCTGGATCGCCGGCCAGAGCCGTTCCTGCCGGATCGGCTCGTCGCTCGACGGGTCGAGTGCGGGCGGCTCGGCGGCCAGCAGCGCCGCACGTGACCACTCCGCCGTACGGTTCGGGGCGATCTCGTGCAGGCAGCGCAGCGCCGCCGGCAGGGCGACCGGGGCGAAACGCGTGCCGGCGACGACGGCGGCGTCGCGTGCAGGCTGATGACCCGGTCCACAGCGATGTCGGCGGTGAACAGGCCGTCCCAGTCGAAGAACGTGGTCCCGACGCAGACGAGGGCGTCCGCGCCCTCCACCACCGCACGGACCTCGTCGACGCTGTCACCGCCGTTGTAGGCGCCCACGTAGTGGGGGTCGGACTCGTCGAGCAGCCCCCGTCCCAGCGACTGCGCGGCGACCGGCCAGTTCCGTTCGGTCGCCAGGGCGGTGACGGCGGCGCCGAGGTGGAAGCGGATCGGCAGGTTCCCCACGAGCATGGCGGGCCGCTCGGCGCCGGCGAGCAGCCGCCGGGCGGCGCTGGCGAAGGCGTCGAGCTGCCCGGGCGAGACGACCGGCTCGGGGCGGGCGAACTGTCGCGCCGGCTCGGCGACCTCGGCGTGGGCCACGTCGCCGGGCATCCGGACGTAGACCGGACGCTGCTGCGACCAGCACTCGGTGAGCACCCGGTCGACCTCCACCAGGGCGTTCTGCGGGGTCAGCGACGTCTGGGCGACGGTCACCTCGCGCGCCACCCGTACCCAGTGCTCGAAGTCGCCGTCGGCGAGCGAGTGGTGCATGGAGGTGCGCTGCCGCATGATCTCCTCGGTCGGACCGCCGACGATCGAGACGATCGGCACAGACTCCGCCATGGCCCCGGCCAGCGCGTTGACAGCCGACAGCTCACCGGGACCGAACGTGGTGAGGATCGCGGCCACGCCGCCGAGGCGGGCGTATCCGTCGGCGCTGTAGCCGGCGTTGAGCTCGTTGCAACTGCCGACCCACTCGATCCCGTCGAACGCCTCGATCTGGTCGAGGAAATCCATGTTGTAGTCCCCGGGCAACCCGAACACATGGCGCACCCCGAGGTCGTAGAGCCGGCTGAGCAACAGCTCGCCGACAGTCGTGGTGCCCCTGCTCGACGTCGCCACGATTGACCTCCATCGCTCCGAAGACCGTCTCCACTGCCCGCCCTCAAGACGATATCCAGGGGATTGTCGGAAAGGTGGGGATTGTGGGCGTTGGTGGTTCGACCTGACCTTGACAACATGAACGGCCTGCCATCAACTAGTCGGATGAGCGATCCGGCCGTCGATGTGTCCCGGCCGGAGGCCGATCCCCCCTCCCCCGCCGGGCTGTCCCTGGACCGACTCCGTGACTACCTGGCGGAGCACCGTCCCGAGCTGGCCGTCGAGCCGCTGCGGGCCCACCTGATCGCAGGCGGCAAGTCCAACCTCACCTACCTGCTGCGCCTCGGCGACCGCGAGGTCGTGCTGCGCCGTCCCCCGCTGGGGCACGTGCTGGCCACCGCGCACGACATGGCCCGCGAGTTCCGGGTCATCTCGGCGCTGGCCCCCACCGAGGTGCCGGTCCCCGGCGCGCTGCTGCTCTGCGCCGACCCGGAGGTGATCGGGGCGCCGTTCTACCTGATGGAACGGGTGCCCGGCGAGGTGTTCCGCACCCGCGCCCAGACCGACCCGCTGGGCGACGAGAGCCGCCGGGCCCTCGCCATGGCGATGATGGACACCCTCGCCGCGCTGCACAGCGTCGAGCCGTCCGCTGTCGGGTTGAGCGACTTCGGCCGCCCGGAGGGCTACCTGGCGCGGCAGGTCCGCCGCTGGGCCGGGCAGCTCGACCGCTCCCGCAGCCGCCCCCTGCCCGGCATCGACGAGCTGCGGGACCTGCTCGCGGCGACCGCCCCGGAGGGCGCGAACGCCGGCCGGATCGTGCACGGCGACTACCGGCTGGACAACCTCCTCGCCTCGGCCGACCCGGTGGCCGTGCACGCGGTGCTCGACTGGGAGATGGCCACCCTCGGCGACCCCCTCGCCGACCTGGGGCTGTTGCTGACCTACTGGGACGTGCTGGGCGGCAGCGAGACCGCCGAGGGCAACCCGGTCGCCGACGGGCTCGGGCCACGCGCCGGCTTCCCCACCGGCACCGAACTGATCGACAGGTACGCCGGGCGCAGCGACGTCGACGTCGGCCCACTGCACTGGCACGTGGCGTTGGGCTGTTTCAAACTCGCGGTCATCTGCGAGGGCATCCACTACCGGCACACGCTCGGGCAGACGCTCGGCGAGGGCTTCGACCGGATCGGCGAAATGGTGGCACCGCTGGTCGCGCACGGGCTGACCGCCGCCAGGGAGCGGTGATGGACTTCTCATACGACAGCCGGACAGAGGAACTGCGCGACGAGCTGACCCGGTTCCTGACCGAGCACGTCTACCCGGCCGAGGCCGTGCACGCCGAGCAGGTGGCGGCGGGTGACCCGTGGTCGCGTACCCCGGTGTTGGCGGAGCTGAAGGTGGAGGCCCGCAAGCGGGGCCTGTGGAACCTGTTCCTGCCCGACCCGCGCTACGGCGCCGGCCTGACCAACCTGCAGTACGCGCCGCTGGCCGAGCTGACCGGGCGCAGCCCGCACCTGGCCCCGGAGGCCGTCAACTGCGCGGCACCGGACACCGGCAACATGGAGCTACTGGCCGAGTTCGGCTCGGAGGCGCAGCAGCAGCGGTGGCTGATGCCTCTGCTGGAGGGTGAGATCCGCTCCGCGTTCTGCATGACCGAGCCGGACGTTGCGTCCTCCGACGCCACCAACATCTCCACCCGGATCACCCGTGACGGCGACGAGTACGTGATCAACGGGCGCAAGTGGTGGTCGTCGGGCGCGATGGACCCGCGCTGCGAGATCTTCATCGTGATGGGCAAGACCGACCCGTCGGCCGACCGGCACCGCCAGCAGAGCATGGTGCTGGTCCCCCGGGACACACCGGGTGTCGTCGTCCGCCGGGGCATGACCGTCTTCGGCTACACCGACGGCTCGCACGGCGGGCACGCCGAGATCGACTTCACCGACGTGCGGGTGCCCGCGGAGAACCTGATCGGCGCCGAGGGCACCGGCTTCGCCATCGCCCAGGCCCGGCTCGGTCCGGGCCGGATCCACCACTGCATGCGGTTGATCGGAATGGCCGAACGGGCCCTCGAACTGCTCTGCAAGCGGGCGCTCGACCGGGTCGCGTTCGGGCGGCCGCTCGCCGAGCAGGGCGTGGTCCGGGAGTGGATCGCCGAGTCGCGGGTGCGCATCGAGCAGGCCCGGTTGCTGGTGCTCAAGACGGCCTGGCTGATGGACACCGTCGGCAACAAGGGCGCACACACCGAGATCCAGGCCATCAAGATCGGCACCCCGGCGATGGCGGAGTGGGTGATCGACAAGGCCATCCAGGGGTACGGCGGCGCCGGCGTCAGCCAGGACACCCCGCTGGCCGCCCTCTGGGCGCAGACCCGAACCCTGCGCCTGGCCGACGGCCCCGACGAGGTCCACCGCAACTCCCTGGCCAAGCGCGAACTCCGCCGCTGGACCTCCTGACCGGCCCCCACCCGGGCGGTGGGGGTCAGGCGGAGGCCCGGTGGACCAGCTGGGTGTCCAGGAGGATGTGCGAGGTGGGTAGCTCCTCGCCGCGGATCCGGGCGACCAGCAGACGTGCCATCTGCCGGCCCATCTCCTCCACCGGCTGGAAGACGGTGGTCAGCGGCGGGTCCGCCTGCAGGGCGATCGTCGCGTCGTCGAAGCCGATCACCGCGACGTCCTCGGGCACGCGCCGGCCGGCCTCGCGCAGGGTCCGCAGCGCGCCGAACGCCATCAGGTCGGACGCGACGAAGACCGCGTCCAGGTCCGGGCAGACGTCCAGCAGTCGGCGCATGCAGGCCGTGCCGCTGCCCTCGCTGAAGTCCCCGTACGCGATCAGGTCCGGGTTGACCCCGACCCCGGTGGCCTTCACCGCCTCGGTGTAGCCGGCCAGGCGGGCCAGGCCGGCACCCATGTCCTGCGGGCCGGCGATGGTGGCGATGCGCCGTCGCCCCAGCCCGGTGAGGTATTCGACCGCCTGCCGGGCCCCGCCAACGTTGTCCACGTCGACGAACCACGCCGGTTGTGCGCCCGGCTGCAACATCCGGGCGGGCCGACCACCGAGCACGGCGGGCAGTCCACGCTCCTCCAGCAACGTCGGCAGCGGGTCGGAGTCGTGCAGCGACAGCAGCAGTACGCCGTCGACGTGCTGGTTGGTCAGGTGGTGCTCGACCCGCTCCCGCTCCACCGGCGACTGCGCCATGGCCAGCCAGAGCTGCATCGGCGTCTCCAGCAGCCCGGAGCTGATCCCCCGCACGATCGAGGCGAAGAACGGTTCGGTGAAGACCCGCTCACCGGACTCGGACACCACCAGCGCGACGGAGTCGGTGCGCTGGGTGACGAGCGCGCGGGCGGCCCGGTTCGGCACGTACCCCAGCTCGGCGATGGCCTGTTGGACCGCGGCCCGGGCCTCCGGGCTGACCTGGGGCGAGCCGTTGACGACGCGGGAGACCGTGCCCCGGCCGACGCCGGCACGCGCCGCGACCGCGTCGAGGGTCGGGCGCCCGAGCGACCGGGTGCGCTGCGTTGTCATGGTGTGCTCCTCCGACGGCGGGCGGACCCGGCGCCACCTGCGGGAGGTGGACGCCGGGACCCGTCCTGATGGCTGGCCCGAGCCTATTGTGCGGCCAGACCGTTGCGCCGGATCACCGAGGCGTACCACTTGGCGCTGGACTTGGGGATGCGAACCTGGCTGTCGTAGTCGACGTGGATCATGCCGAACCGCTTGGTGTAACCCCAGGCCCACTCGAAATTATCCATCAACGACCAGGCGAAGTATCCCCGCAGAGGCACTCCGTCGTCGATCGCTTCGTGCGCGGCGCGCAGGTGCGCGTCGAAGTAGGCCAGCCGGTCGACGTCGTCGACCTCCCCGTCGACCACCGAGTCGACGAACGCGGAGCCGTTCTCGGTGACGTACAGCGGCAGGTCGGTGTAGCCGTGCACCCGACGCAGGGTCTCGCGCAGGCCCGGGGCGTCGATCTCCCACCCCATGTCGGTGACCGGGACGCCCCGGGTGACGAACCGGACGTCCTCGCTGCCCGGCCAGCACGACGGGGACGGGTCGACCGGGTCGCCCTCGACCGCCGCGGCCACCACGTGCCGGCTGTAGTAGTTGACCCCGACCAGGTCCAGCGGCGCGGAGATGGTCGCCAGGTCGCCGTCCCGCACGTGGTCGAAGTCGGTCACCGTGGCGAGGTCGGCCACCAGGTCCTCCGGGTACGACCCGCGCAGCAGCGGGTCCAGGAAGAACCGGTTGGCCAGCCCGTCGATGCGCCGCGCCGCGTCCACGTCGGCGGGGGCGTCGGTGGCCGGGTCGACCGGGTAGAGGTTGACCGTCACGCCGACCTCGGCGGCCGGACGGGCCGCCCGCAACGCCTGCACGGCCAGGCCGTGACCGAGCATCAGGTGGTGCCCGGCACGAACCGCGTCCGCCCCGTCGGTGCGGCCCGGCGCGTGCACGCCGGACCCGTAGCCGAGGAACGCCGAGCACCACGGCTCGTTCAGCGTGGTCCAGTAGCGCACCCGGTCACCGAGCGCGTCGGCCATCAGGGTGGTGTAGTCGGCGAAGCGGGCCGCGGTGTCCCGGGCCGGCCAGCCGCCGGCGTCCTCCAGCGGCTGCGGCAGGTCCCAGTGGTAGAGGGTCAGCCACGGCTCGATGCCGTTGGCCAGCAGCTCGTCGACGAGTCGCCGGTAGAAGTCCAACCCCTTCGGGTTGGCCGCGCCGACGCCGCCGGGCTGCACCCGGGACCAGGAGACCGAGAAACGGTACGACTTGAGGCCCAACTCGGCCATCAGCGCGACGTCGCCGCCGAGCCGGTGGTAGTGGTCGCACGCGACGTCGCCGGTGTGCCCGGCGACGACGCGACCGTCGGTGTGGCTGAAGGTGTCCCAGATCGACGGGGTACGGCCGTCCTCGGCCGCCGCCCCCTCGATCTGGTATGCCGCGGTCGCGGCTCCCCACAGGAATCCGGGTGGGAAGGTCAGCCCGGTGCGTTCGTCGAGGACGTCGACGGCGGGCGGGCTGGCGGGGTTGCTCACGACTTGACGGCACCTTCCATGATCCCGCCGATGATCTGGCGGCCGAACACGAGAAACACGATGACCAGGGGGATGGTGCCGATCGCCGTGGCGGCGAACACCTGGGAGTAGTCGGTGTAGTAGGCGTACGAGAGGAAGGAGAGCGAGACCTGCAGGGTCGGGTTCTCCGGGGTGAGGACGGCGTACGGCCAGAGGAACGAGTTCCAGGTCTCCATGAAGGTCAGCAGACCGAGAACGCCGGCGGCGGGGCGCAGCGCGGGCAGCACGATGTTCCAGTAGATCCGGAACGTGCTGGCCCCGTCGACCCGACCGGCCTCGATCAGCTCGTCGGAGATCGCCTGGCTGGCGTACTGCCGCATCATGAACACGCCGAAGGCGCTGACCAGGAACGGCACGGTGACCGCGTAGAGGGTGTCGTACCACCCCAGGTCCTGCATCATGCTCCAGAGCGGGATGAGCCCCATCTGGGTCGGGATCATCATGGTGATGATGATCGCCAGCAGGAGGCCGTTGCTGCCCCGGAACCGCAGCTTGGCGAAGGCGAACCCGGCCAGCGAACCGGTGAGCACCACCGAGACGGTGACCACCGAGGAGACGATGATCGAGTTCATCATGCCGGTGAAGAAGTTGGCGGCGTCGTTGTCGAGCACCCGCTGGAAGTTGTCACCGAACGCTCCGCCGGGGGTGGACGGCGGCGGCACGTCGTTGATCGAGTCCAGGCTGCGGGTGCCGATCACGATCATGTAGTAGAACGGGTAGATCGAGAGCAGCGCCGCCAGGACGAGCGCCACGTAGGTCAGCGGGCTGGTGCGCCACAGGCGCCGGGAAGCCGAAGTCATCGCTCGCTCCTCACTTCGCCGAACGGCGGACGAGTAGGAAGTTGAACAGCGACACCACGACGATGATCATGAAGATCGCCCAGGCGACCGCGGCCCCGTAGCCGGCGGTGTTCAGGTTTTCGATGCCCATCTCGTACATGTACATGGCCAGCGTCTGGAACTCCCGCTGGTTGCCGCCGAGGATGTTGCCGTTGGCGAAGAGCAGGGGCTCGGTGAAGAGCTGCATGCCGCCGATCGTGGACAGGATGACCACGAAGATGAAGGTGGGCTTGAGCATGGGCAGGGTGATCTGCCAGAACTGCCGCCACGGGCTCGCGCCGTCGATCTCCGCGGCCTCGTAGAGGTCCTTCGGGATCGCCTGCATGCCGGCGAGCAGGATCAGGGTGTTGTACCCGGTCCACCGCCAGTTGACCATCGAGGAGATGGCGAACCAGGAGCTCCACCGCTGTCCGTCCCAGTCGACGGCGTCGACGCCGACGAGGCTGAGCAGCCAGTTGAAGAGGCCGAACTCGCGCTGGAACAGCATTCCGAAGACGATCGCGACCGCGGCCACCGACACCACGTTCGGCACGAAGATGGCCATCCGGAAGAAGGTCTTGGCGCGCAGGAAGGTCCGGTTGAGCAGGTTCGCCAGGAAGAGGGCGAGCAACAGCTGCGGGATGGTCGACAGGGCGAAGATGCCGAACGTGTTGACCAGCGCGTTCCAGAAGTACTCGTCGTTCACCAGCCGGGTGTAGTTGTCGAGGCCGATGAACGAGTGGTCGCCGATCATGTCCCAGTCGTGCAGGGACATCCAGGCGGTACGCACCATCGGGTACAACCCGAACACGCCGAAGATCAGGAAGAACGGGGCGATGTAGAGGTACGGCGAGTACTTGACGTCGAGACGGTTGAATAGCCTTCCCCGGTTACGTCGGGAAGAGACGTCGCGAGAAGGCGGTGCTGCTGGCGACGGCGGTGCCGTCGTGGCCGACAGGCTCATACGAATTTCCTTTTCCGGCGAGGCCCGGGGGCCCTCGCGCAGGGCGCTACGCGGAGGGGACCGGCCGGTGGCGTCCGGGAAGCCCCGAACGCCACCGGCAGGGAATCACTCAGAAGGCACCCTGAGTCTTTGCGTCCTTCGTGAACTGCTCCCAGGCCTTCGCCTTGTCGAGCTGGCCGTTCTCGAACGCCCGCATCGCCGGCTCGAACGCGTTCTCCTTCACCGCCTGGTGCTTCGGGCCCAGGTGGGTCGGCTGGATCTTGGCGACGCTCTCACCGAAGATCTTGCCGGTCGGCGCGTTGCTGAAGTACTCGTTGGTGTAGCCGATGAACGCCTCGTTCTTCAGCGCCTCCAGGTTGGTCGGCAGCGGGCCCTTGAGCTTGAAGGCCTCCACCTGGCTCTTGGCGTTGGTGAGGAACTCGGCGAGCTTCGCCGCCTCCTTCGGGTACTTGCTCTGCTCGGGAACCGCGAGCCAGGAGCCGCCCCAGTTACCGCCGCCACCCGGCACGGACGCGACGTCCCACTTGCCCTTGTTCGCCGGACCGGAGTTGTCCGAGACGATGCCGAGCATCCAGGACGGGCAGAAGGTGACCGCGAAGGTGCCCTGCTTGAAGCCACCCGACCACTCCGGCGACCAGGTCTGCGCCTTGGCGGAGATGTCCGCCATCGAGGTGGCGGTGTCCCAGGCGTTCTTCACCGCGGGGCTGGTGTCCGCGATGATGTTGTTCTCCTTGTCGTAGAACAGATCACCGTTGCCCTGGAACAACACGCCGTTGGAGACGGCGGTGATCGAGTCGACGAACGCCTTGCCGGTGGCCTGCTTGTACTTCCGACCGGCCTCGTGGAAGCCCTTCCAGTCCGACCAGAGCGCCGACACCTGGTCGCGCTCGGTGGGCAGGCCGGCCGCCTGGAACAGGTCCTTGCGGTAGCAGACGCCGAGGCTGCCGACGTCGGTCGGCAGGCCGATCAGCCGGCCGTCGGGCGACTTGCCGAGCTCCCACTTCCAGGGCAGGTATTCCTTCGAGTGGTCGGCGATCAGCGGGTTGAGGTCAGCCCAGTTGCGCGGGTTGGTCTTGAACTCGTTGAGGATGCCCTCTTCCAGGGCGGTGACGTCCGCCGCGCCCTTGCCGGTGGCCAGGTAGCGGACCAGCTTCGGCCGGTACTCGCTGAGCTGTGCGGTCTTGCGCAGCTCGATCTTGATGCCGGTTTCCTTCTCGTACTGCTTGACGAGCTCGTCGTAGCCGAACTCGCTGAAGGTGTCGACGACCAACTTGGTCGGCTTCTCGCCGGCAGCCGGCTTGTCGTCGTCCTTGCCGCAGGCCGCGAGACCGCCGATTGCGGTGGTCGCGGCCAGGGCAGCGGCCGCCAGGCGGGTACGCCGCGTGGTGACACTCATTCGCTGACCCCTCTTTCCGGTGGTGAGGCTGGGTGGTTGTGGTGGGGGTGTCTCATCGCGCCAGGCCGGGGATGCGTGAGTGACCCATGCCACCTCGGGAGCGCTCCCATGAGATTGCCGCCGGGTAACGGGAGTGTCAATAGGGCGATGGGAGCGTTCCCAGATCGTTACCGCAGGCCCCGCCATCCCCTTCCGCCCCAGCCCACACCCCCTCCGACCACCCCGTTGACCCAAGGTGATCAAGAGATTTCGGTCAGAAATCGCCGTGCCGCTGACGCAAATCTCTTGATCGACAGGGCGGACGGGCGCCAGCCGGCGCCGGGGGCCAGGTCAGCAGAAGCGGCGGAGGAGGGTGGTCGCCCGGTCCGGGTCGAAGTGGGACGGGTCGAAGGCGGCGCCCGCCCAGTCGCGCAGCAACGCCAGCCGGGGGTCGGCGAGATCGGCCGGCGCGGCCTGATCGTCCAGGGCCACCAACAGCGCGCGGTAACCCAGCGGCCCACCGATGCCCTCCGGCGGGCAGGCCCGCTCCCCGGCCAGACAGACCGGGTACCGCTCGTCGGGGTCGACGGTCAACGCGTCCTCCACGACCAGGTCGTGCTCCCACCAGTCACCGAAGTCGTAGGTGTAGGAGAACCGGCTGCCCTTGCCGAGCACCGCGTCCAACCGCGCGTCCAACTCGTCGTGCAGCCCCAACTCGCCGTCCGGGTCGGGCTCGCCGTACTGCACGGCGTCGATCTCGAACGAGTGCAGGTGGCAGTCCCGCCACCCCATCGCATGCTGCACCACCCGGTGCAGCCGGTCCAGCGTGTAGCCGGCCGGCACGAGGACCCGCCGCCACACCGATGGGCGGACGCTGGCCAGGGACATCTTCAGCTGGAAGATCTGACGCGGCATGCTGTCCTGCCCTCCCGCGGCTTAGGCTGCGAGCATGATCTGCCGCGCGTGCCGGGCCCGGCGACACGACGACTGCCCGGGCCGGAACTGGTGCGACTGTCAGCACCGTACCGAAGAACCGACCCCTCCGGTCACCGGTCCGGCCGGCGAATGACCGTCGGAATTCCGATCCGACGGCTCTGGCCCGAGCCGTCGGCACAGCCACTCGACGACACCGCGTTGACCGCCCTCTACGGCCGCGACGACCAGCCCCGACTGCGGGTCAACTTCGTCTCCAGCCTGGACGGCGCGGTCACCGTGGACGGCTACTCCGCCGGGCTCTCCGGGGAGCCGGACAAGCGGGTGTTCGGCCTGCTGCGGATGGTCTGCGACGCCCTCGTCGTGGCCGCCGGCACACTCCGCCACGAGGCGTACCGGGCGGTCCGCCTCAACGAGACCCGCCGCGCCTGGCGTCGGGCCAACGGGCTCGCGGAGTACCCGACACTCGTGGTCGTCTCCGGCTCCCTCGACCTGGACCCGGCGCAGGCCGCCTTCGCCGACGCGCCGACCCGCCCGATCGTGCTCACCCACGCCGACGCCGACCCGCCGCCCGGCCTCACCGACGTGGCCGACCTGCTGCGCTGCGGCACCGACCGGGTCGACCTGGCCGCCGGCCTGGCCGCGCTGCACGGGCGCGGGCTCACCCAACTGCTCTGCGAGGGCGGCCCGCACCTGTTCGGCGCACTCACCGCCGCCGACCTGGTGGACGAGTTGTGCCTGACCGTCTCGCCCCTGCTCGCCGGTCCCGGACCGGGCCGGATCACCGCCGGCGACACCGCCCCGCCCCGGCACCTGCCGCTGCGCCACGTGCTCGCCGCCGACGACGGCGTCCTGATGCTGCGCCACGCCCGCCCGTAACGGGCCGTCGCCCGGTCGCACACCCACTGTCGCGGGTGTGACGGCGCATGGTGTCGTCCGCCGCGTCGCGTGGCGACCTGTCGTACTCCTCGGGCAGGATGCACAGCATGCTTCCCGACCGAGCGAGCCGAGTCGCCCGATGACCGACGCCGACCTCGACAGCCCTGGCGAGGCGGTCGGGCGGGTGCTGGGCACCGCCGACGCCACCCCGCTGCAGTTCTGGACGGCCGTGGCGCCCGGCAGCTACCTCCAGCTCGACGACGTGGTGGTGACCCGCCGGGAGCTGCCGGACCGGGAGCCGGTGACGATCGCCGGGGTGGTCACCCAGGTCCGTGCCCGGCACGAGGGCGCCCAGTTCGACTCGGACGTCTTCGCCATCGCCGACGGCACGCTGCCGGCGCAGGTGCAGGAGGCGGCGGAGATCACCACCACGCGCGTCGACCCGGAGCTGTACGTTCCGCCGACGCCGGGCATGGTGGTGCACCGGGCCGAGGGTGACGCCCGGGCACGCGCGCTGCACTTCGACCGGATGGAGCGGCGCATCCCGATGGGGATGGGCCGCGACGGCGTCCCGGTCTACCTCAACGCCGACTTCCTCGACGGCAGCCGGGGCGCGCACGTCTCCATCTCCGGCATCTCCGGTGTGGCGACCAAGACCAGCTTCGCCACCTTCCTGCTCTACTCGGTGTTCCGCTCCGGCGTGCTGGGGGGCGACGCGGTCAACGCCAAGGCGCTGATCTTCAACGTCAAGGGCGAGGACCTGCTCTTCCTCGACCACCCCAACACCCGCCTGGACGAGCCCACCCGCGCGGCGTACGCCAAGCTGGGTCTGAGCGCCGGCGCGTTCCCCGACGTGCGGGTGTACGCCCCGCCGCGCCCCGGCGACTCGTCGGGCACTCCCGACGTGAGCAGCCGGCTCACCGGGGTGGACAGCTTCTACTGGACGCTCGCCGAGTTCTGCACCGACCGTCTGCTGCCGTACGTCTTCGCCGATGCCGACGACGAACGCCAGCAGTACACGATGGTGGTGCACTCGGTGGCGGCGCACCTGGCCCGCTACGCCCAGCCGGCCGACGGCGGGGTGAGCATCGACGGGGTCCGGCTCGGCTCCTACGGCGATCTGGTGGACCACATCGTCGAGGCGCTCAACGATGACGAGACCCGCTCCGACTGGGCGGGCAGCGCGGTCGGTCTGGGCACCGTCAACGCGTTCGCCCGGCGGCTGATCGGCAGTAAGAAGGACCTGGCCCGGCTGATCCGTGGCGACCTGGCGACCCGCCGCCCGCACTCGATCAACACCAGCGAGTCGGCGCAGGTCACAGTGGTCGACCTGCACAACCTTCCGGACCGGGCGCAGCGGTTCGTGGTCGGTGTGACGTTGAAGAGCGAGTTCGAGCGCAAGGAGAAGGCCGGCACCGCGAAGCCGCTGCTCTTCGTCGTGCTGGACGAGCTCAACAAGTACGCCCCCCGGGAGGGCTCCTCCCCCATCAAGGAGGTGCTGCTCGACATCGCCGAGCGGGGCCGCTCGCTCGGGGTGATCCTGATCGGCGCGCAGCAGACGGCGAGCGAGGTGGAACGGCGGATCGTCACGAACTCGGCGATCCGGGTGGTCGGCCGGCTCGACCCGGCCGAGGCGTCCCGCCCGGAGTACGGTTTCCTCCCGCCCGCCCAGCGGCAGCGGGCGCTGCTGGCCAAGCCGGGCACCATGTTCGTCAACCAGCCGGACATCCCGGTGCCGCTCTGCCTGGAGTTCCCGTTCCCGGCCTGGGCGACCCGGGTCTCCGAGGCGGGTCGGGCGCCGTCGGAGACGCTGCGCTCGATCACCCAGTCCGCCGACCCGTTCGCCGTGGTGGGCTCCGGCGGCGGCAGCTCCGACGACGACATCCCGTTCTAGCTGGGGGCCAGCACAGCCATGAAGATCCTGCACACCTCCGACTGGCACGTGGGAAAGGTGCTCAAGGGGCAGTCCCGGGCCGAGGAGCACAAGGCCGTGCTGGCCGGGGTGATCGACATCGCCCGTGCCGAGCAGCCGGATCTGGTGATCGTCGCCGGTGACCTCTACGACACCGCCGCGCCCACCTCGGAGGCGACCCGGCTGGTCACCCGGGCGTTGACGGCGCTGCGCCGCACCGGCGCGGACGTGGTGGCGATCGGCGGCAACCACGACAACGGTCCGGCGTTGGACGCGCTGCGCCCGTGGGCCGAGGCCGCCGGCATCACGCTGCGCGGCGGGGTGCGGGAAAACCCGGACGAGCACGTCATCGACGGCACCACCGCCGGCGGCGAGCGGTGGCGGCTGGCCGCGCTGCCGTTCCTGTCCCAGCGGTACGCGGTGCGCGCGCTGGAGATGTACGAGCTGACCGCTGCGGAGACCAACCAGACGTACGCCGACCACCTGGGCCGGGTGCTGGGGCGACTGACCGAGGGTTTCACCGAACCGGACCGGGTGCACCTGGTCACCGCGCACCTGACGGTGACGGGCGCGTCCACCGGTGGCGGCGAACGCGACGCGCACACGGTGCTGGGCTACGCCGTGCCGGCCACCGTCTTCCCGGCGACGGCGCACTACGTGGCGTTGGGCCACCTGCACCGGGCGCAGCGGGTGATCGGCCCGTGCCCGGTGCGCTACAGCGGCAGCCCCCTCGCTGTCGACTTCGGCGAGCAGGAGAACGTCCCGTCGGTGACGATCGTCGAGGTGACGGCCAGCACCGCCGCCCGGGTGCGGGAGGTGCCGGTGACCGCGGCGAGCGCGCTGCGGACGGTGCGGGGCACCCTGGCCCAGCTCGCCGAGATCGAGGCACCGGACGCCTGGCTGCGGGTGTACGTGCGGGAGCAACCCCGCGCCGGCCTGCGCGAGGAGGTGCAGGAGTTGCTGCCCCGGGCGCTGGAGATCCGGATCGACCCGGAGCTGTTGGCCGCGCCGGGCAGCGGCGCCCGCATCGCGCAGCGGTCGGGGCGTTCGCCCCGGGAGTTGTTCGCCGACTATCTGGACAGCCGGGGTCACGCCGACGAGGGCGTCCAGGAACTCTTCGACGAGCTCTTCGAGGAGGTCGAGCACTGATGCGTCCGATGCGCTTGGACATGGCCGGCTTCACGGTCTTCCGGGACGAGACGACAGTCGACTTCACGGACGCCGACTTCTTCGCCCTGATCGGCCCGACCGGCTCGGGCAAGTCCACGGTGTTGGACGCGATCTGCTTCGCGCTCTACGGCATGGTGCCCCGCTGGGGTGGCGCACGGGGGTTGGCCAACGCCCTCGCCCCGTCGGCGACCGAGGCGCGGGTGCGGTTGGTCTTCGAGTCCGGTGGGGCCCGCTACGTCGCGACCCGGGTGGTCCGCCGGGACGGCCGGGGCAACGTCAAGACCGCGAACGCCGGGTTGCAGGTGATGCCGGCGGGCTTCGACGTCACCAAGCTGGACACCGGGCTGAGCCCGGACGACCTCGGTGAGGTGGTGGCGGGCACCCCCGCCGAGATGGAGCAGGCGGTGCTGGACGCGGTGGGGCTGCCGTACGAGCAGTTCACCAGCTGCGTGGTGCTGCCGCAGGGGCAGTTCGCTGATTTCCTGCACGCGAAGCCTGCGACGCGGCAGCAGATCCTGGTCAACCTGCTGGGCCTGGGCGTCTACGAGGACGTGCAGAAGCGGGCGACGGCGCGGGCCACGCAGGCGGACGCCAAGCTCGACGCGGTCGACCAGGTGCTCGCCGGGCTCACCGGAGTGGACGACGAGGCGTTGGCCGAGGCCGAGGCCCGGGTCGAGCAGATGGCAGAGCTGGCGGCGGCGGTGACGGCGGCGGTGCCGGAGCTGACGGCCGCTCGGGCCACCGCGCGGGAGGCGGCGGCGGCGCTCACCGCCCTCGACGACGAGCTGCGGGTGCTGACCGGGGTACGCGCGCCGGGCGGGGTGGCCGAGGTGGCACGCACGGTCACCGCGGCGCGGGCGGAGGCCGAGGCGGCGGCGACCGCCGTGTCGTTGGCCGAGGAGCGGGAGGAGAAGCTGCGCGGGGAGCTGGCCGGCGTCGGCGACGAGAGCGCGGCGCGGCTGCTCCTGCGGGCGTACGACGATCGGGACCGGTTGTCCGGCGAAGCGGCCACGGTCCGCGCGGCGGTGGGCGCGGCGAACGACGAGCACGCCACGGCGGTGGCCGCGCTGGCCGAGGCCCGGGTGGCGGCCGAGCGGGCCGACGCCGAGTTGGAGGCGGCGTTCCGGGCGCACGAGGAGGCCAAGGCCACCGACCTGGCGGTCAGCTTGCGGGTGCACCTGCACGCCGACGCGCCCTGCCCGGTCTGCGAGCAGCCGGTGACGCGGGTGCCGGACGTGCCGGCCGACTCGGCGGTGGCGGCCGCGACGGCGGCGGGCAAGGCGGCGCGGGCCGCGACCAAGGCGGCGCAGGCGACGGTGCAGCAGCGCGACGCGGCAGCGCGTGACCTGGAGCGGCTGCTGGTGCAGGCGCGGGCCCGCCAGGAGCAGGTGGACGCCCGGTTGGCCGAGCTGGACGGTCAGCTCGACGGCGCGGCGGAGCCGGCCGTGTTGCGTCGGGAGTTGGCCGAGCACGCCCGGTTGCGGGAAGCGTTGGAGGAGGCGGCGACAGCGGTTCGGGCCGGCCGTGAGGCCGCGCGCCAGGCGCGGGCGGGGGTGGACGCCGCCGAGGAGCGGTTACGGGCGGCGTGGCGGGCCTTCGACACCTCCCGGGACGGATTGGCCCGGTTCGGCCCGCCGGCGACCGATCGGGAGGACGTGGCCGCCGCGTGGGGGGCGCTGACCGGTTGGGCGACCACCGAGGCGGACCGCCGCCGCGCGGATCGGGCCGGTCGGGCGGTGGCGGTGACCGAGGCCGAAGCCGCGGCCGATGCCGTGCAGCGCGACATCGCGGCCAGGTTCGCAGCCGTCGACGTGCCGGTCGGTGACGATCCGGTGCACGCCGCGACGGTCGCCGTCGAGCGGGCCGACGCCGACCGGCGACGGCTGCGCGAGCGCCGTGAGCAGGCCGGGGCGCTGCGCGAGCAGCGGTCCGTGCACGAGCGCGAGGCGCAGGTGGCCCGTGCGCTGGCCGGGCACCTGCGGGCCAACAACTTCGAGCGCTGGTTGCTGGCGGAGGCGTTGGACCTGCTCGTCGACGGCGCGTCGGGGATCCTGCGGGAGCTGTCGTCCGGCCAGTACGAGCTGGTGCACGACAAGGGCGAGTTCCTCGTGGTCGACCACCACGACGCCGGGTTGCGCCGGGGCGTGCGCACCCTGTCCGGCGGTGAGACGTTCCAGGCGTCGTTGGCGTTGGCGTTGGCGCTCTCCGAGCAGCTCGCCGGGATGTCGACGACGGCGGCGAGTCTGGAGTCGATCGTCCTGGACGAGGGCTTCGGCACGCTCGACGCGGCCACCCTGGACACGGTGGCCGCCACCCTGGAGAACCTGGCCGCGCGGGGTGACCGGATGGTCGGTGTGGTCACCCACGTGCCGGCGCTGGCCGAGCGGATTCCGGTCCGCTTCGAGGTACGCAAGGACGCCCGCTCGTCGCGCATAGAGCGGACGGGCCGGTGAGCGCGAGGAGTGCAGCGCAGCGGAGCCCCGCAGTCGCGAACGAAAGACCAGCCCGGTGAGCGCGAGGAGTGCAGCGCAGCGGAGCCCCGCAGTCGCGAACGAAAGACCAGCCCGGTGAGCGACGCCGCGTTCTTCGTCGACTCGTGGGATCCGGCGTACGGGGCGTCGTTCGAGGCGTCCGCCTCCGGGCCTGCCGCGCCGAGCAGCGCCCAGGTCGACGTGGACGCAGAGCTGCCCGCTGTGGACTGGCGGGCGATCGGGCTACGCCAGGGGGTCCGCGCGCCCGACGTGGTGCTGCTGGTCGACGGGGTTCGCCGGATCGACGCGAGCATCTGGACTGCGGAGGAGGACGGCGGGTCGTTCCCCGGGCTGGCCGCCTCGTACGCGGCCGGGGTGGTGCGGTGCGACCTGGGTCGGGGGGCGGCGCAGTTGGCCGGTACCCGGGTCGGTCGGGGTCTGTTCACCGCGAGCCCGTCGGCGCAGGACGTGGTGGCGGGTGCGATCCGCTATCCGGTGCACCGGGTGGGTGGCACCGGGGAGCTGGGCAAGTTGCCGGCGGCGGTGCAGGGTCCGCTGACGGCGTTGGAGGTGGCGGTGTCCGACGCCGCCCGGGTCGACGGTGACCTGCTGGTGGTGGACGGCCCGTTGCGGAGTCGTCGGCAGTTGCCGCGCACGTTGGGTTACATCAAGACCCAGCACAGCCAGTACCTCGACGCGCGGCTGACGGCGGTGGTGGTCGGGCTGGCGTCGGGTGAGCGCTCGCCGGTGTTCCGGCTCGGCACCGCCTGGGGTGGCTGGTCGTGGTATTTGCGGCTGCCGGTGGCGATCGGCGCGCCGTGGGCGGGCATCGTGCGGGTGGAGTGCTCGGCCGACCTGCCGGTCGAGGCGGCGATCGAGCTGGCCGACCTGTCGCTGGTCACCCTGCCGCGGTTCGCCTCCACGCCGTACAAGGATCCGCGGGCTCCACAGAACCTGATCCCGATCGCCGGTCTGGAACGACGGTTGCGTGCCCTGCTCGGCGACTCCCGACTGTTGCACCGCGCGTTGACCGCCGCGGCCCGCGCGGCACGGTAGACGGGTACCTGTCGCGATGGGACGTAAACGGGCGGCTGACCGCGTGGTCGAGCAGGTGGACACCGGGCAGGCGGAGCTCGTTCCGGACCCGGACCGGGCGGGTTCGTGGACGCTGCTGCTGGACGGTGCGCCCCAGTCGCACGTGGACCTGACCGATCCCACCCACCTGGAGTTCGAGTACGTCCGGCGGCTGGCCGCCGCGGTGGATCTGATCGCGCCGGCCGGTGAGCCGTTGCGGGTGTTGCACCTGGGCGGCGGGGCGCTGACCCTGCCCCGGTACGTGTCCGCCACCCGGCCCGGATCGACCCAGCGGGTGTCCGAGGTGGACGGCGCGCTGGTGGAGTTGGTGCGTCGGGCGTTGCCGTGGCCGTCCGACGGGCGGCTGCGGGTCCGGGTGCAGGACGCCCGGGCCGTGTTGGCGTCCACCCGGGACGCCAGCTTCGACGTGGTGGTCGCCGACGTGTTCGCGGGTGCGCGTACCCCGGCTCATCTCACGTCGGTGGAGTACGCGGCGGAGGTGGCCCGGGTGCTCCGCCCCGCGGGTTGGTATTTGGCGAACCTTGCCGACGGCCCGCCGCTGCGGCACGCGCGCGGGCAGGTCGCCACGGTCCGCTCGGTGTTGCCGCAGGCCTGTCTGGTGGGCGACGCGGCGGTGCTGCGTGGCCGACGGTACGGCAACCTGGTGCTGGTCGCCGGGCGGACCACCCCGCCGGTGCCGGAGCTGACCCGGCGCGCCGCCGGCGACTGGTTCCCGGGTCGGGTGGTGGCCGGCGACGAGTTGGACCGCTTCGCCGGCGGCGCGCAGGTCGTCCGGGACGCCGACGCGACGGGCTCCGATCCGCCGCCACCGGGGCTGTTCTCGGTGCGCCGCTGACCGTCTGCCGCGCGCTGACTGTGCGCTCCGACAGCGGCGCAGAATTTTTTTCCGGGTTCGTTGATCCGTTCGGGGCGGCGGTGCGTACCACCGGGCGGCCCGCCTCATGGGCCGACGTTGGTGACGGAAAACCCCGGAGGTCTGCATGCATGCGGTGGCGGCCGGCTGGCATGGTGACGCGGTACGCGCTGACTGGCTGTCGGCGCGGTCCTCGTCGCGGCCGACCTCGTCTGCCCGGGGGGTCGACGCGCGAGCGACGTCTCGCCAGAATGGTCCGGTGACGCCGCGACCGGCGCCCGGACGCCATCAGGCGACGACAACCGAGGCCAGCCATTCCGACCAACTGATCAAGCTGCTCTACGCGGAGCACGCTGGTCCACTACTGATGTTCGTCATGCGTCTCACCGGGGGGGACCGGCAGCGCGCGGAGGACATCGTCCAGGAGACGCTGCTGCGGGCCTGGCGCAACGCGCACCGCCTGGGCACCCAGGGGCAGGGCTCGTTGCGACCGTGGCTCGTCACGGTGGCCCGACGGATCGCCATCGACGAGCACCGCAGCCAGGAGGCCCGGCCGCCGGAGACGTACGACCGGGACCTCACCGCGTTCGCCGAGGCGGACAGCACCGACCGGGTGCTCCGCACCATGACCGTGGCGGATGCCCTGCGTACGCTCAGTCAGTCGCACCGGGAGATCCTGATCTCGACGTACTTCCGGGGGCGGACGGTGCCGGAGGCCGCCGAGGAGTTGGGGCTCCCGCTCGGCACGGCCAAGTCGAGGGTCTACTACGCGCTGCGCGCGCTGCGTACGGCTCTGCAGGAGCGGGGGGTGACAGAATGAGCCGGCCGGACCACATGGACGTCGCGGCGTACGCGCTCGGTGTGCTCGACGAGCAGGACACCGAGCGGTTCGAGGAGCATCTCGCTACCTGCTGGGCGTGCGCGGCGGAGCTGGAGACGATGGTTCCGGTGGTGGGGCTGCTCTCCGACATCGACGGCGAGACGATGATGGCGATGGAGCAGACCGCCACCGACCCGGCGTTGTTGAACCGGACGTTGGGCGCGGTCCGGGCCGACCGTCGGCGTACCCGGTTCCGCCAGATGTTGGCGACCGCCGCCGCGGTGGTGGTCTTCGGCGGTCTGACCGGGTACGGGTTCGTCAGCGTGACGGGCAACGATCCGGCGCCGGGGGTGCTCGCCGATTCGACGCCGAGTGCGCCGAGCGACCCGCAGACGGGTGGGCCGACGGGTCCGCCGAGTGGGCCGGGTGTGGGTGGCACCGAGGAGGAGGGTGACCAGCTCGACGCGACGGACCCGACGACGGGTGTCCAGACGACCGTCTTCCTGGTGAAGCGGGAGTACGGCACGCGGATCAATTTCAGCCTGCGGAAGTTGCCCGGCCCGCGCACCTGCCGGTTGGTGGTGCTGCGCAAGAACGCCGACCCTGAGGTGATTTCGACCTGGTCCGTTCCGGAGGGTGGCTACGGCACCAATGCCCGCCCGCAGGGTCTTGAGTTGAGCGCCTCGACGTCTGCTGTGGTGGCCGACATCAAGCAACTCCAGGTGCAGTCGGTTGACCCCAACGGGGTGGCGAGTCCGCTGGTCACCGTGTCCATGTAAGTTCGCGTACCGCATCGGCACCGGTCATTATCACAATGACCGGTGCCGATCTGTCGTTGTGGGGAGACCCCCGTGCAGGGGCGTACGGATTTCCCTCCGATTCGGTTCAATCAAAGATAGTGAAATTGACCACTGTTACTTCTTCAACCTTGACAGCCCAGATCCCGTACCTATGGGTGAACTGCCAAGAATGAGGAGGGCACGTGGCACAGATGAAGCGGTCCGTCATCGTCGCGAGCGCGATGGTCGCACTTACGGCCTGCGCTCCCGCAGGTTACGACCCCGCGAACTCGAGCGCGGTCGAGCCGGTCGCCGTCGCCGCGGCCGAGCCCACCGCGTCGGTCGTTCCGGAGGCGTCGGCGTCCGTGGAGGCGCCGGCCGCCGACGCGCCGCCCGCGAACGTCGAACTGACCGAGAAGTTGATCGGCAAGAGCGTCGCCCGGATGGGCAAGGTGGTCACCGACGAGGACGGCTGGATCCTCTACCGCTTCGACAAGGACACCGCCGACCCGCCGTCGTCGAACTGCGTCGACAAGTGCGCCGAGGTGTGGCCCCCGGCGCTGACCGACGGCAACCCGCAGCTCACCGGCGTCTCCGACGACAAGGTCAGCAGCGTGACCCGCCAGGACGGCACCCGTCAGATCACCATCGGCGGCTGGCCCGTGTACCGCTACATCGGCGACAAGAAGCCCGGCCAGTGGAAGGGCCAGGCCGTCGGTGGCACCTGGTTCGTGGTCCAGCCGGACGGCAAGAAGAACCTGAGCTGCCTGCCCACCTCCACCCCGAAGCCGGTCGCCCCGCCGTCGGACAGCGGCGCGAACGACGCCGGGGGTTCGGGCTACTCGTACTAGAACCCACACCACGAGTCACGGTGGTCGGTCGTCGCCGGGGAGGGCGCGGCCGGCCACCGGTCGTCCGCGGGACGTCGGCATACCGGTGGTGCCGACGTCCCGTCCGGCACGTGGCAGAGTGGGCGGGTGACCGCTACCGAACCCGCCGCGACCAGGGTGTTTCGCCCCCCGGTCGGATACCGGCTGGCAGCCTCGGTGCGGGCGCTCATGTTCAGCCCGTACGACCCGTGCGCCCGGGTCGCCGCCGGCACCTTCTGGTGGGCCACCCGCACCCCCGACGGCCCGGCGACCCTCGCCCTGCGGTCCACCGGTGGGGAGTTGCTCGCGGAGGCCTACGGGCCGGGTGCCGCGCACGTCCTGGACCGCGCCGACGCGATCGCCGGTCTGCGTGACGACCTGACCGGCTTCGCCGAACTGGCCGCAGCACATCCCCTGGTCGCCCGGCTGGCCCGCGAGCACCGGGGGCTACGGATGCCGACGACCGGGCAGGTCTTCCCCCGGCTGCTGCGCGCGATCTTCGAGCAGAAGGTCACCGGCAAGGAGGCGTACCGGGCCTACTCGGCGACCGTGCGGCACTTCCGGGAACCGGCACCGGGTCCGTTGCAGCCGCTGCTCCTGCCACCCGAGGCCGCCGCGGTGGCCGCCACCCCGTACTGGGTGTTCCACCCGTTCGGGGTCGAGCAGCGCCGGGCGGACACGCTGCGGCGCGCCGCCGCGCTCGCCGACCGGTTGGAGCGCAGCGCCGACGCCGCCGACGCCACCCGTCGGCTGACCGCCATCGGGGGCATCGGGCCGTGGACGGCCGCCGAGGTGGTCCGGATCGCGTACGGGGATCCGGACGCGGTGAGCGTCGGCGACTTCCACATCCCGAACACTGTCGCCTGGGCGCTCGCCGGCGAACCGAGGGGCGACGACGCCCGGATGGTGGCCCTGCTGGAGCCGTTCCGGGGCCACCGGGGTCGGGTGTGTCTGCTGCTGGAGGCCGCCGGCATCCAGGCCCCAAAGTACGGCCCCCGCGCGCCGATCCGCTCGTTCGCCCGCTACTGACGCGACGCCGGACCGCCGGCACTGGTGAACCAGCGGTCCGGAACGCTGAACGCGCGCGTGGCCGGGCCGCCGGTCGGCGGCGGTCAGCCCTGCTCGCTGCGACGCCTGAGCCCGTCGGCCTCCATCCGCACGTAGCGGCGGAGCATCCCGCCGCACAGCCGGCCGATCAGGCCGGCCAGCGGCCCGGACTGGTCGACGGCGAGCTCGACGCGGGTGCGCCCGTCGGGCAGCGGCACCAGCCGGTGCTCCGCCGTGGTCCGCACGCCCGCCGTGTCGGAGACCCAGACGAACCCCTGCCGCTCGGTCAGCTCGGTGACCCGCCACACCGCCGGCCGCAGCTTCGGCTGGGTCAGTCGTGCGGTCGCGCCGACGGCGAGCGGTCCCGGCTCGCCACGCTCGGCGCGGGACACCGAGGCCGTCCACTCCGGCCAGCGTGGCACGTCGACGAGCACCGCCCAGACCTGTTCGACGTCGGCGTCGATCTCCGTGTCGGCCTCGAACCGCATCGCGTCCCCCTCCCCCGGCGACGCCGTCCGGCGCACGCTCCGCATACAGACGAGGCTGCCGGGTGGATCGTGACGCCGGAATCCGCCGGGTGGTCGGTCATCCTCCCGGCCGTCCGACAGCGGGCGGGTGGGATCAGGCGGCTTCGCGCAGGTCGGCCAGGCTCAACGGGGTACGCCGACGCAGCAGTTCCTCCAGCTCCGGCACCGAAGCGACCTCGCCGAGCACGTTGCGTCCGCCGCCGAACCGTTCCGGGTAACGGCGGGTCAGTCGGTAGCGGTAGCGGCCCCGGATCAGCTCGACGCTCACCCGCCACCGCCCGCAGCAGTCACAAACCCACTCGGACACCTCGCGAAAGTAGCTCTGACCTGCGGTTATTCAATTCGGTCGGTCAGGACGAGGAGGCGCAGCGGCGGACACGCCGCCCCGCGACCGACGGTGATCTGCCTCACGGCTGTCGGTACCGTCTGATTGACTGGTCGCCGTGGACCTGCCGATCAACCCTCCGGTCGAGCCGATGCTGGCCAAGAGCGTCGCCAAGCTGCCCGCCACGCCCGGGGTGACCTACGAGCCCAAGTGGGACGGTTTCCGGTGCATCGTGTTCCGCGACGGCGACGAGGTGGAGCTGGCCAGCCGCGGCGGCAAGTCGATGACCCGTTACTTCCCCGAGGTGGTCGAGCAGGCCCGACGGCAGCTGCCCGAGCGGTGCGCCGTCGACGGTGAGCTGATCGTGATCCGGCGCGACGGGCCGAGTGGCCAGCCCCGGCTGGATTTCGAGCTGCTGGCCCAGCGCGTGCACCCGGCAGCGTCCCGGGTCAAGATGCTGGCCGAGACCACTCCGGCCGACTTCGTGGCGTTCGACCTGTTGGCGATCGGTGACGAGGCGCTGCTCGACCAGCCCTACCCGCGCCGTCGGGAGCGGCTGGTCGAGGCGCTGGCCGGGGTGCGACCGCCGGTGCACGTCACCCAGGTCACCACCGATCCGGAGACCGCGCGTCGGTGGTTCGACGTCTTCGAGGGCGCCGGGCTGGACGGGTTGATCGTCAAGCCGGCCGACCTGCCGTACGAGCCGGGCAAACGGCTCATGTTCAAGGTCAAGCACTCCCGCACCGCCGACGCCGTGGTGGCCGGTTTCCGCTGGCACAAGTCCGGCCCGGTGGTGGGCTCGCTGCTGCTCGGCCTCTACGACGACTCCGGGGTCCTGCACCACGTGGGGGTCAGCGCGTCGTTCAGCATGGCCCGGCGGGCCGAGCTGCTCGACGAGTTGGCGCCCTACCGGGACATCGGCGGCGAGCACCCGTGGGTGCACGGCGACCACGAACGCGGCCAACGCATCCCGGGTGGCGTGAGCCGGTGGACCGGCACGAAGAACCTGGAGTGGGAGCCGGTGCGTCCGGAGTTGGTGGTCGAGGTGGGCTACGACGCGATGGAGGGTGAGCGGTTCCGGCACACCGCCCAGTTCGTCCGCTGGCGCCCGGACCGCGATCCCCGGTCCTGCCGCTACGACCAGCTCGACCGCCCGATCCGCTTCGATGTGGACCAGGTGCTGCGCGGCGACCCGACGGCCACCGTGGACCGGGCCGCCACCGGCTCGGCGTAGCCTGGCCGTCGACCCGACCTCGGAGGATCACGTGACCCGCACCGCCGACCGCTCTCGGATGGCGTCCCGTCGCCGGGCCCGGCGCACCCTTGCCGCCTTCGTCGTCGCCGCGCTCCTCACCGCCGGCTGCACCCTGCCGGCGTTCGCGCCGCGCACCGAGGCGCAGGGCGAGGCCGCGCCGACCGGCAGCGCGCCGACCTGGCGGCCCTGCCCGGAGGTGCCCGACGAGCTGGTCGGGCGTGGCGCTCCGGACATGCGCTACGAGTGCGCCCGGATCGCGGTGCCGCGCGACTGGGGCACCGGCGCCGGGGCGACGGCCGGCCCGGGCGCCGGGCAGACCTTCGAGATCGCCCTGCTGCGCGCCCGGTCCACCAAACAGCGCGACCGGATCGGCTCGTTGGTGGTCAACCCGGGCGGCCCGGGCGGGTCCGGCGTCGACACCGCCGTCTACCTGTCCTTCGGCACCCAGTTCGGCGGGCTGCCCACCTCGATCACCGACCGCTTCGACATCGTCGGCTTCGACCCGCGCGGGGTGTCCCGGTCCAGCCCGGTGAAGTGCATCTCCGACGCCGACCTGGACGCCAGCTTCGGCTTCGACCCGGACCCGACGAGTCAGCGGGCGTTCGAGGACTTCGTCGGTCTGAGCCAGCGGATCGGGCGCGGCTGCGGCGACCGGTACGGCGACCAGTTGCCCCTGTACGGCACCGAGCAGGCCGCCCGCGACATGGACGCGGTGCGCGCCGCCGTGGGCGACGACAAGCTCACCTACCTCGGCTACTCCTACGGCACCCTGCTCGGCGCCACGTACGCCCAGCTCTACCCGCAGCGGGTGCGGGCGCTGGTGCTCGACGGCGCGGTCGACCCGCAGCAGCGGCTGGTGGAGGGTTCGGAGAGCCAGGCCCGCGGCTTCGAACGGGCCTTCACGAACTTCACCCGCTGGTGCGCGGCGAACGCCGGCCGCTGCCCGATCGCCCCGGACGCCCGCGCCGCTGTCACCTCGGCCATCGACAAGGCCAAGGTCTCCCCGGTACGCGGCGACGACGGGCGGGAGGCCACCGCCGGCTGGGTGTTCTACGCCGTCATCTCCTCGCTCTACACCGAGTCCGGTTGGCAGGAGCTGGCCCAGGCGATCGACAAGCTCGCCGAGGGCGACCCGAAGGACGTGTTCCGGCTCGCCGACTCGTACGCCGGCCGGGAGGACGACGGGCACTACTCCAACCTGTTCGACGCCAACCTGGCGATCAACTGCGCGGACGAGACCGAGAAGCCGAGCCGGGAGCAGATCCGGCAGTTGCAGTCGGAGTGGCGTGGCAAATATCCGCTGTTCGGGCCGGCTCTGGCGGTGGGCATGCTGAGCTGCGTCGAGTGGCCGGGCGGGCGTGACCCGTACCCGACCGGCAAGGCGAACGGCGCACCCCCGATCGTGGTGGTCGGCACCACCGGCGATCCGGCGACGCCCTACGAGCAGACCCCACGGCTCGCCTCCATGCTGGGCGTCGGCCGGGTGCTCACCTGGGAGGGCGAGGGGCACACCGCCTACCCGCAGACGTCCTGCATCACCGACGCGGTCGACGCGTACCTGCTCGACCTGACCGTCCCCCGGGAGGGCCTGCGTTGCCCGGCGAAGTGACCGGTGTGCCACGCTCACGGGCATGACCGACGTGATCTTCCGGGAGGCGGTCCGGGCGGACCTGCCCGGCATCATCGCCCTGCTCGCCGACGACGTGCTGGGTAAGGCCCGCGATTTCACCACTGTCGACGAGGCCTACGAGAAGGCGTTCGCGGACATCAGCGCGGACCCGCGCAACCACCTCGTCGTGGCCGAGCAGAACGGTGAACTGGTCGGCTGCCTACAGATCACCTACATCCCCGGCCTCGGCCGGCACGGCAGCGAGCGGTCGCTGATCGAGTCGGTCCGGATCCGCTCCGACCGTCGCGGTCAGGGGCTGGGCCGCGACCTGGTGACCTGGGCGATCGACCAGGCCCGCGAGCGCGGCTGTGCCCTGGTGCAGCTCACCACGGACAAGACCCGCGAGGATGCGCACCGCTTCTACCTGGGTCTCGGCTTCGTGGCCAGTCACGAGGGCATGAAACTGGCCCTCTGACCGGAGCCGGGATCAGTGTCGCTGTTCTCCTGGTCGTCGGCGCCTCCCACCACACAGCTCGGAGGCGACCGGCCCGGCAGCGACCGGCTCTGACCGCGCGGGTCGGCACTAACGCCGGCCCCGGGCAGCACCCCCTACCCGGACACTGTGGACCTGATGTCGTAAACGATTCACCGCCCCCGATTCGTTTACGACATCAGGTCCACAGCGAGCGCGGATACCATCCGCCCGCGCCCGCCACCGCGCCGGCCGGACCGAACAGCCGCCACCGCCACCGCGCCGGCCGGACCGAACAGCCGCCACCGCCGTCAGCCGGTGCCGTCGGTCAGCCTTCGACCAGGCGACCGTCGCGCAGGACGAGCACCCGGTCGGCGAGGTCGATCAGGGCCGGGTCGTGCGTGGCGACCAGCGCCGTCATGCCGCGGGCGTGCACCACCGCGCGCAGCAGGTCCATGATGGACCGACCGGTCTCCGAGTCGAGCTGACCGGTGGGCTCGTCGGCGATGAGCAGGTCCGGCTCGTTGGCCAACGCGCGGGCCACCGCGACCCGCTGCTGCTGCCCGCCGGACAGCTCGTACGGGCGTTGCGCCATGTGACCGCCCAGGCCGACCAGCTCCAGCAGCACCGCGACGCGTTCCTCCCGCTCGGCGGCCGGCACCTGCGCGAGTCGCAGCGGCACGCCCACGTTCTCGGCGGCGGAGAGGATCGGCACCAGCCCGAAGGTCTGGAACACGAACCCGACCGTGCCACGGCGCAGCCGCAACAGCTCCGCCTCACCGGCCGAGGTGACGTCGTGCCCGGCCACCACCACCTGACCGGTGTCCGGCCGGTCCAGCCCGCCGACCATGTTCAGCAGGGTGGTCTTGCCGGCGCCGGACCGGCCCCGGACGGCGACCAGCTCGCCCTGGTGGGCCGTGAACGAGACGTCCCGCACGGCGTGCACGGCGCGTTCGCCCCGGCCGAAGGTCCGGCTCACCCCACTGACCCGGACCACCTCGCCGGGCTGCGCCGCGGGCACGCCGCCGACACCGCCCGCGCCGGTCATCACCACGTCCCGACGGCTCATGCCCGTGCCCCCCGCTCGTCCGAAGCCCGGTCACCGGGCCGTACCTGCACATGGTCCGGCTCCAGGTCGAGCCGAACCCGTTCCTTCAGCGACAGCGCGTCGACGAACGCCGCCGGTAGCTGCATCCGGCCGTTGCGGTCCAGCACCGCGTACTCCTCGCTGACCAGCTCGGTGTTGCCGTCCGCGCCGATCCGGGCGGTCCGGCGTACCTCGGAGGCGGTCCGGCCGTCGCGGATCGCGACGGTCCGGCGGACCTGCGTGGCCACGGCGTGGTCGTGGGTGACGACCACGATGGTCACGCCCAGCTCGGCGTTGATGGTGCGCAGCGCCCCGAAGACGTCCGCGCCGGTCGCCTCGTCCAACTCGCCGGTCGGCTCGTCGGCGAAGAGCACCTCCGGGTCGTTGGCGACTGCGACCGCGACCGCGACCCGCTGCTGTTCGCCGCCGCTGAGCTGCCCCGGCCGCCGGTCGGCGCAGTAGCCCACGCCGACCATGTCGAGCAGTTCGGCAGCCCGCTGCCGGCGGGCCTTACGGCCCAGCTTGCCGGCCAGCTCCATCGGCAGCTCGACGTTCTCCCGTGCGTTGAGGTACGGCAGCAGGTTGCGACCGGTCTGCTGCCAGACGAACCCGACCAGCTCCCGCCGGTAGCTCAGCCGCCGCTTGGTGGACAGCGAGAGCAGGTCGTAGTCGGCCACCCGGGCGATGCCGGCGGTCGGCGTGTCCAGACCGGAGAGGATGTTCAGCAGTGTCGACTTGCCCGAGCCGGACGCACCGACGATCGCCACCAGCTCGCCCCGGTCGATGACCAGGTCGAGCCCCTGTAGGGCGACCACCTCCACCCCCTCGGTCTTGAAGATACGCACCAGGCCGTCGCAGACGATGTGGCCACGCAGTCGGTCCTGCCCGCCGGCCCGCTCGGCGGCGCGAAGCGCGGCCCGCTGTTGCAGGGCGGCCAGGTCCGGCACCAGTGGAGTCTGGGCGGTAGCTGTCATCTCAGCTCTCCTCTCCGAGCCGAAGCACCTCTCCGAGGCGCAACCGGCGGTTGTTCAAGGCCTCGACGGCGACCGCGAAGCCGAGGGCGACCGCCCCGAGCGCGAGCACCGCGGCGACCAGGCTGGGCTCGAAGGCCACCTGGACGGGCACACCACTGGTGAACGCGGACAGGCCGAGCACCGGGTTGAGCAACAGGGGCAGCACCGCGCCGACCAGCGCACCGGTCAGCACCGACACCGCGACCAGCGGGGTCAACTCGACCAGCAGCAGCCCTCGCCACTGTCGGCGGGACAGGCCGAGGGTCCGCAGCCGGGACAGCACCTGGCCCCGGGCGCGCGCCCCGGCGAGCACCGTGAACGCGATGGCGAGCAGCCCGAGCACGCTGCCGCCGACGGCGCCGGCCAGGAACCCGAACGCCAACACGCCGTTCGCCCCGCCGTCACCGAGATCCCGGCGGACGTCCTCCCGGGTGTCGACGGTGACCCCGATCAGCCGTTCCCGACCACTGAAGGCACCGTTGCGCTGGTAGCGCTCCTGCCCCTGGTCGCCGGCCCGGCGCAGCGCCTCCGCGTCCAGCGAGTCGCCGGCGATCAGCAGGCTGGACGGCGCGGGTGTGGTGATCCGCTCCGGGAGTGCCTGCCAGGGCAGGATCACGAAGCGATCGGCGTTCTCCGACACCAGCGGGAAATCGTCCTCGGTGTCGGCCACCCGGAACTCGTACCGTTGCCCCTGCACCGAGATGAAGGCGGAATCGCGCAGCCCGGCCTTGGCCAGGTCGGCGGCGACCGCCGGTGAGACGATCGCGGGCAGCGGCCCCGGGCCGGGCCGCGCGGTGCGCACCGCGTCCGGCACCGGCAGGTCCACCTGGGATTCGCGGGCCACAGTGTCCAGTCCCGAACCGTCGACCAGCAACACGTCCGTCTGGGCGAGCCGCGCGTCGGTGCCGACCTCGTCGGACGCCAGCCGCTCGTCCTCCTGGTAGACGACCCGGGTGACAGCCCGGACCCCGGGCAGGCGACCCAGCTCGTCGATCGTGTCCGGGGCGAAGCGTTCGCCGCGGATCACCGCGTCGGCCGGCACGATCCGCTCGGCGGCCCGGTCCCGGCTCGCGTCGACCCCGGCGGCGACGACACCGCAGAACGCGGCGGTGCCGATCGCCAGCACCACGACGACCAGCGGCGCGGCGACCGCGGCGCGACCGGCCCGCGCCGTGCCGAGGAAGGCGACGCTGCCCCTGGTCCGCGCGGCAAGCCGGCTGACCAGCAACAACGGCCAGGGGTACGCCCGCAGCGCGAGCACCGCGGCGGCGATCGCGAGCAGCACCGGCACCGACACCAGCAGCGGGTCCACCTCACCCGGGGTGAGGCCACGTCGGCGCAGCAGCACCGCGCCGAGCCCGGCCAATAGCAGCAGGGAAACCTCGACGGTGAGCCGGCGGGCCGACGGGCGTACCCGGATCAGGTCCCGTCGGGACGCCCCACCGGCCGGTACGGCCAACGTCGCCAGCGGCAGCGCGAGGGTGACGAGCACTGTCGCCCCGATGACGTACGGCGCGGTCGGGTCCGGGGCACCGGGGAACAGGGTGCCCAGCCACCAGCCGAGCGCGGCCGCGATGGGCACCACCAGCACCGATTCGGCGAGGCTGCGGCGGGCTCCGGCGGTGGCCGCGCCACCACGGGCACGCAGCAGCACGAACTCGGCGCGACGCCGGCGGATGGCGAGGCTGGCGGCGAGCACGATGAGTCCCGCCAGGGTGGCCAGTACGCCGGCCGCGATCACCGCGAGCAGGGTCCGGGCGGCGTTGATCTGGGCGGCGAACGAACGCAACGGAACGTCGATGCCCTGGGTCAACGTGAGGTCCGCCGGCTTCTCGCGCTGCATCTGCTGCAAGCCGTCGATCATCTGGTCCAGGTTCTGTGCGTCGATCTCGTCGACGCCCGGGCGGTACCGCCAGTTCGACTGGACCGGCCAGCCCTCGGCGGCACGTTTGTTGAGAGTCGACTGCGCGACCACGCCGACGATGGTGAACGGCTGGCCGTCTCCGACCGGTTCGATGATCTGGAGCAGCTGCGGCAGACCGTCCCAGATGCCGTTCGCACGATCGACCGGGCGGAACAGCCCGGACACCACCAGCGGGACGCCGCCGAGGAATCGGCCCTTGTCGTCGGTGTTGCCGATGCGCAGTTGGCTGCCGGACCGCAGGTTGAGTTTGCGGGCCACGTCGACGTCGAGCGCCACCTCGATCGGCCGGTCCGGCACGTACGTCTCGCTGGGCCACGCCCCGTCGACGAGTGTGCTGGCGTTCTGGATGTCGGGCAGGGTCCGTAGGCCCAGGTCGACCAGCAGGTTGCGAGCGGTGAGGTCCGGTCCGACCACCCGGGCCGGGGCGATGTCCGCGCTGTACCACTGCTCGGACACCGTCGAACGCACCTGCGGCGGCATCGCCGCGGCCAGGGCGTCGAATCGTTCCCGGGCCTTGCCCATGACCGTCGCCGTGGGGGGCGCGTCGACCACCCCCGTGCTGTACGACAGGTCGCGACGGGCAGCGGGTTCGCTGACCAGCTGCGCCCGCAGCCCGTGTTCGGCGAGACGGTTGACCAGTCGGGGCACCCCGCTGATCAGCAGTGTGACCACCAGGGTCAGCACCGCCAGGAGCAGGAACTGCCCGCCGTACGTCCGGACCCGCCGGACGGCCGCGCCGACGCTCATCGTTCTCCCCCGATTCGCAGCTGCACCGCCGCCACCCGCTGACGGATGCCGGTGGCGATGAACGCGCTGAAGGCGAGCGCCGCCAGCAGCAGACCGACCGCGGTCAGACCGATCGGAACCCAGGGCAACGCGAACGTCGCCGGGGGAATCGGTCGGCCGGCGGCCGGGGTGAGGATGACCAGCGGGGCCATGGTCGCGCCGACCGCGGCACCGAGGAGCAACCCGACTCCCACGCCGATTCCGGCGAGGAAGGTCTGTTCGGCCAGGAGCGCCCGGGCCATCAACCGAGGTGTGGCGCCGAGGGTGTGCAGCACCGCGAACTCGCCGAGCCGCCGACGGGCGGTGGCCCACACGTCCACCATCAGGCCGACGAGGGCCAGCAGCACCGCGCCGAGCGCGGCGGCGAGCATTCCGGTACGCGAGCCCTGCCAGTACGGGTCGTCGGCGGCCGCCTCCATGACCGCCTCCCGGTTGAGCACCGTGACGCCGGGCAGGTCACCGGCCGCCCGGGCGGCGGCCGTCGGGTCGGTGGCTCCGATCCACCATTCCGGCACCTGTCGCACCGTCCCGTCGGTACGGATCAGGGTGTCGACCGCCGCGGGCAGGTCCAGCAGCACGCCGGGCGCGGTGGTGGTCGGCACGGCGCGCAACTCACCGATCAGGCGCACCGGCACCGTCGCCCCGGAGAGCGTGAAGTCGACGGTGTCGCCGACGCGCAGGCTCAGCGCCTCGCGTACCTGGGGGGTCATCAGCACTGGTACGGCCGCCTTCGGACCCGGCACGACCACGAACCGGGTCGACTCCTGGTCCATGCGCCCCCACTCCGGCTGCCGTTCCACCGGGCGGGTGGTCACGAATCCGCTGCCGCTCAGCTTCACCGGAAGGCGCGGTCCGCGGGCCCAGGTCGTCGCCCACTCACCGGTGAGTTCGGCAGGGCGAGCCGTGCCGGCCGCGTCGACCAGCTTCAGGTCGCTCACCTGCAACCCGTACGAGTCGCCGGCCACCCGCCCGCCGTCGGCCTCGAACCCGGCCACCCGGAGCCGCGCTCCCCCCACGTCGGGTAGCTGGACCGTGAAGCGGGTGGCCCGCCCGTCGCTGGGGGCGGCAACCGCCGGAAGCCGGAAGGCGAGGCCCTCCGTGCTGGTGACCAGCAGCGCCACCGAGATCTGGTGCGGTTCGGACGCGTTCGCCACCGGCGTACGGACGGTTCCGGTGATCGTGCGGGTGCCTTCGGGTAGCTCGATGCCCCCGGCTGCCGCCCGCGCGCCGATCATCCGCTGGTACTGCTCCGAGACCGGCCCGTCGGAGAGGCGGTCGGCGAGGCGGACGGTACCGGGTGCGTTGGCCGGGTCGACACCGATCACGGTCGCCGGCAGGTTCTGCCGGCCGACCCGGACCTCGTCCCGCCAGGCCGGCAGCACCCGGTCCACGGTCGGCAGCGCGGCGAGCTCAGCAGCCCTGTTCGGTGGGGCGACACCGGCCCGCTCGGTGATCCGCACGTCGGCGCCGACCGTGTATCCGGCCTGCTCGACCTGGGACCGCTCACCGGTGCTGATCAGTGACCAGGCCAGGGTGCTGCCGCCGACGGCGAGGGCGAGCAGCAGGACCGGGCCGGCGTGTGGACGCCGACCGGCCTGCCACATGCCGAACATGGTGGCCGTCCAGGGGCGTCGGTCGACGAAGCGCTCCGCGAACCGGGTGAGCGGCGGGAGCACCCGCAGCGCCAGCACGGCACCGGCCAGTACGCCGAGCGTCGGGGCGGCGACCAGCAACGGGTCGAGCCCGAGCTGGCCGCCTGATCCGGCCAGCGGCGAGGCGTACCGGCGGAGCTGCACCCAGGCGAGTACGGCGAGTGCCACGAGCACCAGGTCGACGCTGGCGCGTTGGACGCTCGCCGACCGGTTCGGCCGGGACCGGGACGCCATGTCGGCCACGTACGTGCCGGCGCCGCGCAGCGTCGGGAGGACCATGGCGACCAGGCAGCCGGCCGCGGTGGCCGCCGCTGCCGCCCAGACGAGTGTGGTGTTGCCGCCGGCGGTGTAGAGGGACGCGGACCCGCCGGGTCTGATGTACCGCAGCGCCTCACCGGCGATCAGTGGACCGAGCACGGCTGCCGGGGCGACCACCAGGGTCGCCTCCCGGGCGGCCAGTCCGGCCAGCTGCCGGCGGGCGGCGCCGCGGGCACGCAGCAGCGCGGTCTGCGGGCGGCGGTCCTCGTGCAGGAGGGCTGCGACCAGCACCAGCGCGTACCCGCCGAGCACCAGGATCAGCAGCAGCGGGGTCGCCAGCGAGGAACGGCCCACCAGGTCGGCGCGGCCGATCCGGTCCAGCAGCGTCTCCATCTTCGTCACGGTCTGCCCGGAGCTGCCGAGTTGGGCAGCCTCGGGCACCGCGGTGATCGCCTCGGTGAGCGCCTGCCGCACGGCGGGGAGGTCGGCGGTGTCGACGCCACCGAGGTCCGGTTGGGCCAGCCAGGACGCCGACACCGATCCCGGGAACATGGCGACGAAGTCGGCCGGGTCGAGCGTGAACGGCCCGTACGAGGTGCCGGAAGCGGCGCTGCCCGCGCCGACCCCGGGGGCCAGCAGCCAGTACGTGTCGGTCGGGTCGCGGGGCCGCCAGGTGCCGGCGAGCACCAGTTCGCTGCGTCGTTCGGTGGCCCGGTCGCGCACCGGGATGCGTTCGCCGACGGTGAGGCCCAGGGTGCCGGCGACCCGCTCCGGCAGGCTCACCTCGACGGGGTTCGCGCCGGGGCGGGGCCACGCTCCGGCGGTCAACTCCGCGTGGCCGGCGAGGTCCTCGAGCGTGGCCAGGTTCGCGAAGACCGGCTCGTCGCCCGGGCGGGGAACCTGCCCGAGGTCTCCGGTCAGCTCCCGTCCGGTGCCGTACCGACCGGCGGCGACGGTGACCGGGGCGCCGGCGAGCCCGTCGGCGAGCTCCGCGCGGACGGCCTTGTCCCGGTTCGCGAACTCCGCCGCGTCACGTCCACCGGACCCACTGACCAGCAGCCCGCGCTCCTCGGCCGGCGAGGCGGCGACGAGGGCCCGCTGCCCGGCGTCCACCGCCCGCCGGTTGTAGTCAGACAGCCCGGTGACCAACGCGACGGCGACGAGGGCGGCGATCACCGCGGCAACCAGCAGCCCTCGCGCCTCGCGGGCCCGTCTCCACACCAGCTTCATCCGACGCCTCCCCTGGCCCTGGCGGGCCGACGACCATCAAGACAGGCCACCCACCGGGAAAGGTTCGCGCCCGTTACATGATCGTTATTACGGGAGGGTCGGGCGGCTACCTGCCGCTTCGAACCGTGCGGATGCCGAACACCACCGAGCCGATCACCAGCACGACGCCGATGAGCTGGAGACCCGGGGAGTCGTCGGCCCCTCCGAGTACGACGCCGGCGATGCCGAGCGCCACACCGAGGAACACGACGGCGATCAGGGCGTACCTCATGGGGTTTCCTCCTCCACCCATTCGAGCAGGTCTCCGGGCTGGCATTCGAGCACCCGACACATCGCCTCCAGGGTGCTGAAGCGGACCGCCTTGGCGCGGCCGTTCTTGAGCACCGCCACGTTGGCCGGCGTGAGCCCGACGCGCTCGGCGAACTCTCCGACGCTCATCTTGCGCTTGGCCAACTCGACGTCGATGCGGACGACGATGGGCATCAGATCACCGCTTCCATGTCGGTCCGTAGCGTGGTGGCCTGCCGCAGCAGCGCTCGCATCACCACCATGAGGAGCCCCAGCACGGTGACGCCCACCGTCAGGAGGAACAGCAGGAGTGGCACTCCCGGGTCGTCCGCGTTGAAGCCGACCCACAGGAAGACCCCCACGAGCACCACCCAGGCGGCGGCGATCGCCCAGACGATGGCGTCCACCCACTTGAGGGACGCCTCGGTGAAGATTCGGTCGTTCTTGACCAGGCTGAGCAACTGCCACGTCGCGACGATGACCACCTGGACGCACAGCACCCAGAACACCGTCACGGCGGTCGCCGGCCAGCGCAGGTGCGCGTCCTGCGGCGACTGTTCGGCCATGTACGCGAACTGGCCGGGCAGCGAGAGGGTCTGGAACACGACCAGGACCCCGAACAGCACCACGAGAAAGACTCTGAGAGCGGCTACCGCTCGATGCGTTGTAACCATGCATCGAGTTTCGCTCGTTACCTATCGAAAGTCAATCGGTTCGCTCGTCGGCGCTCCGTGGCACGACACCCTCACCCGCCGGCAACGGCCTCGCCTTCTGCGGGTGGAACGTCTCGTGCCGGGCCAGCATGGCGACGAACTCGACGATCTTCCGCTCGCGGGTCTCCACCCGCTTCACCGCGTTGAGGCGGTGGATGAGGGCGAACCGGTTGGCCTTGGTGAGCACGTCGAGCATCGCCTGCGCGGCGGGCTCGGCGGCGACGGCGGCGAGGAGGTCGGCCGGCACCTCCGCCTCCGACGGTGGGGCGTAGGCCGCCGCCCACCGACCGTCCGCCTTCGCCGCCTCCACCGCGGCCCGCCCGGCCGGCGTCATCCGCCCCGACTCCTCCAGCCGGGCCACGTTCGCCACGTTGCGTTGCGACCAGGAACTGCGCGGCCGGCGTGGGGTGAACCGGATCCACGAGGTCCCCTCGTCGCGTTTGCGGGCCTGCCCGTCGATCCAGCCGAAGCACAGGCCCTCGTCGACGGCCTGCTGCCAGGTCAGCGTCGTGACCGTGCCGCCCTTCCTGGTCAGGGCCAACCAGACCCCGGGCGACGAGGTGTGGTTGGCCGACAACCAGGTGCGCAACCCGTCGGCATCCGCCACGACCAACTCAGCCAGCTCGGCGTTCGTCATGCCGGCACGCTATCCCCCGGGTCCGACAGCCGGTGACCACCGTGGGACGCGACCAGCGCGTCCGCCACGAGGTCGGCGTCGGCGTCGGCCACGTCCGACGGGTACTCCGGCAGCAGGTCGTCCCAGGCGACCAACCACGACCCGAACAACTGGGCCTGCCCCTCCGGCCGGGCGAAGAACCAGACGTGCAGGTGTGCGCCACCATCTCCGAAGCGATAGACGTGGGCCCGCGAGATGTGCGGCAGCGCCTGCACGTGGCGTGCGATGCGGGTGCTCAACAACCCCAGCTCAGCGGCCAGATCGTCGGGCAGATCCTCCATGTCGTGGTGCTCGAGCGGCATCAGCATGAGCACCAGCGGGACGGCGACGCCCTTGATCCGGATCAGCCGCCAGCGCTCGTTGAACCAGATCCCCTCGTTCCGCTTGCGGCAGGCATCGCAGTCCGACGGGTCTTCGCCGTGCCGGGCCGGCTCCGGGAGCACCGGCGGCCGCAACGGCGCCACCCGAAGTCCGTCCGGGTCGAACGGGCTGATGTCCCAACCCGTCATGCGTGCCAACGGAAGACGGTGTTCGCCGTCGGCAGCAGCGAGCGCGTGGTCGTAAAACTCGTCCGGTCGCAAGGCCATGCGGCAGACACTAGTACGAGATGATCCACATTGGCCGGCTCCGGAGCACGCACCTGACCGGCCGCCACGGCGACGGGAGGAGGTTGCGCATGGCCGTCGACCCGATCGGGCGCAGGGGCAGGGACCTGGTGTTCTCCGACAGCACCGATCGTTGGATCGGCCGGCTGCTCCTGCTGTTCCTGGTGGTGGCCCTGCCACGGGAGATGTCCAGGCCGAGCCTGGCCGGGTTGCCGTTCGACGTCGGCGCGGCGGCCTTCTTCGCGATCCTGGGCTGGCTCTCTTTCCGGATGGGTTTCCGCCTGCGGCTGACCGCCCGGCGCGATCACTTCGAGGTGGTCAACCCGCTGAGCGTCGACCGCATCGACTACCGCGACGTGGCCTCGATCGACCGTGATCTGCTCTCGCTCCGCATCACGCTGGTCTCCGGACAGCGGGTCCGGGCGTGGGGTCTGTCCGACTCGCTGCTGCACACCCGAGGATCGAAAGGGCAGGACCTGGTCGACCGCCTCGGCGCGATCGCCGACGAGCGGCAGACCGCCAACGGCTCGCCTCGCTCTCGCAGCCGTTTCCCCGACTGGTGGATGGCGCTCGCACTGTTCGCGCTGTTCTCGGGGGCGATCGTCCACCGCCTGATGACGCACTGACCCGGCGTACCGCACCCTCTTCGTGGCGGCGGCGGCCGGTCACGGGCGGGCCGACGCCCTCGGGATCCGACCGGGGTCGTTGATCTGCCGCCGGAAGGCGAGGTACGCGCTCAGGTTGACCAGCAGCATCACCAGCCCGACCACCGAGGCCAGGAGGCCCACGTCGAGGCTCGGCAGTGCCACGAACGTCAGTGCGGCGAGCACGATGGCGAAGATGTTGAGGAAGGTGAAGCCCAGCACCAGTTCGTTGAGCAGGCGGGACCGACGGTCCTGGAGCCGACCGACCAGTTGCTGGTGCAGCGTTCGGACGAAGTCCAGCCGCTCGTCCAACGTGGTCAGGACGAGCCGGAACTTCCACTGCTGCTCCAGCGCGTTCCAGACGGTGCCGCCAGCCGCGTCGAGGTGGGCCTCCACTGACGAATAGCCGAGCCGGAACAGCCGGATGCGGTGGTAGCCGCGCAGGATGCGCTTGGCCTGGTCTTCGAGAGCGCTCATCGACAGGTCCGCGCGCCCCGGGTCGATCTGGGACAGCTCGGCCGAGAGCACCGCGTCGTAGCGCAGGGCCGCAGCCCAGCAGACGTGGTGCACCCCGGTCAACCGCGCCAACAGCAGGGCCGGGCGCGACCCGAAGTCGTTGACCACAGCCGTGGTGTGCGAACCGACCCGCAACACGCCACCCCGGGCTCCGTCAGGCGTGCAGTCCACGCCGTCCGGGGTGAACGCCTCGGCGATGGCGCGCCGCCGCGCCGGATCGCAGTCCGGGTCCACCCGGACGGCGAAGGTGGTGTTGGCCCAGAGCACGAACACCTCGTCCGCACCGGCCGGCGCCGGCAGGATGGCTCGCAGGAGCCGGGTCACCGCGGGCACCATCCGCTGCACCGGCGGGGCGACCTCGTCGACCACGTCGCCGGCGCCGCTGACGATGCCGTCCGGAAGTTGGTACGTGACGCACAGGAGACCGCAGTCGACATTCCAGAGGCTCACCCGAGCAGAGAGCACCTGCCACGCACCTGATGCCGTCGTGGGCACGAGCGAGGGGTCGATCTCCTCCTCGGCGATCCGCAGGATCTCCTGGCCGCCGCTGATCTCCGTGGTCGGCCGTGGCATGCTGCCGAGCAGTTCGTCGAGGAGCCGTTGACCATAGGGCTGCAACGCCAGATCGTCGAGGCCGTCGGTGAGGTTCCACCCCGTCGGCACGTCACGTGTGGCACCGGTCTCGGTGGACAGCTGACACGGGAAGTAGGCGACCACACGCACCGACGTGACGTCCTTGAGCATCAGCGACCTCTCCCCGACCGACCCTCGCAGGGTATCGAGGAAGTCAACAACGTCGATCATTGCGAGCGCCACATCGACACGGCCCCGGGCCAACCAGCGCAACCAGCGCGGTCCGGCCAACCAGCACTGCGCGGCGGCGGCGCGACGACTCGGCATGCACCGTGGCGGCGTCTCACGGGCGGGCCTTCCAGCCCTGCAGCGCGCGACGCGACGGCGCGCGGCTCGGCAGCGCGCGACCCAGCAGCGCGCGACCCGACGTCCAGGTCTGGTAGCGGCTGGCCTCCGAGTGGCGGGAAACCGAGGCGCACGCGAAGGCCACGGCCACGACGTGATTGGCGGCCAGCCCGTGCCGAGCAACCCTCACCAGTTGGCTACGTTCGCCGGTGGTAGTGGTTGCGGCGCGGGAGCTGGTTCGGATCGAGCCAGGCCGGTGGCACGAACTCGGGTCGCCCGTCGTCGCCGAGCCGGATCACCCAATCGCTGTGGTGAACGTGTCGGTGGTGGTGGCCGCAGAGCAGGACGGCGTTGTCGAGGCTGGTGGGGCCGCCGTCGGCCCAGTGGTGGATGTGGTGAGCGGCGCACCAGCGTGGCGGCCGGTCGCAGCCCGGGAACGCGCAGCCGCCGTCGCGCAGCACGAGGGCCCGTCGCAGTGGGCCGGTGATGAGTCGGCGTTGCCGACCGACGTCGAGGATCTGGCTGGTGCCGCCGAGGACGGCGGGCAGGATGGCAGCGTCGCAGGCCATCCGGCGCACCGTGTCGGGGGTGAGCTGGAGGCCGATGTCGAGCGCCCCGGCACAGAGTTGCTGGGTGAGGGTGTCGTAGTCGGTGGTGACGACGATCTGGGCGGGGTCGCCGCCGCTGTCGGGCAGCTCGCCGGTGCGCAGGGCGAGTCGGCAGACATCGGCGAGGGCGTCGTGGCGACGTTGCCCGGGCGATCGTGTGTCGTCGGGGCCTGACGGTGCGCTGAGCGGGTCGATGGCGGCACGCAGCAGGCCGGCGGTCTCGGCGTCGAGGGTGCCGGTGAGCCGCAGGCGGCCGTCGGTTTGCGTGGAGAGGGTGAGGTGTCGGTCGCGGGCGGCGCGGGCGTCGTCGGCGGCCAGGGCTGCTGCTGCGGCGGCGTCGGCGAGGTCGGGGGCGACGTGGTCGAGGATCCGGGTGCCCATGCGACGTAGCAGGGTCGGGTCGAACTGCCCGGCCCACTCGACCAGCACGCCAACCGCTTTGTCGGCCACCTCGACGCCCGCCGACGCCGTCACCGTGGCGGCCGTGTCGGCGATGACCCGCGCCTGCTCCGCACTGACCATCCCGCCCGCCAACGCCTCCCGCACCGCAGGTGGGGCGACGTCGACCGAGGCCGCGAGCCCGACCAGCCGACGCGCGGCGGCGACGTCGAGCCGCAGGCGATGACGCAGCCACACCGTCGTCGAGGACGCGCCCTGCGCGACTGCGGTGCCCCGCCCGTCCAACTCCCGGACGACCGCCAACTGCACCGCCGCCAGCCGCTGCTGCAAGCGATGGGTGGCGTCGAGCGCCGCGATCAGCTCGCGCTCGGAGAGGGCCCAGGCAGCAGCGTCGGCGCAGCTCGCCACCGCACTGTCCGCCCGCGCCAACTCATCGATCACAAGCAAATCTTAGAACAGGCGTACGACAAAAATCGGCCGCGCGAAAAGCAGAAACCGAAGCGACGGCCCACCGAAAGCAACCACCGCCAAGATCTGCACAACATCAGCGATGTTGCTGCCTCCCAGGCGTCGGAGGCAGCAACATGCGGGAAGTTGCACGAATCTTGGGCGCGGCATCGGGTCGAGGCGGACGCACAGCAGGGCCGGCGGGCGAGCTGTGCACGCGCCGCCTAACGAGTGATCAGCCAGCACCGCCGCAGCAGGACGAGCCACCCCTGGAAGACCTTGTCAATCTTCCGCCAGCTCCGGGCGGTACTCCCGGATCCAGGCCACCACGTCCGACTTCCGCCAGACCTTGCCCTGCACCAGATCGGCCACCGGGTCCGGGAAGTTCCGGTGGCTGGTGATCACGTAGACCCGCTGCTTACTGATGCCGCCGAGCATCACGCGAATCTCCGCAGCGCCTACCAGCTCCATATGGCGGACCGTAAACAGTTGACCCGACTCCTTGACCCGGGGCAACTTACCGGTCACCGTAAAGGGCATGTCGAAGTCGAACGGAAACAGCGCCGATCGCGCGCCCTTGAGTGACCTGCACCCGGTGCATCAGCACCTGCCGCGGCGGCCCTCCTGGCTGTGCCGTGTGTGCGCCGCTACCTGGCCGTGCCCGTGCGCGCGGATGTTGCTGCGGGTGGAGTACGGGACCGACCGGGTGGCGTTGTCGATCTACATGGCCAGCCAACTGTTCGACGCGACGGCCGACCTGCTCACGCTCAACCCCGACCCGGGACCCGACCCACGGGAGCTGTTCGACAGGTTCCTGGCGTGGACGGCCCAGCCCCGCCCGTGACCGCGTCAGCGGCCCAGCCCCGCCCGTGACCGCCTGAACGGCCCAGCGTGCCCGTGACCGCGAAGGGGGTGTGTCAGGGACCGTCGGGGGTGCGCTTGGCGCGGCTGGGCTGCACGCGCTTGGGTTCGCCGGGCATCTTCGGGTGGTCCGGCGGGTACGGCAGGTCGCCCTGACCGGCGGCGGCGTCGCGGTCGGCCCATTCGAGCAGCGGGGTGATGTCCCACGGGGCGTCGTCGATGCCGGCGTGCGGGTCGCCGCGCTCGGCGAGCCGGGCCGGGACGGTGCGCAGGTCGAAGTCGTCCGGGTCGACGTCGGGCAGTTCGTCCCAGGTGACCGGGGTGGAGACGGTCGCCCGCGCGTTGGCCCGCAGGGAGTACGCGCAGGCGATCGTGCGGTCGCGGGCCATCTGGTTGAAGTCGACGAAGACGCGGCTGCCGCGCTCCTCCTTCCACCAGGCGGTGGTCACCAGGTCGGGGTGGCGGCGTTCCACCTCCCGGGCGAGCGCGATGGTGGCCCGACGCACCTCGGTGAACGTCCAGCGGGGTTGGATGCGCAGGTAGACGTGCACCCCCCGACCGCCGGAGGTCTTCGGCCAACCGGTGACGCCCAGCTCGTCGAGGAGCGCCCGGAGCTCACCGGCGGCCCGCGCGGCGTCGGCGAAGTCGGTGCCGGGCTGCGGGTCGAGGTCGATGCGCAGCTCGTCGGGCCGGTCGGGGTCGGTGGCGCGCACCGGCCAGGGGTGGAAGACGATGGTGCCCATCTGCGCCGCCCAGGCCACGTGCGCCAGATCGGTCGGGCACAGCTCGGCCGCGTTCCGGCCGCTCGGGAAGGTGATCTCCGCCGTGGTGACCCATGGCGGCACCCCCCTGGTGGGCACCCGCTTCTGGAAGAACGCCTCACCACCGATGCCCTCGGGGAAGCGTTGCAGCGTGGTGGGCCGGTCCCGCAGGGCGCGCATGATGCCGTCGCCGACCGCGAGGTAGTAGTGGAAGACGTCCGCCTTGGTGAACCCCCGCTCGGGGAAGATCACCCGATCCGGACTGCTCAGCCGTACGCTGCGCCCGGCCACCTCGACCTCGGTGACCGCCGCCTTGGTGCCCGCCATCCCGCGACCATATGCCACGCCCCCGACGTTCGACGTACCGTTGGGGGGTGAGTCTTGACGACAACGAGCTGCCCCGCACCGAGGACGAGTGGCGGGTCCGGCTGACCCCCGAGGAGTTCCACGTCCTGCGGGAGGCCGGCACCGAACGGCCCTGGACGGGCGAGTACGTGGACACGAAGACCCAGGGGGTCTACCACTGTCGCGCCTGCGGTCTGGAGCTGTTTTCCAGCGACACCAAGTTCGACTCGCACTGCGGGTGGCCGAGCTTCGACGACGCCATCCCGGGCCGGGTCAAGGAGATCGAGGACCGCAGCCTCGGCATGGCGCGTACGGAGATCCGGTGCGCCCGCTGCGACAGTCACCTCGGGCACGTCTTCCACGGTGAGGGCTTCACCCCGAAGGACACCCGGCACTGCGTCAACTCGATCTCGGTCCGCCTCGAACCCCGCTGAGCAAGGGCAAGCAGCAAGGCGCAGGCAGCAAGGCCCAAGGAACCGAAGGGCCGCTCAGGGCGTACCCCGGAGTAGGTCGACCTCGGCGGTCCGGGACTGCTCGATCCGCCGGGCCAGGTCGCGGACCCGCTCGTTGCGGCCGACGTCGACCTGGGCCCGGGCCAGGTCGGCGGCCGACCGCTGGTGGTCGGCGAGCACCTCGCGCAGCACCCGGTCGACGTCCGGGGCGGGCGCGTTGCGCAGCCGGTCGAGCGCCGCGTCGTCGCCGTGCCCCTCGTGGTGGTGCGCGGCGGCGCTGGCGCCCGGCCCGGTGGTGGGCAACCAGCCGCGCATGGCGACCAGTTCGTCGGCCTCGGTGGCCTCGATGGCGGCGGCCAGGGTGCGCAGCGCGTCGTCGCGCACCCGGTCCCGGGACGACCGCACGATCTGCAGGGTGCGTTCGCTGTGCCCGACCATCGTGCTGAGGAACACCAGGTCGATGCCGCTCATCGCGCCCAGGTCGGCAGTGGGTCCGGCGACCGTGGAGCCGGCCGGGGGCGCGGGGGCCGGTTGCGGCCCGCCCGGGTCGGGTGACCCGGCGCAGGCGCTGGTGAGCAGCAGGGCCGCGAGCACTGACACCAGAGGGGTACGGGGCATGTCGGTGCTCCGTTCAGGCGGGGGGCGGCGACGGGTGCGACCCGAGGGGCCGCACCCGCACGGTCAGACCTGCTGCCAGAGCGCCGGTACGTTCGGCGGCTCCCAGCCGGGGATGGCGGTGTGCGCCTGCCGGCAGCGGTAGGTGGTTCCGCCGTAGGTGACCTGGTCGCCGACCTGGTACGCCCGGCCGCTCGCCCAGGTGCCGCCCTGCGCGGGCGGAGTCGTCGGCGTGGGGGTCGGGGTGGGTCGTGGGGTGGCCGTCGGGGTCGGCGTGGGGGTCGGGTTCGAGCCGCCACCGCCGATCTGCACGTCGATGCAGGAGTAGAAGGCGTTCGCCGTGTCGGAGATGTTCCACACCGCGAGGATCTTCTGCCGACCGGAGAAGCCACCGAGGTTGACGGTGTGCGAGACGGTGGCACCCGGCTGCTGGCCGTTGCCGTTCACCACGCCGACGCGGGTGTTGCCGATCCAGTACTCCCAGTTGGCGGTGGCGTGCCGGGCGGTGTTCACCCAGGTGAAGGTCAGCGAGCTGCCGACCGAGGTGGCCGGCCAGCCCCGGCTGTCGTCGTTGAGGACGGCGAAGCCGGAGATTCCGGCGTTGCAGCTGCGCAGACCCTTGGGTCCTTCGACGCTCTGCGGCTCGTACTTGATCTGCCCGCAGTCGGGGACCCGGCCCTGCGCGCAGAGCGCCTGCCGGCTCGGCGGGGCAGAGACGTAGCCGTGGGCCTGCGCGGGGGCGGCGACGGTGAGGGTGGCGGCGACGGCACCTGCCGCCACCAGCGGGACGGTGATTCTTCGACGCATGGGGCAGCTCCTTCTCCGGGGTCCGGTGGGTGCCCCCAAAATAATTTAAACATTGTTAACAGTAAAGACTCCCATCAATAAATGAATCGATGGTGGCGGTTTTCTTCGGCGGAGGTGGAGCAGGCCACCCCCATGACACGCCGGACCGACACGCCGCCGGTCGGCCGGAACATCGACAATCCGCCACCCAGCGCGCCGCATCGAGGGCAACCTGTAGTTACTTGTCCTTATATGGGGGTTTTCTCGTGGCAACCTGCGAGGTCTGCGGCAACGACTACTGGATGGCGTTCGAGGTACGCACCGTCAGCGGCGACGTGCACACCTTCGACTCGTTCGAGTGCGCGATCCACCGGATGGCACCGATCTGCGAACACTGCCAGATCAAGATCGTCGGGCACGGCGTCGAGGTCAACGGCCGCTTCTTCTGCTGCGGCCACTGCGCCCGCGCCGTCGAGGGCGAGGTCGGTGCCGAGATCCGCGACGCCGTCGGGGCACGCCCGGCCTGACCGCGCCAACCCGCCCCGCCCCGCCCGACCGCCCTCCTGCGGTACGGTCGTCGCCATGCGGCCACTGCTGGGCGTCCTCCCCCCGCCGCGCTCCTGAACGGAGCGCCGCGCTCTCGCCGACCGGGTGACTGACCCCGTCGGCCGTCCTGCCGTACGCGCTCCGTCGACGTCGTCCCGTCAACGGCTCACCCTCGGAGCGCCCTCGTGTCCCTCTCCCGAACCACGCGCCCGGCCGCCCCGGCGCCGGTCGTCCACCAGGCCCGCACCGGCCTGATCCAGATCACCGTCACCGGCGTGCTGTGGGGCACCACCGGTGTGGCGGTGCACCTCCTGCACGACAGCACCGGGCTCAGCTCGGTGAGCATCGGCTTCCACCGCCTCGCCATCGCCGCGCTCGTCCTCCTGGCGTGCACCGCCGGTCGACTCCGCACGGTCCTGGCCGCCCTGCGCGCGGCACCCGTACCGCTGCTGCTCACCGGCGTCGGACTCGGCCTCTACCAGGCGCTCTACTTCGCCGCCGTGACCTGGGCCGGGGTCAGCGTCGCCACCGTCGTCAGCCTGGGCGTGGCCCCGGTGCTCGCCGCCGCCTGGGAGTCGGCACGCGCCCGCCAGATCCCCGGCCCGGTGCGACTCGGGACGCTGGTCGCGGCCGTCACCGGTCTCGTCCTGATCACCACCGCCACGGCGGACCCCGGCGCGGCGGCGCCCGCACCCCTGCTCGGCCTGCTGGCGGCGGCCGGCTCCGGCCTCGGGTACGCGGTGACCACCCTGATCAGCCGGCACGCGTCGCAGCACACCACGCCGATGACGCTGACCACCATCTCGACAGTGGTCGGCGCGCTCACCCTGGCGCCGTTCGCCCTGGTGTCCGGAATCGGCGTGCCGGTACGCCCCGACACCGTGGCGCTGCTGCTGCACCTCGGCGTGATCACCACGGCGGTGGCGTACGCGTTGTTCTACGCCGGGCTGCGCACCACAGCGGGCAGCGTGGCCGCTGTGCTGACCCTGCTCGAACCGCTCACCGCCGCGGTGCTGGCGGTGGCGCTGCTGCACGAGCCGCTGCCGCTGCCGGTGGTCGTCGGCGGCGCCCTGCTGCTCAGCGCGGTGGCCGCCACCTACCTGGCACCTCGGGCGAGCACCGGATGAGGCGGCCCAGGCAGGTGACGCGGCCTAGGATCGTCGGATGCCCTCGCAGACCACCGCCATCCGCACGGCCGCCTTCGCCGACCTGGACACCCGCACCTTCCACGACCTGCTCAAGCTGCGCATCGACGTGTTCGTGGTGGAGCAGAACTGCCCGTACCCGGAACTCGACGGTCGCGACGTCGAGCCGGGCACGCGGCATCTCTGGCTGACCGACGGCGGCGCGCCGCTGGCGTACCTGCGGATCCTGGCCGAGCCGGACGGCACCGCCCGGATCGGTCGGGTGGTGGTGGCGCCGGAGGCACGGGGCGGCGGGCACGCCGGCCGGCTGATGACCGCGGCCCTGGAGGTGGTCGGCGACCGGCCCAGCGTGCTGGAAGCCCAGTCGCACCTGGTCGCGTTCTACGGCCGGCACGGCTTCACGGTCAGCGGCCCGGAGTACGTCGAGGACGGCATCCCGCACACGCCGATGCGGCGTGGTGCCATTGACGCCTGACGATCGAGCTGGCATGGTGCCGGGTAGAGCCATCGCAGGAGCCAGCGAGTAGGCACGGGAGTGGGCAACTCCCGTCGGTCCGGGTGTCGTCGTCCGACCTCATCCCCCCGGGGGCTCCATGTCCACTTTCATCCGATCACGGCGCGTGTTCTGGTTGTTCGCCGTCGTGACGGCCGCCGTGCTCCTGTTGACCACAGCGCTGACCACGATCGTGGCTCAGCCCGCCTCCGCGCACGGCTCGGTCGTCGACCCGGCGTCGCGCAACTACAGCTGCTGGCAGCGCTGGGGTGGCGACTTCCAGAACCCTCGGATGGCCAGCGAGGACCCGATGTGCTGGCAGGCCTGGCAGTCCGACCCCGCCGCCATGTGGAACTGGAACGGCCTGTTCCGGGAGGGTGTGGGGGGCAACCACCAGGCCGCCGTCCCCGACGGTCAGCTGTGCAGCGGCGGCCGCACCCAGAGCCCCCGCTACAACTCGCTGGACACCGTCGGCGCCTGGAAGACCACAGCGGTGTCGAACAACTTCCGGCTCCGCTTCTTCGACCAGGCCAGTCACGGCGCCGACTACATCCGGGTGTACGTGACCAAGCAGGGCTTCAACGCGGCCACCCAACCGCTCGGCTGGGGCAACCTGGAGTTGGCCGGCCAGATCGGCAACACCCCGGCCTCGCAGTGGGACAAGGACACCGGCGGCGTCTCGATCCAGATCCCGGTCAACGCGCCGGGACGCACCGGACGGCACATCGTCTACACCGTCTGGCAGGCCAGCCACTTCGACCAGTCGTACTACCTGTGCAGCGACGTCGACTTCGGCGGGGGAACGAGCACGCCGCCGCCGACCACGCCGCCGCCGACCACCCCACCGCCCACGACTCCCCCGCCCACCACCCCGCCCCCGACGACGCCGCCGCCGGCCGGGGCGTGCACGGCTACCTACCAGGTCACCGGCCAGTGGTCCGGCGGCTTCCAGGGTGAGGTGAAGGTGACCGCTGGTGGTTCACCGACCCGAGGCTGGTCGGTGAGCTGGAACTACGGCAACGGCCAACAGGTCACGTCGTCCTGGAACGCCACCGTCAGCACCAGCGGCACGCAGGTCACGGCACGTAACGCCAACCACAACGGCAGTCTTGCCGCCGGCGCGAGCACCACCTTCGGGTTCCTCGGCTCGTGGAACGGCAGCAACCCGGTTCCGCTGGTCACCTGCACGACGACCAGTTGATCCCCGGCCGGCGCCGCACCCGGGCGGGGGTGCGGCGCCGGACGGCGGGACTCACACCAGGCGGGCGGGGCTCAGACCAGGCAGTTGACGATCTCCGCCACCGAGCGGCGGCGGCCCGTGTAGAAGGGCACCTCTTCCCGGACGTGCCGGCGGGCGCCGGACGCACGCAGGTCCCGCATCAGGTCCACGATCCGGTGCAGCTCGTCGGCCTCGAAGGCGAGCATCCACTCGTAGTCGCCCAACGCGAACGAGGCCACCGTGTTGGCCCGTACGTCGGGGTAGCCCCGGGCCATCTTCCCGTGCTCGGCGAGCATCTCGCGCCGCTCGGCGTCGGGCAGCAGGTACCACTCGTACGAGCGGACGAACGGGTACACGCAGATGTAGGGGCGGGCCTCCTCGCCGGCCAGGAACGCCGGGATGTGGCTCTTGTTGAACTCCGCCGGCCGGTGCAACGCCATCTGCGACCAGACCGGGGTCATCGCCCGACCCAGCGTCGTACGCCGGAACCGCAGGTACGCGTCCTGCAACGCGTCACTGGACGCGGAGTGCCACCAGATCATCACGTCCGCGTCGGCGCGCAGACCGGACAGGTCGTACACGCCCCGGACCACCACGTCCTTGCCGGCCAGCTCGTCGAAGAGGGCGACGACCTCACCGGTGACGTTGTCCCGCAGCGACGGCAGCGGGGAACTGGCCCGGAACACCGACCACATGGTGTAGCGGATGCTGTCGTTCAGCTCCCGCAACCGGGCCGCGTTGGTCTGCTCGGTCATCTCGCCGATCCTCCCAGTGCTGTGATGATCTCCTCGGCCGCCGTCTCGCCGGAGCGGACGCAGACCGGGATGCCGACGCCGTCGTAGCCGGCGCCCGCGAGGGCCACTGTGGGGTACGCGGCCCGCAACGCCGCGCGTGCGGCGGCGACCCGGCCGGCGTGCCCCGGGGCGTACTGGGGCAGCGCCCCACCCCACCGCTGCACGTGTCCGTCGACCGGGGCGGGCAGCGGGGTGCCGAGCACCGCCGACAACTCCCGGTGCACGGTGGCCGCGAGGTCCGCGTCGGGGCGTTGCAGGTGCGCCTCCTCGCCGTACCGGCCCACCGAGGCGCGCAGCAACGCCACCCCGTCCGGCCGACGCAGGTGCCCCCACTTGGTGGTGAAGAACGTGGCGGCCTTGGTCAGCAGGCCCTCGGTGCTGGGCACCAGGAAGCCGGACAGCTCGGGCAGGCGGGGTTGCGGCACCGCCAGGGTCACCAACGCGACGCTCGCGTAGTCGAGTTTCCCGACGGCCGCGGCGGCCTCCGGGGCCGGGCCGGCGAGCAGCCGGGCCGCCGGCCGGGCCGGCACCGCCAACACCACGGCGTCCACGTCCACGAACTCCGGGTCGCGGGTCGGGCCGACGGTGAGCCGCCAGCCGGAGCCGGCCGGGGTCACCTCGCGCACCGCCGCGTCGCGCCGGACCGTCGCGCCGCTGGCCACCACCGCCGCCTCGACCAGGGTGCTCAGCCCACCGACCAGGGTGCCGAAGACGGGCGCGCCGGGTGCCCGGGGCGCGGCGGCCTGGGCGGCCCGGACCGCGCCGACCAGGGTGTGCTCCACCCGGGCCGTGCGAGCCAGCGCCGGCATCGTGGTGACCAGGGACAGGTCGTCGGCGCGGCCCGCGTACACACCGCCGAGCATCGGGTCGACCAGCCGTTCGACCACCTCGTCGCCGAAGCGGGACCGGACCAGCGCGCCCACCGACACGTCCGCGTCGGGCCCGATCAGCGGCCGGCCACCGTCGGTGTCGGCGTCCGCGAGCGGGCGGGCGACGGTCGTCACCCGTTCCAGATCCCCGGGTACGCCCACCAGCGTGCCGCCCGGGATGGGGCGCAGCCCCCCGTCGACCACGAGCGCCGCCTGCCCCACGGTGGGGTGCACGACCTTCTCGGCCAGCCCGAGCCGGCGGATCAGGGCCACCGCCGCGCTCTCGGCACCGGTCGGGTCGCGCATCAGGAACGACTCGGCGCCGAACTCCACCGGCTGGCCGGCCAGCTCACCGGTGCGCAGCTTGCCGCCCACCGCGCCGGACTGCTCGTACACCGTGATCTCGGTGTCGGCCGGCGCGCGGTCGCGCAGGCGGACCGCGGCGGCCAGCCCGGCGATCCCGCCGCCGACCACCGCCACCCGCCAGGGCCGCCGCATCGCCTTCTCAGCCCTGGTCGGCCCGGCGGCTGGACACCTCGTGCACCAGCGCGACCACCCGGGTCAGCACCTCCGGGTCGGTCTCCGGCAGCACCCCGTGGCCGAGGTTGAACACGTGCCCGGGGGCCGCCTTGCCCTGCTCCAGGATCCGGCGCACCTCGGCCTCGACCACCGGCCACGGCGCGAGCAGCACGGTTGGGTCCAGGTTGCCCTGCACCGCCTTGTCCGGGCCGATCCGAGCGGTGGCCACGTCCAGCGGGGTACGCCAGTCGACGCCGACCACGTCCGCGCCGGCCTCGCCCATCGCGCCGAGCAGCTCGGCGGTGCCCACCCCGAAGTGGATCCGGGGCACCCCGGCGTCCACCAAACCGCTCAGCACGGCGGTCGAGTGCGGCAGCACGAAACGGCGGTAGTCGGCCTCGGAGAGGGCACCCGCCCACGAGTCGAAGAGCTGCACGGCCGACACACCCGCGTCGATCTGCACCCGCAGGAAGGCCAGTGTCACCTCGGCCAGCCGGCCGCAGAGCGCGTGCCACAGCTCCGGGTTGCCGTACATCAGGGCCTTGGTCTTCGCGTGGGTCCGCGACGGACCGCCCTCGACCAGGTAGCTGGCCAGGGTGAACGGTGCGCCGGCGAAACCGATCAGCGGGGTGTCGCCCAGCTCGGCCACCAACAGCCGGACGGCCTCGTCGACGTACGACACGTCCTCGCGGGTGATCAGGCGGATCCGCTGCACGTCGGCGGCGCTGCGGATCGGCTCGGCGACGACCGGGCCGGTGCCCGGCACGATGTCCAGGTCGATCCCGGCCGCGGCCACGGGCACCACGATGTCGCTGAACAGGATGGCCGCGTCCACGCCGTGTCGACGCACCGGCTGGAGGGTGATCTCGGTGACCAGGTCCGGACGGCGGCACGACTCCAGCATCGGCACGGTCGCCCGGATCTCCCGGTACTCCGGCAGGGAGCGACCGGCCTGGCGCATGAACCAGACCGGGGTGTGCGGCCCGGGTCGACGTCGACAGGCCCTGATGAAGGGCGAGTCGGCCGGTCCGCCGGGGCGGGATTCTCCGTCTCGGGCGACAGTGCCCGTGGTGTCCGTGGTCATCGCCGCAATCGTGCCACGCCCACCACGGCAAACCGGGTGGGGGTGAGAGGAAGGGCACCGTTCCTTACCCCCGGTGCCCTTCAGGAGCGTCGGCGCGCCGTCGAAGCGGGCGACGGACGGCGGCATAGGCTGCCGACATGGCCCCCCCGATCGCGCTCCCGGAAGCGTTCGCCCGCGCGGTCGCCGGGCTGCGATCGGCGACGCCCCGCCCGGAGATCACTCTTGAGGAGGTCGGGGCGCCCCAACGACTCGCCCCGTACGCGTTCGCGCTCGCCGCGACGGTGCTGCGCGACGGCGACGAGGTGGCGACCGGGCGGCTGATCCTGCTGCACGACCCGGCCGGGCACGAGGCGTGGCAGGGCACCCTGCGGCTGGTCACCTACGTGACCGCCGAGTTGGAGGTCGATCTGGCCGCCGACCCGCTGCTGCCCGGGGTCGGCTGGACGTGGCTGACCGACGCGTTGGACGCCCAGGACGCCGGCCATCGGGCGATCGGTGGCACCGTCACGCAGACCATGTCGACCCGGTTCGGTGACCTCGCCGGCCCGCCGACCGTCGGTGACATCGAGATCCGCGCCTCCTGGACGCCGGTCGACGACGACCTCACCGCACACCTGCTCGGCTGGTGCGCCCTCCTGGCCGACACGGCAGGCCTCCCCCCACCCGGTGTGACAGCCCTGTCCGACCGCCGCCCCGCCGGCGCCGCCTAGCCCCTCCCTTGGACGGGGGTCGATCATGGAGTTGTGGTGGACGGATTGCCCCTCGCCGCGGCTTTTGTGAGGCACCACAACTCCATGATCGACCGTGCCGGGGCGGGTGCGCGCGGACATCCTCTGGACACGTGATCGACACACGCCGGACCGGCTGCACCCGCTCGATCTCCACGCGCACTAGGGTTGGCAGGTGACCGACGAACCACCCCTGCGCCGTCGGCCCGCCGAAGACCTTCCGGGAAACGCACCCGAGCACCCGCCGTCGGCCCCGCCGCAGCTGGTGGGCGAGGGCGCCGACCCGGCCGACGGTGGGCCCGTTCCGCTGACCGCCCCGCGTGACGGCACTCCCGAACCGGTGACCACCCCGGCCGAGCTCGCCGAGGTGGTGGCCCGCTTCGCGGCCGGCACCGGCCCGGTCGCCCTGGACGCCGAGCGGGCCTCCGGTTACCGCTACAGCCAACGCGCGTACCTGGTGCAGCTCCGCCGCGCCGGTGCGGGCACCGCGCTGATCGACCCGCTGCCGCTGCCGGACCTCAGCACGCTGGACGCCGCGATCGGCGAGGCCGAATGGGTGCTCCACGCGGCCAGTCAGGACCTGCCCTGTCTCGCCGAGGTGGGGCTGCGCCCACGCCGGCTGTTCGACACCGAGCTGGCCGCCCGGCTGGCCGGGTTCGAGCGGGTCGGGCTGGCGGCGCTCACCGAGCAACTGCTCGGGTTCACGCTGGAGAAGCACCATTCGGCCGCCGACTGGTCGAGTCGGCCGCTGCCCGAGTCGTGGTTGACGTACGCCGCTCTCGACGTGGAGCTGCTCACCGACCTGCGCGACGCGCTCGACGCCGAGCTGGCCCGGCAGGGCAAGTCGGAGTGGGCCGCGGAGGAGTTCGCCGCGTTGGTCCGCACCGGGGCGCGCCCGCCGCGGGTGCGCGCGGAGCCGTGGCGGCGCACGTCCGGCATCCACCGGCTACGCGGGGCGCGGGCCCAGGCCCGGGTGCGCTCGATGTGGTACGCCCGGGACCAGATCGCGGCCCGGCGGGATGCCGCCCCCGGTCGGGTGTTGCCCGACTCGGCGATCATCGCCGCCGCCGAGTTGGATCCGAAGGACGAGAAGACCCTGCTGACCCTCCCCGGTTTCGGCGGGCGGTCGGTGCGTCGGCTAGCCCGCACCTGGCTCGCCGCTCTCGACGACGCCCGGCAGCTCGCGGAGGATTCACTGCCGGTGGCCCCCATTGTCGAGGGCCCGCCCCCGCCGCACCGCTGGGCCGAGCGGGACCCGGTGGCCGCCGGTCGGCTGGCCCGGTGCCGGGAGGTGGTCATCCGCATCGCGGGCGAGCACAACCTGCCGCCGGAAAACCTGGTCACCCCGGATTCGGTTCGCCGGTTGGCCTGGACCCCACCCGAGGTGGTGACCGAGGAGTCGGTCGCGGAGACCCTGCGCGGTCTCAACGCCCGGGAGTGGCAGATCGGCCTGCTCGTCCGCGACCTGACCGAGGCCCTCAACCCCACCCCCTAACCCTCACCCCCACCCCCGAACCCGGGTGATCATGAGGTTGACGGACCTTTCGGCGATCCACCGCCCCGTCAACCTCATGATCGTCGGAAGCGGGACGGGGCGCGGTGTGGGGTGGGCCACAGCGGGGGGTTGGGACGGGTTGGTTACTGGCGAGTAGCATTCGGGGGAACGTGCCCGTGTTGGCCGACCCTCGTTCAGTCCGCAGCGCCGCCCCCGCGGCGCGGGGGCCGATTGGTGGTCGAGAAGGAGGCTCAAGTGCCCCGTGAAGTTCGGGATGTCGTCTTCGTCGACGGCGTCCGTACCCCGTTCGGCAAGGCGGGTGGCATGTACGCCAACACCCGCGCCGACGACCTGGTGATCCGCTGCATCCGTGAGCTGCTGCGACGCAACCCGCAGCTGCCCCCGGAGCGCGTCGAGGAGGTCGCCGTGGCGGCCACCACCCAGATCGGCGACCAGGGCCTCACCATCGGCCGCACCGCAGCGCTCCTGGCCGGGCTGCCCAAGACCGTCCCCGGCTTCGCCATCGACCGGATGTGCGCGGGCGCGATGACGGCGGTGACCACCGTGGCCAGCGGCATCGCGATGGGCGCGTACGACGTCGCCATCGCCGGGGGCGTCGAGCACATGGGCCGCCACCCGATGGGTGAGGGCGTCGACCCCAACCCGCGCATCATCGCGGAGAAGCTGGTCGACCCGTCCGCGCTGGTCATGGGCGCCACCGCGGAGAACCTGCACGACCTGGTCCCGCACATCACCAAGGCCCGCACCGACGCGTTCGCGCTCGCCTCGCAGCAGAAGACCGCCAAGGCGTACGCCAACGGCAAGCTCCAGGACGACCTGGTGCCGATGTCGATCCGCGACGCGGAGGGCGGCTGGGGCCTGGCGACCGTGGACGAGGCGCCCCGGGACACCTCGCTTGCGAAGCTCGCCACCCTGAAGACCCCGTTCCGCCCACACGGCAGGGTGACCGCGGGCAACGCCGCCGGCCTGAACGACGGCGCCACCGCGAGCCTGCTCGCCGACGAGGCCACCGCCCGCGAGTTGGGGCTGCCGATCGCCATGCGGCTGGTGTCGTTCGGGTTCGTCGGGGTGGAGCCGGAGGTGATGGGTGTCGGCCCGATCCCGTCCACCGAGAAGGCGCTCCGCCTCGCCGGGCTCACCATCGACGACATCGGCCTGTTCGAGCTGAACGAGGCGTTCGCCGTGCAGGTGCTCGCCTTCCTCGACCACTTCGGCATCGCCGACGACGACGCGCGGGTCAACCCGTGGGGCGGCGCGATCGCCATCGGTCACCCCCTCGCCTCGTCCGGCGTACGGCTGATGACGCAGTTGGCCCGCCAGTTCGCCGAGCACCCCGAGGTCCGCTACGGCCTCACCGCGATGTGCATCGGCATCGGCATGGGCGGCACTGTCATCTGGGAGAACCCGAACTGGGAAGGTGGCGACAAGTGAAGGCACCGAACGAGGTCGTCACGAAGGCGCTGCTGCGTCAGGTGAACGTGCCCGGCCTGGACCGGCCCGCCGCCCTGATCACCCTGGACAACGGCTTCGACCACACCAAGCCGAACACCTTCGGCCCCGGCGGGTTGGCCAGTCTGGACGAGGCGATCACCGCCGCGCTCGCCGCCGACCCGGCGTTCATCGCGGTGACCGGCAAGCCGTACATCTTCTGTGTGGGCGCGGACATCGTCGGCCTGCCGCAGCTGGCCGACCGGGAGCAGGCGCTGGAGATCGGCCGGCTCGGTCACCGGGTCTTCGCCCGGCTCAAGGACAGCACCGTGCCCACCTTCGCGTTCGTCAACGGCGCGGCGATGGGCGGCGGCCTGGAACTGGCCCTGCACTGCCACTACCGGACGCTGTCCGGCGGCGCGGCGGCCCTCGCGCTGCCCGAGGTCTCCCTGGGTCTGGTGCCGGGCTGGGGCGGCACGCAGCTGCTGCCGAACCTGATCGGCATCCCCGCCGCCACCCAGGTGATCATCCAGAACCCGCTGATGCAGAACAAGATGCTCAAGCCGAAGCAGGCCGCCGAGCTGGGCATCGCGGACGTCCTCCTGGAGCCGGCCGACTTCCTGGAGCGGTCCCTCGAATGGGCCGCCGGGGTGGTCCGGGGTCAGGTCACGGTGACCCGGCCGGAGGTCGACAAGGACATGTGGGCAGGCGTGCTCTACTTCGCCCGGGAGACGCTGAACCAGCGGCTGCACGGCGCGGTCCCGGCCGCGTACAAGGCTCTGGACCTGCTGGAGACGGCCAAGGACGCCGACTTCGCCACCGGCACCGCCGCCGAGGACGAGGCCCTCGCGGACCTGGTCTTCTCCGAGGAGCTGCGCAGCGGCCTGTACGCGTTCGACCTGGTGCAGCGGCGGGCCAAGCGGCCGGCCGGCGCGCCGGACAAGGGCCTCGCCCGCACGATCACCAAGGTCGGCATCGTCGGCGCCGGTCTGATGGCCAGCCAGTTGGCGCTGCTGTTCGCCCGCCGCCTCCAGGTGCCGGTGGTGATGACCGACCTCGACCAGTCCCGGGTGGACAAGGGCGTCGGCTACGTGCACACCCAGATCGAGAAGGCCGTCACCAAGGGGCGGATGGACAAGGGCACCGCCGCCAAGCTGTACGGGTTGGTCAGCGGCTCGGTCGACAAGGCAGCCTTCACGGACGCCGACTTCGTCATCGAGGCGGTCTTCGAGGACCTGGGCGTCAAGAAGCAGGTCTGGGCCGAACTGGAGAAGATCGTCTCCCCGGAGGCGGTGCTCGCCACCAACACCAGCTCGCTGTCGATCACCGAGATGGCCGCCGAGCTGGAGCACCCGGAGCGGGTGGTCGGCTTCCACTTCTTCAACCCGGTGGCGGTGCTGCCGCTGTTGGAGATCGTCCGGGGTGAGCGCACCGACGACGCGACCCTCGCGACCGCGTTCGCGGTGGGCAAGCAGCTCAAGAAGTCGAGCGTGCTGGTGAAGGACGCCCCGGCGTTCGTGGTGAACCGCCTGCTCACCCGGTTCCTGGGCACCGTCTTCGCCGCCGTCGACGCCGGCACCCCGCTGGACGTGGCGAACAGCGCCCTGGACCCGCTGGGCCTGCCGATGCGCCCGCTCGCCCTGCTCCAGCTGGTCGGGCCGGCCGTCGCGTACCACGTGGGCGGCACCCTGCACGCCGCGTACCCGGACCGGTTCTCCGTCAGCGAGAACCTCAAGCGGATCGCCGACTCGGGGCAGCCGATCGTGGTGGACGACCAGGTCAACGACGAGGTGGCCGCGCTGCTCGTCGTCGGTGACCAGCCGTTGACCGCCGAGCAGGTACGACAGAACGCGCTGGACGCGCTCGCCCAGGAGATCCGGCTGATGCTGGACGAGGGCGTGGTCGCCGAGGCGCAGGACATCGACCTGTGCATGCTCCTGGGCGCCGGTTGGCCGTTCCACCTGGGTGGTGTCACGCCGTACCTGGACCGCACCGGCACGTCCGAGCGGGTCACCGGTCGGCGGTTCCTGCCGCGCGGGGCGGCGAGCCTGCCGGCCTGACCGATCGCCGTACCACCGGTCGCGGTGGTCGGACCGTCCCTCGTGGGCGGCCCGGCCACCGCGACCGTTTGTGATCAGCTCACCGCCGGAGGGCCGTCAAGCAGGGACAACGCAGTGTTCCTCAGCGGGTTAGGATCACGCGCTTTGCACCCCCATCTTGGAGCTGACTGAATGTCCCAGCCGCCGGCCAGTCCCTACGGCCCGCCGCACGATTCCTCCAACCCGCCGCAGCACCCGGGCCAGCCCCAGCAGCCGGGCCAGCCCCAGCAGCCCGGTGGATGGCCGCCCCCGCAGCAGCAGGGGTTCCCGCCCGCACAGCCGGGTCAGCCGTACGGCGATCCCCACCAGTTCGCGGGTCCGCCACCGGCGAAGAAGTCGAACGTCGGCAAGATCATCCTGATCGTGCTGGCCGTGCTGCTGGTGGTCTGCCTCGGCGGCGCGGCCGCCATCTGGTTCACCGTCAAGGACGACGTGGGCGACGTCGTCGACGCCACCAAGACCCGGCTGGTCGCGCCGGCCACGCTCGCCGGCCGGCCGAAGATCACGGAGCCGGAGTTGCAGGCGGCTGCCGACCAGATGGTCACCGAGATGAAGGCGGATGTGCAGAACGAGACCAGCACCGTCGGCGCCTTCTACGGCGACCCGGCCAAGCAGGACCTCGTGATGATCGTGGGCGCGTCCGGCCTGATGACGGATCCGAAGAAGGAGTTGGACGACGCGATCAACGGGATCTCCGCCGAGCTGGCGCTGACCAACCTGGCGGCCGTCGATCCTGGTCCGCTCGGCGGTGACGCGAAGTGCGGCGACGGCAAGGCCGAGAGCCTGCCGCTCGGCGTGTGCCTGTGGGCCGACCGGGGCAGCCTGGGCATGGTGGTCATGTACTTCAAGACCGCCGAGCAGACGAAGGCCGAGTTCGTCACGATCCGGGGCCAGATCGAGCAGCGCTCCTGATCCGTCCACGACCGGGGCCCCGACCACCCGAGGGTGGCCGGGGCCCGGTGTCGTACGCGGCGGTCGTTCAGGCGGCCGGGAAGTACGCGTTCAGCTTGCTGCGCAGATGGGCCGCGTAGACGATGCCGAGCATCGGGTTGCCGCGGTAGGCGGCAGCCGCACCGGTGCCGGCGTCCACCGCGACCGGCCGGGCCACCGACGCGAACTTCACCTGCTGCCCCTCCTGCGCCCAGGCCGACGCCGCTGGGTCGACCTGGGTGCCGACCAGGGCGGGGATGGCCGCCACACCGCTCTGGAAGCCACGTAGCTGCCCCTTGCGGGCCACCACGTAGTCCATCACCGTCGCGGTGAACGCGCGCAGCGCGTCCGCCGTGACCACGGTCGTCGGCGCGGCGATCGTGAACAGGTGCAACGTGGTCGCCATCCACCGGAACCTGAAATCGCCGCGGTAGCCGATCAGCACCGGGGTGCCGCGCCAGTCCTCGGTGGTCACCTCGCAGCCGTCGGCTCGCAGCCGCTCGCCGGTAGCGGTGAGGTACGCCTGCACCGGCTCCGTCGCCGTCGTATCCATCTCTGCCCACTCGCCTCTCGGCCGCTGCTCTGGCCGCTCATCTAACACCACCGCCGCCCAGCCCGCCGCCCCTGTTGATCATGGACGGGGTGCGGCGGCAGGGACCTGGTCGTGCCACACGAGGCCCCGACCACCCGCGGGTGGCCGAGGCCTCGTACCGGTATTCAGGCCGGGTCGTTGCCCTGCGCCGCGGCCCGGGCCGCCGCTGCCGCCGCCCGCTCGGCCTTGTTACCGAGGACGCAGAACTCGTTGCCCTCCGGGTCGGCGAGCACCACCCATCCGCTACCGGTCGGGCTGACCCGGTCGTCGACGAGCGTCGCGCCGATGGCGAGCAGTCGCTCGACCTCCTCGGCCCGGGTGCGGTCGGCGGGTTGCAGGTCGAGGTGCAACCGGTTCTTCACCGTCTTGCCTTCGGGCACCGCGATGAACAGCACCTCCGGGCCCCCGGGCGGCAGGAGCATCGCCTCCGGGTCGCCGGGGAAGTCGTCGGGCTGCCGGGGGCAGTCGAAGACCTGCGCCCAGAAGCCGGCCAGGGCGTACGTGTCGTGGCAGTCGATGCTGATGTTGTGAATGATCGAACTCACGGTTGGTCCTCCACAGTGGTGGTAGCGACACGTCCCCCAGCGCTGCGGAGCACGCAGCACCCGGCGAGCACCGCCGACCAGGAGCCGGCCAGGGTGTACGTGTCATGGCAGTCGAAACTAATGGTGCGGATCCGTGGATACACGGGTGGTCCCTCCGTCGTCGGATGGGGACGCTCCGCCGCCGGGGGTCAGCCTGCGATCACCCGGGGTGCGGAGCCCTTAGTGGTGGACATCGACGCACCCCCCTTCACTCTCCGAGCCGACCCGGTGATCTTGCCATCGGCCGAACGCCGCCCGCAACCCCGTTCAGCCGCCCGTCGACACCGGCCCGGTCACCGCCGGGGCGTCCGCCGACGGCAGGGTGACGGTGACCTCCAGGCCACCGCCGGGCTGCGCGATCACCCGTACCGTCCCGCCGTGCGCCGTGCAGACCGCCCGGACGATGGACAGGCCCAGCCCGGAGCCGCGGGCGCCGGTGCGTTCCCGGCCACCGCGCCGGAACGGCTCGAACAGCCCCGGCACGTCGGCCTGGTCCACCTCGAAGCCGGTGTTGCCCACCACCAACCACGACCGGACGCCGTCGGTGCCGGTACGCACCCACAGCCGGCCATGCAGGTGGTTGTAGCGGACCGCGTTCTCGATGAGGTTCCCGGCCAGCCGGTCGAGCAACCCCGGATCACCGACGACCGGCGCGGACTCCAGTGACGTCTGCACCCGCAGACCGATCCGTTCCACCTCGCGGCGCATCGCCGACAACGCGTTGACGGTGCCGGTGGCGAGGTCACACTCCGTCCGCCGACCCAGCTGCCGCCCGGCCTGCGCCTCGCTGCGGGCCAGCACCAGCAGCGCGTCCACCAGGCCGTTGGCGCGTTCCGAGGCGTCCCGGACCACCGTCGCCATCCGACGGTACTCGGCGGCATCCGCGTCGTCGTCGCTGAGCGTCACGTCGATCTCGGTCCGCATGACGGCGAGCGGGGTACGCAGCTCGTGCGAGGCGTTCGCCACGAAACGTTTCTGCGCCTCGAAGGCGGACGCGATCCGGTCCAACATGGCGTCGAACGTCTTGGCCAGCTCGGCCACCTCGTCGTCGGCGCCCGAGTAGCCGATCCGCTGGTCCAGCGTCGCCTCACCGAGCCGCTGCGCGGTCGCGGTGACCTGGTGCAACGGGCGCAGCGCCCGACCGGCCACGGCGTACGCGCCGGCCACTCCGACGACGCTCACCGCCAGCAGCGCGACCAGGCCCTTCGCCAGCAGTTCCCCGGAGGCGGCGTCGACGAGTTGCCGCTGCCACTGGGCGGCGTCCATCGACGTCCCGTCGGCGAGCACCACCGTCGTGCCGGGCAGCAACTCGTCGGTGGGGCGCAGCGCGTCCCGGACCAGCAGCCACGCCAGCGCGACCAGGATCGCCCCCGCGCCGACCAGCAGCACCCCGTTGAGCAGTGTCAGCCGCAGTCGCAGGGTGGGGCGCAACCGCCGGCTCACCGTGCGCCCTCGGTTCGCGACTGCGGGGCTCGCAGACCCGGCTCACTCCTCACGCTCACGAGCTCACCTCGGCGGTGCGGTAACCCGCGCCGACCACCGTCTCGATCAGCGGCGGGTCGCCGAGCTTCTTGCGCAGCGTCATCACGGTGACCCGGACGATGGTGGTGAACGGGTCGGTGTTGGCGTCCCACACCCGTTCCAGCAGCTCCTCGCTGGAGACCACCGCGCCGCGCGCCTTGAGCAGCTCGCTGAGCACCCCGAACTCCTTGTTGGTGAGGTCGACCGGCACGCCGGCACGGGTGGCCACCCGGCGGGCCGGGTCGAGCACCAGGTCGGCCAGTTCGAGCACCGGCGGCGCGGCCGGGGTGGCCCGCCGGCCCAACGCCTGCACCCGGGCGACCAGCTCGTCGAAGGCGAACGGTTTGGGCAGGTAGTCGTCCGCGCCGAGCTGCAACCCCTCCACCCGGTCCGCCACCGTGCCACTCGCGGTGAGCATCAGCACCCGGGTCAACGCGCCGGAGGCGGCCAGGTCGGCGCAGATCTGGTCGCCGTGCACGCCCGGCAGGTCGCGGTCGAGCACCACCACGTCGTACCGCGTGACGAACGCCGCCTCGTGGCCGGCGTCGCCGTCGTACGCCACGTCGACGGCCATCCCCCGCTTGCGCAACCCGCGCGCGATCGCGTCGGCGAGGTTGCGCTCGTCCTCGACCACCAGTACCCGCATCCCGGCCCTCCTCGCTGCTGACCACCGACAACCTAGTGCCGGCCGGCAACCATCGTCCCTCGCCGCCCGCGCCGGTCGGCGTTGCGGGCCCGGTCGGCGTACGCGATGCTGTCCGGCGGCACCGAGCGACGGACGGACCTGGAATGACGATCGCGGCACCACCCACCCGGCGGGACATCCTGTACCGGGGTTTCCACAGGCCGGCCGACCTGGCGCTCGACGGCGACGAGCGCGGTGTCGACGGGCCGCGCACCTGGACGTCACCTCCGGTGCCGGTGGGCTTCAGCGTCGCCGAGGTCGTGCCGTCCTGGACCGCCGACACCCCGGACGGCTCCTGGATCGAGGTCGAGCTGCGCGGCTGGCACGACGACTCCCCCGCCACCGGCTGGTACCGGCTGGCCCGCTGGGCGGCCGACGACCGGGCGGTACGACGCACCTCGGTCCCTGGGCAGCGCGACGACGACGCCGCTGTCGACACCGACACCCTGGTCGTGAACGGGGCGACGGTCACCGGCTGGCAGGCGCGGGTGACAGTGTGCCGACCGGACGGCGCCCCGACCGGCCCGGTGCTGCGCAGCTTCGGCGCTGTCGCCACCGGCCCCGCGCTGCCCGGCCCGACCGACGCGCCGGCGCCCGCCTCGCCCGCCGCCCGTGGGCGGGTGCTGGACGTCCCCCGCTACTCGCAGCGGCTGCACGCCGGCCGGTACCCGCAGTGGGGCGGGGGCGGCGACTCCTGGTGCAGCCCCACCTGCACCTCGATGGTGCTCGCCTACTGGGGCCTCGGGCCGACGGAGGAGCACTACGCCTGGGTGGAGCCGCCCGGCCCACGCCCGGTGGTGGTGCACGCCGCCCGGCACTGCTACGACCACGCGTACGCCGGGGCCGGCAACTGGCCGTTCAACACCGCGTACGCCGGTCGGTTCGGGGTGGACGCGTTCGTCACCCGGCTCCGGTCGCTGGCCGAGGCGGAGGCGTTCGTCGCGGCCGGCATCCCGCTGGTCGTGTCCGCCGCGTTCCGCGCCGACGAGGTGCCGGGGCTCGCCTACGACACCAGAGGGCACCTGATGGTGCTGGTCGGCTTCACTGCCGACGGCGACCCGGTGCTCAACGACCCGTACGCCCCGGACGACGACGCGGTCCGCCGTACCGTGCCGCGGCAGCCGTTCGAGGCGGTCTGGCAGCGCGGCAGCGGCGGCGTGGCGTACGTGCTGCACCCCCCGTCGGTGCCGCTGCCCCCGCCGCCACCCCAGGCGAACTGGTAATCAGCGGCGCAACCGCCACAGCCGGTAGGTGCCGGGGCTCACGCACAGCAGGTGGGAGTCGGTCACCTGACACTCCCCGGTGGCATCGTGCAGTACGTCGAGGAGGCGTACCGCCCCGGCTCGCAGATCCACCTCACCGACGACCACCCCGCCGTCGGGGTGCTTGCGGATGGCCGTCAGCGGATCGCCCGGATCCCGCCGGTACAGCTCCCACGAGCCCAGGACGGCCACCTCCTGACCGGTGAGCGCGTCCAGCACGACGAAGCGTTCCGGCGCGTCTCCGCCGCCCACCGCGTTGGCCAGCAACCGGTCCTCGGCGCCCCACGCCCACCCCCACCGGTTGCTGCTCCAGCGCACCACGCCGGTGGCCGGGTCGAGCGCCTGCAGTTGGTTGGAACCGGTGCGCAGACACAGGACAGGGCCACAGGTCATCACGAAGTCGACTGTCACGTTCGGGCGGATCCAGCGCCGGTCGAGCTGGTCCAGGCCGTACGCGGTGACGGTGCCCGAGCCTCGGTCGATGACCAGCAGGAGGTCGTCCAGCACCTCCAACCCGAATCGCCCGCCGTCGTCCGGTAGCAGGTCGGCGCGCGCCAGCACCGCACCGGTGGTCGCGTCGCGTACCTCGACCGGCCCGTCCGGTGGGTTGAGGATCAGCCGATCCAGCCCGCGCTCAGTCTCGCGCGGGATGATTCCGGCGGTGGTGGCGGGCAACTGCCAGCGGACGGTGCCGCAGCAGGGGTCGACCACCCGCAGGACGCTCGGCTCGCTCTCGCCGCCGGTGCGCAGCAGCAGGTTGCCGTCGACCAGTCGGTCGGCGCTCCCCGGTTGCTGCCACCGGTACGCGCCGGTCGCCCGGTCCACCGCGATGGTCGTCATGTCCTGGCCCTGCGGACCGATCTCGTACCCGCTGAGGATCAGCAGCTCGCCCAGCGGGGAGATCCTCCAGTACCGGGCCTCCGCCGACAGCGGCGCCTGCCAGGCCGGCTCGCCGCCGGGCAGCCGATACGCCGCCAGTCGTCGCTCCTGCGGATCGGACGTGCCGGTCGGCTCGATGGCCACGGCGAGGTCACCGTCGACCAACACGTCGGCGCCGGACGGCACCGGCAGCGTCACCACGGCCCGCCGGGGCGGCGGCGCGCCGGCGGCGGCGAGGGTGAGCAGCGCGAGCAGCGCGACCAGCGCGGCGCGCAGTTGCCGGCCGTTCGCGCGGGGTGGGCGGGGCAGCGGGTCCGGATCCGGGCCGTGCCGCAGCACACCGAGGTCGATCACCGAGTCGCTCACCGGGTCAACCGCCACAGCGCGGTGGTGCCGTCGAGGCGCTGACAGAGCAGCATCGGCAGGGACGCCTGGCAGCTGCCGGCGATGCCCGGCAACACGTCGACGATCCGCGTCCGGCGGGCGACGAGATCCAGCTCGGCGACGACCCTCCGGCCGTCGTCACCCGACCGCGTCCCGACCAGGGGGCCGCCCGGCCCGGCCACCTGCATCAGAGCCCACCCACCCAACCCGGTACGCACCTGACCGGTCGCCGCATCCCACACCTCGTACCCTCGGCCGGGCTTGGCCATCAGCAACTGACCGTGCCGGACGTCCGCCAGATTGTCCGGACCGGAGTCCGACCACCGTACGACGCCGGTGGCCGGATCGAGCACCTGAAGGCCACCGGTCTGCGGCACCGCGCAGAGCAGACCGGCGCAGCCGACCACGTAGGAGATCAACGGCACCTCCGCCGTCCACAGGGGCTTCAGCTCGGTCAGCGCGTAGCCCACCAGCCGGGTGCTGCCGGGTGGGACGACCAGCAGCAGGTCGTCGACGACCTGCACCCGCTGGTACGCCTCCCGGTCACCGGGCAGCGTGTCGACGCTGCGCAGCATCCGGCCCGTGGCGGCGTCGTACACCTGCACCTCGCCGGTGGCCAGGAGCAGCACGAACCCGTCGACCCGGCCTTCCCGGAGGTGGTAGGAGGGATTGGCTGCCGAGGGGATCGGCACCGACCAGAGCACCCGGCCGGTGTGGGGCTCGACCCGGTTCAGCGCGCCCGACCCGTTGTCCCGCACGTCGGTCAGCAGCAGACCGTCGTCGGCGGTCGGTTGGGGCGCACCGGGAAGCTGCCACCGCCGCTCGCCCGAACCGATGTCGAAGGCGATGGTCCGGAACACCCGGCCCGGAGCGTCGACAGTCATCGCCAACACCAGCCCCCGCTCCACCCGGACGTCGAGGTAGTCACCGAGGCGGGCCAGCGGCGCCTGCCACCGTCGGCGCACGCCGCCGCCGGTCGGGGACGGCTGGGCGTACGCGGTCAGAAACCGGTCCCCCTCGGGTGCCGGCGGGTCGACCACGAAGACGCTGTCCCCGCCGAGGTAGGCGGTGGACGTCCGCGACGCCGGCACCACGCTCACCGCCCGCTGCGGCTGTGGTGCCGCGGCGCTCAGCACCACCAGGGCGAGGACCAGCACCGCCGCGCTGCGCAGCGGTCGGCCGCCCGAGCGCGGTCGGCGAGCCGCAGGCGTCGACGCGGGCTCGTCCCGCACCTCGCCCAGCTCGATGATCGACAACGATCGTCCTTCCGTCACCGCGGGTCACCGTCCGGCAAACCGGCCGTGGGTGCACCGGGCTGGCAAAAGCGACGGAAACGCCCCTGTACGATGGCCCGTCGTGGCCGTGCCGGTGGTAGACCCCTCGCTGAATTCCCTGACCGACGCCGACCCGGCCGAGGCCGTGTCGACTCGACGGCCTCGACGCCGCCCGGCCCGAGCCGACCTGTTGGCCCTCGGAGCCTATGTGCTACTGGGCGTATTCGTCTGCCTCAACTACTGGGGTGACGTCACCGGCCGGGTCTCCTCGCACCTGCCCACCGACCACAGCTGGTTCGAATGGCTGTTCGCGCACGGCGCGTACTCGGTGCGGCACCTGGAAAACCCGCTGTTCACGGCCCGGCAGAACGCCCCGGACGGGGTGAACATGATCGCCAACACCTCGCTGCTCGGGGTGACCCTGCCGTTGGCCCCACTGACCATGGTGCTCGGTCCCCAGGTGATGTACGCGCTCTACCTGGGCGGAGCGTTGGCCGCCACCGCCGGCACCGGTTACTGGATGCTCTCCCGCCACCTGGTGCGCTCCCGGGCGGCGGCCTTCGTCGGCGGTGCGTTCCTCGGCTTCGCGCCGGGGATCATCCACCACGCCAACGGCCAACCGAACTTCGTGTCCAACTTCCTGCTGCCGCTGATCGTGGTGCGGGTGCTGCGCCTCGGTGAGGCCGGCCGGTGGCGGCGCAACGGGCTGGTGCTCGGTGCGCTGGTGACGTACCAGATCTTCATCAACGAGGAGATGCTGCTCCTCACCGCCCTGGCCTGCCTGGTCGTCGTGCTGGCGTACGCCGTGCAGCGTCCGGCCGCCACCCGGGCCGTCGCCGGCACGTTCCTGGCCGGGCTCGGCGTCGCCGGCGGGCTGGCCCTGGCGCTCGCGGCGTACCCGATCTGGTTCCAGTTCAACGGTCCCCAGTCCTACCGGGGGCTACAGGGCGGCGTCTTCCACAACTGGGGTGAGGACCTGGCCGCCTTCGTCACCTTCGCCCGCGACACCTGGGCCGGTGACCCGGCGGTGGAGAAGACGATCGGGCTGACCGAGCAGAACACCTGGTTCGGCTGGCCGCTGGTGCTGCTCACTGTGGTCGCCCTGGTGCTGCTCGTCCGACGCTCGCTTCCGGCCCGGATCGCCGCGGTGCTGATCGTCGTCTTCACCGTGGCGTCGATCGGGCCATGGGTCCGCTTCAACGGCGTCGAGACGGACGTGCGCGGCCCGTGGTCGTACGTGCCGGACGACCTGCCGCTGGTGGAGATGATGATGCCGACCCGGTTGACGCTGGTGGTGGGCGCCGCGGTGGGCGTACTCCTCGCGCTCGCCTGGGACGCCGCGTACCGCCAGGGTCGGCCGGTGGTCGACCAGCCGCGGGTGCCGGCGCAGCGGACCGGCGACGCGGCCCCGGCGGTCGCCGACGAGCCGGCGGCGACGGACCAGCCCGCGCCCGTCGCGGCGCGTCGTCGGTGGCTGCGCCCGGTGGGGTACGCCGCGGTCGCCCTCGCCGTGCTGCCGCTCTTCCCCCGGCCGCTGCCTGCCCAGCAGATCGACCCGCCACCGCACTTCATCACCGCGGGTGGCTGGCGGCCGTACGTGCCGGCGGGCCGGACCCTGGTGCCGGTGCCGATCCCGAGCAACGTGCACGGCCTGCCGACGTTGCGCTGGAGTGCGCTGACCGGGCAGGAGTTCCCCGTCCCGGGCGGCTACTTCATCGGCCCGAACGAGGTCGGCGAAGGCGTCTTCGGCGCGCCGAACCGGCCCACCAGCACGCTCATCTACTCCACGATGGACAAGGACGCCGTCCCGGCGCTCACCGACGAGAACCGCCGTCAAGCCGTCGAGGACCTGCGGTTCTGGCGGGCGTCGGTGGTGGTGCTCGGTGCGCACCCCGACGAGGCGGTCCTGCGCGAGCTGGTCACCGGCCTGATCGGGCCACCGCAGCGGGTCGACGACGTCTGGGTCTGGGACGTCCGCGCGTTGGTGGGCTGATCAGCCGACCTGCTCCCGGACGTCCCACACCCAACCGCCGTCCACCGGGCGGCCCGGACCGAGCAGGTCGTCGACGGTGCGACGGACCGGGTCGCCGTTGCTCAGCGGGCCGAGCACCACCACGGCGGCCCGCCAGTGCCGCAGGTCCTCGACCGCGCTACGACGGTCGGCGTCGGTGAGCACCGGCACCGCACCGGTCTCCGCCACCCGCCGCAGCAGCACGGACGTGGGACGGTCCGGCGCGCCCCAGCGGGCGGCCGGGTCGTCCGGGCCGCTCGGACCGATGAAGTAGCCACCCGGCGCGGTGAACGCCAGGCCGGTGCGGGCCGACCAGAGCATCACCGGGCTCCGCGCCGCGCCGGTGACCGGCGGTACGGCGACCACCGTCCGGCCCGGCGGCACCAGGGGCCGCCACCCGCCGTCCGCGACGAACCCCGGCACCGGCATGACCGGCACCACCCGGATCGGCGTCGGCACCAGCGGCAGCAACGCGGCGGCCACCGCTCCGGCCCACAGCAACCGCACCGGCACCCCGGCGACGGCCGACAGCTTGCGTGCCGCCCACACCCGGTCCACGGAGAGCGCCACCAGCACCCCCAGCACCGGTACGCAGACCAGCGCGAACCGGGCCGGCACCGCGAGGTCGAGCAGGGGCAGCCCGGCGACCAGCCGGTACGGCCCGGGGATACCGGTCGCGGTGCCGTCGACCCGCAGCTCGGTGCCGAGGGAGAGCAGCGCGAACACCAGCCCACAGCCGGCCAGCGCGCGGACCGACGGTCGCCGCCACAGCCAGATCACGATCACCACGGCCAGCACCAGCAACCCCGGGCCGAAGAACGAGTTCTCCTCGGTCGGGTTCGGCGAGAGCAACCCCGGGAGCCAGTCGTCACCGAGGACGGTCTGCCGTGCCGACGCGGTGAACGACGCGGCGTCCAACTGGAACGCGTGCGCGGCGAACGCCATCCCGGCGTAGCGCTGCGGGCCGAAGAACTGAAACCACAGGGGGTACGCCAGCAGCACGCCCGCCACCCCGGCAGCCACCGCCAGCCGGCCGAACAGGGCCGGCGCGAGCCGCCGGGCGGCCACCCGGTCGGCGAGCGCGTAGCCGAGCGCGAACACGCCCGCCGCGAGCGCCAAAAAGACCAGCACCTCCTCGCCGATGAAGACCTGCCAGACGAGCAGCAACCCGAGGACGACGCCGGGTCGCCACACTCCGGCGAGTCGGTGCGTCGTCTCCGGGACGGGCCGGTGTGCCGCCTCCGAGGCGAGTCGGTGCGTCGTCTCCGGGGCGGGCCGGAACACCAGGGCGAGGATCGCGGGCACCAGGAACTGCGCGGCGATGTGCAGGTGCGCGCCCGCCTGGGCGATCATGCCCGGGGCGAAACCGCAGATCAGGCCCCCGACCGCGGCTGCGGACCGGGTGGTGACCAGGCGGCGGCGCAGCAACGCGTACCAGGCCGCGGCCGTGCCGGCGAGGCAGCACACGACCGCCACGCAGAACGCGACCTGCGAGCCGAGGAGCAGGGTCACCGGGGTCAACGGAACGCCCAGGCCGAGCACCGAGGTGTTCGCCATCAGGTTCACCCCGTCGGGGGCGTTCAACACGGCGCTGAAGAGCGGGTTCTCCCCCTCGACGACGGCGTGCGCCGCGTGGGCCAGCATCCACTCGAAGAGGATCTGGTCGCCCGCCTGGTGGAACAGCCGCCACGGGTGCCCCCACTGGGCGCTGGTCAGCACGACCGCGAGGGCCAGGTAACCGGCCACCACCAGCAGGTCCCGGAGCCGGCCCGCGCGGGATGGGCGGGCCGTCGCCGGGGGCGACGTGGTCGGGGACGTCGTCCCGATGGTCATCAGACCGAACGGTCGGTCAGCGCCCGGACGTCCCACACCCAGACGTCCAACTCCTGGCGGCCGGGGCCGACCAGGTCCTCGACGGCACGTCGCAGCGGCTCGGAGTTCTGCTGACGGACCGGGAGCACCAGGATCGCGGCCCGCCAGTGGCGCAGTTCGTCGCTGAAGCGGCGGCGCTGCCGGTCGTCGAGCTTCGGCGTACGCCCGGTGGTCGCCACCTCCTCCAGCATCTGACCCACACCGCTGGGTCGGCCGCCGAACCGGCCCGCGTCACCGGTGTTGCCGTTGCGGGGGGCGAGGAAGTAACCGCCGGGGATCTTGAAGTCGAGGTTCGTGGCCGCCGCCCAGCGCATGCCGTGCGTGTTGCCCATGCTGGGCACCGGGATCGGCACCAGCGTCTGGTCCGGCCCCACGTACGCCCGCCAGCGGTCGGCCGTGATGAAGTCCGGCACCGGCGGCCGGGAGACCATCCGCAGCGGCATCGGGGCGATCGGCAGCAGCGCGAACGCCAGGCCCGCGGCGGTGAGCGTCCGTACGGTGCGCCGGTCGGCCGGGCGCAGCGCCCAGGCCCGCTCGACGGCGAGCGCGAGCAGAAGCCCGATCACCACGCTGGTGATCAGACCGAACCGGGTGGGCACCACCGCGTCCAGCAGGGGCAGGTGGACCAGCCACTGCCACGGCCCGGTGAACAACTCCCGGTCCCACCAGGACACCCGCTCGCCGAGGGAGAGCACGGCGAAGAACACGCCGGTCGCCGCGAGCGCCCGCACGATCAACTCCCGGCGCAGCCAGATCACGATGCCGATCGCGATCAGCGACAGACTCCAGCCGAAGAACGCGTTCTCCTCGGAGTAGTTCGGCGCCAGGTTGATGTTGGCCCGCTGGTTGCCGCCGAGGGTGGGCGAGCCCTGGGCGAAGAAGGCCGCGATGTCGTTGCCGTAGTCCCGCACCGCGTCACTGAGCCCGTGGTACGCCATCGGCCCGGCGAACTGCACGTACAGGGGGTACGCCAGCAGCGCACCGGCCAGCAGCGCGCAGGTCAGCACGCCGGCGCCGAGCGGTCGCCACGCCGCCCACCAGCGGGCCGGCTCCTGAGCGAGCACCGCCAGCAGGAACACCCCGCAGGCCAGGGCCGTGAAGAGCAGGATCTCCTCGTTGATGAACGCCTGGGCGGTGACCAGCAGGGCGAGCAACGCCCCGTCCCGGATCGGCCGACGGGACCGGGTGAGGACCAGGACGCGCCAGATGATGAACGGCAGCAGGAACTGGCTGATGATGTTCGGGTGCCAACTCGCGTGCGACAGCATCGCGGGCGAGAAACCGCAGAACCAGCCGCCCACCGCTGCCGCGAGCGGGGTACGCACCAGATGGCGGGAGAGCATGAGGTACCAGGCCATCGCGGTGCCGGCGAGGCCGAGCGTCACCAGCACCACAAAGGAGACCGCCGGCCCGAAGAGCAGCGTCACCGGGACCATCGGAATGCCCAACGCCAGCACGGCCGTGTTGGCCATCAGGTTGACGCCGTCCGGGTAGTTGAACTGCTCGGTGTAGAACGGGTACTCCCCGTGCAGCACCACGCGTACCGAGTGGGCGAGGAAGAACTGCACCTGGGCCGGGTCACCGGTGTAGAGGGAGGCCACCCGGCCGGACGGGTCCAGCCAGATCCGGCTGGTGACCCAGAGCGCGGCGAGCAGGAACAACCCGCCCACCGCAAGGTGTTGCCTGCGCCGGGGCAGACGATGCCACCACCGCTTGGTCGGTGCCGCCTCCACGTCGTCGGCAGCCGTCTCCGGCTCGACCGGCGCCGCGTCCTGGGCCGCCACGTCCGGCTCGACGGACTCGACCGGCAGGGCCGGCGCCGCGTCCTGGGCCGGCACGACCGGCGCGTCGGGCTCGACCGGTTCAACGGGTTCCACCGGCAGGACCGGCTCGACCGGCGCGTCCGGCTCAACTGGCGTCTTGGTGGGGGCCGGTGCGGTGGCCCCGGCCGGGGCGGCGGGTGCGCCGTCGGTGGTGCCCGGGGAGTCGGTCGGTGCGGTCGACCTTCCGGTCAGGGCGGCGGGGCCGGCGAGGATGCCGACCGGTGTGCGGTAGCTCACCAGTTCGTCGGGGCCGGCTGCGGCCTCCGGGTGCGGCGCGGGCAGGGCGCGGGACTCGGCAGGCGTCACAGTCGGCGGAGTCTACCGGAGCAACGAAAACGCACTAAAGCCCCGGTGTGGTCCAATGTGGCGAGTCCAGCGGCGGGCAACTGGGGCCCCGCGTCGGACATCTCGTACTATGGCGCTTTCCGACAGCGACGGTGAGGCGATCGGGGGCGGGCCAGGTGACTCCAGGCCGTCGGTACGGCAGGGCGCTCCCCGTCCTGCTCAGCGCACTGCTGGCCAGCACTGCGTGCGGCCCGGTGGCCGAGAGGAAGTCGCAGGGCCTACGGGTCGGGTACGACAGCCTGGACGGGTCGTTGGCCGTGTGGCCGCCCCGGGGTGACCTGGCGACTGACGCCACGGCGACGGCAGCTGTCACCCGGGCCGTCCGGGACTGGCGCTCACCGGACGACGACCGGGCGCACCTGCCGTCGTCCGGCATCCTCTTCTCCGGTCGGGTCGACGGCGCCCCGGTGGCTCTCGTCGCCGCCGACGTGCCCGGCGAGAGCGCCTCCTGGCTGCTGCAACTCACCCGCGACGGCGACCGGTACGCGGTGACCCGCGCCGCCGAGTACACCGACCCGGGTTACCTCGTCTACTCCGACGTGCTGCCGGTGCAGACCGCCGCCGGCCGGCGCTACCTGGTCTCCGCCCGGGTGCAGACGCTGGTCGGGCCACAGGACCGGACGTTGACCGTCGCGGACGGCCTCAGCGCGCCGGTGGACGTGCCGTCCTGCACGGCGGTCGGGGTGACAGCGACCCTGCGCACCACCGAGTCGCTGCCCCGGGGGCGGGCCGCGGACCGGCTGCTCGACCTGGGCACCGGCACCGTCGATCCGCGCTACCCGCTGGTCCGCGACGAGTCGGGCACGGGCCGGCGGGCACTCACCGGCCTGGACACCTGCGTGCTCGCCGGCGACCGGGGCCCGTTCGGCAGCATCCCCCGCCGGATCGGCGACCGGGACGCGCCGCGTTCGGTGCCGACGTCCTGGCCGATGGCGAAGCTCACCGTCCGCTCGCTCGGCGAGGTCGCCCTCGGAGGCGGCGGGGCGGCCGAGTTGCAGCAGCTCAGCTGGGACACCGACGCCGGCGCGATGACCGCGGTGGTCTACCGGCCCGCCGACGGGAGCGCGCCCGTCGTCTCGCCCGCCGACCGGGCCACCCCGTTGCAGGCGTACCAACTGCCGGTGCCCGGTCAACCGCTGGTGGTGCTCAGTTGGCGGCCCACCCGGGACAGCTCCCTGTCCGTGCCACCGGGCACTCCCCTGCTGGTCGAACGACCCGGCCTGGCGGTCGTCCCCAGCCCGTCCCGTTCCCAGACCTACAGCCTCGCCAACACCGACAAAACCCACTACCGCTCGGTGAAACCGACCAACTGACCCACCCCACCGAGCCCACTCAAACCGAGCCCGGCCCACCCAGCCCGGTTGATCATGGAGTTGTGGTGCCCCCCAAAAGGGACAAAACACCACTCACCACCCACCACAACTCCATGATCGACGGCGCGGGGGCGGGCGTCCCCGGGTGGGACGCCCGCCGTTCGTTGACGGGTCAGTTCTGCGCGGCCGCGTCGCTCGGCGTGAGGCGGTCCGGTGTGGCGTCCAGGCCGGAGATCCAACCGGTGACGTCACGGGCCACGTCCTGCGCGGTCAGGCCCAGGTCGGCGAGGATCTGCGCCCGCGTGCCGTGCGGGTGCCAGTCGGCCGGTACGCCCAGGTCCTTGAGCGGCACCCGGACGTCGGCGTCGCGCATCGCCTGGGCGAGCGCGTCGCCCACCCCGCCGACCCGCACGCCGTCCTCCACGCTGACCACGAGCCGGTGCCGGGCGGCCAGGTCGACCAGCTCCGCCGGGACCGGACGCACCCAGCGCGGGTCGACGACGGTGACTCCGTAGCCCTGCTCGGCGACCCGGGCGGCCACCTCCATGCCCAGTTGGCCGAACGAGCCGACGGCGACCAGCAGCACGTCCGTACGCGCCGACTCGGCCAGCACGTCGACGGTGCCGACCCGGCGCAGCGCCGGAAGGTCCGCGGCGACCGAACCGGTCGGGAAGCGCAGCACGGTGGGGCCGTTGTCGACGGCCATCGCCTCGCGCAGCTCCTCCCGCAGCGTGGCGGCGTCACGGGGGGCGGCGATCCGCAGACCGGGCACCACCCCGAAGACCGACATGTCCCAGATGCCGTAGTGGCTGGGACCGTCCGGGCCGGTGATGCCGGCCCGGTCCAGCACGAAGGTCACCGGCAGCTTGTGCATCGCCACGTCCAGCAGGACCTGGTCGAAGGCGCGGTTGAGGAAGGTGGCGTAGACCGCGACCACCGGGTGCAGGCCACCGAGCGCCAGCCCGGCCGCCGAGGTGGCGGCGTGCTGCTCGGCGATGCCCACGTCGTACACCCGCTCGGGGTACTTGCGGGCCAGCTTCGCGATGCCGGTCGGCTCGGCCATGGCGGCGGTGATGCCCACCACGTCCGGGCGCTCGTCGGCGATGGCCAGCAGCTCGTCGGCGAAGACGTGCGTCCACTTCACCGACGGCGCGGCCAGCAGGGCGCCGGTCTCGACGTCGAAGGCGCTGCTCGGGCCGTGCAGGCAGTCCGCGTCGTCCTCCTCGGCCGGACGGTAGCCGTAGCCCTTGCGGGTGACCGCGTGCACGATCACCGGGCCGCCGAAGTTCTTCGCCGCGCGCAGTGCCGCCTCGACCGCCGCCACGTCGTGCCCGTCCACGGGGCCGACGTACTTGATGCCGAGGTCCTCGAACATGGCCTGCGGGGCGACGGCGTCCTTGATGCCCTTCTTGACCGCGTGCAGCACCTCGTACATCGGCTTGCCGACCAGCGGGGTGGAGCCGAGCGCGTCCTTGACCGTGTCGAGCACCTTCTCGTAGCCCGGGTTCAGCCGCAGCGAGGAGAGGTGGTCGGCCAGCCCGCCGATGGTGGGCGAGTAGGAACGGCCGTTGTCGTTGACGACGATCACCAGCGAGTTGCCGGCGGTGGCGATGTTGTTCAGCGCCTCCCAGCACATGCCGCCGGTGAGCGCGCCGTCGCCGACCACGGCCACGACGCTGCGCTGCTCACCGCGCAGGGCGTACGCCTTGGCCAGGCCGTCGGCGTAGGAGAGCGCGGTGGAGGCGTGCGAGTTCTCGATCAGGTCGTGCTCGCTCTCGGCCTGGCTGGGGTAGCCGGAGAGGCCCCCGCGCTGGCGGAGCTTGTCGAAGCCGGCCTGCCGCCCGGTGAGGATCTTGTGCACGTACGCCTGGTGGCCGGTGTCGAACAGGAGCCGGTCCCGGGGCGAGTCGAAGACGCGGTGCATGGCCAGCGTCAGCTCGACCACACCGAGGTTGGGCCCGACGTGCCCGCCGGTGCGGGAGACCTTGGCGATCAGGAAGTCCCGGATCTCGGCGGCGAGGACGTCCAGCTCCTCGCCGGACATCCGCTTGACGTCCTGCGGACCGCGTACCGTCCCCAGCAGCCGGCCGTGGTTGGCCGTGTCCTCTTCAACACTCATGACCGGAGAGTCTATCGGCCCTGTGGTACTCCGCAGCCCGGGCCGAGCCCGTCACACCCACGCCCGCGCGTTGAGTGCCTGATCAGCGCCGGATCCGCAGCCGCCGGGGCGGATCGGCCGGGCTGCCCGGGTACGCCGGTCCGGCGGGTGTCCACGACCCGAGCACCGCGCCCCGGGTGGCACCGGTCACCGACGGGATCGATCCGGGCAGCCCGTGCCAGGACAGCCAACCCAGCAACGCGAAGGCGTACGCCTCCTTGGCCTGCGCGGGGACGCCCAACTCGTCGGTGCCGCGCAGCCGCCACCGGCCCTCGCCCAGGGCGGCGAGCCGCCGCAACAGGGTGGGGTTGCGCACACCACCGCCGGCGGCGATCACCTCGGCCACCCCGTGCCGGTCACACTCGGCGGCCACCACCCGTGCGGTCAGCTCGGTCAGCGTGGCCAGCAGGTCGTCGACCGGCACCGGCGTACCGAGCGCGGCCAGGTGCCGGTCCAGGTAACCGGCGTGGAACAGCTCCTTGCCGGTGGACTTGGGCGGGGCCACCGCGTAGTACGGCTCGGCCAGCAGCGCGGCGAGCAGCCCTTGGTGCACCCGACCGGCCGCCGCCCGCGCGCCGTCGACGTCGCACGGCTGGCCGAGGAAGCGCCGGGCGGCGGCGTCCAGCAGGGCGTTGGCGGGGCCCACGTCGTACCCGAGGACCGGCGCGCCCGGGGCGACCACCGTGAGGTTGGCGATGCCGCCGAGGTTCAGCGCCGCGCGCGGCCCGGCGGCGGCGTCGAGCAGCAACGCGTCGAAGGCCGGCACCAGCGGCGCGCCCTGCCCGCCGACGGCGATGTCCGCCGAGCGCAGGTCACTGAGCACGGGTACGCCGACCCGCGCGGCCACCCGGGCCACCGCGCCCAGTTGCAGGGTGCCCCGGGCCACCCCGTCGGCGACCCAGTGGAACACCGTCTGACCGGGCGAGACCACCACGTCGGCCCGCCCACCGGCCAGGTCCAGGCCGACCGCCGCCGCGTCGGCGAACACCTTGCCGAGACGGTTGTCGAGCCGGCAGACGGCCTCGACGGTGGTGGCCGACGGGGGCAGCAGCGCCGCGATCTCGGCGCGCAGCTCCTCGTCGTAGTCCAGGCCACGGTGCCCCAACGGCCGCAGCCAGAGGGTGTCCCCCTCGACCTCGAACTCCGCCGCGACGACGTCCACCCCGTCGTACGACGTCCCGGACATCAACCCGACGATCTTCATTGGGCCAGGTTAGTCAGGCGGTCGGCGGGAGCAGCAGCGCCACCTGCTCGACGTGCTGCGTCATCGGGAACAGGTCGAAGCCCCGCACCGCGGCCAACCGCCACCCCAGACCGGTGAAGGTGCGGACGTCCCGGGCGAAGGCCGCCGGGTCGCAGGCCACGTACGCGACGGCCCGGGGGCCGGCGGCGGCCAGCGCGCGCACCACTGGGGCGCCGGCGCCGGAGCGCGGCGGGTCGAGGACCACCACGTCAACCGGGCCGGTGATCCGTCGACGGGCCAGCGCGGTCTCCACCCGGGCCGACACGACCTCGACGCCGGGCAGGTCGGCGAGGTTCTCCCGGGCCGCGGCGACGCCCTGCCCCGCCGCCTCGACCAGGGTCACCCGGCCGGTCGCACCGACCCGCTCGGCCAACCCGGCGGCGAACAGCCCCGCGCCGCCGTACAGGTCCCACGCGATCTCGCCCGGCTGCGGGTCCAGCAGCTCCAGCACCGCGGCGGAGAGGGTGCTCGCCGCGGCCGGGTGCACCTGCCAGAACGCGGACGCGGGCAGCGTCCAGTCCCGCCCGGCGGCCACCTCGCGGACCTCCGTCGGCCCGCTCACCGGGATGGGCGTCCCCTCGCGGATCTCGGTGACCGTCACGTCCCCGCCGGTGCTGGCGACGGTCTCCACCGCGTCGGCGGCCGACCAGCGCTCGCTGAGGACCGGCAACCGCTGGATGTCCGGGTGGGCGATCCGGCAGCGGTCGATGGGCACCACCTCGTGCGAACGGTGCTTGAGCAGACCGGCCCGGTCCGCGGCGTCCACCGCGTAGCGGACCCGGGAGCGCCACCCGAGCAGCCCGCCGGGCAACGCCCGCACCCGGACGTCGAGCCGGTCCAGCTCGACGTCGGTCAGCCCGCCGAGGCGGACCAGCTGTTCGCGCACCACGGCGGTCTTCCAGGCCAGTTGCGCGTCCGGGGCGACGTGTTGCAGGTCGCAGCCACCACAGGCACCCGGTTTCGCGTACGGGCAGGGCGGCTCGACCCGATCCGGTGAGGGGTCCAGCACCGTCACCGCGTCGGCCCGGACGAACCCGCGGTGCACCTCGGTCACCTCGGCGATCACCCGTTCGCCGGGCAGCGCGTGCCGGACGAAGACCACCTGCCCGTCCACCCGGGCCACGCAGTGCCCGCCGGGGGCGACCGCGTCGACGGTCAGCTCGACCCGCTCCGCCTCAACCAGTCCACGCTCGCTGGGCTCAGTCACGGCCGCTGTCTCCCGTCCCGCCGCCCGCCGGGCCGCCCTGGCCGGGCGGGGCGGAGACCGGCGCCGCCGAGACCGGCGGCGGGTCCGCCACCGGCGGAACCGTGCCGCGTGGCCCGCGTGCCGGGGTCCGCGACAGCGTGGCGTCGAGCCGGTCCAGGTTCTTGCTCGCCGTCGACGCGAGCTGCCACGGCACGCTGACCACCATCACCCCCGGCTCGAAGAGCAGTCGGCCCTTGAGGCGCAGGGCGCTCTGGTTGTGCAGCAGGTTCTCCCACCAACGGCCGACCACGTACTCCGGGATGAAGACGGTGACCACGTCCCGGGGTGACTGACGGCGGGTGGAGGCCACGAAGTCCAGGATCGGCCGGGTGATCTCCCGGTACGGCGAGTCGATCACGGTGAGCGGGATGGCCATCTGCCGCCGCTCCCAGTCGGCCTGCAGGTCCCGGGTGTCGTTCTCGTCCACATTCACGGTGACGGCGGTCAGCGTGTCCGGCCGGGTGGCCCGGGCGTAGGCGATCGCCCGCAGCGTCGGCTGGTGCAGCTTGCTGACCAGCACGATCGCGTGGTTGCGGGCGGGCAGCACGGCCCGGCCCTCGTCCGGCGGGGTCAGCTCGACGGCGATCCGGTCGTAGTGCCGGCGGATGGCGAGCATCAGCACGTAGATCACCGCCATGGCGGCGATCGCGATCCACGCGCCGAGCAGGAACTTCGTGATCAGGACGATCACCAGCACGGCGCCGGTCAGGCCGGCGCCGAAGGTGTTGATCGCCCGGGAGCGGTACATCCGGCGACGCGCCTCCGGGTCCCGCTCGGTACGCAGACGCCGGTTCCAGTGCCGGATCATGCCGGCCTGGGAGACGGTGAACGAGACGAACACCCCGACGATGTAGAGCTGGATCAGCTTCGTCACCTCGGCCTGGAAGCCGACGATCAGCACGATCGCGAAGAGGGCGAGGAAGCTGATGCCGTTGGAGAAGGCCAGCCGGTCGCCCCGGGTGTGGAACTGGCGGGGCAGGTAACGGTCCTGGGCGAGGATCGAGCCGAGCACCGGGAACCCGTTGAACGCGGTGTTCGCGGCCAGGAAGAGGATCAGGGCGGTCATTCCGGCCACCACGTAGAGCAGGATCGAGCCGGAGCCGAAGACCGTCTCGCCGAGCTGGGTGGTGACCGTCTTCTGCACGTACCCGTCGGGGCCGGAGATGATCTGCAGACCCGGGTCCTCGACGAACTGCAGGTGGGTCAGCCGGGCCAGCCAGATGATCCCGACCAGCATGCTCACCGAGATGGTGCCGAGCAGCAGCAGCGTGGTGGCGGCGTTGCGGCTCTTCGGCGCCTTGAACGCCGGCACTCCGTTGGAGATCGCCTCCACTCCGGTGAGTGCGGCGGCACCCGAGCTGAACGTCCGCAGCAGCAGGAAGACGAGCGCGAACCCGGTCACGCTGTGCTCGGCCTGGATCACCAGGTCGGCGCTCGGCGCGCGCAGCTCGTCGCCCAGCACGAACACCCGGAACAGCCCGGTGAACAGCATCCCACCCATCACGATCACGAAGCCGTAGGTGGGGATGGCGAACGCTGTGCCCGACTCGCGCAGACCACGCAGGTTGACAGCGGTCAACAGCACCACCGCGCTCACCGCGATCAGGACCTTGTGGGTGGCCACGAACGGCACCACCGAGCCGAGGTTGGCCACCCCGGAGGAGACCGACACCGCCACCGTGAGCACGTAGTCGACGAGCAGCGCGCTGGCCACCCCGACGCCGAACTTCGGACCCAGGTTGACGGTGGCCACCTCGTAGTCGCCGCCACCGGAGGGGTAGGCGTAGACGTTCTGCCGGTAGCTCGCCACCACGGTGAGCATCACCACGACCACCGCGAGGGCGATCCACGGTGAGAACACGTACGCGGAGGCCCCGGCGATGGAGAGGGTCAGCAGGATCTCGTCCGGCGCGTACGCGACGCTGGACAGCGCGTCGGAGGCGAACACGGGCAGCGCGATGCGCTTCGGCAGGAGGGTGTGCTGCAGCCGGTCGGACCGGAACGGTCGACCGAGGAGAAGTCGCTTCACCAGCGAGGTGGGACTGGCCACGAACGCCAAGAGTACGACCACCACGGCGGGAACGCGGGGGTGGGCGATCACCGCTGCCCGCGACGACGGGGTACGGTCGGTCCCCGCTCCCCACCGGAACGTGGCAGGCTCGCACTCGGAAGGCCACCGGCAGCGGGGGCGGTACGCACCTTGGGAGGGACAGCGTGCACGTCGTGATCATGGGATGTGGCCGGGTCGGGTCGACCCTCGCCCACAGCCTGGAGTCCCGAGGGCACTCGGTGGCGGTGATCGACCAGGACGCCGACGCCTTCCGCCGGCTCGGCCCCGACTTCGCCGGGATCACGGTGACCGGGGCGGGCTTCGACGGCGAGGTGCTCCGACAGGCCGGCATCGAGCGCGCGGACGCCTTCGCGGCCGTGTCCAGCGGCGACAACTCCAACATCATCTCGGCCCGGTTGGCGCGCGAGACGTTCGGCGTCTCCCGGGTCGCCGCGCGCATCTACGACCAGCGCCGGGCGCAGGTCTACGAGCGGCTGGGCATCCCCACCGTCGCGACAGTGCGCTGGACGGCCGACCGGATGCTGCGGCACCTGGTGCCGGAGGGCAACGTCGAGATCTTCCGGGACCCCACCAGCACCGTGTCGATCGTCGAGGTGCCGGTGCACAAGGACTGGATCGGCCGGTCGGTGCGCACCCTGGAAGACGCGGCCGGTGCCCGGGTGGCCTACCTGATCCGCTTCGGCATCGGCACGCTGCCCACCGGCTCCACCGTCGTGCAGGAGGGCGACCAGGTGTTCATGCTGGTCAGCGATGACATCGTGGCGACGGTCACGTCGGTGGCGGCGGCGCCGCCGGAAGGGGGGCACTGAGCCATGCGGGTCGCCATCGCGGGCGCGGGCAACGTGGGCCGCTCGATCGCCCAGGAGCTGATCGACAACGGCCACCAGGTGATGCTGATCGAACGCCAACCCAAGATGCTGCGCCCGGACCGGGTGCCGGCCGCCGAGTGGGTCCTCGCCGACGCGTGCGAGGTGGCGAGCCTGGAAGAGGCCAACGTCGCCGGCTGCGACGTGGTGGTCGCGGCGACCGGCGACGACAAGACCAACCTGGTGTTGTCGTTGTTGGCCAAGACCGAGTTCGCGGTGCCCCGCGTGGTCGCCCGGGTCAACCGGGCCGAGAACGAGTGGCTGTTCACCGAGCAGTGGGGCGTCGACGTCGCGGTGAGCAAGCCACGGGTGATGGCCGCGCTGGTCGAGGAGGCGGTGACCGTCGGCGACCTGGTCCGGCTGATGACCTTCCGGCAGGGTGAGGCCAACCTGGTCGAGATCACCCTGCCGCCGACCGCGCCGTACGTCGGTCAGCCCATCCACGCCGTGCCACTGCCCCGCGACGCCGCCCTGGTGGCGATCCTGCGCGGCAAGCGGGTCCTGGTGCCCAGCCCGGACGACCCGATCGAGGCCGGCGACGAACTGATCTTCGTCTGCACCGCCGAGGTGGAGGACCAGGTCCGCGTGGTGATCCTCGGGCCGGACAGCGTCGAACGGACCCGCAGCTCCCGCTGACCCGACAGGCAGCCGCCCCCGGCCGCCCCGCTCAGGTGCCGGGCACCGGGGTCGGCGGCGCCTCCCGGGTGACCCGACGCACCGTCCAGACCGTGATCAGCAGCAACAACGCGTACGGCGGGTAGCCCAGCACCAGCCGGGCCACTCCCAGCGCGGTGTCCTGGTGGGCCAGGTAGAGGCCGGCCTGCACGCCCACCTTGGCCAGCCAGACCACGCCCCACAGCACAGTGAGCTGGGTGAAGGTGCGCACCAGCTTCGGGTCGTCCCGCCACTCCGAGCGGCCCTTCGCGACCAGCACCGACCAGATCCAACCGACCAGAGGCTGCCGGATCACCGCCGAGATCAACAGGGCGACGCCGTACCCGATGCCGTACAGGATGCCGGGGAGGTAGAAGTCACGCTCGTCGCCGGTGCGCCAGGCGATGGCCGCGCCGATGCCGACGCCGAACAGGCCGTTGACGGCGTGCCGGATCGGTCGCCGCTGGGCCAGCCGCACCCCGGCGATGAGCACCGCGACGGAGACCGAGGCGATCACCGCCGGCCGCAGCTCGCCGATGATGTTGGCGAGGACGAAGACCACCACCGGGATGCTCGACTCGACCAGGCCCCGCCACCCGCCGAGCTGGTCGGCCATCTGCTCGGCGATCGTCGGCAGCGGCTCCTCGCCCTGCGGGTCGATCTCCGGCTGGGCCGCTCGGTCCTGTCCGGTGGTCATCGCTGGCCTTCCGTCCGCAGTGCCGTCACTTGGGCGAGTCCAGCTCGTAGTAGGGGTTGTAGATGACCTTGCGGTCGTCCCGCACCGCCACCCGACCCCGGGCGGTCAGGTGCCGACCCGGCTCGATCCCGGCGATGTGCCGTCGACCCAACCAGACCAGGGTCACCACGTCGCTGCCGTCGTACAGGTCGGCTTCGAGCGTCGGCAGGTTGGTGCGCGGCGTGTAGACCACGGTGCGCAGCCGACCGGCGACGGACACCAACTGACCCCGGGAGCACATCTGGGCCGGGATACCGCCGCACTGGGCGCTCTCCCGACGCAGCTCCTGCGCGTCGATCTCGGCCTCGCTGGCGGTGAACCGTTGCAGAAGTCGCCGCAGCGACACCCTGCCCTCGTCGGTCATCATGACCTCCGCGTCACCCTCTCCACGCTCGCCGTCCCCGGCCGGCACCGGCGGCGCCGGAACCGTGCCGCCAGCGTACGCCGACGAGGCCGGTTCCGGCGGGCCGGTGGGCGCGGGTCAGACCTGGCGCGGCTCGCCGGCGGCGTCGGCGGCCTGGTCGGCGACCTCCCGGGGCAGGCGCAGCGGCAGCGGCTCGCGGACCGGCTTCGCCTCCTGGCCACGGTCCACCACCAGGCCGTCGAGGCACTCCACGAGCGGCCCCGCCAGGGTCGGGTCGGTGGCCACCGGGCCCTGGAACACGCCGCGGACCATCCAGCGCGGCCCGTCGATGCCGACGAAGCGCAGGTTCGTCGGGCCGTCCGGGGTACGCACCTGCGCGTGCAGCTCCGCGCCGTACTCGCCGTCGACCTCCTGCGCGCTCGCGCCGTCGCGCAGCAGCGACTGCCGGATCTCCTCGCGCACCTCGTCCCAGATGCCCTCGGACCGGGGAGCGGCGAAGACACCCAGTTGCAGCGCGTTGTCGCCGTGCACCAGCACGACCTGCTGGATCACACCCTGCGGGTCGGCCTGCACCCGCACCTCGACGTCGGCGATCGCCGGGATGTGCAGGCTGCCCAGGTCGAGCCGCTGCACATCGTCGTAGCTCTCGGAGATGTCGTACGGGCCGCGCTCCAACGACGGCGTCGCGTCGCCCTGGTCCGGGACCGGGGTGGCCCGCTCGTCACGGGTCTGCCGCTCGGCATCGGCCCGCTTTCGGGAGAAGATCACTGCGCCCACCCTCCGCTGTTCACACTCACCCTGCCATCTCTTCCGTCTGCCCGCGGCCCTGCTCGTCCGGCCGCCGCCCGGCCCGGTCCCGGCCCGTCGGCGACGGCACCAGCCCGGCGTGCCCGCCGGTGGAACCGTGCCCGCCGGTGCCACGCCGGGACGCCGGCAGCTCGACCACCGGCTCGAACCGCGCCCGCGCGACCTGCTGGACCACGAGCTGTGCGATCCGGTCGCCGCGGGAGATCTTCGCCGGCACATCCCGATCATGGTTGATCAGGTTGACCATGATCTCACCCCGGTAGCCGGCGTCGACCGTACCGGGCGCGTTGAGCACCGTCACGCCGAGCCTGGCCGCCAAACCGGAACGGGGATGGACCAGACCCACGTACCCCTCCGGCAACGCGATGGCCACACCGGTGGGCACCAGGGCGCGGCCGCCGGGTGGCAGCTCCACGTCCGCGGCCGCCACCAGGTCGGCCCCGGCGTCGCCGGGATAGGCGTACGTGGGCAGCGGCAGCTCGGAGTCGAGCAGCTGCACGGGCACGGGTACGACGTCGGTCACTGGTCCCCTCTTCCATCCGGTTCGCGGGGTGACCCTGCCATCCTGCCGGTTCGCCCGGCCGCCGTGCGCCGTACCCTCGCAGGAGTGAGCATGTCGCCCTCTCCGTCCGCCGATCAGCCGCCGGTCGACGCCCGCACGGCGTACACCGAACGGCTGGACCTGCCCTGGTGGCTGTGGCTGGCTGGGCTGGTCGCCGCCGCGCTGTTGGCCGTCGAGATCTGGATGGGCGCCCCCGGCGTCCGCTCCTGGCTACCGTTCGCCGTGCTGCTGCCACTCGCCGCGCTCGGGTTGTGGTGGCTGGGCCGGATCCGGGTCGGTGTGGTCGGCTCCGAGCTGCGGGTGGACGACGCACGCCTGCCGGTCCGCTTCGTGGCCGACGTGGTGCCGCTGGACGTGGCCGGCCGCCGTGAGGTGCTCGGGGTCGGCGCGGACCCGCTCGCGTTCGTGGTGCAGCGCCCGTGGATCGGCGGGGCCGTGCAGGTGGTGCTCGACGACCCGGCCGACCCGACCCCGTTCTGGGTGGTGAGCACGCGGCACCCCGTCGAGTTGGCCGAGGCCGTGCTGGCCGCACGGGACGCGCCGGCGTTCTCCGGCCCCGCCGACGGGCAGGGCTGACCCCCGCTCAGGTGCCCGTCGGTGGGCCCGGCAGGGCGGTCGGTGGCGCGGGCCGGGCGATGCCCCGCCGCCGCAGGTCCACCTGAAGCTGCTCGGCCATCTGCTGGGTGGCCCGCCGGTTGAGGAAACTGGCCACCGCCGCGCCGGTCAGGAACGGCCCGAGTGTGGTGAGGTTACGACCGAACCGCCGCAGCAGCATCTCCCGCAGCTCCTTGCGCGCCGCGGTGCCGAGCACCGCGCCCACTCCGACGCCGGGCACCATCGGGTTGACCCCCCGCTGGGTGGCCCAGGAGTGCACCAGGGCGACCGCCCGCTGGCCACCGGCGGCCGGCAGCGCGACCCCGTGGATCTCGTGCAGCTCGCCGACCAGTTTCAGCTCCACCGCCACCACGGCGACGGTCTCGGCGGCGAGCAGCACCGGCGCGGAGAGCAGGGTCGGTGCGACAGTCCACTCGACGGCCGCGACTCCCCCTCCGGCCGCGCCGATCGCGGCGGTGGTCCGGGACGCGTTACGGACGAGCCGGTCGGCCAGGGCCGCGTCGTCCAGACCGGGAAAGTGCCGACGCAGGGTGTCGAGGTCGCGTACCGGGACGTGCGGGGCGATCTCGGCGACGGTGTCGACCATCCAGCGCACGGCGGCACGTGGCTTGAACAGGTCGGAGATGCCCCGCGCGCGGGCCTGCCCGACCATCCGGGTCAGCAGTTGACGGCGTCGGGCCGGCGCGATGTCGTCCGCGGTCAACGCCGCGACGGTGGCACCGAGGTCGTCCGCGCCGCCGGCACCGGGGTCGCCCGCGCCACCCGCGGCAGCGGGGTCGCCCGCGCCGCCGTCGGTGGTGCCGCCTCGATCGCTCATCGGACCTCCCGGTGCTGTGGCTACCCGTTACGAGTCAAGCAGGTACCCACCGGTGGCGCATGCCTACACCGCCAGCGGCGGCCCCGTTCAGGAGGCCGCCGCCGATGTCGTGATCGTCAGACGCACTCGCGGCAGATCAACTCGCCGTTTCGCTCGACTGCCAGCTGGCTACGGTGGTGGACCAGGAAGCAGCGGGCGCACCGGAACTCGTCCTGCTGCATCGGAAGCACCTTGACCGTGAGCTCCTCGTCGGCCAGATCGGCACCGGGCAGCTCGAAGCTCTCGGCGACCTCGGCCTCGTCGACGTCCACCGCGCCCGACTGTGAGTCGACGCGCCGTGCCTTGAGCTCTTCCAGGCTGTCCTCGCCGAGGTCGACCTCGTCGCGACGCGGGGCGTCGTAGTCGGTGGCCATCGGTTTCACTCTCCCATATCGATGTTGTCGCTTCCGGTTGTAACGCCGGACGACGCTGTTTCGGTTCCGCTGGCCGGCCACCACTTGTGTCGGGCACCCGACCCGAGGACCGAACGGGTCGAGCTCGCCGGGGCGACTCCCCTGCGAGCGCGGAACCTTACCCCCCCTTGGGCGAGGCATGTATACCGCCCTTGCGGCTGAGTTGTACGCCCCCGCACGCGAAGTTGTTCCCAATGTGATTCAGGCGACACGAAGATAGGGGTAGTAGTACCCGGTTCGCGGTCGGCGCGCCGGCATGTCGGGCTGTTTCCACGCGACGGCCGGACAACCGTTAACCTCAGCGGCGTATTCGACGGTCGGCGGCCGGTCCGATCGTTGCCGGCCGTCGTCATCCACCAGAGGTCCCGGGAGTGCTCAGATGAGTTTTGCGCGGGTGCGAGCACTCGTCGTCGTCGGCCTGCTGGGGGTGCTGGCCCTGGCGTTCGTGGTGACCGCGATCATCCGGGACACCCAGGGAAAGGCCGGCACGGCCGAGGGCTGCCCGGAGGGTTGGCCGCTTGCCGACGTGACCCTGCACGAGCCCAAGGACGTCAAGATCAACGTGTTCAACGCGACCGACGAGCCCGGCCGGGCCGGCAGCGTCGCCGACGACTTCCGCAACCGCAAGTTCCAGGTGCAGAAGGTCGGCAACGAGCGCAAGGGGTTCGACGACGTCGCGGTGCTGCGGTACGGCCCGAAGGGTGTCGGGTCCGCGCACCTGCTCCAGGCGTACTTCCTGAACAACGCCGAGCCGGGCTACGACCCGAAGCGCACCGACGACACCGTGGACGTGGTGCTGGGCAACGGCTTCCAGCAGCTCGCCACCACCACCGAGGTCAACCAGTCCCTGGGCGACATCGGCGCACCCCAGGCTCCCAAGGGCTCCTGCCCCTCCCCGGTCGCCAAGTGACGGCCGGGTCGGTCTGACCGGCCGGTCAGGGGCCACCCGCGGCGTCCAGCTCGGCCAGCCGGTCGTGCAGCGACCCGAAGAGCGCCGGCGGGGCCGCGACCACCAGGTCCGGCCCCGGCGGCGCACCGGCCAGGCCGCCGACCCGCACCCCCGCCTCCGCGGCCACCAGCCCGCCCGCCGCCAGGTCCCAGGCCGCGAGACCCTTCTCGAAGTACGCGTCGAGCCGGCCCTCCGCGACCAGACACAGATCCAGCGCGGCGGCACCCAGGCGGCGGATGTCCCGTACGTGGGCGATCAAGCCGGCGACCACCCGGCCCTGGTGCGCACGACGACCGGCGTCGTAACCGAAGCCGGTGCCGACCAGCGCCTGCCCCAGGTCGACCTCGCCGGAGCACCGCAACCGGACACCGTCGCGCCAGGCCCCGCCCCCGACCGTGGCGGTCCACTCCTCGCCGGTGTGCACGTTGCGCACCACCCCGGCGACCACCACCCCGTCCACCTCGGCCGCCAACGACACGGCGCTGTGCGGCAACCCGTAGAGGTAGTTGACGGTCCCGTCGATCGGATCGACGATCCACCGCACGCCGCCCGGGGCGACCGGACCGGTGTCGCGGATGCCGTACTCCTCGCCGAGCACGGCGTCGTCGGGTCGCAACTCCCGCAACGCGTCCAGCACCTGCCGCTCGACTGCCCGGTCCGCCGCGGTGACCACGTCGGTGACCGTGCTCTTGGTCGCGGCCACGGAAACACCCTCGACCCGCATCCGGTACGCGGTGGCCGCCGCGTCCCGGGCGACACCGAGCGCGACCGCCAGAAGTTCCCGAGGTGACGGCGCCGAACGGTCCATCCCAACGTCCCCTTCCCGCACGACCGGGGCGTTCGGGGCCCCGCGCGAGTATCATCCTTACAAAGTCCACATCAGCGCCGAATCGGCGGTCCCACTGCCGTTACGCAGTGCGGCGCAGGATGATCGCCGCAGACGGCGTTACAATTCACCCCTGCCCACGCGCCACGGCCCGCCGACCACCGGCCGGTCCGAGACACGAGGGTCCCTCAACCACATCGCCCGGCCCGGTTGCCCCTCGCTGTGCCGGACAACCCGGCCGTGCCCGCTCTTCGCCTCCGGAAGGTCATTCGTGACAGAACCCCGCCAGACCGGCGCCGACGTTCGCTCGCTCACCGACACCCTGATCGCCCACGCGCAGAGCGCCGGCGGTCAGCTCACGTCGGCCCAGCTCGCGCGCACCGTCGAGTCCGCCGAGGTGACTCCGGCCCAGGCCAAGAAGATCCTGCGGGCACTCTCCGAGGCGGGAGTGACAGTCGTGGTGGACGGCTCGGCGAGCACCCGCCGCCGCGTCGCCGCGGCCCGCTCGACCACGCCGGCGTCCCGGGCCACCACCGCCAAGACCACCAAGAAGGCCGCCGCGCCCGCCCCGAAGCAGGCGCCCGCCTCCGACGACACGCCGTCCGCGCCGACCCCACGCAAGGTGGCCGCGCGCAAGGCCACCGGCACCTCCGCCGCCGGCGCTGCCGCACCGGCGAAGGCCACCAAGTCGACCCGGGCCACCAAGGCGACGGTCGCCGCCGCCGGCGCCAAGGCCGGCACCAAGGCCAAGGGTGAGGGCGCCGAGGGCGAGATCGACCCGGAGGAGTTGGCCGCGGCCATCGAGGACGTGGTGGTCGAGGAGCCGGCCGAGCTGGCCCAGGCCGCCGAGACCGACGCGGCAGCCTCGGCGACCGACAACGACTTCGAGTGGGACGACGAGGAGTCCGAGGCCCTCAAGCAGGCCCGGCGAGACGCCGAGCTCACCGCCTCCGCCGACTCGGTCCGTGCGTACCTGAAGCAGATCGGTAAGGTTCCGCTGCTCAACGCCGAGCAGGAGGTGGAGCTGGCCAAGCGCATCGAGGCCGGGCTCTACGCCGCCGAGCGACTGCGGGCCGCCGACGAGGGCGAGGAGAAGCTCGTCCGGGAGATGGTCCGTGACCTGGGCTGGATCTCCCGCGACGGTGAACGGGCCAAGAACCACCTCCTGGAGGCGAACCTCCGACTGGTGGTGTCCCTCGCGAAGAGGTACACGGGTCGCGGCATGGCGTTCCTGGACCTCATCCAGGAGGGCAACCTCGGTCTGATCCGCGCGGTGGAGAAGTTCGACTACACCAAGGGCTACAAGTTCTCCACGTACGCGACCTGGTGGATCCGGCAGGCGATCACCCGCGCGATGGCCGACCAGGCCCGCACCATCCGCATCCCGGTGCACATGGTCGAGGTCATCAACAAGCTCGGCCGCATACAGCGCGAGCTGCTCCAGGACCTGGGCCGTGAGCCCACCCCGGAGGAGCTGGCCAAGGAGATGGACATCACACCGGAGAAGGTGCTGGAGATCCAGCAGTACGCCCGGGAGCCCATCTCGCTGGACCAGACCATCGGCGACGAGGGCGACAGCCAGCTCGGTGACTTCATCGAGGACTCCGAGGCCGTGGTCGCGGTGGACGCCGTCTCGTTCTCGCTCCTGCAGGACCAGCTCCAGCAGGTGCTGCAGACGCTCTCCGAGCGTGAGGCGGGTGTGGTACGCCTGCGCTTCGGCCTGACCGACGGCCAGCCACGGACGTTGGACGAGATCGGCCAGGTCTACGGGGTGACCCGGGAACGGATCCGGCAGATCGAGTCCAAGACGATGTCCAAGCTGCGCCACCCGTCCCGCTCGCAGGTCCTCAGGGATTACCTGGACTGACCGGGTTTCGTCAACCGAACGTGTCGTTTTGACCACCTGGTGTGCAACACCAGATGGTGATCGTCCGGATGCACGAATGTGATCGTTGACGTGGCACCCTGGGTGCACGGCACACTGTCCCTGCCAGGTGTGACCTCGGTCCCCCGCGGGCACACAGGGAAGGCAGTGCCTAGTAAGGGTGTTGCACCATAGGTGAGCAACGACCGAAGAGATTGTTCATCGGTGACGACCAGAGGAGGAAGGCGATGACCCCGACCCTCACGCCGCCGCCCGAGACGGTGGCGCCCCCAGCCGCCGATGAACGGTGCGACCGCTGCAATGCTGCCGGGAAGCTCCGGATCACTCTGGCGGGTGGGAGCGAGCTGGTGTTCTGCGGGCACCATGCGAACAAGTACGCGGAGGATCTCGTGAAGATCACCGAGCGGTTCGCGACGGAGCCCGATTTCAGCTGGCGTGGCGCCGATCTGATGGCGAACTGAATCCACAAACCGACATAGCCGGCCGGAGGCACCCCGAGGGTGCCTCCGGCCGGCTTCTTCGTACCCACACCCGCACAGTCCCGGACGATCAATCACCGCGCCTGGCCGCTTCCGCTCCGCGCCCACACGCCTCGCCCTGCACCGGCATGCCACGCGCCCTCGGGCGGACGCTCCCGGTGGGTCTAGAGGGTCTGGACCGTGGCGATGCGCTCCTCGAGCTGCTCGATCGTGGCCTGGGCGCTGGGCGGGCCGCCGCAGAGGCGGCGCAGCTCGGCATGGATCTTGCCGTGCGGTTGGCCGGTGCGATGGTGTCGTGCCGCCACCAGAGCGTTCAGTTGGCGCCGTAGCGCCACACGGCGCTGGGCGGCGCTCATGGGTGCCGGCGGCGCCGCGGTGGGCGCAGCGGCCGTCTGAGCGGGCCCGTCGGCGGTACGGCGGCGCTGCGCGGCGAGTTGTGCGGCTTGCCGCTTGGTCAGTAGCAGCGACACCTGATCGGCGGTGAGCAGACCGGGCAGGCCGAGGTATTCCTCTTCCTCGGGGGTGCCGGCCTGCGCGGCGGTGCCGAACGACGCGCCGTCAAAGATCACCTGGTCCAGTTCGGCGGTGGCCGAGAGCGCGGCGAAGCGCTTCTCCAACTCGCCGCTGGCCTGGTCGTCGCGCTGTGCTCGTTCCAGCAGGTCGTCGTCGAAGCCGTCGGATTCCTTGGGTTTGCCGAGTACGTGGTCCCGCTCGGTCTCCATCTCGCTGGCCAGCCCGAGCAGGTGCGGCACGCTGGGCAGGAACACCGACGCGGTCTCCCCGGGCCGGCGGGCCCGGACGAACCGGCCGATCGCCTGGGCGAAGTAGAGCGGTGTGCTGGCACTTGTGGCGTAGACCCCGACCGCGAGTCGCGGGATGTCGACCCCTTCGGACACCATCCGCACCGCGACCAACCACCGCTGGTCGGATGCCGCGAACGTCGCGATCCGGGCCGAAGCGCCCTGGTCGTCGGAGAGCACCACGGCGGCCTTCTCGCCGGTCACCTGCTCGATCAGCTTGGCGTACGAGCGGGCGGTCTGCTGGTCGGTGGCGATGATCAGCCCGCCGGCGTCGGCCATGCCGGCGTTGCGCAGCACGGTGAGTCGGGCGTCGGCGGCCCGCAGGACCTGCGGCATCCAGTCACCGGCGGGGTCCAGGGCGGTACGCCAGGCCTGTGCCACCAGATCCTGCGTCATGGGTTCACCGAGGCGGGCGGCCAACTCCTCCCCCGCGTTGGTCCGCCAGCGGGTCTCCCCGGAGTACGCCAGGAAGAGCACCGGCCGGACCACGCCGTCGCGGAGGGCGTCGGAGTAGCCGTACACCGAGTCGGCGCGGGAGCGCAGCAGCCCGTCCCCGCCCCGCTCGTAGCTGACGAACGGGATCGGGTTGTCGTCGGAGCGGAACGGCGTCCCGGTGAGCATCAGCCGGCGTACGGCGGGTTCGAAGGCCGCCTTCACCCCGTCGCCCCAGGACCGGGAGTCGCCCGCGTGGTGGATCTCGTCGAGGATGACCAGGGTGCGTCGGGTCATGGTGCGCCGTCGGTGCACCTGCGGCGCCATCCCCACCTGGGCGTAGGTGATCACCGCCCCGTGGAAGTCGGCCGCGGAGTGCACGTCGGCGTTGCGGAACGCTGCGTCGAGTTGGATGCCCACCCGGGCCGCCGCTTCGGCCCACTGGTTCTTCAGGTGCTCGGTCGGCGCGACCACTGTGACCGCCTCGACGGTGCCGTCGGCGAGCAGCTCGGCGGCGATCCGCAGGGCGAAGGTGGTCTTACCGGCGCCGGGGGTGGCGACCGCGGTGAAGTCCTCGGTACGCCGGCGCAGGTATTCGACCAGGGCCTTACGCTGCCAGGCGCGTAGCGCCGGGAACGTCTCGAGCACCGGCGTCCGGGCTGCCACGCGAAGCTCCTCTCCGACCGCACGACGGCGGATCCGGGGCGAGGGCCACGGTGACCGCCGCCCATGAAAACGCCTCCGCGCAGAAGCTGCCGCGAAGGCCGACTCAGCATAACCAGCGTCGGCCCGCCGTCCCAGGCGACGCCACGCTGGTCACATCCGCCACTCCGGCGGAGGGAGCCTCACCACTCAGGGTCACCGGTTCGTGGCGGGCGCAGTGTCGCCACCGGGGCGGACCACCGTCGTCGCAGTGCGATCAGGCGTAGCCCGAACACCAGGACGGCGGCGGCGGTGAGCGGCACCGGCCCGGTCTGGTCGGTGGCGTACAGGAGCACCACCAGGATCGAGCCGGCCAGCGCGGCCACCGCGTAGATCTCCCGGCGCAGCACCACGGGGATCTCGGCGGTGAGCAGGTCGCGGCCGAGCCCGCCGCCGATCGCGGTGAGCATGCCGATCAGGCAGGCGCCGACCGCCGGCACCTGGGCGTCGAGCGCCTTGACCGTGCCGGTGACGGTGAACAGCGCCAGGCCGGCCGCGTCCAGCACCAGGACGGTGGTGCGCAGTCGAGCCAGTTGGGGGTGCAGCCAGAAGACGGCGAGCGCGGTGATCGCGGCGGTGGCCGCGTACCGCCAGTCGGCGAAGGCCAGCGGCGGGACCTCGTCGATGGCCAGGTCCCGGAAGATCCCGCCACCGAGGGCGGCGACGAACCCGACGAAGGCGACGCCGAAGAGGTCCAGTCGCTTCGCCACGGCCGCGGAGGCCCCGGATGCGGCGAAGACCGCCACCCCGGCCAGATCGGCGAGGAGCAGGGCGGTGGAGGTGGTCACCGCCGCAGGCTACGTCGCCGGCCGGGATGCCGGCCCGCGTTCACTCGCGGTACGAGTCGTAGATCTCCTTGCACTTGGGGCAGACCGGCGAACCCGGCTTGGCCGCCTTGGTGACCGGGAACGTCTCGCCGCAGAGCGCGACGACGAAGGTGCCCATGACGGCACTCTCGGCGATCTTCTCCTTGCGGACGTAGTGGAACATCTCGGGACCGGTGTCGGCGTCCTTCAGCTCCGGACGTTCGAGAACCTCTGTGCTCACGTCTGCACCTCCAACCGTCAAGTTTGGCAGGTCATCACGGCCGGGTCCACTTGAGCCCGGCGGACACCCGACCCCGTACGGTGCCAACGTGACTGACTTTCGCATCAGCTACGGCACCGAGGTCGCCGAAGCACTGCGCGACGGCCGACCCGTCGTCGCCCTGGAGAGCACCATCGTCTCGCACGGCCTGCCCCGGCCGGAGAACCTGCGGGTGGCCAGGGAGATCGAGCAGGCGGTTCGGGACGCCGGGGCCGTTCCGGCCACCATCGGGATGATCCGCGGCGAGGTGGTGGTCGGCCTCGACGACGCGCAGCTGACCCGCCTCGCCACCGTCGACGGAGTGACGAAGCTCTCGGTCCGTGACCTCGCGGTGGCGGCGGCGACGGGCGCGGACGGCGCGACGACGGTGGCCGCGACCAGCGCGGTGGCCGCCGCAGCCGGCATCGGGGTGTTCGCCACCGGCGGGCTGGGTGGGGTGCACCGGGAGGCGGCGCACACCTTCGACGAGTCGGCCGACCTGACCACCCTGGCCCAGACCCCGATCGCCGTGGTCTGCGCCGGGGTCAAGTCGATCCTCGACGTGGGCGCGACGCTGGAACGCCTGGAGACCCTCGGCGTCGCCGTGGTCGGTTACCGCACGCGCCGGTTCCCCGGTTTCTACCTCACCGACGCCGGTTTCGACCTCGACTGGTCGGTGGACTCGCCGGAGCAGGTCGCCGCCGTGCTCGCCGCCCGGGACGAGCACGCCGTGCACACCGGCGGGCTGCTCGTCGCCAACCCGCTGCCGGTCGACGAACAGCTCGACCCGGACCTGCACGACCGGACCCTCGCCGAGGGCCTGGCCCTGCTGGATCGGGACGGCATCACCGGAAAGGCCGTCACGCCGTACCTGCTGGCGCACTTCCACTCGGCCACCGAGGGCGCGAGCCTGGCGGTGAACGTCCGGATCATTCTGCGCAACGCCGACCTGGCCGCGCGGATCGCGGTCGCCGCGGCGGCCCGCAGCACCACCGCCCCGGCGTGACGCGACCGGCCCGGGTGGTCGTCGTCGGCGACGTGATCACCGACGTGGTCGCCGTGCTGTCCGGGCCCCTCGCGGCCGGCTCGGACACCGGGGCGGAGATCAGTCTCGGCGGTGGTGGTCAGGCGGCCAACACCGCTGCCTGGGTCGCCGCACAACGGGTGGACGTCACGCTGGTCGGCGCGGTCGGTGACGACGACGCGGGGCGGGACCGGGTGGCCGAACTGACCCGGGCGGGCGTCGACTGCGCGGTCGAGCGGATCGAGGGCGTACCCACCGGCACGGTGATCGTGTTGGCGGCCGACGACGAGCGGACCATGGTCAGTCAGCGGGGCGCGAACCTGCGGCTGAGCGGCGCGCACGTCGAGCGGGCCGTCGCGGCGGCGCCCGACGCTGGGCATCTGCACCTGTCCGCGTACACCCTGCTGGACGCCGCGTCGCGCGGCGCGGGGCTGCGGGCGTTGGCCGCCGCCCGCGAGCGCGGGCTCACCACGAGCGTCGACGCGGCCTCCGCGGCGCCGCTGCGGCGAGTCGGTGCGGCGGCGTTCCTGAGTTGGGTACGCGACATCGACCTGCTGCTGGTCAACGCGGACGAGGCGACGGCGCTGGCCGGCGGGCTGGACCCGGCGGCGCAGGGGCGGGTGTTGTCGGCGACGGCCCGGCGGGTGGTGGTCAAGCGCGGGGCGGCCGGCGCGGTCTGGGTGGACCGCACCGGGGCCGTCCACGTGGCCTCAGCCCGCCGGACGGCGGTGGTGGACGTCACGGGCGCCGGGGACGCCTTCGCGGCCGGCCTGCTCACCGCGTGGCTCGCGGGCGCCACCCCGGCCGCGGCGCTGAGCCGCGCCACCGACCTGGGGGCGATGGCCGTCTCCACCGCCGGCGCGCGTCCGCAGCCGTGACGGTACGAACCCTGGCCCGTTCGCGGGTCAGGGTTCGGCGTCGATGACCTTATGCGGGCGTTCCTCGGCGGTGAGGCTCATCGGCGGCGTCTCGTCCCGCCGACGGGGGTGGAACCGGTTGGCGAGCCGGTGCTCTTCCTTGGGCGGCCGGTCGTTGGCCAGCAGCACGGCCAGCCAGGGGATGAGCACCATGCCGAGGCCGCACAGCGGCAGCCAGAGCCAGAGCAGTGGGGCGTTCGCACCGACCAGGATCGCGCCGACGACGATGCACAGCACCCGGATGCCCATCATCAGGACATAACGGCGCTGGCGACTGTTGAGCTGGTCGTCCTGGCTGCGCGAGGCGTCGGTGATGAGAATCGGCTGATACGCCTGCCGCTTCACCATGGACCTCCTACGAGGGGATTACCCCTCATCCTGTCACCGTGAGGCCGTGATCAGCGAACTTCGAGTCATCCCGGAACGTGTTACGTACGTGGTACGCTCCCGAGCGTGGGCAGCAGGTTCAGCTTCACCGACGAGGCGTTGGCCAACCTGAGGGTCTACGACGTCACGCCCGGGGAAGTCTGGGAGGCGCTGCACAGCGCCCGACGGGTCATCCGCCATCTGGGCGACGACGTGATGGTGGTCTACGCCGCCGCCCGTCGGGGCCGCCGACTGGCGGTGCTGCTCGCCGAGGCCGATGGCACCGACAACGACTGGGACATCCTCTCCGCCCGTGAGCTGAGCGACGCCGAGTCCAAGCGCTACGACGAGGCCGTGCGGAGATCTCGCCGATGAGGAGGCCGTGACGATGCACCGGAACGACGCGACCAAGCAGTTCCACAGCGGCGACGACCGGATCGCCGAGCTGATCGACGAGAGTCCTGCGGTGGACCTCCCCACCCCCGACACCGACGTGCCGATGGTCAGCCGGTCGGTCCGGCTGCCGCTGGACACCTACGAGCGGGTGCGCTCCGCCGCCGACGCCCGGGGCATCGGGGTCACCACCCTGATGCGTCAGTGGATCGAGGCCGGCCTGGCTGACCTGGACGACTCGGCGACCGTCTCGCTCGCCGACGTCCGACGCGCGCTGGCCTCCCTGGCGCACCCCACCGCCGCCTGAGCGTCATCCCCCCGCAGCCTTGGCCGCGGCCTTCATCTGCTGCTTGTACTCCCGCACCCGGCGCAGCGAGTCGACGTCGGTGACGTCGGCCACGGACCGGTACGCGCCCGGGTCGCCGTAGCCGCCGGCAGCCTGCCGCCAGTCCTGCGGGGTCACCCCGAACCGCTTGCCGAGCAGGGCCACGAAGATCTGCGCCTTCTGCTTGCCGAAGCCGGGCAGCCCGGACACCCGGCGCAGCAACTCCGGCCCGTCGGCGACGTCGGACCAGAGCAACGCCGCGTCACCGTCGTAGCGCTCCACCAGCACCCGGCAGACCTCCTGCACCCGGGCCGCCATCGCCTTCGGGAACCGGTGCAACGCGGGCGGCTGGGCGAAGATCGCGACGAGCGCCTCCGGGTCGTACCCGGCCAGCTCCGCCGCGTCCAGGTCATGACCGAGCCGCTGGGTCAGCACGTACGGCGAGGAGAACGCCTTCTCCATCGGCACCTGCTGGTCGAGGACCATGCCGATGAGTCGGGCCAGCGGGCTGCGCTCCAGCAGCCGGTTGGCCTCGGGGTCGATGGGAAGTACAAGCGTCATGGCACCATCCTGCCCGGCCGCCTGTTGCGGACGACCACCGACGCTCCGGGTTCGATCCGGCGGGTGGCCGCGTCCGGCGTCGCGGCGGCAGGCAGGATGGCTGCGTGGACGAACACGACATGCTGCTCTCCCCCGCCGGTGTCGACGCGCTGCGGACCGCGCTGACCCGGACCGGTTTCACCAGCCACGGCATCGCCGAGAGGCTGGGCGCGCAGGCAACCGCAGCGGTCGCCCGCAACGACTATCGCGCCGCGTTGCGCGCCACCGAGGACGGCGATCCGCTCGGCACCCTGATCCGGGTGTTCATCTGCGACCAGACCGAGTCGGAGGCCGCGGTGGCCGCCGCGTTGACGCCGCTGAGCCTGGAGGAGGCGCTGGCCGGCGGGCTGGTCGAGCGGTACGGCGGCGGCCTGCGTGCCGGCGTCGACCTGGAACCGTACGGGGACGACTGGTGGGTGCTCGCCGACGTGCCGTCCAGCGCCCGCCCGGGTCGCCCGTTGCACGCCGAGCACGTGCTCGGCATCGGCGGGGCGACCCACACCCTGATCGGCGCCACCATGCGCCGGCCGGTCGGCACCGCGCTGGACCTGGGGACCGGCTCCGGCGTCCAGGCCCTGCACCTGTCCACCCACGCCGACTCGGTGACCGCCACCGACCTCTCCGAGCGGGCCCTGCGCTTCGCCGCGACCACCGCCGCCCTCAACGGTCAGGACTGGGAGCTGCTGCGTGGCGACCTGGTCGCCCCGGTGGCGGGCCGGCGCTTCGACCTGGTGGTGAGCAACCCGCCGTTCGTGGTCGGCCCGGGTACGACCACGCACGTCTACCGCGACTCCGGCCGGGTCGGCGACGCGATCGGCGCGGAGCTGGCCGCCGCCGCCCCGGGTCTGCTCACCGAGGGCGGCACCATGCAGTACCTGGCGAACTGGGTGCACGTCGCCGGCGAGGAGTGGGACGAGCGGGTGGCCGGCTGGTTCGCCGGGACCGGCCTGGACGCCTGGGTCATCCAGCGGGAGGTGGCCGACCCCATGGCGTACGTCGACCTGTGGCTCACCGACGTGGGCGAAACCGCCGACCCGCAGCGAATGGCCGCCTGGCTGGACTGGTTCGACGCGCACAAGGTGGAGGGGATCGGCTTCGGCATCGTCTCGCTGCGCCGGGGCGGTCACGCCGACCCGGTGGTCCGGGTGGAGGACCTGCGCCAGCGGGTGCAGCCACCGCTGGGCGACCAGATCGCGGCCTGGTTCGACCGCCAGGACTTTCTCCGGGTACGCGACACGGAGGCGCTGCTCGCCGAGCGCTACCGGGCCGCCGAGGGCCTCCAGCTGCGGCAGGAGGCCACCATGGGCGACGAGGGCTGGGCGGTGGACCGGCAGGTCCTCGCGATGCCCCACGGCCTGCGCTGGACCGAGGAGATCGACCCGCTGGTGCTGGCGCTGGTCGGTGGCGCCGACGGCCGGCTGCCCCTGCGTGACCAGCTCGCCCTGCTCGCCGCCGCACACGACGTCGAGCCCGACGAGATGGCCGAGGCCGCCGGCCCGATCGTGGCGCACCTGGTGGAGCGCGGTTTCATCGAGCGGGTGCCCGCCTGATGCGGGCCGTGGTGCAGACCGTCGCGCGGGCCAGCGTGACAGTCGACGACGAGGTGGTCGGCGCGATCGAGAACGGCCTGCTCGTGCTGCTCGGGGTGACCCACACCGACACCGGCGAGACCGCTCAGACGATGGCCCGCAAGGTGCGCGAGCTGCGCATCCTGGACGGCGAGCGGTCCGCCGTCGACACCGGCGCGCCGATCCTGGTTGTCAGTCAGTTCACCCTCTACGGCGACGCCCGCAAGGGACGCCGTCCGAGCTGGACGGCGGCCGCCCCCGCCGAGGTCGCCGAACCACTGGTGACCGCTGTGGTAGACGCCCTACGCGACCGAGGAGCGAAGGTGGAGACCGGCCGCTTCCGCGCCCACATGCTCGTGGAAAGCGTCAACGTAGGCCCCCAAACCCTCCTCCTGGACCTCTAACCCCAACCGCCCGCCCCGCCCCGGTGCGAAGCGGGCCGGGCCGGGTGGGTTGGGTTAGGAGAAGAGGCCTCGGCGGGTCAGGGACTGGCGGAGCCAGTTGTCCAGCTCGGCGGTCCAGTCGGTGCGGTCGGCGGTGGCGTGGTCCACAGTGAACCGGCCGAAGGCATCCCGGCCCTCACTGAAGACGCCGCCGCGCTTGTCGACCTCCAGGACCACCTGCATCTGCTGCGCGTCGGCGACGAAGGTGACCTCCAACTGGTTGATCGAGCGGGCGTACTGCGGCGCCGGGTTGAACTCGATCTCCTGGTAGAACGGCAACGTCTGCCGTACGCCGTAGATGTGCCCCCGTTCCACATCGGCACGGGCGAACCGGAAGCCCAGTCGCAGCAACGCGTCCAGCAGTCGCTCCTGCGCGGGCAGTGGGTGCACCGACACGGCGTCGAGGTCACCCTTGTCGACAGCGCGGGCGACCTCCACCTCGGTACGCAGACCCATCGTCATGCCGCGCAGGTGCTGCCCGTACAGCTCGGTGACCGGGGTCTCCCACGGCACGGCGAAGCGGAACGGGATGTCGTGGCGTTGCCCCGGCTCCAGCCGGAACGCGCCGGTGATCTGCTGGCGGTGGAACTCCTGGGTGGTGTCGTAGTCGTCGCCGCCGCTCTCCACCTCGACCCGGGTGACCAGGCCGAGGCTCACCTGGTCGATGTCGACCTGGTGGTCGCCGCCGACCACCTGGATGCGCCCGTCCAACTGGCCGCCCGGGCGGCAGTTCGGATCCGTCAACACCGTCTCCACCGACGGGCCGCCGACGCCCATCGCCTGCCTGAGCCGCTTGAAGACCACGCTGTCCCCCATCTGTCGTCCGCGCCGACCCGAGCCGTCCACCCGTCCAACCGCTCGTCCGTCCGCAAGGTAACCGTGGCGGACAACCGCACACCCGGACGACACACCGCACCAGCGACCCGACCCGATTCCTGTCGGGTGCCCGATCGCCTCACTCCCGTTTTACGCCCCGCCCGCCAAGCTGTGTCTCACACCGGCACCGCTGGGCCGGAGACACGGCACAGACGTGGAAACGGGGAGAGACAGAGATGGTCCTGCAGATGACGGAACACCGGACGCGTCCGGCCACCACGACCGACACCGACGGGACCTCCGAGGTCCTCACCGACCTGGACGCCACCGACGAGCGTGGCATCTCCACCGACCTGGTCCGGGCGTACCTCAACGGGATCGGTCGGACGAAGCTGCTGAACGCCGCGCAGGAGGTCGACCTGGCCCGGCGTATCGAGGCCGGGTTGTTCGCCGACGAGAAGCTCGCGACCTGCACCCCGGTCTCCGCCGAACTGAGGGCCGACCTGGAGCTCATCGTCGCGGAGGGCCGGGCCGCGAAGGACCACCTGTTGGAGGCGAACCTGCGGCTGGTGGTCAGCATCGCGAAGCGCTACACCGGTCGCGGTATGGCGTTCCTGGACCTCATCCAGGAGGGCAACCTCGGTCTGATCCGCGCGGTGGAGAAGTTCGACTACGCCAAGGGCTACAAGTTCTCCACGTACGCGACCTGGTGGATCCGGCAGGCGATCACCCGGGCGATGGCCGACCAGGCCCGCACCATCCGCATCCCGGTGCACATGGTCGAGCAGGTCAACCGGATGGTCCGTGCCCGCCGCGAGCTGGCGGTGACGCTGGGTCGCGAACCCACTGTCGCCGAGGTCGCCCGCGCCCTGGAGATCCCCGAGATCCAGGTCATCGAGCTGATCTCCTACGACCGGGAGCCGGTCAGCCTGGACCAGGCCGTCGGCGACGACGGCGAGAGCGCCCTCGGTGACTTCGTGGCCTCGGTGGATCCGCGTACCGAGCCGGGTGACGCCGCCGCCCAGGGTGAGCTGCGCAACGAGGTCAGCGTCGTGCTGGCCACCCTGTCCCAGCGGGAGCAGGCGGTCATCCGGCTCCGGTTCGGTCTGGACGACGGCCGGCAGCGCACGCTGGACGAGGTCGGCCGGGAGTTCGGCCTGTCCCGGGAGCGGATCCGGCAGATCGAGAAGGTGACGCTGCTGAAGCTGCGCGCACCGGAGCGGGCCCAGCGCCTGGAGGCGTACGCCTGCTGACGCACCCGGTTCCCACGGAAGGCCCTGGCGGTTCGCCGGGGCCTTCCGTGCCGTCGGGGCGTGCGACCGGGACACCGACCGGCCGCGTTCAGAGTCGGCGCGGGCCGGTGTCCGGGCGGGCGGCGACGCCGCCCACCCGCACCTGGGCGTGCAGGACGGAGATGCCGCCCGGGCGGGCCAGCACCGGATTGAGGGTCAACGAGCGCACCCGGGGCTGCTCGTCGGCGAGCTGACCCACCCGCAACAGCAGGTCCGCCAGGGCCGGCCGGTCGACCGGCGCGGCACCCCGGTGCCCGCGCAGCAACGGCGCCGCCCGGGGCTCGTCGACCAGTTCGGCCGCGTCGGTGTCGGTCAGCGGAACCGCCCGCCAGGCCCGATCGCCCAGCAACTCGGTGGCGACCCCGCCGAGGCCGAAGCCGACCACCGGCCCGAACGCCGGATCCTCCACCACCTCCACCACGCAGGCCACGCCGGGCGGCACCATCGGCTGGACCAGCGCCTCCGCTCCGAAGGTCGCGGCCAGCTCGGCGTACGCGCGACGGACTGTCGGCTCGTCGGGCAGGTCGAGCCGGACCGCGCCGAGGTCGAGCCGGTGCCGCAAACCGGGGGCGGCCGCCTTGAGCGCCACCGGGAAGCCCAGCCGCGCCGCCGCGTCGACCGCCGCGTCGGCCGAGTCGACGGTCGCCGAGGCCACCACGTCGATGCCGTACGCGGCCAGCAGCGCACCCGGGTCGGTGCCGTCGGCGCGGAGCGCGGCCTGCGCGGCGGCCCGGTCGACGCCGGGCAGCTCGGGTGCGATCCCGGGCGGCCGGCGTAGCCACTCGGCGTACCGGTGCACCCGGGCGAGGGCGCGGACCGCCTCCTCCACGCCGCCGTACGCGGGCACGCCCGGCGGCAGCCGTCCGACCAGGAACGTCGCCACTGTCGGCTTACCCAGTGCCAGAGCGGCCGGTAGCGCGTCGGTCACGTCGGCGTCCACAGCGGTCGACTGCCCGGGCAGCGGCGGCGCGAAGACCACCACCAGGGCGTCCACCCGATCGTCGGCGGCCGTCTCGGCGAGAGCGGCGGCGAACTCGGCGGCACCGGCGCTCGGCCCGACGTCGCGCGGATAACCGTCGGCCACGGTGAGGCCCTGCCCGACGCAGGCGGTGGCGGCGAGCCCGGTGAGGGCCGAGGAGTTGCCGACCACGCCGACCCGTCCACCCACCGGCAACGGCTGGTTGGCCAGCAGCACACCCACGTCGAGCAGCTCCGGCACGGTGTCCACCCGGATCACCCCGGACTGGGCGAAGAGGGCGGCCACCGCCACCTCGTCCGGCCCGGCGGTGTCACCGACCCCGACCGGGCGGGCCGGCGAGGCGAGCGCGACGACCGGTTTGGCGCGACCGATCCGCCGGGCCAGCCGGGCGAACTTGCGCGGGTTACCGAAGGTCTCCAGGTACAACATGATCACGTCGGTGCCGCTGTCGTCCTGCCAATACTGAAGCAGGTCGTTGCCGGAGACGTCGGCCCGGTTACCGGCCGACACGAAACTCGACAGCCCGAGGCCACGCCGGTCCGCCTCAGCGAGCAACGCCACCCCGAACGCGCCGGACTGGCTGAAGATGCCCACCCGGCCGGGCGGCGGCAGTGCCGGGGAGAGGGTGGCGTTGAGGCGTACCGTCGGGTCGGTGTTGGCCACGCCCAGACAGTTCGGGCCGATCACCCGCATGCCCGCGGCGTGGGCCGCGCGGACCAGCGCCCGTTGCGTGGCCGCGCCCTCCGCCCTGGCCTCGGCGAAGCCGGCCGAGATGACCACCAGGCCGTGCGCCCCCGCCTCGGCCGCGTCGGCGACCACGGCGGTCGCCGCCTCCGGCGGAACCGCCACCACCGCCAGGTCCACCGGCGTGCCGGCGTCGACAGCCGAGGGGTACGCGGGCAGGCCCGCCACCGTCGACGCGCTCGGGTGCACGGGCACCACAGCGCCGGTGAAACCGCCGTCGCGCAGGTGCCCGAGGACCGCCGCGCCGACGCCCTGACCGGTGGCGCTGGCACCGTAGACGGCGATGCCCCGAGGGGCGAGCAGCCGGGCGATCGAGCGGGCCTCGGTGCGGTGCTCCCGGCCGCGTTGCACCTCCAGGGTCGCCTCGGTGGGCGCGATCGGGAAGCTCAGGTGCACCACACCGTCGGCGTACTCGCGCTGGACCTGGTAGCCGAAGTCGGCGAAGACGCGCAGCATCGTCCCGTTGGCGGGCAACACCTCGGCGACGAAGCTCATGATGTCGTTGCGGCGGGCCGCGTCGGCCAGGTGCTCCATCAGCACCGAGCCGATGCCCCGGCCCTGGTAGGCGTCCTCCACCACGAAGGCCACCTCCGCCTCCGGGGCCTGCGGGCCCAGCCGCTCGTACCGGCCGACCGCGACGATCTGCCCGGCGGCCAGCACCACGAACGCCTCCCGGTCGCGGTGGTCGACGGTGACGAAACGGATCAGATCCCGCTCCGGGATGCGCGGGTACGGCGAGAAGTAGCGCAGGTAGCGGGTGCGCTCGGAGAAGCGGCTGTGCATCGCCACGATGCCCGGCGCGTCGGCCGGGTCGATCGGTCGCAACTGGACGGTGCTGCCGTCGCTGAGCAGCACGTCCACCGGCTGGTCCACGGTCGTCACCGCAACGGCCGGCTCAGTCCCGCGGATCGTGCGGGTCGAGCCCGAGCAACGGGAAGACCGTCTTGCGGGTGGCCGCGATCGCCCGGTCCACCGCGTTGGGCTCGCCGGTCGGCTGCCACGGCTCGTACGACGGGTCGGCGTCGTCGGTCATCCGCAACGGCACCTCCCGGCCCAGACGTCGGCTGGCGACCAACTCACGCCAGGCGAGCGGGGTCAGCGTGGCGGGGTCGACCGGGTCACCGGTGGCCACGGCGAGCAGGTGGCTCCAGGCCCGGGGCACCACCTCGACCAGCGCGTACCCCCCGCCGCCGGTAGCCACCCAACGGCCGTCGCACAGCTCGTCGGCGAGCGCCCGCATCGCCAGGTAGGTCGCCCGCTGCCCGTCCACCGTCAAATTCAGGTCGGCGAGCGGGTCCAGTCGGTGCCCGTCCGCGCCGCACTGGGTGACCAGCACCTGCGGCCGGAACGCGCGCAGCACCGACGGCACGATCGCGTGGAAGGCCCGCTGCCAGGCGCTGTCGTCGACACCCGGGGGCAACGGCATGTTGACGGCGGTGCCCTGCGCGCCCGGCCCGCCCGTCTCGTCGGGGAAACCGGTGCCCGGGAAGAGCGCCAGCGGGGTCTCGTGCAGGCTGACCGTCAGCACCCTCGGGTCGTCCCAGAAGATCTGCTGCACCCCGTCGCCGTGGTGCACGTCGACATCGACGTACGCGATCCGCTCGGCACCCAGGTCGAGCAGGCGGGCGATCGCCACCGCGGGGTCGTTGTAGACACAGAAGCCGGAGGCCCGGGCGGGCATCGCGTGGTGCAGGCCGCCGGCCACGTTCACCGCCCGCCGCGCCTCCCCTCGCCAGACCGCCTCGGCGGCGGCCACCGTCGCCCCGGCGATCAACGCGCTGGACTCGTGCATCCCCTCGAACACCGGGTTGTCCGACGTGCCCAGCCCGTAACCGGCGAAGAGCGGATCACGGGGCGCGGCCCGCACCGCGGCCAGGTAGGCACTGTCGTGCACCCGGGTGAGCAGCGAGTCGTCGGCGATCTCCGGCTTGACCACGCGCACCCCGGGACGGTCCAGGACGCCCAACTCGCGGGCCAGCGCCACCGTCAACTCCACCCGGACCGGATCGAGCGGATGGTCGCCCATGTCGTAGGCGAGCAGCGACTCGTCCCACACCACCACCGTGTCGTCGGACATGAGCCCATCGTCGCACGGGGACCGCCGCCGGCCCACCACACGCGCTGGTCAACGGCCAGGTGTCTCCCCGACGGCGACCGGACGAGCCGGATCGGCCACCCAGTTGCTCCACGATCCAACGTAGAGCGCCGCGTCGGTGCGGCCGGCCAGGTGCAGCGCCAGCACGGCCTGCGCGGCGGTCACCCCGGAGCCGCAGTACGCCCCGACGGTCCGCGCTCCGGTCACCCCGGCGGCGGCGAACCGCTCGGTCAACACGTCGGCGGCCGGGAAGCGCCCGTTCGGGCCGACGTACTCGCCGGCCGGCAGGTTGACCGCGCCCGGCACGTGCCCGGCGACGGGGTCGATCGGCTCCGCCTCGCCCCGGTAGCGGGGAGCCGCCCGGACGTCGAGCAGCACGGCGTCGTCCATGGCGGCCAGGGTGGCGGCCTGCCCCGCGTCGAGCACCGGAAGCCCACCGGGTCGCACCTCGATGTCGCCGGGAGTCGGGGACTGCGCGTCGGTGGAGACGGGCAGACCGGCGGCGACCCAGGCCGGGTAACCGCCGTGCAGCACCCGCACCGACCGGTGCCCCGCCCAGCGCAACGTCCACCACGCCCGTGCGGCGGCCAGGCCGTCGCCGCCGTCGTACACCACCACGGGGTGATCGGCGCGGACGCCGGCAGCCCGGAGCGCGGCCTGCAACGCGGCCGGGTCGGGCAACGGGTGTCGACCTCCCGCGCCCGGCGGACCGCAGAGCGCGGTGTCCAGGTCGACGAAGACCGCGCCGGGCAGGTGGCCGGCGAGGTAGTCGTCGCGGCCGGGCGCGCCGACGAGCCGCCAGCGAACGTCGAGCAGAGTGGGCGGGTCGACGTCGTCGAGCGCGGCGGCGAGCCGGTCGACCTCGACCAACGGCTCCTGGGGACCGGACATGGCGACCATCAAACACCATCCGTGTCGACGGCACGCGATTCGGCGGCGGTCGTCAGTCGTTCACCGAGGTACCATCGTGCACCGGAGGGCCGCTGACGTTATGAAGTCTCACGACCTGGTCGACACGACCGAAATGTACCTGCGCACCATCCTCGAACTCGAAGAGGAGGGGGTGCCGCCGCTGCGTGCCCGCATCGCCGAGCGGCTACGGCAGAGCGGTCCCACAGTGAGTCAGACCGTCGCCCGGATGGAGCGCGACGGCCTGCTCACCGTCGAAGGTGACCGACACCTCACCCTCACCGCGCTGGGTCGCGGCACCGCCGTGTCCGTGATGCGCAAGCACCGCCTCGCCGAGCTGCTGCTGGTCAACGTCATCGGGATGCCCTACGAGGAGGCCCACGAGGAGGCCTGCCGCTGGGAGCACGTGATGAGCGACGCCGTGGAGAAGCGGGTCTACGACCTGCTCAACCGGCCGACCCGCTCCCCGTACGGCAACCCGATCCCGGGTCTGGAAGAGCTGGGCTCACCGGAGGCGGAAGCCACCGAGGTCGCCGAGAGTGAGCGCAACCTGGCCTTCCCGGGCCTCTCCGGGCCGGTCGTGGTCCGCCGGATCTGCGAGAGCGTGCAGACCGACGGTGACGTGCTGCGTCAACTGCACGCCGCCGGTGTCGACCCGGGCGCCACGGTGACAGTGGCACAGGAGCGCGACGGAGTGTCCATCGACCGCTCCGGGGACCGGGTACGGCTGCCCCGCGAGGTCGCCTCGCGGGTCTTCGTCGCCGCCAACTGACCCCGCAGGCACCCGGGCGTCACAACGCCCGGGTGTCCACCTTCTTCGCCAGTGTGGTCAGGTCGCCGGTCAGCTTCTCCACCGCAGCGCGTTCGCTGCCCCGGGCCGAGGTCCAGCTCACCGTGGCCAGCCGCCCGTCGGCGGCCAGCCAGCCCACCTCAGCGACCGGTCCGCGACCGCTCGCGGCAGCGAGGGTACGCCGGTACGCCTGCTGGCCCAGCCCGGTGACCTTCGCCGCCTTGTCGGGCACCACCTCCGCGCCGAAGGTTGCCTTGTCGACAGTGGTCTTGGACACACTCAACGTCAGATCCGGCAGGGCCGCGCCCGCCGACCGGACCACACAGGTGTGCGTGTCGCCCTGTTCGCTGGCCGCGGCCACGTCGAAGCGCACCGTGAACAACTGTTCGATCACCGCGAAGTCCAGCAGTCGGCAGGCCCCACCCGAGGAGGCGGCCGCCACATCGACAGCGATCGGCACCGGCGGCGGCACCGCCACCGGCTCGGCCTCGGCGGCGCACCCGCTCACCAGCAGCCCCGCCATCCCGGCGACCACGATCAGCCCGCGCACGTTCCACCCTCTCGCCGACCGACGGCGGAAGGCGCCCCGCCGGATGTCCGTCGGAAACCGTACGGGGTGTCCGGGTCGGGCGGAAGTCCTCGTTCGCGCCTATCCGGACGGTGGATCGTCCACGTACGGGCAGTGTCGGCAACCCCGCCCGCAGCACGTGCCCCGACGGGCCAGGAAGCCGGCGCTGAGCACGAACAACCCGCTCGCCGGGTCGAGGTAACCGGCCTCGCCGGCGGCGAGCGCGGCGTCGTGCGCGGCGAGGATCCGGGCCCGGTCGGGATGCACGGGCGACAGCCGGGACGGGTGCGGCTCGGTGAGCGGCCGACCGGCCAGGGGTTTCCGCTCTCCGGTCACCGGAGCAGTCTAGGGACAAGGCCCGCAACGGTGACGGGCCAGTGCCGAGACGTGCCTGGACGAGCCGCTCAGCCGAACCAGGTCATCGCCTGGCCGTGGCCCCTGGTCCAGGCCAGCGGGCGGCCGTCCAGGGCGAGGACGTTGTGCAGCGCGTCGCTCGGCGGGTCGGGCAACCCGTCGTACCGCAGCACCTCCGGCGCCTCGTTCGCGATCCAGTGACCGGGCAGCTCGCCGACCAGCCGGACGAACGCGTCCCGGCGTGGTGGCGGCACCTGGTACAGCACTGACGTGTGGAAGACCACGAGCGTCGCGTCAGCCGGCGCGCGGGCCGCCAGCGCCGGCAGGTCGTCCACCAGATCACCACGGACCAGCAGCGGCGGATCGGCCGCAGCGACCGCCGCCGCCGCGCGCAGCCGGGCCCGCCGGTGCGCGTGCTCCGGCCAGATCAACGCATCGAGCCACGACACGTCGTCGGGGTCGGTCACGTCGAGCGGGTTCAGGTCGAGGCCGGCCCGCCACACCACCCGGGGTACGTCTGCCGGCGGCACCAACCCGCTGGCCGCGCACTCCAGGACCGGCTTACCGGCACCGACCTGGTGCTCCCCGTAGCGGTACGCGTACCGGTCGGGGTAGAGGCCGAGCCCGGCGGACGCGCCGACCTCCAGCAGGGCGAGGGGCTGTGGCAGCGCGGCGAGCACCGGTAGCAGCACCGCACACCGGCCGGTCTCGTTCGTCTGGGTGGCCCGGGTGAGCAGCTCCGCCTTGACGGCGGGCCAGTGCGTCAACACGTAGTCGTGGAACGCGGCCGGGTCGCCGACCGGGCCGCCGAGCCAGCGGACGACGCCGAACAACAGGTTCGGCTGCCGCTTGGCCGGCGGGACCTCGTCGAGCAGGGTGAGCAGGTCGCTGTCGTGGGCAACGGCCTGCGCCAGTCGTTCGTACGCCGGTGACGTGCCGCGCGCCTCCCGGACGGCGAAGTCGACGTACTGCTCGATGGTCGTCACGGCCTCATGATGGCAGCTCCCGACCGGCTGAGCCTGCCGCCCGATCCGCCTCGCTGGTCAGCGGTTCTGCCGTTCGATGCCGCGCCGGACGAGCCCACGGACGCCGGGGAGGGTGACCGCTCGGATCGAGAGGTCGTTCATCCAGACGTGGAAGCGGCTCGGTGGCGCGTACTGGTGCATGCCACGGCGGGCGAGCGCCTGCCGCTTGACCACCTCCGGGCGTAGGCCGGTCTCCCAGTCCGCCAGAGCGGACGGGACATCGTCGCCGTGCCGTCGCAGGGCGGCGCCGAGCTGGTCGGCACCGGCCAGCGCCAACGCGGCGCCGTGTCCGGCGAAGAGGGTGACGCACCAGGCCGCGTCGCCGAGCAGCACCGTGCGACCCGTGCTCCACCGTGCACTGTCGACCTGGCTGACCCGGTCGAAGTACGCGCCGCCCGGATTCGTCTGAAGGTGGCGAATCGCGTCGGGTACTCCCCCGGCCAGGTCTCCGAACGTCGCGTGGATGGCGTCCACCGGTCCGCGTGCCAGCTCCCGGGCCGGATCCGCGCATCGGTAGGTGAAGAAGGCCGATGATCGGCCGGGCCCGAGGTTGACGATGGCCGCGGTGCGACCCGGGCCGATGAAGGTCGTCGCCGACGACTCGGGCACATCCCTCACCGGATGCGCCAGCGGGAACGCCGCCACCACGTACGGCAGATCGACCCGGTGGTCGGGGCCGACGGTCGCCGTCCGGGTCGCGGAGTGGACGCCGTCGGCGCCGACGAGCAGGTCGGCGTCCTGGGTGGTGCCGTCGCTGAGGGTGAGCCGCACCCGGTCGTCGGTGGAGTCGATCGTGGACACGGTGGTGCCGAAGCGGATCTCGACCTGGTCGCGTACCGCTTCGTAGAGGGCGGTTTCGAGGTCACCGCGGAAAACCGTCATGGTCCGTGGACCCAGCGCGGCCTCGGCGACGGCGGCGGGGACCGTGAGTTTGGGTCGGCCGTCCGCTCTCACCAGCACCGTGGTGAACGGACCCAACGCGCGCTCGGACAGAGCCGCAACCAGCCCGAGCCGCTCGGCCGCGTCATAGCCGGTCCCGAGCAGGTTGACCAGGTACCCACTGCTGCGCCGGGTCGCCGACTGCTCGACGACGAGGGGATGCCACCCGTCCTGAGCCAGCCGTAGGGCCGTGGCGAGGCCGGCTATACCGGCACCGACGATCACCGCTCGTTTCATCAGTACTCCCAGGAACCAGAATGAGCATATGCTCAAACATTATGAGCATATGCTCATCCCCGCACAACCCGCCTAGACTTACGGCATGCCACGCGGAGTTCCCATCGCCGACCCACGGCAGCACCTCTTCGCCGCCGCCGAGCGCCTGATCGCCACCGCCGGCCCGGGCCACCTCACCAGCCGGGCCGTGACCGGCGAGGCCGGCGTCGCCACCGGCCTGCTCTTCGCCCACTTCGCGAACGTCGACGACTTCCTGGTGGGTTACGCCGTCGACCGGTGCTTCCAGATCGCCGGCACCGCGGCTGGCCTGTCCGGCCGCGCCGGCACCGGCACCGTCGCCGGGAACCTCAGCGAGACGATGCTCGCGACCCCGCTGATCACCCTGCGGGGCGTCACCCGGCTGATGGCCTGCCGCCCGGCGTTGGCCACTGAGGTCGAGGCGGTGTTGGGCACCGGCAGCGCCGCACTGCAGAGCCTCGAACGCGCAGCCGCCGACTACCTGGACGCTGAGCGACGGCTCGGACGGCTACCTGCGGGCATCGACACCGAGTCGCTGGCACTGGCCGTGGTGGGCGTGCTGCACCGGGTCGCCCTCATCGACGGAACCGATGCGGAGGCGAACGCACGGATCGAGCACACCGTCACCGCCCTGGCCGAGGGTTTCCCGGCCGTCACCTCCTGAGCCCGCCCCGTGCCGTGCACCGGCTCACCCGCCTCGTAGAGTTCTGCGACGGCCGGACCGTCGAGCAGCAGCTCAGCCGGCCTGAGCTACGGGGAGGAACGTGTCGTGCGGGGTGACAGTGTCCGGGTACTCATCGTCGGCGGGGGCATCGCCGGGCTGGCGACTGTCGCCGCGTTGCGCGAGTGGGGCGCGACTGTCGACGTGGTCGAGCGGGCGCCCGGGCCGACCGATTCCGGCACGGGCATCTACCTCACCGGCAACGCGACCCGCGTGCTCGACGTCCTCGGTCTGCGGGAGCCGGTCACCGACGTCGCCGTGGAGATCACCCGGCAGCGCAGCGCGAACCAGCGCGGACGCCGCCTCTTCGACATCGACGTGACAGCGCTGTGGCAGGGCGTCGGCCCGTGCGTGTCGCTGCCCCGGGCACAGCTGCACCGGGCCCTGTTGGCCGGCGTCGGAGACGCCCCGATCCGCTGGGGACACCACCCGATCGCCCTCTCCCGCGAGGGCGACCGGGTCGCGGTCGAGTTCGACGACGGAAGCACCGAACGGTACGACCTGGTCATCGGTGCGGACGGGGTCAACTCGGCGGTGCGTCGGCTCGCCTTCGACGGTCAGGCGGCCCGCAACCTGGGCCAGTACGCGTACCGCTGGGTCGCTCCCCGGATCGACGACGAGCCGTTCTGGTCGGTGCAGTTGGGGCGCGGGAGGCAGTTCCTGACGATCCCGATCAGCGCCGAGCAGACGTACTGCTACTACAACGACGGCCCGGTGGCCGACCGGCCGGGCTGGCGCGACGACGTGGCCGCGTCGTTCACCGAGCCGGTGGCCATCATGCTCAAGGCCCTCGACCACGACGACAGCACCCTGCACGCCGGGCCGAACCAGGAGGTCGTGCTCGACTCCTGGTCCCGGGGGCCGGTGCTGCTGATCGGCGACGCCGCCCACGCCACCTCACCGAACATGGCGCAGGGCGCGGCCATGGCCCTGGAGGACGCGGTAGTGCTCGCGTCGTCGCTGACCGCCGCCGACTCCGTCGCCGAGGCGCTGCGCGGTTACGAGGCGCGGCGACGCCCGCGTACCGACTGGGTGCTCAGCCAGACGCACCGCCGGGACAAGGCCACCGGGCTCCCGCCCGCGTTGCGCGATCTGGTGATGCGCCGCCTCGGCGAGCACATGTTCCGCTCGAACTACGGGCCGCTGTTCGCCCAGCCCTGACCGGGTTGCCTTACGTCATGATCGACACGAGGTCGGCGACATGGGGGTATCCGAGCTGCCGGATGGCCCCACGTCGCCGACCCGGCGTCGACCATGGAGTCCGGCACCGGCCCGTAGGGTGAGGTCATGATCACGTGCGTCGTGCACTACACGATCGACCCCGCGCAGATCGCGGCGTTCGAAGACTTCGCGAGAGCATGGATGCGGCTCGTGGCCAGGCACGGCGGAGTGCACCATGGCTACTTCCTGCCCGCCGAGGGTGCCAGCGACAAGGCCGAGGCGCTGTTCAGCTTCGAGAGCCTGGCAGCCTACGAGCGTTACCGCGCACGGTTCGGCACCGACCCGGAGTTCGTCGCGGCGGACCGCATCCGCGACGACTCGGGTTGCGTCGTGCGGTACGAGCGGACGTTCATGCGCCCGCTCCTGCCGACCGACTGAGCCCTCCTGGCGTCATGTCGTGCCTGCTCGCCTCATCGGGAGCCCCAATCTCGAAAGAGCGATATACCTCAGGGTCATAAATATGACTCTGAGGTATATCGACTAACAGCAGCAGGCCCTCCAGCACGGGTTTGCCCGGCACTGGCGACGGCGCTGCTGGCCCAAATCGGCAGCCTCCCTGGTGATGCGGGAGCGTCGAATCACCGAGGACTGGCGGCACGGGGATGGTTACGTGCTGGGAGTCCCATCGCCCTCGATCAGATCGCGGTTCATCGACGCGGCTTATTGCGCCGGGAGATCTCCTCCAGGTGCTGAAGCTGGTGCTGCCGGACCATCTCGTCCCAGACCTCCTGGTCACAGTCTGGATCCGGCGGGATCCACTTGTGCGAGTTGTCGCTGTAGTGGAACCGCTCGTCGCCCCGCCGGATCAGGCTCCCCGGACCCAGCCCAGGAAGCGTCGGTGCAGCAGCCCGGCGGGCACCCAGGTCAGGTCCTCGACAACCGCCCACCGCGCCCAACCGAGGGCGACGACGAACGCTGATCCGGCGGGCAGCTACCCAAACGCGTACCGAACTGATTCCGCCAATGCCCAGACCTGCGCTTCGGTGTGTTACTGGCCCCGGCGCAGCCCATATCAGCCCATGACCGACTCGGGTTTCATGAAGTCGGGGTGTCCGGGCGAGCTTGATAGGCCGGTTTCAGGTAACCCGAGTCGATCATGCGGCGGGCCGGCACGCGACGGGCCGGCGGGCCGGCATGCGACGGGCCGGCGGGCCGGCATGCGGCGGGCCGGCGGGCCGGCACGCGACGGGCCGGCGGGCCGGCACGCGACGGGCCGGCGGGCCGGCAGGTCCCATCGGCCCTGCCACGAGCGGGAACGCCGCGAGCGCGGCAGGGGATCCCTGCCGCGCTCGCTCGTCGTGCGGTGATACGCGTCAGCTGCAGCCGCTGGTGGAGCCGCAGCCCTCGCAGACGTAGCAGCTACCGGCGGGGCGCATCTTCGTACCGCAGGTGAAGCAGAGCGGTGCGTCGGCGGCCTTGCCGATCACGGCCTCCAGCAACTCGGTGCTGGAACCCACGCTGGGTGCCGGCTTGGCGGCGGCCACGTCGGCCATCTCCTGCGCCGGCTGCGCGACGGCCTCCGGCTTGGCCGGGGTCTCCACCGGCGCCGAGGACGCCATCACGGTGAGCTCTGCGCCCACCGCCGCGGCGGCCTCCGCGTCGGCCTCGGCCCGCAGCTGGGCGGCCCGCTCGGAAGCGGTGAAGATGCCCAGCTCGGCGCGGCGCTCGTACGGCAGGAAGTCCAGTGCCAGGCGACGGAAGATGTAGTCCATCACCGAGGCGGCCATCCGCACGTCCGGGTCGTCGGTCATACCGGCCGGCTCGAAGCGCATGTTGGTGAACTTGCTGACGAACGTCTCCAGCGGCACACCGTACTGGAGGCCGATGCTGATGGCCACCGAGAAGGCGTCCATCACGCCGGCCAGGGTCGAGCCCTGCTTGGACATCTTCAGGAAGACCTCGCCGAGGCCGTCGTCGGGGTAGGACGACGCGGTGAGGTAGCCCTCGGCACCGCCGACGGAGAAGCTGACCGTCTCGGACGGGCGCTTCTTCGGCAGGCGCTTACGCACCGGCCGGTACTCGATGACCTTCTCCACCGCGGCCGGCTCGGCGGCCACGGTGGCGGCGGCCGACTCGGTGGCCTTGTTGGACTTCGCCACCGAGAGCGGCTGGCCGACCTTGCAGTTGTCGCGGTAGATCGCCAGCGCCTTGAGGCCGAGCTTCCAGCCCTCGAAGTAAATCTTCTCGACGTCCTCGACGGTGGCCGCCTCCGGCATGTTGACCGTCTTGGAGATCGCGCCCGAGACGAACGGCTGGATCGCCGCCATCATCCGCACGTGGCCCATCGGGGCGATCGACCGCTCACCCATCGCGCAGTCGAACACCGCGTAGTGCTCCGGCTTGAGGCCGGGGGCGTCCACCACGTGGCCGTGGTCGGCGATGTGCTCGACGATCGCCTCGACCTGCTCCTCCGGGTAGCCGAGGCTACGCAGGGCGCGCGGCACCGTCTGGTTGACGATCTGCATCGAGCCGCCGCCGACCAGCTTCTTGAACTTGACCAGCGCCAGGTCCGGCTCCACGCCGGTCGTGTCGCAGTCCATCATGAAGCCGATGGTGCCGGTCGGCGCGAGGACGCTCGCCTGCGCGTTACGCCACCCGAACTTGTCACCGATCTTGTTGCCCTGGGTCCACTGCTTGGTCGCCTCGCGGACGATAGCGGTGGCCACCGGGCTGGTCGGCTTGATCTCGTCGTTGGCGGCGGCGTGCTTGCGCATGACCCGCTTGTGCGGCTCGGCGTTGCGGGCGTAGCCGTCGTACGGGCCGACGACGCCGGCCAGCTCGGCCGAACGGCGGTACGCGGTGCCGGTCATCAGGGACGTGATGGACGCGGCGACCGAACGGCCCTGGTCCGAGTCGTACGGCAGGCCGGTGGCCATCAGCAGGGCGCCCAGGTTGGCGTAGCCGATGCCGAGCTGCCGGTAGGCGCGGGTGGTCTCACCGATCTTCTCGGTCGGGAAGTCGGCGAAGCAGATCGAGATGTCCATCGCGGTGATGACGAACTCGACGGACTTGACGAACTTCTCCACCTCGAAGCCACCGTCGGCGCGGAGGAACTTCATGAGGTTGAGCGAGGCCAGGTTGCACGAGGAGTTGTCCAGGTGCAGGTACTCCGAACACGGGTTCGACGCGGTGATCCGCCCGGTCTCCGGGCAGGTGTGCCAGTCGTTGATCGTGTCGTCGTACTGCAGGCCCGGGTCGGCGCACTCCCAGGCGGCCTGCGAGATCGTCCGGAACAGCTTCTTGGCGTCGACGGTGTCGATCACCGAGCCGTCCAGCCGGCCGCGCAGGTTGAAGCTGCCGCCGTCCTCCACCGCCGACATGAACTCGTCGGAGACCCGGACCGAGTTGTTGGCGTTCTGGTACTGCACGCTGACGATGTCGGAGCCACCGAGGTCCATGTCGAACCCGGCGTCGCGCAGCGCGCGGATCTTGTCCTCCTCGCGCGCCTTGGTCGCCACGAACTCCTCGATGTCCGGGTGGTCCACGTCGAGGATGACCATCTTGGCCGCTCGGCGGGTCGCGCCACCGGACTTGATGGTGCCGGCCGAGGCGTCCGCGCCGCGCATGAAGCTGACCGGGCCGGAGGCGGTGCCGCCGGAGGAGAGCAGTTCCTTCGACGAACGGATCCGGGACAGGTTGACCCCGGCCCCCGAGCCGCCCTGGAAGATCCGACCCTCCTCCTTGTACCAGTCGAGGATGGAGTCCATCGAGTCGTCGACGCTCAGGATGAAGCAGGCGCTGACCTGCTGCGGCGACGGCGTGCCGACGTTGAACCAGACCGGCGAGTTGAAGCTGAACACCTGGTGCAGCAGCATCCAGGTCAGCTCGTGGGCGAAGACCTCGGCGTCGGCCGGGCTGGCGAAGTAGCCGTACTCCTCACCCGCGGTGCGGTAGGTGGTGACCACCCGGTCGATCAACTGCTTGAGCGACCACTCCCGCTCCGGGGTCCCCACCGCTCCCCGGAAGTACTTGGTGGTCACGATGTTGGCCGCGTTGACGCTCCACGCCTGGGGGAACTCGACCCCCCGCTGCTCGAAGTTGATCGAGCCGTCGCGCCAGTTCGTCATCACGACGTCGCGGCGCTCCCAGCTGACCTCGTCGTACGGGTGGACCCCCTCGGTCGTCCACACCCGCTCGATCTTCAGCCCCGCGCCTGCCTTGTTCCGTGAACGGCTAGTTGTCACGCCGTCGCCCCCCTCGTCTGCGCGGTCACCCACCGCGCGTCCCAATCGCTCGAAAAACAGTGAAGATTCAGCTGGTACGGCTGGCGGCCTCGACCGCGTCGGCCCGGCCCTGCTCCCGGGCCCGCGCTGCGGCCCGCAACGTCTCGATCTCGCGCTCGAAGTCGGCGAGCGAGTCGAAGGAGCGGTAGACACTGGCGAACCGCAGGTAGGCGATCTCGTCCAGGTCGCGCAACGGGCCCAGGATCGCCAGGCCCACCTCGTGGCTGGGGATCTCGGCGGCCCCCTTGGCCCGGACGGACTCCTCCACCCGCTGCGCGAGCAGCGCGAGCGAGTCGTCGTCGACCGGCCGGCCCTGGCACGCCTTGCGCACCCCGCCGATGATCTTGGTGCGGCTGAACGGCTCGGTCACCCCGCTGCGCTTGACGACCGCGAGGACCGCCTCCTCGACGGTGGTGAACCGCTTGCCGCACTCCGGGCAGGACCGCCGCCGTCGAATGAGTTGGCCGTCGTCGGCCTCCCGCGAGTCGACCACCCGGGAGTCGGCGTGCCGGCAGTACGGACACCGCATCGCCTACCTCCAAAAAATGATCAACTGCGCCCACACCGGACACCCCCGGACACGGCTCACCGCGACGGTGCCGTCCTCGGACGACGCCCGCCGTGGTCGACCTTACGGGAGTGCGGTCGGTAGTCGGACCCAACCTGTGGGCAACTTACGCCCGTGTCACTACTACATCTAGGGGTCGACCGTATGTCGCTGGGGAGGCCGGGTCAAGTTGACCCGCGTGTCCGGCGCGTCACGGACCATCCGGCCATCCGCGACCACCAGCACGCCCGAAGACCCAACGCCGACCACCCGCCCGAGTTACCGGCCAGCAGGCCAGACTGGCCGGGAAATCGGCTGAGGATCGAACACCAGTGCTACCTGACGTACCATTTATCAGAACATCCGTACGACCGGAGTGGTTTTTCACCCCGACACGCCGGTGAGAGGTCGTACAGATGTTTGAAAATGACTGATCTCACCTATACGGTCATGAACAACGTGGCACCCCGCACGCACCACGAGCCGACGAGGCACCCAGCGCCGACCAGGGAGGACGGACGTGACCGAGGACCGGGCCAGCCGGCCGAAGAGCCCGCAGCAGATCACCGAGGCGGGCCCGCCGGCCACCCGACGCCGCAGCGCCGCGCGCAGCCGGACGGGCCAGCCCGCCGTGCGCCCGGTCACCCCGGTGGTCAGCGCCTTCCCCGACCCGGCGGCTGTCGACCTGACCGCCCGCCAGCGTCGCATCCTGGAGTTCATCCGCACCTGGGTCGAGCGGCACGGTTACCCGCCGAGCGTCCGCGAGATCGGTGAGGCCGTCGGCCTGGTGTCGCCGTCCAGCGTCGCCTACCAGCTCAAGGAGCTGGAGAAGAAGGGCTTCCTGCGTCGCGACCCCAACCGGCCGCGGGCGGTCGACGTTCGCGCTCCCAGTGAGGCGATCGACGACGAGGTGTCCCGGGCACAGCGGCCGACGCCGGCGTACGTGCCGATGCTCGGCCGGATCGCCGCCGGTGGCCCCATCCTCGCCGAGCAGGCCGTGGAGGACATCTTCCCGCTCCCGCGCGAGCTGGTGGGCGAGGGCGAGGTCTTCATGCTCCAGGTCAAGGGCGACTCGATGCTCGACGCGGCGATCTGCGACGGCGACTGGGTCGTCGTCCGGCAACAGCCGACCGCCGACTCCGGCGAGATCGTGGCCGCCATGCTCGACGGCGAGGCGACAGTCAAGACCTACCGTCGACGCGACGGGCATGTCTGGCTGATGCCGCAGAACCCGGCCTTCGACCCCATCCCCGGTGACGACGCCACCATCATGGGTCGGGTCGTGGCGGTGCTCCGCCGGATCTGACCCGTCGGCGGGTGGGCGCACGTGGTGCCCCACCCGCATCCGTCCGTCCGGGGCGGGCAGGCACCAGCAGAGCTTTCAGTAGCGGTCGCCCCGATAGCCGCGACCGCCCCCGGGATACTGCCCGTACGGGTCGACAGGCGCGTCGTCGTTTCGCCGACGATCGGGCCGCTGACCCCGCTGGTCGGGCTCCTGGCCACCACGCCGGGGCGGCTCCGCACGGCCGGTGCCGGGCTGGCCGCGACCGTCGCCGTACACCCCGCCGCCGGGCCGACCGCCTCCGCCCTGGGGGCGACCGCTCCCACCCTGCGCGCGACCGCCACCGCCGCCACCCTGGGCGCGACCGCCGCCACCAGCGCCCTGCGGGCGACCCCCGGTGCCCTGCGGTCGACCGCCGCCACCGGCCGGGGGCCGTCCGCCCCCGTAGACGCCGTTGCCGCCGTCCGACCGTGCCCCGCCGTAGCCACCGTCCGCCGCTGCCGGACGGGCACCTCCGTACACGGCACCACCTGCCGGTGCGGCGCCACCGCGACCCGGCGTACCACCTGCCGGAGCCGGGCCGCCACGACCTGGGGCACCCCCGCGACCCGGGGCGCCGCCGTAGACCGCACCGCCCGCCGCTGCGCCGCCACCGTAGACACCGCCCTTACGGTCGGCGGACGCTCGGGGATCATCGGCGGAACGGCCGCCGCGCGGGTCGAGCGGATCACCGTTCGGGTCCGACGCGTCGGCGTCATCAGCCGGCGGTCGGTTACGGGCCCGGACGATGCCGACGACGCCGGCGGCGACCAGCAGCAGACCGAGCAACCCGACCGCGCCGATCAGGTACGTGATGTCGTCGAAGTCCAGCCCGTCCGTCCAGGACTTCGAGGCGGTCGGCTTGGCGGCAGCCCCACCGCCGGGTGCCTGTGGCACCGCGGTCGAACTGGACGGTGTGTAGCTGAGGATGTCGAGGGACTCGTCCTCGCCGAACCGGGTGGCGTCGGAGACCGTGAGGAACGACTTTCCGTCCGGGGTGTAGCTGATGGCCTCGCCGAACGGGTCGGTCAACGCCGTCACCCGGGGCTTGCCGGTGGTGAGCGCGCCGACGATGTCACCGCCGCTCACGTCGAACTCGAATGCGTCCGCGTACGTGCGCAGAACCACCCGGGAACCGTCCGGCGATCGGGCCGCGCCGGTGATGGCGATCCGGCCGAACGTGTTGAGCGGGTTCTCCGTCTGCGTCTTCGGCAGGGCGATCTCGCCGGCCTTACGCATCGGCACCGGCTCGGTGTCGCCGCTCTTCAGAGCCCCCGAGGGGGTGTAGATCTCGGCCTTTCCGCTGGTCACCTTCGTGATGATCAGCGGCTTGCCGTCGTCGTCGATGAGCAGGGCCTCGGCGTCGTGCGGTTTCGCCTCGGGATAGGAGAGCCGGTGCAACGTCGGCTGCTTGTTGCCGCTGACCGGCATCGACCAGAGCGCGACGCGCGTGCGGCGGGTCTTCGAGTCCGCGTTGTCGCCGATGTCGGCGATCCAGAGGGTTTTGCCGTCCTTGGAGAGGGCAAGGTCCTCGGTGTCGGCCGGGCCCTGGCCCGAGTAGCGGACCGGCTCCTTCGACGAAATCTTGCACTTGGTGTCGAGGAAGAAGACCCGCTTACGTGCCGCGTTCTCGGTGGCGTCGTTGACGACGATGTAGCCACTCTTGGTCGCGACCAGCCCGGACAGCTCCCGCAGGCGCTCGTCGGTGATCGTGCACCGCTTCTGCCCGGGAGCGGCGGCGGACAACCCGGGGGCGGAAGCCGCCACTGCGACTCCGGAGAGCGCCACGGTTGCCCCGAGCAGGCCGAGGGCAACCGTGACCGAGGAAACAACGCGGCGCATTCGGCCAGTGTCGCATGCCGCGCGTTTCCCGTGGATGACGCCGTGGTCGCTCAGGACCGGACGCCGGCCACCTGACTCTCCCGCTGGACCTCGAAGGGTGCCAGCTCCGCAGCCAACTCCGCGCCGACCCGGACGTGCAGCAGCGTGCCCTCCGGCAGGTGTGACGTGCTGAGCACGTCACCCGTGCGGTGCACCCGTGCCACCAGGTCGCCCCGGTCGTACGGAAGCACGGCCCGGACCTCCACGGCGGGGCGCGGCAGCCGCTCCTCGATTGCCGCGCGCAGCCCGTCGATGCCCCGACCCGAGTGCGCGGACACGAAGATCGCGTCCGGCCAGAGTCGCTTGAGCCGCAACAGGGTGTCCTCGTCGGCGGCGTCGGTCTTGTTGACCACCAACAGCTCGGGGAGCCGGTCGGCGCTGACCTCGGCGAGCACCGCGTGAACCGCCCGGACCTGCTCCTCCGGATCCGGGTGGGTGCCGTCGACGACGTGCACCACCAGATCCGCCTCCGCGACCTCCTCGAGCGTCGAGCGGAACGCCTCGACGATCTGGTGCGGCAGGTGCCGGACGAAGCCGACGGTGTCGGAGAGGGTGTAGAGCCGCCCGTCCGAGGCGGTGGCCTTGCGGGTCGTCGGGTCCAACGTCGCGAACAGCGCGTTCTCCACCAGCACACCCGCACCGGTCAGTCGGTTGAGCAGACTGGACTTGCCGGCGTTGGTGTAACCGGCGATGGCCACGGCGGGCACCGAGTTGCGGGTGCGTCGGGCGCGCTTGGTGACGCGTACCGTCCGCATGCTCTTGATCTCGCGCCGCAGTCGGGAGATGCGGTGGCGGATACGCCGCCGGTCGGTCTCCAGCTTGGTTTCACCGGGACCACGCACACCCACACCGCCACCGGCGCCGCCACCCCGGCCGGAACCACCGGTCTGCCGGGAGAGCGTCTCACCCCAACCACGCAGGCGGGGCAGCAGGTATTCGAGCTGGGCCAGCTCGACCTGCGCCTTACCTTCCTTGCTCTTGGCGTGCTGGGCGAAGATGTCGAGGATCAGCGCCGTCCGGTCGACAACCTTGACCTTGGTGCGCTGCTCCAGGTTGCGCAGCTGCGACGGCGACAGCTCACCGTCGCAGATGACGGTGTCGGCGCCGCTGGCCAGCACCACCGCGCTGAGGTCGTCGACCTTGCCGCGGCCGATGTAGGTGGCCGGGTCGGGTCGGGTGCGCCGCTGGATGAGCCCTTCGAGCACCTGCGAACCGGCGGTCTCGGCCAGCGCGGCAAGCTCGGTCAGGGAGTTTTCCGCGTCGGTCACCGTGCCCTCGGTCCAGACACCCACCAGGACCACCCGCTCCAGCCGCAGCTGGCGGTATTCCACCTCGGTGACGTCGCTGAGCTCGGTAGAGAGGCCTGGGACGCGCCGGAGAGACTGCCGCTCCGACAGGTCCAGCTCGCCGGTGGTGACGTCGTCGAACTCGTCCTCGACGGGGACGAAGCTCTCCTGGTTCCGCAAGCGGTTCTCCTGTCCGTTTTGATAAGTAGAACGTAATCCTGACATGACTCAACGCCGGACGCACCTGCTATATGCCCATGGTGAAGGTCGCCAAAAGTGGGGCCGAATGCTGGTCGGGGTCGACAACCCGGTAGAAATGCGGGCGGCGGCCGACTGGCCGCACAGCCGTGACGGAGGGATCCCGTGGCCATCACCCGACTGCCCAGCGCCGGATTTTCGATCACCATCCGGATCGCCGTGACCGCGGACGCCTCCTCGATCGGCCGGCTCACCACCTCGGTCGGCGAGGCCGGGGCGATCGTCACGGCGCTGGACGTGGTGGACTCCGACCCCACCAACGTGATCGTCGACCTGACCTGCGACACCGCTGACGCCAAGCACGCCGACCAGGTGGTCGACGCGCTCCGGGCGCTCGACGGCGTGGACGTGCGCAAGGTGTCGGACCGGACGTTCCTCCTGCACCTCGGCGGCAAGATCGAGGTGACGTCCAAGGTCGCGCTGCGCAACCGCGACGAGCTGTCCCGCGCGTACACCCCGGGGGTTGCCCGGGTCTGCATGGCGATCGCGGAGAACCCGGCGGACGCCCGGCGGCTGACCATCAAGCGGAACACCGTCGCGGTGGTCAGTGACGGTTCCGCGGTGCTGGGCCTGGGCAACCTGGGACCGGCCGCGTCGCTGCCGGTCATGGAGGGCAAGGCGGCGCTGTTCAAGCGCTTCGGCGGGGTGGACGCCTGGCCCGTGGTGCTGGACACCCAGGACACCGACGAGATCGTGCAGATCGTCAAGGCGATCGCGCCCGCGTACGGCGGGATCAACCTGGAGGACATCGCCGCGCCGCGCTGCTTCGAGATCGAGGCCCGGCTGCGCGAGGCGCTGGACATCCCGGTCTTCCACGACGACCAGCACGGCACCGCGATCTGCGTGCTGGCCGCGCTGACCAACGCGCTGCGGGTGGTGGGCAAGGAGCTCAAGGACGTGCGGGTGGTCGTCTCCGGCGCCGGCGCGGCCGGGACCGCGATCATGAAGCTGCTGCTGCGTCAGGGCGTCGGCGACATCATCGCGTACGACCGGCAGGGCGCCCTGCACCGCGGGCTGACCGGGCTCAACTCGGCGTGGCAGTGGCTGGCGGAGAACACCAACAAGGAGAACTACGCGGGTGACCTGCCGGGTGCGATCCGGGGTGCCGACGTGTTCATCGGTGTGAGCGCGCCGAACCTGCTCACCGGCGAGGACATCGCCCAGATGGCGAAGGACGCGATCGTCTTCGCCCTCGCCAACCCCGACCCGGAGGTCGACCCGCGGGAGGCGCGCAAGCACGCCGCCGTGGTCGCCACCGGCCGTTCGGACCAGCCGAACCAGATCAACAACGTGCTCGCCTTCCCCGGGGTGTTCCGCGGCATGCTGGACGCGCACGCCGAGGAGTTCACCGAGGAGATGGCCATCGCGGCGGCCCAGGCCATCGCGGACGTGGTGGGCGAAGACAAGATCAACCCGACGGTGATCGTGCCGAGCGTCTTCGACTCCCGGGTCGCACCGGCCGTCGCCGCCGCCGTCCGCGCCGCCGCGAACAACCCCAGCCCGCGCCCGGCCGCCGACCCCGGCCCGGCCGACCTCCCCGAGATCGCCGCGAGCGCCAGCGCCACCCCGTAGAACCCGACGTTGGTGATCAAGAGGTTGGCGTCAGGAGCCGCGCGGCTTCTAACGCCAACCTCTTGATCACGGCGCGGGAGCGTGGGGCGGCGGCCCGGGTCAGCGGAGCAGGGCGGCCGGGTCGACCTCGCCGGTCGCCACCAGGACGGCCGGGCCGGACAGCCAGCAGGAATCCGCCGTCACGGTGACCGTCAGGCGGCCACCCGGGACGTCCACCGCGACCACACCCGTGTCCCGGCCGGCGTCGCGCAGGGCCACCGCACCCACCGCGCAGGCGCCGGTGCCGCAGGACAGCGTCTCCGCGCTGCCGCGCTCGTACACCCGCATCACTGTGTGCCCGTCGGTGCCGTCGACCGGATCGCCCGCCACGATGAACTCCACGTTCACGCCGCTCGGAAAGACCACCGGGTCGTACCCGGGGGCCCTCGTCAGATCCAGCGCGGACAACTCCACACCGGCGGGCAGGACGCAGACCAGGTGCGGGTTGCCGATGTCCACCGCCGCGCCGGTCAGGGTCAGCTCGCCGAGGGTGGCGGCCGACTCGTCGTACACCCGGGGGCGGCGCATCTCGACGGACACGGCGTCGCCCTCGACCAGCGCGCGCACGACGCCGGCCCGGGTCGCCACCGGCAACGCCGCGCCCGCGGGCGTGGCCAGCCCGGTGTCCAGCAGGTAGCGCACGAAGACCCGGGCGCCGTTGCCGCACATCTCGGCGAACGAGCCGTCGGCGTTCCAGTAGTCCATGAACCACTCGGCCTCGCCGGCCAACCCCGCGCCGTCCGGGTGCTTGGCCGCGCGGACCACCCGCAGCACGCCGTCCGCGCCGATGCCCCTCCGTCGGTCGCAGAGCGCCGCGACCAGCTCCGGGGTCAGGTCGAGCTGACCGTCCGGGTCCGGAAGGATGACGAAGTCGTTGCCGGTGCCGTGGCCCTTGGTGAACTCCACGCCCCCATTATCGCGTCTCGGCCGGCACCAGACGCAGGGCGGCCCCGATCAGGTCCGGCTCCGCCGAGTCGAGCCAGTGGATCCGGGGGTCCCGGCGGAACCAGGACCGCTGCCGGCGGACGAAGCGCCGGGTCGCTCGGACCGTCTCGTCGTGCGCCTGCGCCTCGGTCAGCTCACCGGCGAGCATCCGCAGCACCTGCTGGTAGCCCAGCGCCCGACTCGCCGTCCGCCCCTCCGGCAACCCCCGCCCGACCAGCTCACGCGTCTCCGGCACCAGGCCGTCGGCCCACATCCGGTCGACCCGCAGCGCGATCCGATCGTCCAACAGCCCGGTGTCCAGGTCGACGCCGAGCTGCACCGACGGGTAATACGGTGTGGGCTGCGGCAGCGAGGCGGTGAACGGTGCGCCGGTCAGCTCGATCACCTCCAGGGCCCGCACGATCCGCCGACCGTTGGCCGGCAGGATGCTCTCGGCGGCCACCGGGTCGGCGGCCCGCAGCCGCGCGTACAGCGGGGCCGGGCCGACCTCGGCCAACTCGCGTTCCAGCCGCTCCCGCAGCGCCGCGTCGGTGCCCGGGAACTCGAAGCGCTCCAACACCGCCCGCACGTACAGCCCGGACCCACCGACCAGCAGCGGCACCTTTCCCCGGGACAGGATGTCGTCCACCGCCGCGCGGGCCAGCCGCTGGTACTCGGCCACGCTCGCCGGCTCGGTCACCTCCCAGATGTCCAACAGGTGGTGCGGCACCCCGTCCCGCTCGGCCACGGTCAGCTTGGCGGTGCCGATGTCCATGCCCCGGTAGAGCTGCATCGAGTCGGCGTTGACCACCTCCCCGTCCAGGGCGTGCGCCAACGCGATGCTCAACGCCGACTTACCCGCCGCCGTCGGGCCGACCACCGCGACGACCGTACCGCTGGTCACACCCGCTCCCAGGACGCCACGAAGTAGGCGACACCGTAGGGAGCCGCGTGGTGCAACAGCTCACCGCGCCAACCGCCGCCCGCCCTCCGGGCCGCACCGGCCAGCACCTGCCAGGGCGCACGACCAGCGGCCTTCAGCTCCGCCGACACCACCGGGTCCAGGTCGAGCAGGACGTCCAGGTCCGCGTCGGCCAGCGCCGCCGCAACCCTCTGGTCGTACGGGAGGGCGCGCGGGTCGTCGTACCCGGGTGACGTCACTCCCCGGCACGCCGACCCGTCCCCGAGGACCAGTAACGCCACCCGTTCGCCCGTGGCGTCGACCTCGTCGGCGAGCGCCGCCAGCTCGGCCGGGCCGGCGTCGGCGGCCACCTGCACGGCGGTGACCGGCGGCGCGCCGGCCGAGGGTGCGCTGCTCGGCGTGGCGCCGACCGGCGGCGCGCTGGTCCGGGTTGCGCTCGCCGACGGTGTGCCGACCGGCGGCGCGCTGGCCGGCGCGGTGCTGGCCGGCGGCGGCGTCTCGTGGCGGGTCAGCAGCCACGCGCCGATGGTCAGGCTCAACGGCAGCACCGCACCTCGGTCGGGCTGACCGGTCACCAGCGGCACGTCCAGGTCGACCCCCCAGGGCTGTAGGGAACCCGTGGCCGGAGTGCGGATCGGACCGGTCACCGGGCCGGTCCCGAGCAGCACCACGCTGTCCGGACCGACGGCCAGCAACCGGCGTACGGCGGTGTCGCAGGCTGCTCGAAGGTCGTCCAACTCCGGGGCCGCGGAGCCGGCCACCTCGGGCACGAGCAGGGGCGGATGCGGGCAGACGGCGGCGGTGACCAGTGGCACCCGTTCACCGTAGCGGGAATCCCCGGTGCGTCTCCGCGCCGATCCGGTCATTCGGCCCCTAGGACACCGTATGGTCACGGTCGGCGATAGGCGCTCGACGCGGACCGGGTGAGACCTGTGACAATGCCGGAAGCAACTTGGCTGCGCCGTGGCGGCGACGGGGGTTCGTTCCCTCGACGCCGGGAGAACGAGGATGGGCACATGAGCGACTGGACTGCCTTCGGACGGGTGGACGCGGACGGCACCGTGTACGTCAAGACCACCGAGGGCGAGCGGGTGGTCGGATCCTGGCAGGCAGGTGCGCCGGAGGAAGGCCTGGCACACTTCGCGCGCCGCTTCGCCGATCTGGTCACCGAGGTGGACCTGACCGAAGCACGGCTCAAGTCGGGTGCGGCGGATGCCGGGCACTCGTTGAGCACGATCCGGCGGATCCGCACCACGCTGCCCGAGGCCAACGTGGTCGGCGACATCGACGCACTGACCGCTCGTCTGGACAAGCTGGCGACCCTCGCCGAGGAGAAGGCCGGCGAGGCGCGCGCCGCCCGGGACGCCGCTCGCGGCGAAGCCCTGGCCCGCAAGACCGCGCTGGTCGAGGAGGCCGAGAAGCTCGCCGCCGAGTCCACCGGGTGGAAGACCGCCGGGGACCGGCTCAAGGAGATCCTCGACGAGTGGAAGACCATCCGTGGGGTCGACAAGAAGGCCGACGGTGAGCTGTGGAAGCGGTTCGCCGCCGCCCGGGACGGCTTCACCCGGCGTCGTGGCGCCCACTTCGCCTCCCTGGACTCGCAGCGCAAGCAGGCGCAGACCGCCAAGGAGGAGCTGGTCGCCCAGGCGGAGAAGCTCCAGGAGTCCACCGACTGGGCCGCCACCGCCAACCAGCTCAAGGACCTGATGACCCAGTGGAAGGCCGCGCCGCGCGCCTCCAAGGAGGCCGAGCAGAAGCTCTGGGAACGGTTCCGGGGTGCGCAGGACGCCTTCTTCAGCCGGCGCAGTGAGGTCTTCTCCGCCCGGGACAACGAGCAGCGCGGCAACCTGGAGCGCAAGCAGGCCCTGCTCGCCGAAGCCGAGGCACTGGACGTCGACGCCGACCCGAAGGGCGCCCAGGCCAAGCTGCGCGAGATCCAGGCGCAGTGGCACGAGGCCGGCCGGGTTCCCCGCGAGGCGGCGGCCGGGCTGGAGCGCCGGCTGCGCGCCATCGACGACAAGGTCCGCGAGGTGATGGACTCGGCGTGGCGCCGCACCACCAAGGAGGACAACCCGCTGCTCGCCCAGATGCGGGCACAGGTGGCGGAAGCCGAGGACCGGCTGGCCCGGGCGCAGAGCGCCGGGGACGCACGCCGGATCAAGGAAGCCGAGCAGGCGCTCGCCTCCAAGCGGCAGTTCCTCCAGCTCGCCGAGCAGGCCGGCTGAGCTGACGTCTCCCGGAGCCCCCGGCCCCTGCACAGGGACCGGGGGCTCCCGCCTGTCCAGGGCGCCCCGCGCCCTCGGCGCCGCCTCGGCCCGCCCGGCGCCGCCCCCAAGATTCACGCACCGCCCGACACGCACCGCCCGACACGCACGGCCCGACACGCACGGCCCGACACGCACGGCCCGACACGCACGGCCCGACGCGCACAGCCCGACGCGCACAGCCCGGCGCGGGGGTCGTGACGAGGACGAGGGCGGTGGCGCGGCGGGCGGTCGGCTTGGGCTGGCGGGGCTGGTTGACGCATTGACGTGGGGTGATCAGAATGAGCCACGGAGTCAGGTTGGGCCCACCGCGACGAGGGCGACGAAGGCGGGACGACCGCCGTCGTGGGTCGCCGGTGAGCTTCCGCGAGTGACACGTCCGCGTGACATGGGCCGTCGCGCACTGTCCGCGTACCCCTTGGGGAGCGTGACATGCGGACGGCCGCCTGGCCTCCGAAGTGGAGCTCGAATGTTCCGTCCCAAGGCTTTCGGCGGTGCGGTCACCGCGCTCGCCACCGTCGCGGCCGGCGTGTTCCTCGCCGCCGCCGTCAGCAGCAGTCCGGCCGTTGCCGCCGGCACCGGTACGGGTTACCTGCACACCAACGGTAACCAGATCGTGGACAGCACCGGTGCCACGGTCCGGTTGACCGGTATCAACTGGTTCGGCATGGAGACCGACAACAAGACCTTCCACGGGCTGTGGTCGAACAACCCGTGGCGGGGACAGCTCGACACGATGGCGCGGCTTGGTTACAACACGTTGCGGGTGCCGTACTCGAACGACGCGCTGAAGGCGGGTGCGACCGCCAGCGGGGTCAACGACTTCGTCAACCCGGATCTGGTCGGGCTGTCGCCGTTGCAGATCCTGGACAAGGTGATCGACTACGCCGGCAGCAAGGGGATGCGGATCATCCTGGACCGGCACCGGCCGACGTCGGCCGGGCAGTCGCCGTTGTGGTACACGTCGACGGTCTCCGAGGCGACCTGGATCAACGACTGGAAGATGCTGGCCCAGCGGTACGCGGGCAACCCCACGGTGATCGGCGCGGACCTGCACAACGAGCCGCACGCCGAGGGCACCAACCCGGCGGCCACCGGCGCGTGCTGGGGGTGCGGTGACATCACCCGGGACTGGCGGCTCGCCGCCGAGCGGGCCGGCAACGCCATCCTCGGTGTCCAGCCCAACTGGTTGATCTTCGTGGAGGGGGTGAGCTGCCCCAGCGGTGGCCTCTCCGACGTGTGGGACAACGACCCCAGCAACGACGAGGACTGCGGCTGGTGGGGTGGCAACCTGTCGAAGGCCGGCGAGTTCCCGGTACGGCTGAGCGTGCCGAACCGGCTGGTCTACTCGCCGCACGAGTACGCCACGTCGGTGTACCGGCAGAGCTGGTTCGACGCCCCGGACTACCCGGCGAACATGCCGGCCATCTGGGACAAGTACTGGGGTTACCTGTACAAGAAGAACATCGCGCCGATCATGATGGGTGAGTTCGGCAGCACCCTGGCCGACCCGAAGGACCGGGTGTGGCTGGAGAGGCTGATGGCGTACACCGGCACCGGGGTGACCGGGATGTCCTTCACCTACTGGTCGTGGAACCCGAACTCGGGTGACACCGGTGGGATCGCGTTGGACGACTGGACGAACGTCAACACCACCAAGCAGGCGATCCTCCAGCCGTACCTGATCCCGCCGACCGGCGGCGGCACCCCACCGACGACCGGCGGGCCGACGGACCCGCCGCCCGGTGCCTGCACGGCCACCTACCGGCAGGTCAACGCCTGGCAGGGTGGCTTCCAGGGCGAGGTGACAGTGAAGAACACCGGCTCGGCCGCGGTGAACCCGTGGTCGGTCACCTGGACGTGGCCGTCCGGGGTGACGCTGGGCAGTGGTTGGAACGCCACCGTCACGCAGTCCGGCACGACGGTCACCGCCGCCGCTCCGAGTCACGCGCCGTCCCTGCCGGCGGGCGGGTCGGTCACCGTCGGCTTCACCGCCAACGGCGCTGCCAGCGCACCGGGCACGGTGAAGCTCAGCGGCGCGAGCTGCTGAGGAGGGCCGGCGCGCTGACGTTCGGCGGCGCACGCTGTTGAGCTGTCGGGACGGCCGGTGCGCGACGCATCGGCCGTCCCGACCATTTACATACATAGCCTTCTATGCTTTCATCGGGAAAGCGCTTGCCCCACCGTCGGCGAGCGTAAGCGCGGGAGCCGCTTTCCTTCACGAACCTGCACTGGCGGGCCCGAGGACCACCGGTCCCGGCCGACTTCGCCGCCCACGGGCATGGGCGACGCGACGGTCCGTCCGCCTCATCGAAAGGGAGCAGCATGCGCACAGGACGGCGTCGAACGACGCTGATCGCCACCACCGCCGCAGCCACCGCGACCCTGGTCACCGCCGGTCTGCTGACCTCGGTGTCCGCCCAGGCGGCCGCCGGATGCCAGGTGGTCTACTCGGTCGCCAGCCAGTGGCCGGGCGGATTCACCGGCAACGTCACGGTCACCAACCTCGGCGACCCGATCTCCGGATGGACCCTGCGCTGGTCGTACGGGGCCGGTCAGCAGACCAGCCAGGCGTGGGGCGCCACCGTCGCACAGAGCGGCAGCCAGGTCTCCGCGACCAACGTCGACTACAACGGCAACCTGGCGACCAACGGCACCGCCTCGTTCGGCTTCAACGCGAGCTGGAACAACTCCAGCAACCCGGCTCCGACCAGCTTCACCCTGAACAACGTCGCCTGCACCGGCAGCACCACACCGACCACGCCGCCGCCCAGCACCCCACCGCCGAGCAACCCGCCGCCGTCGAGCACACCTCCGCCCGGCCAGCAGCCGTCGAACCTGGTCGGCTGGGCCACCCAGAACGGCGGCACCACCGGCGGCGGCAACGCCGGCATCACCACCGTCAGCAACGCCTCGGGCCTGACCAGCGCCCTGAACGCGACCGGCGCCGCGGTGATCCGGGTGACCGGCACCATCACCTGCTCGGGCATGCTGCGGGTCCGGTCGAACAAGACCATCATCGGCAACTACGGTGCGACGATCGTCGGCTGCGGTCTCAACATCAACGGCGACCGCAACGTGATCATCCGCAACCTGACCTTCCGCAACTGGAACGACGACGCGATCAACGTCCAGGAGTCGGCCACCAACATCTGGATCGACCACAACACCTTCAGCAACGGGTACGACGGCGCCGTCGACATCAAGCGCGGCTCGGACTTCATCACCGTCTCGTGGAACCGGGTCTACAGCCACGACAAGACCATGCTGCTCGGCCACAGCGACGACAACGCCGGTCAGGACGTCGGTCACCTGCGGGTGAGCTACCACCACAACTACTTCGACGGCAGCAACCAGCGCAACCCGCGGGTGCGCTTCGGCAACCCGGTGCACGTCTACAACAACTACTACCGGGCCAACGGCGGCTACGGCGTCGCGTCCACCGAGAACGCCGGCGTGCTGGTCGAGGGCAACTACTTCGAGAACGTCGACGACCCGTACCACCGTGGTGAGGGCGACTCCGGGCCCGGCGGCCTGGTCGCCCGCAACAACCACTTCGTCAACTCGCCCACCGGCCAGGCCGGCGGCAGCGTGGCGAGCATCCCGTACTCGTACCAGTTGGACACCGCGAGCACCGTCAAGTCCATCGTGACGGCGAGCGCGGGCGCCGGCAAGATCACCGTCTGACCGAGGAAGGGCCCCTCGACCGAGGGGCCCTTCCGTGCGGTCAGTGCGTGGCGCAGCCCGCCGTGGGCGCGGGCGCGACCGGCGGTGCGCCGATCGTCGGCAGACCGAGCAACACACCGGGGGTACGCGGAGAGCGCCCCGCCTCGGCCGCGTCGCCGGCCCGGGTACGCCGGTGTGCCACCAGCGCCCCGTCGGCGTTGAGGTGGTGCGGTGCCGCGTACGTGACGGTGGTGTGCACGATGTCGCCCGGGCGGATCCGGCCGGCGAGCGACGACCCGTCCGGGCCGTCGGTCGCGAAGTGCACCAGCCGACCGTCGCGGGCCCGACCGGACATCCGGCCGGTGCGCTCGTCCTTGCGGCCCTCGCCGACGGCGACCAGCACCTCGACGGTCTCGCCCACCAGGCGCTTGTTCTCCGCCCAGGTGATCTCCTCGACGGTCGCGACCAGCCGCTCGTAGCGCTCCTGCACGACCTGCTTGGGCAACTGGTCGTCCATCGTCGCGGCCGGGGTGCCGGGCCGCTTGGAGTACTGGAAGGTGAAGGCCGAGGAGAACCGCGCCTCGCGGACCACGTCCAGGGTGCGCTGGAAGTCGGCCTCGGTCTCACCGGGGAAGCCGACGATGATGTCGGTGGTGATCGCCGCGTCCGGCATCGCCGCCCGGACCTTCTCGATGATCCCCAGGTAGCGCTCGGAGCGGTAGGACCGGCGCATCGCCTTCAGCACGTCGTCGGAGCCGGACTGCAACGGCATGTGCAGCGAGTGGCAGACGTTGGGCGTCTCGGCCATCGCGGCGATCACGTCGTCGGTGAAGTCCTTCGGGTGCGGGCTGGTGAACCGCACCCGCTCCAGCCCGTCGATGTCGCCGCAGGCGCGCAGCAGCTTGCCGAACGCGTACCGGTCGCCGAACTCGACGCCGTAGGAGTTGACGTTCTGCCCGAGCAGCGTCACCTCCAGCACACCCTCGTCGACCAGGGCGCGCACCTCGGAGAGGATGTCGCCGGGCCGCCGGTCCTTCTCCTTGCCGCGCAGCGCCGGCACGATGCAGAAGGTGCAGGTGTTGTTGCACCCCACCGAGATCGACACCCAACCGGCGTACGTGGACTCGCGGCGGGTGGGCAGCGTGGACGGGAAGACGTCGAGGGATTCGAGGATCTCCACCTCGGCGGCGGCGTTGTGCCGGGCCCGCTCCAGCAGCACCGGCAGCGCGCCGATGTTGTGGGTGCCGAAGACCACGTCGACCCAGGGAGCCTTGCGGACGATGTCGCCCCGGTCCTTCTGGGCCAGGCAGCCGCCGACCGCGATCTGCATCCCGGGGTGCTTGTCCTTCACCGGGCGTAGGCGACCGAGGTTGCCGTAGAGCCGGTTGTCCGCGTTCTCCCGCACCGCGCAGGTGTTGAAGACGACGATGTCGGAGGTGTCGTCGGTGGGTGCCGCGCGCACGTACCCGGCCTGTTCGAGCAGCCCGGAGATGCGCTCAGAATCGTGCACGTTCATCTGGCAGCCGTACGTCACGACGTTGTAGGTCCTCGCCACCGGATTGGTGCCCCTTCCCCTCGGGCTACCAGGGTAGCGGCCCGTTCGGTGGCCCCTACCCACCGGCATTGACCCGGCGGCCCATGGCGGGCATCCACGACGGGCAGTACGCTGCACAACAAGAATGTGTTCTGGGCGATTTCGGGGGCTTTGCACTCGGCGCCGACGATGCGCGGCTCCGTTCACGGGGGGAGCACATGACGACCCGCGGGAGGCCAACCGTGACGCGACAAGATGCGGCGCAGCGCACCGTCACCACCCCGGACGGGCGGCACCTCGCGGTGGAGACCTCCGGCTCTCCGGACGGGCCCGCGGTCTTCCTGCTGCACGGCACCCCGGGCAGTCGCAGCGGTCCCCGTCCACGAGGCATCGTCGTCTACCGCCTCGGCGTGCACCTGGTCTGCTACGACCGGCCCGGTTACGGCGACTCCGACCGGCACGAGGGTCGACGGGTGGCCGACGCGGCGGCCGACGTGGCAGCGATCGCGGACGCCCTCGGCATCGAACGGTTCGCGGTGGTGGGTCGATCAGGTGGCGGCCCACACGCCCTGGCCTGCGCGGCGCTGCTGCCCGACCGGGTCACCCGGGCCGCCGTGCTGGTGGGCCTCGCCCCGGCCGGCGCACCCGACCTGGACTGGTACGCCGGCATGGCGGAATCGAACGTGGAGGACTACGGGCAGGCCGACGAGGACCTGGCCGAGCTGACCCTCAACCTGAAGGTGCGCGCCGAGGAGGCCCGACGGGACCCGATGACGCTGCTGGAGTTCCTCCGCCCCCAGTTGCCGGAGGCGGACATCCGGGTCGTCGACGACGTGGCGATCCGCCGGCTGCTGACCGACATGTACGCCGAGGCGCTGCGGCACGGCCCCGAAGGCTGGATCGACGACGTGCTGGCGATCCGGCGCGGCTGGGGGTTCGACCTGGGTGCCATCCAGGCGGAGGTCCGGCTCTGGCACGGTGAGCAGGACCGCTTCTCCCCGGTGGAGCACTCCCACTGGCTGGCCTCGCGGATCTCCCGCGCCGAGGTCCAGGTGCAGCCCGGAGCCGCGCACTTCGGGGCGGTGGAGATCCTCCCGCAGACCCTGAGCTGGCTGGCCCGACCGGACCTGGCGACCAGTCCTCGGCTCTGACCGGCGGGTCGGGCCGGCAACCCGACCCGACCGCCGACCAGCCCGGTCAGATCGTGTGCGGGTCGATCACCCGGACCACGAACCGCCGCTCCCGCAGGGTCTGCACGGTCGGGTGCTCCAGGCCGATCACCTCGGCCAACCGGTCCGCCACGTCACCGACGTCCTCGCCCGCCGCCTCGCCACCGACCCGCCTCGACACCAGGGCGAGATCACCGAGACAGCGCAGCGTGTCCGGGTGCTCCGCGCCGATCACCGCGGCCAGACGACCGGCGGTCTCCCGCAGGCGGTCGCGGGCCACCTCCCACTCCCCCTCCTCGGCGAGGCACACCGCGTGGTTCACCTCCGCCGCGAGGGTGTGCGGGTGGTCGGGGCCGAGCACCTTGCGCAGCTCACCGGACGCCTGGGCGGCCGACGCGCGCGCGTCCGCCCTGCGCCCGACCGAACGCTCGGCGGCGGAGATGTTGCTCAACGTCGCCAACGTGTGCGGGTGCTCCGCGCCGAGGTGCAGTTGCTCCTCGTACGACTGCCGGACCGCTGTCATCTCGGTCAACGCCCGCGCACCGTCGCCGACGGCCAGCAGGTTCGCCGCCCGACTCGAACGGCACGCCACCGTGTCCGGGTTGTCCGGGCCGAACCGTTCGTCGAGCTCCCGGTAGGCCGTGTCGAACATCGGCGCGGCCTCCGCTCCCCGGCCGGCGCTGCGCAGTGACACCGCCAGGTTGACCTGCGCGGCGAGACTCTGGCCGTCATCCGGCCCGAGCACCTCGCAGTACGTCTCGTAGACGGTGCGCAGCAGGGTCACCGACCTCTCGTACTCGCCGGCCTCCCGCAGGTCGCTGCCCAGCCGCACCGCGGAGACGAGGGTGTACGGGTGGGTGGGGCCGAGCACCAGCCGCCGCCGTTGGTGCACCTCGTCGTCCCACCGGCGGGCGGCCCGGTGGTCGCCCACGAGGCGGTACGAGACGGCGAGGTTGTTGGCGGCGCTCAACGTCCGGGGGTGGTCCTCGCCGAACACCTGGAGCCAGGAGGCGTAGGTGGACCGGTCCCGTTCCAGGGCCTCGGCGTAGCGACCGAGCGCGCGCAGGTCGCCGCCGAGGCTGCCGGCGGTCATCAGGCTGTGCGGGTGCATCGCGCCCAGCAACCGACGTTGCTCGGCCAGCACCGCCTCGTCCAGGTCCCGGGCCTCCTCGAACCGGCCCAGGCTGCGCAGGATGTTCGCCCGGTTGAACCTCAGGTGCAGCAACTGCCGGCCCAACGCCGACGCCTCGGCCCCGTCCGGCGCGTCGGCGAGCCGCGCCGCCCAGGTGTCGTCGACCTCCTGGCTGAACACGTCGGCCTGGTTCAGACCACCGCGCTGCCACAGATAACGAACCCGGTCGATCAGCAGTTGACACACCGACTCGTCCGGGCAGGCCAGCGCCTCGGAGACCTCCAGGTGCGGCCAGAGCATGCGCAGCCGCGCCCAGGTGCCCGGGTCGTCCACGTCACCGCGCGGCCGGGACGCGGCAAGCACCAGGTGCACCTGGTGGCGGGCGGCGTCGATCTCGTCCTCGGTCATCCGGTCGCGGACCACCGCCTGCAACAACCGGTGCACCTGGACCCGGCCGCCCTGGACGTCGAGTTTGAGCAGTGCCAGCCGGTTGATCTGCTGGACCAGGGCACCGCGCACGAGCCGCTCCGACACCGACGGGTCGAACGGCACGAGGGCCGCCGCCATCTCGTCGCTGTAGATGAGTTCCAGCGAGATTTCGGGGGCCAGCACCGAGCAGAGCTGCAACAGCCGGTACGCGGCGGGCGCCTGATCGAGCAGCCGGTTCAGCGACAGGTCCCAGGTGGCCTCGACGGAGAGGGCGCTCGGGCCGTGCCGTTCGATCTGCCGCAGGTAGTCACCGACCGACGTGCCGGTGTCGGCGAGCCACGCGCCCGCCGCGGCCACCGCGATCGGCAGGTCACCGAGCGCCTCAGCCACCCGGTCGGCCTCCTCCGCGCTGATCGTGGGCACCCGCTGGGCGAGGTGCGCCACGCTCTCGGTGCGGTCGAAGACGTCCACCTGGATCGGGTTCGCCCGGTCACCCCAGGCGCGGTTGCGGGAGGTCAGCAGGACGTGCCCGGGCCCCTGCGGCAGGAAGGGCTCGATCTGGTCGAGTTCCTCGGCGTTGTCGAGCACGACCAGCCACCGCTCGTACGGCTCGCCCCGGCCGAGGACCTGAAGCACGGACCGGACCGTGTCCGGCAGGGTGGGCCCGGCCAGGATGCCGAGACGACTGGCGAGATCGGCCAGGGCGGTGTCGACGAACTGCGGCGGGTCCGCCACGATCCACCACACCACGTCGTACGCGGCCTTGAACCGGTGCACGTACTCCAACGCCACCTGTGTCTTGCCGACGCCGCCCATGCCCTGCAGGGCGACCGGCAGCACCACCGCGCTCCCCCCGCTCTGCAGTTGCGCGCGCAGTCGGGCCAGGTCGTCCTCCCGGCCGGTGAACCGGGCGTTCCGGTTGGGCGCGTTGAAGATCAACGGCTCGGCGCCGGGGAACCGGGTGCTGCCGCCCGCCGGGCCGTCCGCCGACGACGGCACCGGCCGGCCGACCAGCCGCAACACCCGCTCCACGGCGGTCGCCGCGCTCACGTTGACCAGGTTGGTGGAAGTCTGCGAGGGGAACTCCGCCAGCGGACGCAGGTCGGCGACGTACACGGCGAGAGCCGTGGAGCCGGTGCTCGTGTCGCGATCGGGCAGACCACCGGACGGCGTCGCCACGTAGGCCGGTGAGACCACTGTCAGCGTGCGCGGCGCCGGCGTGCCCGCCGACCCGACGGCGGCCGTGGGATCGACCACCCGCAGCCCTGCCGAGCTGAGCACCCGTTCCAGCCACTCGGCCCAGATGGCGTCCTCCGGCGCGCAGCGGAGCACGATCTGGTCGTCGATCGCCTCGGTGCGCCGGCGGAAACGGGCCTTGCCCCGCTCCCGTACCGACTCGTCCATCACCGGCAGCGCGGTCACCGCGCCGTCGGTGAGGATCCCGGTCAACGTCTCGAACGCGGCCAGCAGTGACGTCGGCGAGCCGGGCGGGTCACCGAACGTGGCGAGGGTCTCCTCGTACGCGTAGAACGGCCGGTACGGGACCTCGACCGCCGCCCAGTACCGCCGCCGTTCGGCCTCGGTCATGCCGGCGGGCAACCCGGCGAACCGGCGCATGGCCAGCAGACGCCCCGCCTCGGCCCGCTCCTTCTCGGCCTGGTCGACCCGCATCGGGACCGGCAGGACCCGGATGTCGCGCCGCCGGTACCGGTCCCGTACCGAGTGCGCCACCCTCGCCGCGCCGTCGATGCCCTGGTCGCTGAGGGTGAAGCAGTCGACCAGGGTGTCCGGCAGGTGCAGGGTGCAGATGTCGGCGACGTCGCTCAACCCCGTCCGGCTGTCGATCAGGGTGAAGTCGTACTGGCGCTTCATGTCCGCGCGCAGCGCCTCGAAGAACTGCGCGCCGCCCAGCCGGTTGTAGAAGTTGTCCCAGTCCAGCCCGCTCACCGAGACCGCGTAGTCGCTGTTCTGCCGGCCTGCGGAGAGGAAGTCGAGGCCACCGCCGTTCGGGAAGTTCCAGCGCAGCGAGAACGCGTGTCGACCGACCCGGGCGAACTGCTCCATCCAGCGGTCCGGTCGGTCGTCGACCCGGGTGGTCTCCCACTCGTAGTCGCGGATCATGTCGATCACACCGCTGGTGCCCTGGATCGCCTCGGCGTCGAGGAACGGGTGGAAGAAGCGGTGCAGGCCGGGCGATTCGAGATCCCAGTCGGCCACCAGCACCCGCCGGCCGCTGGCCGCCAGGATCCAGGCCACGTTGGCCAGCGCCATCGTCCGGCCCGTCCCACCCTTGAACGAGTAGAAGGTGACGACCTGGCCTTCGCGATCGTTGTTCATCGGTTATCTCCGTGGGGACGCAATGGAGCCGGTTCATCAGGCGGGGACGCGGGGTCGGTGGGAGCGGCCGGGCCGGTGGCGGACAGGCCGTCGCGCAGGCTGGGCACCGGCTCCGGCGGCGGTTCGAAGGGGACCACCGGGCCGTACTTGAGGAACTGACGGCGGGCCTCGGTGACCAGCGCCGGCATCAGGTCGACGAACTCCGGCACCGTGCACGCGCGCTTGACCTGGGGCAGACCGGCGTCGTGCAACAGTCGGGTGACCTCGGCCGCCCACCGGCTGGCGTCCTGGGTGTCGTCGTCGTCCGTGACCACCAGCGGCACGACCCACTCGCGCAGGCCGTGCAGCATGCGGGCAAGGACGTCCACCCCGCCCGGCGCCGCCGCGATCCACGGGTCGACCAGCAGCACGGCGGGCCGGCGACCGAGCAGCCCGGCGGCCTGCCCGAAGTCGGTCGTACGGGCCGACAGCCCGAGCCGCTCGGCGGTGCTGGCCGCGTACTCGGCGGCGGGCAGCTCCTGGCGACGCCCGTACGGCCGCCAGAGCCGGCCGCTGGCCGCGTAGCCGGTGGGGTCGCGGTCGGTCGGCAGATGGTCCCGGGTCGGGGCCAGCACGGCGACGACGAAGTCCGGGTCGGTCGTCCCCGGCCGGACGACCTCGTCCAGACCCGGGGCGCGGGACGGGCCCAGCGGCCGCCGCTCGGCGGTGTGCACGATCCGGCTGGCCAGGCGAGTCAGCAGAAGCTCGTACTGCTCCCGGTACGGGGCCAGCATGCAGAACGCGCGCAGGCCGTCCTCGGCGTACGCGGGGACGTCGCGGCCCAGGTCCAGGGCGCCCTCCAGCTCCGGATGGGTCTCCCACGGCGGGAACGGGATCCACAGCACCGGAACGAGGTGACCGGTCGTGCTCCGGGCCGACCCGGCGGCGGCCAGCCGGGCCCGGAAGGACTCCTGCTCCCCCAGCGCCCAGGGGCGGCTGAAGTAGCCGGGCGAGTAGAGCGGGACGAAGACCTCGGCGTCGCCGAGCGCCTCGGCGAGAGCGGCCTTCCAGTCGGCCCCCAGCGGGATCTGCTGGTCGAAGAAGCCGATCCGCATCCCCGCCACCGGTCGCGCCTGCCGACGCACCTCGTCAGTCAGGTCGGCGAAGAACTTGCCGACCCAGACGTCGGCGTCGGCGCGGGCACCCGGCGGTGGCGCCGAGTGCGCGTAGCTGAGGAAGAAGTACGTTCCTCGCGACGCCTGTCGACGCCGGTCCGCCGGCGGGCTCATCCCGGCTCCTCGGCGAACCTGTTGCACAGCTCGTCCACGCTCGCCGGCACCCAGGGCTCCACCAGGTACGACCGGTGGATGGCCACGATCCGCTGTGCGAGCCGCCAGACCACCGCCCGGTACGCGTTCTCCCACTGCATGGTCAGCAAGCCGTAGACCCCATCCCGCTGGTAGTGCACCGCGATGTCGGGATCCGGCATGGCGGTCGGGGTGAATCGTTGGATGTCGCGCAGCACCCGGGGCAGTGCCGTGCCGTTCGTCGGTGACCAGGTGACCGGCACGATCGCCGTCTCGTGCGGCGAGGCGGAGCTGTGCCGGGGGACGATCCGTCGGCGGGAGAACGCGTCCCACTCGCGACCGCACCACTCGCTGCCGAGCAGCGCGCTGGACACCAGCGGGACGAAGACCTGACAGGTGCCGGCGGCCTGGAGCAGCTCCGGGCTCCAGCGTTCACCACCGGCGATGGAGGTGTCCAGGAAGCCGGCGTCCACCCCGGTCACCGGGCCGACCAGCTCGCTGACGTGGACGGAGACGTCCTCGAAGAACCGGGAGACGTACTCGGCGGGCTTGCCGGTGGCCCGGCCGATCGGCGCTCGCGAGTAGCTGATGAAGAAGAGCGGGGCGCGCGACCCGGAGGGTGCGTCCACTGTGCTCACCGCTGCCCCTCCGCCCTCCTCACGCGGCCGGACCATCAGCGTAGTCCCCGCGTCAATGTCGCACCGCCAAGCGGTTCGCGGCGAACCAGCCGACCGCGAAGTCGACCGCGGCTCGTGCCGGCAGCAGACGAGCCTCGGCCCGACCGACCCGACCACGCTGGACGAACGACGTGTCGTCGAGGGCGGCGCCGACCTGGGGAAAATCGGTGTCGTCCAGGTCGAGCGCACGAAAGTCGAGCCGGACCCGACGCCCGTCGACGAGCCGGAAGCAGTGGTAGTCGCGTTCGGGCGGGGGCACCGGCAACCGGTACTCGGCCAGGTGCAGGACGCTGCACGCCTCGTAGCCCGCGCCGAGCAGCAGGATCTGCCCGTCGGCCGCGTACAGGTTGCCCACCGGTGACCGCTCCCCCAGGTGGCAGGTGAGGTCGTGGCCGTCGGTGAGCTGACGGGCCCGGGGTCCGAGCGCGGCGAACGAGGTCTGCGGGTGGTCGCTGCGCACCGCGCCTGGCGTGCGGCGGACGTACTCGGCGAGCGCCCCCATCCGCTGCGAGGGGGTGGTCCGGCGGTCCCAGCCGGGCAGCGCCGCCTCGTAGCGGTCGCGCTGCGCCCGGTCCATGCCGGCGACGGCCGCCAGGTGAGCCCGGGAGGTCGTCGAGTTGCCGTCGGTCTGGGTGGGCACCAGCAGCGTGCCGGCGGGGCCGAGGACGTCCCGAAGGGCCCCGGCGAGCGTCGCCGGGCCGCGCTCCAGTGGGCCCACCCGCCGCAGACCGCAGTGCACCACCAGGCACACACCCGGTCGGACCCCCAGCGCCCGCAGGTCGTCGGCCAGGCGGGGCCGCCCCAGAGTGGGCCACTGCCGCTCATCGGGACCCGACACGGGTCTCCTCCAGCGCCTGGCGCACCCGGTCGACGAACCGCTCACCAGCGGCGGTGAGCGATCGGCTGGCCAGCAGCGCGTCGACACCGGCCCGGGTCCACGCGAGGTAGCGGGCGGCGTGCTCCGACGCGGCCCCGCCCTCGGTCGCCGCCCGGGACCGCCACACCTGGGTGACGGCCAGGTGGGCGTACACCCCCTGGAGGACGCCCTCGGGTGGCCGCGGGTCGGGACGCCAGGGCACCCGGATCACCGTGCCCTGACCCGGCGCGACCAGGTCGTAGCGGTCGAGCACCGCGCCGAGCTTCACGTGCTGCCACTCGTGCACGAGCAACACCGCCATCGTCTCCGCGTCGGGGTGGGGGGTGACGGCGACCGCGCCGAACGCGTGCCGGGCGGTCGCGCTCCGCAGGGGCCGCTCCGGATCGGGCAGCAACGGCACGACGGCCCGCAGGCCGCCGTCGAGCGCCGCCCCGTGTGCCGGCACGTCGCGGTGCACGACCTTCCAGGCTTCGGCGAGGGTACGGCCCAACGCCCGCACCGCCCGGGCCGTGAGGCCAGGGGCGACCGACTGGCCGTAGCAGTCCCGGTACGGGTCGTCGTCCTCGATGAGCAGCCGCCCGCCGGGCACCAGCACGTCGGGTGTCGGTCGCCAACCGGTCGACGGCTCGCCCGGGTCGAGGTGGACCGTCCCGTCCGCCGAGCCACCCCGGACCCGGAAACCCCCCGACTGGACGGTCACCTCGGCGCTCTCGCCCAGACCGGGCAACACCAGACTGCCGAGTGTCGGCACCGTGATCACGTCGGGCCACACCGGAACGTCCACTGTGACGGCCACACCCGCCCGGACGGCGGCGGCGACGGCGAGGGCCGGCAGCGGGTCGGCAGCCGCGCCGACACCGGACCGGGTCGACGGGTCGAGGCGACGCACCAGCCGCGGACGGACGAACGGGTGTTCCAGGACCGCTCGGACCGCCGCCGGCGCCGTCCCCTCAAGGTGGGCGAGCACCTCCCAGGCGGCAGTGGGGCCGAACATCTCCCGGCAGGCGGTCAGCAACATCCGGGTGATGGCCACCTGGTCCTCGGCGAGCCGTCTGATCGTCTGCGGCGACCCGTGCCCGGTCGCCAGGTCGTCCAGCATCTCGTCGACCGGCGCGGGAACGGACCACTCGTGGGCGGACTCCGTAGCCGCGTCCACGCCCTCGATCAGGCGGAGCAGGTCGGCGCAGTAGACCGACGGGTTGTCGAAGCCGGAGCCGGTGCGCCAGCGGTGGGCGTACAGACCGCCACCGCACCGGTCGACCACCGGGCAGGCCCGGCACGTCGCGCAGAGCCCCTGCACGCCCGCCTGGCGGACGGCGACACCGGGGTGCCGGGCGGCCTCGTCCACCGAGTGGGCGAACACGTCGAACCCGGTGCCGGCCGCACCGTGGTACGCCGTCTTCAGCGAGTCGACCTGCTCCCAACTGCCGTCCGCCTCGACCACCAGCACGTCGGCCGGCGCGAGGCCGAACGCCTCGGTGCCCCCGCCGCCCGGCCGCAACGCCTCGAACAGCCGGAAGGACCCGGGGCGTCCGTCGTCCACCCACCTGCTGTGGACCCGCAGGAGCCAGTCCGCGTACGGGGTGCCGCCCGGGCCGGGCCGTCGCGGCGGGTCGTCCCAGGTGGCGTGTGGCAGCAGCAGGTCGACCCGGGGCGGGTTCTCGGCCACCAACGCCTCGTACACCCGGTCGGGGTCGTTGCGGACGTCGACTGTGCACAGGATGCCGGCGTAGCTGCCGCGGAACTCCGGCTGCCGGAGCAGGGCCAGGGCCCGCCGAACGTGCTCGTGGCTGCTGCCGCCGTGGGCGAAGACCCGGTGCCTGTCGTTCGCCGTGCGATCACCGTCGAACGACACACCGACCCGTACGCCGTACTCGACGAACAGTCGGCACAGGTCCTCGTCGAGCAGTACGCCGTTGGTCTGCATGCGCAGGTCGAGTCGCGTCCACGGGCTGATCGCCGCGCGCAGCTCGGCCAGCACCGCGCGCAGCCCGGCGGCACCGAGCAGCAGCGGTTCACCTCCGTGCAGCACCACGTGCACGGTCGGCAACCCGTGCTCGCGGGCGTGCTCGGCGATGCGCCGCGCGGCGGAACGGGCCGTGGCCGGCGCCATCCGCACCGGTCGGTCCCGCCAGGTCTGGTCGGCGTGCTGGTAGACGTAGCAGTGGTCGCAGCTGAGGTCGCACCGGCTGTGCACCTTCAGCACGAACTGGCTGATCCGCCGGCAGGCTCCATCCGCTCCGGGTGCACCGCACCGGCAGGTCATCGCTCAGATGGACGAGTTGAAGGCGGCGACGGCAACACTGCCGGACGCCGCGGACTGGCCCGCGACGACGCGCCTGCGGACCGCCTCGACCAGATCGGCGTGCTCGACGGCGATCCGCTCCAGCGGGGTGTGCAGACTGCGGGTGAGGTCATCCAGGTCGGGACGGGGTGATCGGGTGGGGGCGTGGTCCACAATGAGTCTCCGGGGGCCCGGGGCGCTGGGAGCGCGAGCGACGACAATGGCTCGAAAGGCTCTGGTCCGTGACCAGGATAGACAAATATCGACCAAGTGTCACCGTCGGTACAGTCGTCGACACCACGGGTGGCAGGTCGTCGGGCTCGACAGACGAGGAGCGCACATGTGCCGGAGCATCAAGACGCTGCGTGAGCCGTTCACCCCGCAGGTGACGGACGCGGACGTCGAGGCGGCGGCGTTGCAGTACGTCCGGAAGATCTCTGGCTTCCGGGCGCCCGCCGCGCACAACGCCGCCGCGTTCGACGCCGCGGTGGCCGCCGTGGCCGAGGCGACGCGCACCCTGCTCGACCAACTGGTGGTGCGGGGTGCCGGCTCGGGCACCCCGGACCGGCCAACCGCCGCGTCCCACTGACCGCCGGATCGCCCGGCCCGACCCCGCGACGAGGTCAGGCCGCGGCGAGCGCCGGGGCGATCGTGTCGGGCGCCCAGCGCGAGCGGTGACACTGCGACCATCCCCGGCAACCCGGGTCACCCAACGTGCAGAGCCGTTTCCGGGTGAGCACCTCACCGTCGTCGGTGTCCCGCACGTCGAAGTGCACCGGACGCACCGTGCCGTCCGGTGCCACGAGCAGGTGCCGACCCGCGTCGAGCGTGTCGTCGCGCAACAGGCAGTTGCGGCCCAGCAGTCGAGCGAGCGCGGCGATGCTGGCGTGCTCGGGGAGCCGCTCGGGCACCCCGTAGATGTCCACCACGGTCGCGAACTCGCCGGGCGCCTCCCAGACGTCGCACACCACCGCGTACGCCGGCAGCCGGGCCGGATCGGCCACCGCCAACGGCATCACCACCCGACCAATGGCCTCGGCCAGCGCCGGGTAGACCTGGACGGGTTGAGCCCCGTCGATTCTCCAGTTCCACAGCTCGGTCATTTCGCCTCCTCGCTGCGTTCGTCCCCACCGGCCTCCGAATCGGGCCTTACTGACGATGGTGGGGGGCATTTGACCCCAGCCGGGCGCAAGTTACCGGTCTGTGACCATTCCGGGCAAAATTTCCCTGAGCGGCATTGCTCGGAGTAGCGGGAAGGTGACAGTTTATCGGGTACGGTGCGACAGCCGCCCCACCGCCACCGCGTGTCCGCACGTTCCTCGCGGACTCCCGGCCAGGTGTTACGGATCAGTCAGCGCAGGACGACGAGGTGCTCGCCACGCGGCAGCAACTCGCCCACCACCGGAGCGCCGGGCACCTCACCGGCCACCAGCAGGCCGCCGGAGGTCTGCGCGTCGGCCAGCAGCAACCGCTCGTCCGCCCCGGCGGAGCCGAAATCCGTCCACGGCGTCACCCACGCCAGGTTGCGCCGGCTGCCGCCGCTGACGTAGCCGTCGCGCAACGCCTCCCGGGCACCCTCCAGGTACGGCACCCGCGCCGTGTCGATGGCCACCGTGAGCTGACTGGCCCGCGCCAACTTCGAGGCGTGCCCGAGCAGACCGAACCCGGTCACGTCGGTGCCGCACCGGATGCCGGCGGCCACCGCCGCGCGGGCGGCGTCCCGGTTGAGCGTGCTCATCGACGCCACCGCCTGCGGGAAGCTCTCACCGGTGTTCTTGTGCCGGGTGTTCAGCACACCCACCCCGAGCGGCTTCGTCAGCGACAACGGCAGGCCGGCACGCCCGGCGTCCAGGGTGATCAACTCTTCGGGCCGGACCGTGCCGGTGACCGCCAGCCCGTACTTCGGGCCGTCGTCGTCCACGCTGTGCCCGCCCGCCAGATGGCAGCCGGCCTCGCGCGCCACGTCCTGCCCGCCGCGCAGAACCTCGCCCGCCAACTCCATCGGCAGCACGTCGCGCGGCCAGCAGAGCAGGTTGAGCGCCACCAACGGGGTGCCGCCCATCGCGTACACGTCGGAGAGCGCGTTGGCCGCGGCGATCCGACCCCAGTCGTACGCGTCGTCGACCACGGGAGTGAAGAAGTCGGCGGTGCTGACCAGACCGGTCCGCTCGTCGAGGCGGACCACCGCCGCGTCGTCGCCGTGATCCAGCCCGACCAGCAACTCGGCGGTGCCGGTCGCCGGGCCGAGACCGGCCACCATGATCTCCAACTCGCCAGGAGGGATCTTGCAGGCGCAGCCACCGCCGCGGGCGTAACGCGTCAGCCGTACCGGTTCGGTCATTCCCTCATGATCTCGACAACGCGCCACGATCGCTACCGCTGCCACCCAGACAGTGACCGAAATCGGACCCGCGACGGCGATCGCGACCGGTGTTACCGCTCCGTGACCCGCTGAGTTGCGTTCCGCCACATCAGGCCGCCTACAGTGGCCGCACCGGGGGTCAACCGACCCCGATCCGGGAGACGACAGGGGACGGTGGACGACGTGACGACGGGCGAACCGCTCATCGTGCTGGACGCGGTCAACAAGTGGTTCGGGCCGCTGCACGTGCTGGACGACGTCTCGCTGTCGGTGGGTCGGGGCGAGGTGGTCGTGGTGATCGGCCCGTCCGGCTCCGGCAAGTCGACGCTGTGCCGCACCATCAACCGACTGGAGCCGATCAACTCCGGCACCATCACCTTCGACGGCCAGCCACTGCCGGCCGAGGGCAAGCCCCTCGCCAAGCTGCGCAGCGAGGTGGGGATGGTCTTCCAGTCCTTCAACCTCTTCGCGCACAAGACCATCCTGGAGAACGTCACCCTCGGCCCGATCAGGGTCCGCAAGGAGAAGCCGGCCGCCGCCCGTGAGCGCGGCCTGGCCCTGCTCGACCGGGTCGGCATCGCCAACCAGGCGGACAAGTTCCCGGCCCAACTCTCCGGCGGGCAGCAGCAGCGGGTGGCCATCGCCCGGGCGCTGGCCATGCAGCCCAAGGCGATGCTCTTCGACGAGCCCACCAGCGCCCTGGACCCGGAGATGGTGGGCGAGGTGCTGGACGTGATGACCTCGCTGGCCGGCGACGGCATGACGATGGTCGTGGTCACGCACGAGATGGGCTTCGCGCGGCACGCCGCCAACCGGGTCATCTTCATGGCCGACGGCAAGCTCGTCGAGGACGCCTCCCCGGCGGAGTTCTTCGAGAACCCGCGCAGCGACCGGGCGAAGGACTTCCTCTCCAAAATCCTCACGCACTAGGCGTCCGTAGTGGAGCGTGCCGCACCTCGGTGGGCTCCGTTGAAGAAGGAGAAGAGTATGCGTATGAAGCGCGTGGCGGCGGTCGCCATGATGGCCTCCCTCGCCCTGTCGGCCGCCGCGTGCGGCAAGGAGGGTGAGCCGACCCCGAGCGCGGGCGGCAGCGCCTCCGGTGCCGCCCAGTCGGACACCTGCAAGAGCTCCGGCGCGACCTTCACCCCGAAGACCGACGCCGCCATCGCCGGCAGCCCGACCTTCGAGAAGATCAAGACCGCCGGCAAGGTCTCCGTCGGGGTCAAGTTCGACCAGCCGAACCTCGGCTACAAGGACGCCCAGGGCAAGCGGTGCGGCTTCGACATCGAGATCGCCCAGTACGTGGCGAGCACGCTGGGCATCGACCCGGCGAAGATCGAGTACAAGGAGATCGCGTCGGCCAACCGGGAGACCGCGATCAAGGGTGGTGAGGTCGACTACTACGTCGGCACCTACTCGATCACCGACAAGCGCAAGAACGACATCTCCTTCGCCGGCCCGTACTTCGTTGCCGGGCAGGACCTGCTGGTCCGCAAGGACGAGACGTCGATCACCGGCAAGGACACCCTCAAGGGCAAGAAGGTCTGCTCGGCCACCGGCTCGACGCCGATCCAGAAGGTCCGGGACGAGGGTCTGACCGAGGCGAACAACATCGTCGAGTTCAAGACCTACTCGGAGTGCGTCTCGCAGCTGCTCGACAAGAAGGTCGACGCCGTCACCACCGACGACGCGATCCTCAAGGGCTACGCGGCGCAGAGCCCGAGCGAGCTGAAGGTGGTCGGCCAGCCGTTCAGCACCGAGAAGTACGGCATCGGCCTGCCCAAGGACGACAAGGCCCTGCGCGACTACGTCAACAACCAGATCGAGGCGTCGTTCGGCAACGGCACCTGGCAGAAGATCTACGACGGCACGCTCGGTCTGTCCGGCTCGGCCGGCACCCCGCCCACCCTCGAGCGGTACTGATTCAACCGGCTCGACACGAGTGGTGACGCCGGACGGGGCTCATCCCCGTCCGGCGTCCGTCCGAGGACTGAGAGCGAGGCATGGGCGAGTTCTTCCGCGTACTGACGGACAACGGGCAACTGTTCGTCGACGGGTTCACCAACACCGTCAAACTTTTCCTGATCGCCGCGGTCGGCAGCCTCGTCCTCGGCATGCTGCTCGGCGCGATGCGGGTCTCCCCCGTGCCGGCGCTGCGCGCGTTCGGCGCCACGTACGTCAACCTGGTGCGCAACACCCCGCTGACGCTGGTCTTCGCGTTCCTCGTGTTCGCGGTGCCGAAGCTGGACGTCAACATCGACTACTTCGCCAGCGCCACCATCGCGCTGACCGTCTACACCTCCGCCTTCGTGTGTGAGGTGATCCGCTCCGGCGTGAACACGGTCGCCGCCGGTCAGGCCGAGGCAGCCCGCGCGCTCGGCATGACCTTCAGTCAGGTGCTCACGCTCATCGTGCTGCCGCAGGCGTTGCGAGCGATGGTCCCACCGATGGTGAGCGTGTTCATCGCGATGCTGAAGAACACCACCATCGCCGCCGGTTTTTCGGTGCTGGAGGCCGGCGCGATCCCCGCGTACATGGCTGAGCGAGGCGAGCCGCAGTTCGCCGTCCTGCTCTGGATCACCATCGGCTTCCTGATCCTGATCCTGCCGCTGGTGGCGTTGCAGCGGTTCCTGGAGCGCAAGTGGAGGGTGGCCCGATGAACGGGCTGGTCGCGAACGGAAGGTGGCCGAGTTGAGCCAGGCGTCGATCCTCTACGACCTGCCCGGGCCCCGCGCCAAACGGCGCAACGCGATCCTGGGGATCGCCTCCACCGCCGGCATCATCGCGCTACTCGCCTACATCGGCTACAAGTTCGCCGACACAGGTCAGTTCGAGGCCCGCAAGTGGGAGCAGTTCCAGTACGCCTCGGTGCAACGCGAGTTGCTCGGTGGGCTCTGGGCGACGCTGAAGGCCGCCGGCATCGCCGCGGTCTTGGCGCTGCTGTTCGGCGCGGTGTTCGCCAGTGCCCGACTGAGCGACAAGTGGATCCTGCGTACCCCGGCGACCTTCGTCGTGGAGCTGTTCCGGGCGATCCCCCTACTCATCCTGATCTTCTTCGGCTACTACGTGCCGCTGCAGTACGGCTGGTCGATCGACAAGCTGTGGGCGCTGGTCATCGGCCTCATGCTCTACAACGGCTCGGTGCTCGCGGAGATCTTCCGGGCCGGCATCAACGCCGTCCCGTACGGGCAGACCGAGGGCGCCTACGCGGTCGGCATGCGCAAGAACCAGGTGCTGCGGCTGATCCTGCTGCCGCAGGCGGTGCGGTCGATGCTCCCGGCGATCGTCAGCCAGCTCGTCGTGCTGCTCAAGGACACCGCGCTGGGCTTCATCATCACGTACCCCGAACTGCTCTTCGTGGGTAAGCAGATCGGCGGCCGCCTGCCGTTCGGGCTGCCGTACGTGCCGACGTACCTGATCGTGGCGGCGATCTACATCGCCATCTGCGGTGCGCTGTCGGTCCTGGCCTGGTGGCTGCAGAAGCGAATGGGCCGGACGCCGCGGACGGCAGCGAAGGTGCTGCCCGCCCAGGACGTTGGCGATGCCGCCGGCCGGATGATCTGACCGGACGGGCCGCCGGGCCGTCCGCTGCATGATCGACTCGAGTTCGTTTGATATCGGGGTATTCCTTCGTCTGGGATACCCCGATATCGCTGAACTCGAGTCGATCAGAGCGGCCGGTCAGCGGGCGATCTCGGTGACCCGGGACTCGCGGACCACTGTGACCCGGATCTGACCCGGGTAGGTCAGCTCCTCCTCGATCTGCTTGGCCACGTCGCGGGCCAGCACGGCCGCCCCGATGTCGTCCACGTCGTCCGGCTTGACCATCACCCGGATCTCCCGGCCGGCCTGCATGGCGAAGACCTTGTCCACGCCCAGCTTGCCGGCCGCGATCTCCTCGATCCGCTCCAGCCGCTTGACGTACGCCTCCAGGCTCTCCCGACGCGCGCCCGGCCGACCGCCGGAGCAGGCGTCGGACGCCTGGGTGAGGACGGCCTCGATGGTCTGCGGGGGCACCTCGTTGTGGTGCGCCTCGATGGCGTGCACCACGTCCTCGTGCTCACCGTACTTGCGGGCCAGGTCCGCGCCGATGATGGCGTGGCTGCCCTCCACCTCGTGGGTGAGCGCCTTGCCGATGTCGTGCAGGAACGCCGACCGCTTGATGATCGGCACGTCCAACCGCAGCTCGGCGGCCATGATGCCGGCGATGTGCGCGGTCTCGACCAGGTGCTTGAGCACGTTCTGCCCGTACGAGGTGCGGTAGCGCAGGCGGCCGAGCAGGGTCACCAACTCCGGGTGGATCTCGGTGATGCCGACCTCGACCAGGGCGTCCTCGGCGGCGCGGAGGCAGAGCTCCTCCACCTCCTGCCGGGCCAGGTCGTAGACCTCCTCGATCCGGTGCGGGTGGATCCGACCGTCCAGCACCAGCTTCTCCAGCGTCAGCCGGCCCACCTCCCGGCGGACCGGGTCGAAGCAGGACAGCAACACCGCCTCGGGGGTGTCGTCGATGATCAAATTGACGCCGGTCACCGACTCGAAGGCGCGGATGTTGCGCCCCTCCCGGCCGATGATCCGCCCCTTCATCTCGTCACCGGGCAGGTGTAGGACGCTGACCACGCTCTCCGCGGTCTGCTCGCTGGCGACCCGCTGGATCGCGTCCACCACGATGTGTCGGGCCCGCTGCTCGGCGGTGGTGCGCGCGTCGGACTCGATGTCCCGTACGAGCAGTGCCGCCTCCCGCTTGGCGGACGTCTCGATCGCCTCGACCAGCTCCAGCCGGGCCGCTTCGGCGGTGAGCCCGGCCACCCGCTCCAACTCCCGGCGCCGGAGTTCCTCCGACTCGGTTAGCTCGACCTCCCGCTGGGCGAGCGCTGACTCCCGGGCGGCGAGGTCGGCCTTCGCGGCGGTGAGCTGCCGCTCCCGCTCGGCGAACCGCTCCACCTCCTCGGTGTGCATCCGCTCCCGCTCGTCCATCCGGGCGGCCCGGCGTTCCACCTCGGCGGCCTGCTCCCGGGTGGTGGCGGCCAGCACCGCGACCTCCCGCTCGCCGCTGCGCCGCGCTGCCGTGCGCAGCTGCTCGGCGTCCGCCTCGGCCTGCTTGTGGGCGCGCTCCAGGACGGTGTCCGCCTCGGCACGGGCGTCGTCGAGCACCCGACGCGCCTCGGCGCGGGCCGCCTTCGCCTCCGCCTTCGCCGCCGCCGCCTCGGTGCGGGCCGCCGCGGCGGCGGACTTCGCCACGTCGATCGTGCTGTTCGCCTCGTCGGCCGCCGTTCGCAGGGCAGCGAGCGACTGCTCCTGACGATCCTTCTCGGCGATGAAGGCGGGATCCTCCGGAGCCGGCCCGGCACCCATCCGGCGCATCGTCCGGATGCCCACCAGCACGGCTCCGATCACGACCAGCGCGAGGACGAGGACGGCCGCGAGGAGCACGACGTCGAAGGCGTTCATGCCGGGACCCCGTCGGGTCTACCGGTGAACCTGTGCCGCCGCCCCGCCATGGCCGCCTCCCCTAACGTCGAGACCGCAGCGACCGTGCCGGGGCACACTCCTGCGGCTGTGGACGCCCGACCGGAGCGGCTGGCCGTGGGTAGCTCTCTCCGCCGGCGGTGCCCGCGGGCAGCGTCGGCGACCGGGTGCAGTTGTCGCGGCGTCCCGGACCGGCCAGTCCGGAGCTGCCGCCAAAGGCCGCGGAGTCGGCCAAAGTGATGCTGTCTTGTTACGCGATCTATGTTGTGCGCTTAGCCTGCGATGGTCGGGCAATGTGAGCCTGTATGGCGAGGCTAGGTCTCCGGGGGTGCTCTGGTCAAGGACTCATGATCAAACCCCCCGAACGGAGAGAAGTTGAATCGTCACCCAAAGCTGATGTCGATGCGGACACAGAGTGACAAAAACCGCGACCCGGCAGGCGTGATTGACATGTCGTACCTGTTCAGGGACGACGCCCCGGTGAGCAGAGCCGACTTTGTGACAACCATGACGTCGGCACCGAGCCGCCGCCCGCCGTCACCGTCCAACCCGACAGCCCCGCCGACCGGTCACTCCACCACGCGGGTGTCGCGGTCCAGGTCGCCCTCGGCGTCAGCGAGAGCGTCGGCGTCGATCTGCGCGGCGAACTCGGCCGCCTCGGCGCTCTGCGCGGCCAGCGCATCCTTCACCGCCCGGATCGCGACCCCCGGCGGGTAACCCTTGCGGGCCAGCATGCCCACCAGCCGGCGGAAGACCGCATCGGGCTCGCCCCGGGCCGTGCGCAGCTTGCGCTCCACGAGACCACGGGCGGTGTCCGCCTCGGTCTCCTCGTCCAACTCACCCAACGCCTCGGTGGCCACGTCGCCGTCGACGCCCTTACGGCGCAACTCGTTGGCGAGGGCACGGCGAGCCAGCCCGCGACCGGTGTGCCGACTGGACACCCACGCTCGGGCGAACGCGGCGTCGTCGATGATGCCGACCTCGTCGTACCGGTCGAGCACCTCGGCCGCCACCTGCTCGGAGATGCCCCGCTTGGCCAATGCCCCGGCCAGCTCGGCTCGGGTGCGTGGCCGGACGGCGAGCTGGCGCAGGCAGATCTCGCGGGCCACCTCGGACTCGTCGCGCGGCGGGGGCGCCGGTTCGTCTGCCGACGACTCGGCCTGTCGTCCCCGACGGGGACGCGGTGGGTCAGCGGCGTCGCCCGCACGGGACGGACTGGCATCCCAGCCCCGCCCCGTGCGGGCGCGTCGTCCTGCCATGGGTCAGCGACCGGTCAGAAGTCGACCGGCGGCAGCTCCGGGCCACCGGCGGCGTCACCCGCGCCGACACCGACGCCGAGCTTCTCCAGGATCTTCTTCTCGATCTCGGCGGCCACGTCCGGGTTTTCCTTCAGGAACTCCCGGGCCTTCTCCTTGCCCTGACCGAGCTGGTCGCCGTCGTACGTGTACCACGCTCCGGACTTGCGGATGATCGCCTGCTCCACGCCGACGTCGATCAGCGAGCCCTCCCGCGAGATGCCCTTGCCGTACATGATGTCGAACTCGGCCTGCTTGAACGGTGCGGCGACCTTGTTCTTCACGACCTTGACCCGGGTGCGGTTGCCGACCACGTCGGTGCCGTCCTTGAGGCTCTCGATGCGTCGCACGTCGAGCCGGACCGAGGCGTAGAACTTCAGCGCCCGACCACCGGTGGTGGTCTCCGGGCTGCCGAACATGACACCGATCTTTTCCCGCAGCTGGTTGATGAAGATCGCCGTGGTGCCGGTGTTGCTGAGCACACCGGTGATCTTCCGGAGGGCCTGGCTCATCAACCGGGCCTGGAGACCCACGTGGCTGTCGCCCATCTCGCCCTCGATCTCGGCGCGCGGCACCAGGGCAGCCACCGAGTCGATCACGATGATGTCGAGCGCGCCGGAGCGGATCAGCATGTCCGCGATCTCCAGCGCCTGCTCGCCGGTGTCCGGCTGGGAGACCAGCATCGCGTCGGTGTCGACACCGAGGGCCTTCGCGTACTCCGGGTCGAGCGCGTGCTCGGCGTCGATGAAGGCGGCGATGCCGCCGTTGCGCTGGGCGTTGGCCACCGCGTGCAGGGCCACCGTGGTCTTACCGCTGGACTCGGGGCCGTAGACCTCGATCACCCGACCCCGCGGCAGGCCGCCCACGCCGAGCGCCACGTCGAGCGCGATGGAGCCGGTCGGGATCACGGCGGTCTGGACGACAGGCCGCTCCCCCAGCCTCATCACCGAGCCCTTGCCGAATTGCTTGTCGATCTGAGCGAGAGCAAGGTCGAGTGCCTTCTCCCGGTCAGGTCCTGCTGCCATGGTTGCCACCCCTGCCTTCGCCGGCGTCTTTGCTGAGCTTCGCGTCACGCGGACACGCTAGGCGCTAGGTCCGACAGAAAACCAGCCGACGGGCCGCGAGCTGTGGACGAGCACCCCGCTGTGGACAATAGCCGAACAGGTGTACGACTCGACAAGCGACACGCGGAAGTGACGAAAAGGCTGCTCAGCGTAGTCGGGCGGGCACCCGGTCGGGGTACGCGGCACAGACCGCCCGCCACACCACGTTCGTCCGCTCACCCGCCGCCAACGCCTGCTCGATGGTCCGTCCGTCGAGCTGGGACAGCACCTGATCGCGGGCGATGCTCGCCGCGTAGCCGGGCCCGAACGCCTCCTCCAGGCGCGCCCAGAAGTCGGTCAGCCGCACGTGATCAGCCCTCCTCGTCCGGTGCCCCGGTCGGCACCGGGCGCAACGCTAGCGCCACCAGGGGCGCCGCCGCGACCGCCGCGAGCAGGGTGAGCACGGGATAACCGGCGAACTGCATGACAAACCCGCTGACCACGGCGGCGGCAGCCCCGGCCAACCCCATGACCAGGTCGCAGAACCCCTGGACGCTCGGCCGCACCCCGGCCGGCACCGACTCGGACAGCAGCGTCGAGCCGGCCACCATCGTCCCCGACCAGCCCAGCCCGAGCAGGACGAGACCCACCGAGAGCCGGGGTGTGTGGTGTCCGGCGGTGCCGGCGACCGCGCAGGCGGCCAGCAGGAACCCGACCCCACCGAGGATCACGGCCCGCCGACCGAGCCGGTCGGTGAGCCACCCCACCACCGGGGAGAACGCGTACATGCCGGCGATGTGCAGGCTCAGCACGATGCCGACCAGGCGCAGCACGTCGGCGTCGGCGTGCGACTCGCCGAGCCGGACCGGGGTCATCGCCATCACCGCCACCATGACCAGGTGACCGACCGCCACGGCGGCGACGCCGAGCCGGGCGGCGGGTCGCGCGCGTACCACCGACCAGGCCGCCCGCATCCCCGCGCCGCGCGGCGCGCGCACCGCTACCGGCGCGGCGGCCGGCGCCTCCGCCACCGCGGCCGTCGCGGCGGCGTCGGTCGGCGGAACGACGGGCGTGTCGGCCGCCGCGAGCCGCCGCGCGGTGAGCAGCGGGTCGGGCCGGAGCAACCCGAGGAGTACGACGGCAGCCAGCACGAACGCTGCCGAGCTGAACGCGAACGGGCCGGCGAGTGGGGGCAACCCCCAGCCGGTGGTGACCCGGTCGGCCAGGGCGGCGAAGTTCGGCGCGGCCACCGCACCGATGGTGGTCGCCCAGACGATCAGGGAGAGCTGCCGGCCCCGTCGGGCCGGCTCGGCGAGGTCCACCGCCGTGTAGCGGGCCTGGAGGTTCGCGGCGGTGCCCCCACCGAAGAGCAACATGCCGAGGAAGAGCAGCGGGATCCAGTGGGTCATCGCGGACAGCACCACGAGCACGCCGCCGACGGCACCGACCGCGTACGCCACCACCAGCCCCGGTCGCCGCCCGTGCCGCGCCATGATCCGGGTGACCGGGACGGCGAGCAACGCCGCGCCGACCACCCCCGCGCTCTGTGCCACACCGGCCACCGCGGTGCCGGCGATCCGCGCGGCGAGCAGCGCGCCCACCGCGATGCCGATGGTGACGCCGACACCGCCGACGATCTGGGTGGTGAAGAGCAGCCGCAGGGTACGGCGTTGGATCGACGCGATGTCGGGGCGAGCGGCGGTGCCCGGCGCGGTCAGGTCGGTGGCCATCGACGCTCCTTACGATGAGGGTGGCCCCATCCTCGCGCACCCAACCCGCCGCCCGCCGCCCCACACCCCGCGCCACTCCGCACGCCCCACGCCCCCACGCCCCACGCCCCGCGCCACCCCGCGCCCCGCGCCCCGCGCCCCGCATGATCCGCGCAACGTCAGGGATGGTGCTGCCTCAGCGTGCCCGGAGGCAGCACTTTCCCCGACGTTGCGCGGATCTTGGCCGGGCGCGGGGACGCGTTCGGCAAGATCATGACGGACGGCTGAGCCCTCGCAGCCTCGACAGGCGCACCGGCACGACGCCCATCGGTGTCGACGCCGGGCTACTCGGGCAGGGCGCGGGTGACGATGGTGAGGTCGGCGACCAGGCCCTCGTACGCCTTGTCCTGGTCGTCGGCGCGCAGCACCGCGGACGGGTGGATGGTGGCCAGCAGGCGCGCCTGCGGCATGTCGGCGCGCTTGCCGGCGCTGTCCACCGGCACCCGTTGGAAGTCCTCCGGACGCTGGGCCGAGGCGGGCCAGGGCAGCAGCTCGCCCCGCTGCCGGGTGACCCGGAAGGACGGCCCGAGCAGGGCCTTGGCGGCGGTCGCGCCGAGCACCACCACGATCTCCGGGCGCAACCGGGCGAACTCGGCGACCAACCAGGGCCGGCAGGCGGTGATGTGCGCCTGGTCGGGGGTCTGGTGAATCCGCCGTTTGCCGCGCAGCTCGAAGCGGAAGTGCTTCACGGAGTTGGTCAGGTAGAGGTGCCGCGGGTCCAGCCCGGCGTCGTCGACGGCGCGACGCAGCAGCCGACCGGCGGGGCCGACGAAGGGCAGGCCCTTCTGGTCCTCCATGTCGCCCGGCTGCTCGCCGACCAGCACCACCCGGGCGCTCTCGTCGCCCCGGCCGAAGACCGTCTGCGAGGCGTCCCGGTACAGCTCGCAGCCCCGACAGCCGCCGGCGGCGGTGCGCAGTGCGTCGATGGTGTCGGCGTCGGGCGGGATGAACCGCTGGGCGCCCGGGGCGTTCCGGGTCTGCTCGGCCATGCCGACTGTTATATACCCGTTCGATGCCCGGTGCCGGGTACGCCCACCGGCCTAACGATCTCAGTAACCGTTTCCGCCACCGTCACCACCGGACGCGATGGCGATCAGCACGATGACGATGATGATGATCACCAGCGCCACCACGATCCAGATTCCCTTGCGTGCTCCGGGAGAAGCCATGGTTCCCACCTCCAGCGGCCCGCATACCCGCCCCGTTCACCCCGAATCCTCGCAACCTCGCACTTTCTGCCCGAACCGTAGACACCGGGTGCACGGTGGCGGAGCACGGCCGCTCAGGTGGTGAACCCCGGGGGCGGGGTGGGGTCGGCGGCGTGGGCCAGCGCGGCGGCCAGCGGGGCCAGGTCGTCGGTGTGCAGCGAGCTGACCGTGACGCGCACGGCGGGCGCGGCGGCGATCCGGTAGAGAGCGCCGGGGGCCACCGCCCAGCCGGCGTCGCGCATCGCGGTGACCGCGCTGGTCTCGTCCGGCACCGGCAGCCAGATGTTGATGCCGCTGCGCCCGTGCGCCCGCAGGCCGTGCTCGGCCAGGGCGGTCAGCAGCCCTTCGCGCCGCTGCTCGTAGCTCTGCGCCGCCCGCCGCACCAACTCGTCGACCGCGGGGTCGCGCCAGAGGGCGAGGACCAGCCGTTGCAGCACCGTGGAGACCCAGCCCGCGCCGACCCGGGTCCGACCGGCCACCCGGGCCACCGTCGTCTCGTCGCCGACCAGCACCGCGAGCCGCAGGTCCGGGCCGAAGGGTTTGCTCACCGACCGCACGAACGCCCAGCTCGCCGTCGCACCGGCCAGCGGGTGCAGGGGTACGCGGGCCAGTTCGGCGGCGTGGTCGTCCTCGATCAGCAGCAGGTCCCGCCGGCCGGCGAGCAGCGCGCGCAGTGCCTCGGCGCGCTCCGCCGAGACGGCCGAGCCGATCGGGTTCTGCGCTCGGCTGGTGACCACCAGCGCCCGCGCCCCGGCCGTGAGCGCGGCGGCCACCCCGGCCACCAGCGGACCCTCGTCGTCCACCGGTACGCCGATCGGGCGCAACCCCAGCGCGGCCACCAGGTCGAGCAGGTTGGCCCAGCCCGGGTCCTCCACGGCGACCGCGTCGCCGGGGCGCAGGTGGGCGCCGAGCAGCCGCTCGATGCCGTCCAGCGCGCCGCCGGTGATGGTCAGCTCCCCGGCCGGCACGCCGTCGGCCTCCAGTCGGGCCCGGGCGGCCTCGGCCAACTCGGGCAGCACTCCGGCGTCGGAGTAGCTGACCGACGGGCCGGCGTCGGCGGCGAGCGCCGCCAGGTGCGGGCCGAGTGGCGGGAGCAGCCGGCGGTCGGGTTCGCCCCGGGACAGGTCCCGGGCCCCGGGCAGTGGTGGCGGGCGTAGCGCGGAGCGGCGGGCGGCCACCGGGGGGCGGGGACGGACCCGGGTGCCGTGCCGCCCGGCGGTGACGAGCAGGCCACGTTGGCGCAGCTCCTGGTAGGCGCGGGCGACGGTGGCGGGGCTGACACCCAGGTCGGCGGCGAGCGCCCGCACCGGTGGCAGCGCGGCCCCCGGCGACAGCGTGCCGGTACGGATGCCCGACTCGATGCCGGCCGAAATCTCGACGGCCGTCGTACCACTGAGCTGATAGCGTGCTGACACAAACAAGGGATTGTACTAGAACAAAGGGGCGCGCGCATGTATCCACCCACCGCCCGGACCACACCCCACCGCTCCCGCGAACGGATGAGCTACGACGAGGCCGCCGCCCACGCCGTGCTCGACGAGGCGTACGACTGCGCGCTCGGGTTCACCGTCGACGGCCAGCCACGGGTGCTGCCCACCCTGCACGTACGCATCGGCGACACCCTCTACCTGCACGGATCCACCGGAAGTCGGCCACTGCTGGCCGCCCGGGGCGACGGGCTGCCGGTCTGCGTCGCGGTGACGGTGCTCGACGGGTTGGTCTACGCCCGTTCCCAGTTCCACCACAGCGCCAACTACCGCTCGGTGGTCGCGCACGGCACCGCGCGACTGGTCACCGACGAGCGGGAGAAGCTCGCCATGCTCACCGCGCTGGTGGAGAAGGTCGGCCCGGGACGCAGCACCGACACCCGTCCGCCCAGCCGGCGGGAGTTGGCCGAGACCGCCGTGCTGGCGCTGCCCCTGCGCGAGGTGTCCGTCCGGTCCCGCACCGGTGGGGTCCGCGAGGACGAGGCCGACCTGCACCTGCCGCACTGGGCCGGCGTACTGCCGCTGCGGTTGACCCCCGGACGACCCGAGCCGGACGCCGGCGTCACCGCACCGCTGCCGGCGTTCCTGCGGACGTCCCGCACCCGGTGGCACGACCCCGTGTCGCTGCACGGCGACCACGTCCGGCTGGAGCCGCTGGAGTTCGCGCACACCGACGAGTTGCACGCCGCCACCGCAGACCCGGAAGTGTGGCGACACCTCACCGTCGCACCGCCCACCGCGCCCACCGGCACCGCGGAGGTGATCGGCACCGCCCTGGCCGCGCAGCACCGCGGCGAGCGGGTGGCCTGGGTGCAGCGGTGCGCCGTCACCGGGGCGGTGGTCGGCAGCACGTCCTACTACGACATCGACCCGGAGCGGCGGGCGGTGGCGATCGGGCACACCTTCCTCGGACGGCAGTGGTGGCGTACCGGGATCAACACCGAGGCGAAGCTGCTGCTGCTCGGCCGCGCCTTCGACGACCTGGGCGCGGTCCGGGTGGCCTGGCACACCGACATCCGCAACGTCCGCTCCCAGACGGCCATCGAACGGCTCGGCGCGACCCGGGAAGGGGTCCTGCGGATGCACCGGCAGCGCCCGGACGGCTCCTGGCGGGACACCGTCCAGTACGCGATGACCCTCGACGAGTGGCCGAACGCACAGGCCAGGCTGCGAGAAAGACTTCGCCGTACGACACCGGTGGCGTGATGATGGCGGGCGTGCTGGGGATCACCGACATCTGGACGTACGTGCTGGGCACCGTGGCCATCATCCTGCTGCCCGGGCCGAACTCACTCTTCGTGCTCTCCACGGCGGCCAAACGAGGTGTCGCGGTCGGCTACCGGGCCGCCGGGGGCGTGTTCGTCGGCGACGGGGTGCTGATGTTCCTCTCCGCCGCCGGGGTGGCGTCGTTGCTCAAGGCGTACCCGCCGCTGTTCCTGGTGATCAAGTACGCCGGCGCCGCGTACCTCGGTTATGTCGGGGTGACCATGTTGCTCGGCGCGGTGCGGCGCTGGCGCGACCGCAACGACCCGAGCACGCCGCGGCTCATCGACGCCGCGGAGCCGGCGGCGCTGCGCAGCCCGTTCCGCAAGGCGCTGGTGATCAGCCTGCTGAATCCGAAGGCGATCCTGTTCTTCATCTCGTTCTTCATCCAGTTCGTCGACCCCGACTACGCCTGGCCGGCGCTGTCGTTCCTGCTGCTCGGCCTGATCGCCCAGGTCACCAGCGCGCTCTACCTGACCGCGTTGATCTTCGCGGGCACCTTCCTGGCCGCCCAGTTCCGGCAACGTCGCCGCCTGGCCGCCGGTGGCACCACCGCCGTGGCCGCCCTGTTCCTGGCCTTCAGCCTCAAACTGGCCACCGCAACCGCCGGCTGACCCGGTCGGCGCGGACCCTCGCGGACCCTCGCGGACCCTCGCGTCGATCATGGACTTGTGGTGCCCCCAAAAGGGGTGAAGCAGGATTTTCATCCCACCACAACTCCATGATCGACAGGGTTGGGGGTGGGGGCTGGGGCGGAGCGGGGGGTGTCAGGTGCCGTCGCCGCCGCCGGATCCTCCGCCGCCGACGCCTGCGCCGCCGGCGGTGCCGCCCAGCCCGAAGCCCGGGCGGATCGGCTCGTCGGGGTGGCGGCTGACATGGGCGGACCCGCCGATCTGCGCGGACCAGTCGGCGTGGGCGGCAGCGGCGGCGTGCCGGTTGATCGCCTGGCGGAGCCAGCCGTCCACGGTGGCGACCCAGTCCCGCCGGTCGGCGTCCTCGTGCCAGATCCGGAACCTGCTGATGCTCTGGTGGGTGATGCCGGCCAGCGCCAGCCGGCGGTCCATCCAGAGGATCGCCTCCAGGCCCGCCGAGTTGGTCACGAAGATCACCTCAAGCTCGGTGATCGGGCCGGCGTAGAGCGGCCCCACCCAGAAACCCCAGCGTTGGTGCAGCGGCAGGGTCTGCTCCACCCCGGGCAGCTCACCCTGCTGCAAGCCCGCCTGGCGAATCGCGAAGCCGAGCGTGTCCAACGCCGCGAACACGTGCTGCTGGGCGGGGAGCGGGTGCACGAAGACGGGCACCATCGCCCCCTGGTCGAGGTCGGGGTCGACGGATACCTCGGTCCGCAGACCCATCCGCAGGCTCAGCAGCGGCACCCCACCGAAGGTCGTCACCGGGGTCTCCCAGGGCAACGGCATGGCGAAGTCGACGGCCCTGCGCCGCCCGGCCGGTACGACGAACCGACCGGCGATCGGCACCTGGTGGAACTGCACGAGTCGTCGGGCGGCGGACGGGTCGTCCGGTTCGACAGTGGTGACCAGACCGAGCCGGATGTGCCGGACCAGCACGTCCTCCGGCCCGGCCGCGACAGTCACCCGCCCCGGCAGGCGCAGGCCCGGCCGGGTACTCGGGTTGGGGAGCGTGGTCTGCACGGACAGGCCGGTCCAACCGGACTCCCGGGACACTCCCGTCAGCCGCACCGCGCGCCCCCTCCCGGCCGGGGCCCCGTCGGCCCCACCCGGCGCGCCTACCCGGTCGGCGTGACCTCAAGCCCGCGGCGCCGACCGGGCCGCACCTGTCAGCGCGACAGCGCCAACCGGGCCGCACCTGTCAGCGCGGCAGCGCCGACCGGGCCGCACATCAGCGGCAGCGCCGACCCGGCCGCACACATCGGCGCGGCCGGGTCGGCAGGTCAGCGCAGGCGGCGTCCGCGCGGGACCGCGTCGGTCTCGTCGTCGAACTCCCCGATGACCTCCTCCAGGAGGTCCTCCAGGGCGACGAACCCGATCGGTCGAGCCGGGCCGCCGCCGTTGCGCACCAACGCGAGCTGCGACTGCCGGGCCCGCATCGCCGCCACGGCCTCGGTGACCGAGGACGTCGCGGGCAGGGTGAACGCGGGGGTCATCAACTCCCCGGCGGTCGCGACGCGACCGGTGGTGACCACCCGTACCGCCTCCCGGACGTGCACCAGGCCACACACGTCGCCCTGCTCGTCCAGCACCGCCAGGCGGGATCGGCCGCTGTCCCGGCTGACCTCCTCGATCCGCTCGGCGGGCTCGCTCCGACGGACGGTGACCATGGTGGCGAACGGTTCCATCACCTGCGCCACCGACGTGCCCTGCAACTCCAGCATGCTGGTCAGCAGCTGGTGCTGCTCCGCGCCGAGCAGCCCGTGCTCACGGGACTGCTCCAGCAGGATCCGCAGCTCGTCCGGGCCGTGCACCTGGGCGAGCTGATCCTGCTGGTTGACCCCGAACAGCCGCAGGATCGCGTTGGCCAGGGCGTTGAGCGCGGACAGCACCGGTCGCGCCACCCGGGCGAAGGCCCGGAACGGCAACGCGAGCAGCGTCGCCGACCGCTCCGCGTCGGTGATCGCCCACGACTTCGGGGCCATCTCCCCCACCACCAGGTGCAGGAAGGTCACCACCCCGAGGGCGAAGACCAGGGCGATCAGGTGGCTGGCCGCGTCCGGCAGGCCCACCGCGTGCAGCAGTGGGCTGAGCAGGTGCTCGATCGCCGGCTCGGCCAGCGCGCCGAGACCCAGGGTGCACAGCGTGATGCCGAGCTGCGCGCCGGCCAGCATCAGCGACAGTTCGCGGACGCCGTCCAGCGCGGCGCGTGCCGCCCGACCGCCGTTCGCCGCCGCCTGCTCCAGGCGGTACCGCTTGCTGGCCACCAGGGCGAACTCGGCGGCCACGAAGAACCCGTTCAGCGCCAGCAGGATCACCGAACTGAACAGCGCGATCCCGGGGCTCATCGGTGCCCGCCTTCATTCGCGACTGCGGGGCTCGCAAGCTCACTCCTCGCGCTCATGCGGACACCTCCGGCGTGGTCAGCTGCAACCGCACCGAGTCAGCCACATGCCGGTCCACGGCCAGCACCTCGACCAACGCGCGGGGCTCCGCCTCGTTGACCTCGCCGTCCGCGCCCTCCGGCAGCAGGCTGATCTCCAGCCGGTCACCGACCTCCGGCACCCGGCCCAACTCCCGCATCACCAAGCCGGACAGGGTGTCGTACTCCGGCGCCTCGGGCAGGGCGATGCCGGTGCTGTCGGCGACCTCGTCGATCCGCCAACGGGCCGGCACCACCCAGGACCCGTCGTCCTGGCGGGCGGGTGCCCGCTCCGGTGGGTCGTCCTCGTCCCGGATCGGGCCGACCAGCTCCTCGGCGATGTCCTCCAGGGTGATGACCCCGGCGAAGCCGCCGTACTCGTCGACCACGCAGGCCATCTGCCGGTGACCGGAGCGCAGGCGGTCCAGCACCGTGGGAAGGGGCAACGTCTCCGGCACGAGCAGCGGCGGCCCCGCCACCGCGCTCACCGGGGTGGTCGCCCGCTCCCCCGGGGGTACGCCGAGCACGTCGGCGATGCCGACGACGCCGATCAGGTCGTCGACACCCTCCGCACCGCGCACCGGGAAGCGGGAGTGGCCGGTGTCCAGCAGCTCGACCACCCGGCTGACCGGCTCGTGCGCCCGTACGGTGTGCACGTCGACCCGGGGCACCATGGCCTCCCCGGCGGTCAGCTCGCGGAAGTCCAGACCTCGGTCGAGCAGCGTGGACATCTCCGCGTCCAGGCTGCCCTCCTCGCGGGACTCGGCGATGATCTGCTCCAGGTCGGCCGGGGTGGCGCCGCTGGGCAACTCCTCGATGGGTTCGATGCCGACCCGGCGGAGCAGCCGGATCGACGCCCGGTCGAAGAGCCGGATCAGCGGCCCCGCGACGGCCAGGTAGACGAGGGTGGACCGGCTCAGCGCACGGGCCAACGACTCGGCGCGCGCGATGGCCAGGTTCTTCGGCGCCAGCTCACCGAGGACCATCTGCACGATGGTGGCGATGACCAGGGCCAACGCCACCGAGAGCGGCAGGGTGACCCCCTCGCTGACGCCCGCCACGCCGAGCAGGTCGGCGAGGCCGGCGCCCAGGTACGGCTCGGCGACGTAACCGACCAGCAGGGCGGTGACGGTGATGCCGAGTTGGGCGCCGGAGAGCATGAAGGAGAGCCGGCTGGTGACGGTCAGGGCCCGGGCAGCGGCCTGGTCGCCGTCATCAGCGAGCTGACGCAGCTTGCCCCGGTCCACGGCGACGTAGCCGAACTCCTGCGCCACGAAGTAACCCGTGGCGGCGGTGAGAACAACGATCAAGAGAAGACCGACGACGATCAACACGGGTCGCTCAGGGCTCCCGGGGTCGTCGGTACGGGAATATGCCGGGCACGACCCGGCTGGCTACTGCTGCCCTCCTGGGCAGAAGAGTCGATCATGCCGCCATTTTATCCGTCCCTGCTGAAGGGCCGCTGAGAGATGGTCGCGATGCTCGGCAGCCGGCCCCGGACTCCGCTCGGGGCCGGCTGACTGGTCGCTGCGGGGTCAGTACAACCAGTTGCACTCGGAGGTGCCGCCGCAGCGACGCCCCGTATCGAAGACGAAGTATCCGCCCCAGTAGAGGTCGACCTCCTTCTCGAACCTGTTCCCCCTCGTAGGCGTTCCCCGTCGTCAGTCTCGAGTAGGCCGACTGGATTCCGTAGTCCGCCAGGACGTTCGCCGCGGACGGGTAGCGCGCGTACGCGTCGGAGTGGATCACCTCCCGTTGTGAGGCGCACATCGTCACAGCTGTCGATTCGAGGCAGCAAGAGGCGTTCAGGCGCTGCCATAGCTACGTTGACATCTAGAGATCAAGAGGAGTGTGTGCCAAGGCCTGGTTCCCCGGGGGCGGGTGGGTCACCGGTCGGCCAGCTCGTCGGCGTCGAGCAGGCTCCGGTCGAGCCGCCCCGACCGGTACGCGGCCCGCCCGATCATCTGGGCCGCCACCGGCGCGGTGGCCAACTGGAAGACGGCCACCAGCAGGATCATGCCCAGATCCGCCGGGGACCGCAGTCGCAACCCGATGCCCAGCAGCAACAGCAGCACCCCGAGCACCTGCGGCTTGGTGGCCGCGTGCATCCGGGACAGCGCATCCGGGAAGCGCAGCACGCCGATCGCGGCGGCCAGGCCGAGCAACGCGCCGGCCACCAGGCAGAACGCGCCGAGCCAGTCCGCGATCGTCGCGATCACGGCTGCTCCCGGACCGCGAACCGGACCAGCGACACCGAGCCCACGAAGCCGAGCAGGGAGAGCACGACCAGCACCGGCAGTGTGGTGGCGTGCCGGTTGACCGCCGCCTCGGCGCCCACCGCGCCGACCATGGTGGCCAGCAGCATGTCCGCGGCGATCACCCGGTCCACCAGGGACGGACCGCGATAGAGGCGAATGAGCGCGAGCAGCGCCGTCACCGACAACAGAGCCGTGAGGACGACGGCCAGGAACGTGGTCACGGGCGGGTTCCCTTCTCGGACGTGCCGGTCTCGACGAGGCGCAGTTCGGCGGCGGAGCCCACCGCGCGGATGATCCGTCGTTCGACGGTGAGGGTGCGTTCCCGGGCCGCGTCCAGGTCCGCCGGCCGGTGGGTGTCCAACACGTGCAGGTAGAGCACGCCAGCGGCCCGGTCCACCTCGAGGATCAGCGTGCCCGGCACCAGTGAGACCGCCTCGGCGGTGAGCGCCAGGTTCAGGTCGCTGGACACCCGCAACCGGACCCCGATGATCGCCCCACGCGGCCGGCAGCCGGGCTGCACCGCGATCCGGGCGACGTGCAGGCTCGCGGTGACCAGCTCGACGACGAACCGGCCGGCGAACACCAGCAGCGCCCCGGGCCGCAGTCGGCCACCGAAGCTCACCGCCGGCAGCGGGTAGAAGACCAGCACCGCACCGCCCACCAGCAGGCCGCCGACCAGGTTCGCCCAGGTGACGTCCCCCCAGAGCAGGTTCCAGACCAGCACCAGCCACCCGAGCGCCACCACCTGGTCCCGCCAGCGCCCGAGCCGGCCGCGTCCGGACACCCCGGGGCCGGGTGCGTCCGGGCCGGTCACGGCTCACCGCCCGGAAGCACGGCACGCACATACGGGGTACGCAGCCGCAGGTCGGCCGCCGCGTCGGCGGTGACGTCGAAGAGCGGACCGGCCAACACCGTCAACACCAGCCCGAGCGCGACCAGGGCCACGGTGGCCCCGACCATCAGCTTCGGCAACTGGACGACGGGCTCACCGGTGGCCAGCCGGGGCGCGCGCCAGAAGGCGATGTTCCAGACCCGGGACGCCACGTAGAGGGTGAGCAGGCTGGTCACCGTGCCGGCGGCCACCAGCACCCCGGGCAGTGGCCCACCGGCCGCCACCCCGGCCTGGAGCAGACCGAGCTTGCCGAGGAACCCGGAGAACGGCGGCACCCCGGCAAGGTTCATGGCCGGGACGAAGAACAGCACACCGAGCAGCGGAGCCACCCGGGCCAGCCCGCCGATCCGACGCAGGTCGGTGCTGCCGGCGCGCTCCTCGACCAGACCGGCGACCAGGAACAGCGTGGTCTGGATGGTGATGTGGTGCACCACGTAGAAGATCGCGCCGGACAGCCCGGCGGCGGTGCTCAACGCCACCCCGAAGATCATGTAACCGATGTGGCTGACCAGGGTGAACGAGAAGAGCCGCTTCAGGTCGGACTGGGCCACCGCACCGAGGATGCCGACCACCATGGTCAGCCCGGCGACCACCATCAGCAGCGTGTCCGCCTGCCCACCGGGGAACAGCAACGTCTCGGTACGGATGATCGCGTACACGCCCACCTTGGTGAGCAGACCCGCGAAGACTGCGGTGACCGGGGCCGGCGCGGTGGGGTAGCTGTCCGGCAGCCAGGCCGACAACGGGAAGACCGCCGCCTTGATCGCGAAGGCCAGCAGCAACGTCAACTCCAGGGCCAGCCGGGCCCCGTCCGGCAGGTCGTCGAGGCGTTGGGCGAGCTGGGCGAGGTTGAGGGTGCCGGTGGCCGCGTACACCAGGCCCACCGCCGTCAGGAACATCATCGAGGAGAGGATGCTGACCACCACGTACGTCGACCCGGTCCGGATCCGCGTCTCGGTGCCGCCCAACGTGATCAACACGAAACTCGCCGCCAGCAGGATCTCGAAGCCGACGAAGAGGTTGAACAGGTCACCGGCCAGGAACGCGTTGGTCACGCCCGCGGTCAGCACCAGATACGTCGGGTGGAAGATCGACACCGGGGTGGACTCGCTCGTCTCACTGCGACCCTGACCGATCGAGTACAGCAGCACGCAGAGGGTCACCGCCGACGACACCACCACCATCAACGCGGCCAACTGGTCGGCGACCAGCACGATGCCGACCGGCGCCGGCCAACCGCCGACCGCCACCACCACCGGCCCGTGCCGGTACGCCTGCACCAGCAGCACCAACGCCACCACGAGCGTGCCGCCCAGGCAGAGCACGCTGATCGCCCGCTGAAGTCGGGGCCACCCGGCCAACAGCAGGGTCAACGCCGCACCGAACAGCGGCACCACCACCGGCAGCGGCACCAACGCGCCCATCACGCCTCGTCCCCGCGCCGCAGCCGACGACGGGCAGGCTCCGGATCGACCTGCTCCGGGTCACCGTTCGGCCCCTCGCCACCGTGGTCGACGGCACCCGCCTCGTTACGCCCGGCCCGGCGGATGATCTGCCGGTCCTCCAGGTCGTCGGGCACCTCGTCGTCACCGGACAGATACCAGCTGCGGTAGGCCACCGCGAGCAGGAACGCGGTGAACCCGAAGGTGATCACGATGGAGGTCAACACCATCGCCTGCGGCAGCGGGTCGCTCATCCGATCCACCGGACCGGTGCCGACGATCGGCGCCCCACCCGACCGCCCACCCAGCAGGATCAACAGGTTCACCCCGTTGCCGAGCAGGATCACACCCAGCAGGATCCGGGTCAGGCTGCGCTCCAACAGCAGGATCACCCCGCACCCGAACAGCACCGCGACGGCCAGCACCAGCACCAACGTCGGCCCAGCGTCGCTCGCGCTCACGGCGCCACCTCTGCTCGCGACTGCGGGGCTCGCAACACCGGCTCACTCCTCGCGCTCACGGCGCCACCTCTGCTCGCGACTGCGGGGCTCGCAAACCCGGCTCACTCCTCGCGCTCACCGTGCCCCTCCTGTTCGCGACTGCGGGGCTCGCAACACCGGCTCACTCCTCGCGCTCACGGCCGGTCCCCCTTGTCGACGGCCAGGCCACCGGTCGCCTCCCCGGTGGCCTCGATGTGCCGGTCCACCTCCGCGCCGAGGCTGCGAAGGATGTCCAGCACCAACCCGATCACGACCAGGTACACGCCGATGTCGAAGAAGAGAGACGTCACCAGGTGGGTGTCGCCGACCAGCGGCAGGGTCTGGTCGAGCCTGGCGCTCTCCAGCACCGCGCCACCGGCCAGCAACGCCACCACCCCACTGCCCGCCGACACGGCCAGCCCGGCACCGAGGATCGGGCCGGCGCCGATCGGAGCAGCCTCGGTCAACTCGTACCGGCCACCCGCCAGATACCGCACCACCAGGGCGAGACCCGCCACCAGACCACCGGCGAAACCACCGCCCGGCGCGTTGTGCCCGGAGAAGAGCAGGAAGAGGGAGAACAGCACAACGGTGTGGAAGATCAGCCGGATGACCACCTCCAACACGATGGAGCGGCGCTCCTCGTAGAGGGTGGGGCCACCGCGCAGCCACACCGACCGGCCGGACTCGCTCAGCCGCTGGTCCGACTCCGGACGGCGCGGACGCGGCCCGGTGCGGGACCGTTCGAAGATCAGGCTGGCCACCCCGGTCGCGGCCACCACCAGCACCGCCAACTCCCCCATGGTGTCCCAGGCCCGGATGTCGACCAGGGTCACGTTGACCACGTTGCGGCCGTACCCATGAATGACCGACAGGTCCGGGAAGACGGCGGAGATGTTCGGTGCCCGGCGGGCACCGGCGGCCATGAGGGCCAGCCCGGCGGCCACCACACCCACCGCCACCCCGATCAACCGGCGGACCCAACGGGTACGGCGCAGCGGGCGGGCCGAGAACCGCTCCGGCAGCCGACGCAGCACCAGCACGAAGACCGCTATCGTCGCGGTCTCCACCAGGAACTGGGTGAGCGCCAGGTCGGGTGCCCCGTGCAGCACGAACAGCATCGCGGTGCCGTAGCCGGTCATCCCCACCAGCAGCATCGCGGTCAGGCGGCGACGGGCGCCGACCGCCAGCACCGCGGCGACCGCGATCACCACGACGACCACCGGTTGCAGCGGGCTGTCCCAGAGCGGGAGCCGCGCCCGCCACGGGCCGGCGAAGAGCATCGCCGTGCCGGGCACCAACACGAGGGAGACCAGGATGACGCCCAGATACTGGGGCAGGGAACCCCGCTGGGTCGCGCCGGTGACCTCGATGGCCAGCCGGTCGAACCGACCCACGATCCACTCGTACCCCTGGTTGCCGCCCACCGGCGCGCGCAGCCGCGCCAGCACGGGGGCGAACGGCCCGCGCAGGGCGAAGAGCAGGCCACCGCCGACGAGCGCCACCACCGACAGACCGAGCGCCGGCGTCGGCCCGGACCAGAGCGCCAGGTGCGCGTGCACCCCACCGAGCAGATCGGCGTACGGACGCAGCAGGTCGTCCAGCACGCTCGCGGCCGGACCGGCGAGCAGACCTGTCCCGGCGAGCACCGCCGGCGGTACCAGCATCGACGCGGCGACCCGTCCCGGTCGGACCGGCTCCACACCCGGGCGGTCGGCGAACGCGCCCCAGAGGAAGCGTGCGCTGTACGCGACGGTGAGCACCGTCCCGGCCACCAGACCGGTGAGGAGCACCGGCTGATCGGTGAACGCCGCGAACACGGCCTCCTTGGACACGAAGCCGACCAGCGGCGGCACACCGGCCATCGATGCCGCGGCCAGCACCGCCACCACGAACAGCGGCCGGGACCAGCGCCGCAGCCCGGTCAACTCGCGCAGGTCACGGGTGCCGGCGCCGTGGTCGATGATGCCGACGACCAGGAACAGCGCCGCCTTGAACAGCGCGTGCGCCAGCAGCATCGCCACGCCGGCCAGGGCCGCGTCCGGGGTACCCGACCCGGTGACCGCGATCAGCAGACCGAGCTGGCTGACCGTCCCGTACGCCAGCAGCAGCTTCAGATCGGTCTGCCGCAGCGCCGCCCAACCGCCGACGAGCATCGTCGCCACGCCGGCGACCTGCACCACCGGCCGCCACGGGCCGACCGTGGCGAGCACCGGCGCGAGCAACCCCACCAGGTAGACGCCGCCCTTGACCATCGCGGCGGCGTGCAGGTAGGCGCTGACCGGCGTGGGGGCCGCCATCGCGACCGGCAGCCACGAGTTGAACGGCAGCACCGCCGACTTGGACAGCGCACCGGTCAGGATCAGCAGCACGGCCCCGACCAGGTACCCGCCGCCGGGCAGCGCGTGGGAGGTGATCTCCGACCACCGGTACGTGCCGGCGTGCTCACCCAGCATGATGAACCCGACCAGCATGGCGAGCCCGCCCAGCGTGGTGACCGTCAACGCCTGCGCCGCCGCCCACCTGCTGGAACGCCGTTCGGTGCTGTGCCCGATCAGCAGGTACGAGAAGATCGTGGTCAGCTCCCAACCGACGTAGAGCAGCAGCAGGTCGTCGGCGAACACCAGGACGAGCATCGCGCCGGCGAAGGCCACCAGGACCCCGGCGAACTGCGCCATCCCGGTGGAGCCGGTGCTGAAGTAGCGGGCGCTGTAGACCAGGACCAGCGCGCCGACGCCGCCGATCAGCAGTGTCATCAGCCAGGACAGCGTGGTGAGCCGTAGCGCGATGTCCAGACCCAACTGCTGGATCCACGGGTACGTCTCGACCACCGCCCCGCCGTCGGCGACGTCCGGGGTGCGCGCGACCGCCCAGCAGAACGCGGCGGCCGGCGCCAGCGCCAGCGGGTAGCAGGCGCTGGAACCCCACCACCGGACGAGCAGCGGTGCGGCGAGAGCCGCCGCGAGGTGGAGGACGAGCAGTACCAGCACCTGCGCTCCCGATCGAGGTGGCCGACGCCCGTGCAGCGGTGGCGCCTAGCAGCGATCAGACGCCAGTTCATCGCCCTTCGGGCGGTTTTGCCGGAATTAGTCCGCAGTCCACCGACCGGACCCCCGGCCCGAGGCCGTGCTGAACGGCGTCCCACAGTGCGGCCCAGCCGCGTCGATCATGGAGTTGTGGTGCCCGCTTTGCAGGGCAAAGACGCTTTTGTCACCCACCACAACTCCATGATCGACCCCGACTGGGGGTGGGGTGGGGTTAGTGCAGGAGGGCGTTGTTGAGGGGGTTGGTGTCGTCCGGGGTGGGGCGGTCGCGGTGCAGGTCGGCCAGCAGATCCAGGCGGCCGAGTTGGCGGGCGACCCGGTCGACGACCCGCTCGGCGACCGCCAACGACCGCACCGAGAGCAGTCGGCCACGGCTCTCGCGACGCAACACGAAGTAGTGGACGGCGACGCGGACCTGGCCGCGATCGGCGGCGCTCGCCTGGGCGGTGCAGCGGACCAACTCCCGCAGACAGCGGGCGAGGCGTTCGGCGAGCTCGAGCTCGGGGCCGTGCAGACCGCCACGGAGGGCGGCAAGATGACTGTCAACCTTGCGAATCAGCACGTCGGTGCCCGGTTCGACGGTGCGCTGCTCGCCGGCCATCAAATCCCCTCACCCCGGTTCGCGTTGCGAGTGAAGTTACTTTATGTTGCTCCTCAGAAGCAAGCAGTTAAGTGAGACTTAACGTATTAAGCGCACGTTCCACGCTTTTTGCTTTTGTCGGGCACATTCCGCGTCGGCTCGCTCGTGGATGTCGTACCGGCGGGGCACGATGGACCGGTGACCGGGGCAGACGCAGACACCGGCGCGGTGCTGGCCGGGTTCGGCGCGGCGACCCGCGCCTGGTTCGACGCCGCCTTCGCCGCGCCCACCGCCGCCCAGACCGGCGCCTGGCGGTCGATCGCCGCCGGCCGCAACGCCCTCGTGGTGGCACCCACCGGCTCGGGCAAGACGCTCGCGGCCTTCCTCTGGTCACTGGACCGACTGTCCCGTGAGCCAGCGCCGGCCGAGGCACGCCAGCGGTGCCGCGTGCTCTACGTGAGCCCGCTCAAGGCCCTCGCCGTCGACGTGGAGCGCAACCTGCGCGCACCCCTCGCCGGCATCCGCCAGGCGGCCACCCGGCTGGGGGTCGCGCCACCCGACATCACCGTCGGCATGCGCACCGGCGACACACCGGCCGACGAGCGACGGGCCTTCGCCCGCACCCCACCGGACATCCTCATCACCACACCCGAGTCGCTGTTCCTGCTGCTCACGTCCGCGGCCCGCGACTCGCTGCGCGGCGTCCAGACGGTGATCGTCGACGAGGTGCACGCGGTGGCCGGCAGCAAACGTGGCGCCCACCTCGCTCTCTCCCTCGAACGCCTCGACGAGCTGCTGCCCGCCCCGGCGCAACGCATCGGCCTCTCCGCCACCGTCCGGCCGATCGACGCCTGCGCGCAGTTCCTCGGCGGTGCCCGCCCGGTCGACGTGGTGCAGCCGGCCACCCCGAAGACCATCGAGGTCAGCGTCCAGGTCCCGGTGGAGGACATGACCCGCCTCGACGAGCAGGAGCAGCCACCGGAGGACGACCTCGGCGGCCCCGGGCCACGGCGCGCCTCGATCTGGCCGGCCGTCGAGGAACGGGTCTTCACCCTCATCGGGCAGCACCGCTCGACAATCGTCTTCACCAACTCCCGCCGCAGCGCCGAGCGCCTCTGCGCCCGGCTCAACGAGCTGGCCGCCGAAGAGGCGACCGAGGGCGCGAACGGCGTACCGAAAGGGTTGTCGGCCGACGACGACCTGGCGGTCGACCGCGACCCGGCGTCCGGGGCGCAGCGGTGGGGTGGGCCCGCGGGCCCGGTGCGCAACCGGCCACCGGCCGAGGTGACGGCCCAGTCCGGCGAGGCCACCGGCGCGGCGCCGGTGATCGCCCGCGCCCACCACGGCAGCGTCTCCCGCGAGGAGCGCAAGCACATCGAGGAGGCGCTCAAGTCCGGCCAGTTGCCGGCGGTGGTGGCCACCTCCAGCCTGGAGCTGGGCATCGACATGGGCGCGGTCGACCTGGTGGTGCAGATCGAGGCGCCACCGAGCGTGGCCGCCGGTCTGCAACGGGTCGGCCGGGCCGGGCACCAGGTGGGGGCGGTCTCCCGTGGGGTGGTCTTCCCGAAGCACCGCGGCGACCTGCTGTCCTGCGCGGTGGTCGCCGAGCGGATGACCGACGGCGCGATCGAGGAGCTGCACTACCCGCGCAACCCCCTGGACGTGCTGGCCCAGCAGATCGTCGCGATGGTGGCGTTGGAGCCGTGGCCGCTCGGCGACCTGGCCGTGCTGGTCCGCCGGGCCGCGCCCTTCGCCGAGCTGCCCGACTCCGCGTTGCACGCCGTTCTGGACATGCTCTCCGGCCGCTACCCGTCCACCGCGTTCGCCGAGCTCCGTCCCCGACTGGTGTGGGACCGGGCCACCGACCTGCTCACCGGCCGCCCCGGCGCGCAGCGACTCGCGGTCACCAGCGGCGGCACCATCCCGGACCGGGGCCTGTTCGGGGTCTTCCTGGCCGGCGCGGAGCGGGCCGCCCGCGTCGGTGAGCTGGACGAGGAGATGGTCTACGAGTCGCGGGTCGGCGACGTCTTCCTGCTCGGCTCCTCCTCCTGGCGCATCGAGGAGATCACGCCGGACCGGGTGCTGGTCTCGCCCGCCCCCGGTCAGGCCGCGCGGATGCCGTTCTGGAAGGGCGACCAGCTGGGCCGACCGGTGGAGCTGGGCCGGGCCATCGGCGCCCGGGTGCGCACCCTGCTGCGGCAGAGCGACGAGGCGGCGCTGGCCGCGCTGCGCGAGGGCGGCCTGGACGACTGGGCCGCCGGCAACCTGATGGCCTACCTGCGCGACCAGCGCGAGGCCACCCGCTCGCTGCCCGACGACCGGACGATCGTGGTCGAACGGTTCCGCGACGAGCTGGGCGACTGGCGGCTCGCCGTGCACAGTGTCCTCGGCGCCCGGGTCAACGGCCCCTGGGCGCTCGCCGTCGGCCGTCGGCTGGCCGAGCGGTACGGGGTGGACGCCCAGGTGATGCCCTCCGACGACGGCATCGTGGTGCGCCTACCGGACACCGCCGACGAGCCACCCGGCGCCGACGTGGTGGTCTTCGAGCCGGACGAGATCGCCCAGCTCGTCGAGGAGTCGGTCGGCACCTCGGCGCTCTTCGCCGCCCGTTTCCGGGAGTGCGCCGCCCGGTCGCTGCTGCTGCCCCGCCGCGACCCGCGCCGCCGCCAACCGCTCTGGCAGCAGCGACAACGCGCCGCCCAACTGCTCGACGTCGCCCGCGAGTACGCTGACTTCCCGGTCACCCTGGAGGCCGCTCGGGAGTGCCTCCAGGACGTCTTCGACCAGCCCGCGCTGGCCGGGCTGATGCGTGACCTGGCCAACCGCAAGGTGCGGCTGGTCGAGGTCGAGACCAGCGCGCCGTCCCCGTTCGCCCGGTCGCTGCTCTTCGGTTACGTCGGCGCGTTCCTCTACGAGGGCGACGCGCCACTCGCCGAGCGTCGCGCCGCCGCGCTCGCCCTGGACTCCACGCTCCTCGGCGAGCTGCTCGGCAGGGTCGACCTGCGCGAGCTGCTCGACCCGGCGGTGCTCACCGAGACCGATCGGCAGCTGCGGTGGCTGACCGAGCAACGCCGCCCCCGCGACGCCGAGGACGTCGTCGAGCTGCTGCGGGTTCTCGGTGACCTGAGCGATGCCGAGTTGACCGAGCGGGGGGTGCCGGAGGCCTGGCTGACCGAGCTGGAGGCGACCCGCCGGGTGCTGCGCGTCCGGATCGCCGCTGAGCAGCGCTGGGTGGGCGTCGAGGACGCCGCCCGGCTGCGCGACGCCCTCGGCGTGGCGTTGCCGGTCGGGGTGGCCGAGGCGTACCTCGCCCCGGTGGCCGATCCGCTCGGCGACCTGGTGGCCCGCTACGCCCGCACCCACGGGCCCTTCGCGGCAGCCAGTTGCGCAGCCCGCTTCGGGCTCGGCGTGTTCGTCGTCGAGCAGGCGTTACGCCGGCTCGGCGCGACCGGACGGGTGGTCTCCGGGGAGTTCACCCCGGACTCGGCCGGTGCCCAGTGGTGCGACGCCGAGGTGCTGCGGATGCTGCGCCGCCGCTCGCTCGCGGCGCTGCGCCGGGAGATCGAGCCGGTGCCGCCCCGGGCGCTCGCCACCTTCCTGCCCCGCTGGCAGCAGGTCGGCTCCTCCGGCCGAGGTGTGGAGGCGCTCGCCGCGACGGTGGAGCAGTTGCAGGGCGCGGCGGTGCCGGCGTCCGCCCTGGAGCGGCTGGTGCTGCCCGGTCGGGTCGCCGACTACTCCCCCGCCCAGCTCGACGAGCTGTGCGCCAGCGGGGAGGTGCTGTGGGCGGGTTCCGGCGCGATCTCCGGGGGTGACGGCTGGGTGACCCTCGCGTACGCGGATGCCGCACCGCTGCTGCTCCCGCCGCCGGACGAGGCGTTGACCCGTACCCCGTTGCACGACGCGGTGCTCGACGCGCTCGGCGACGGGCAGGCGCTGTTCTTCCGGGCGTTGGCCGACCGGGTCGGGTCGACCGACGACGCCGCGCTGACCACGGTGATCTGGGACCTGGTCTGGGCCGGGCACCTCACCAACGACACCCTCGCCCCGCTGCGCGCAGTGCTCGGCGCGGGCGGTGCGCACCGCTCGCGGCCGTCCGCGCCACGCACCCGTTACCGGCGTCCGGGTCGGGTGGCACTGCCCAGCCGGAGTGGCCCGCCGACCGTCGCCGGTCGGTGGTCTCGCCTGCCGGAGCGGGACGTCGACCCCACCCGACGGGCCGCCGCGCTCGCCGACGTCCTGTTGGAACGACACGGGGTGGTCACCCGAGGCGCGGTGATGGCCGAGCAGGTGGTCGGCGGTTTCTCGGCGGTCTACCCGGTGCTGTCGGCCCTGGAGGAGCGTGGCGCGGCCCGCCGGGGTTACTTCGTCGAAGGGCTGGGCGCGGCGCAGTTCGCGGTGCCGGGCGCGGTGGACCGGCTCCGCGCGTTGGCCGACCCCACCGACGGCGCACGGGGCCGGGGCGCACCGGCCAGCGTGCTCGCCGCCACCGACCCCGCCAACCCGTACGGCGCGGCGCTTCCCTGGCCGGACCGGGTGCTCGACTCCGGCGACGGGGCCGCCCCGGCGACCGGGCACCGGGCCGGCCGCAAGGCCGGTGCGCTGGTGGTGCAGGTCGGCGGTGACCTCGTCCTCTACGTGGAACGTGGCGGCCGGACGCTGCTCTCCTTCAGCGACGACGCCGACGCGCTCGCCGCGGCCGGCAAGGCGCTCGCCGATGCCGTCCACTCGGGCGCGTTGGGCGCGATGTCGGTGGAGCGGGCCGACGGCGAGGCGGTGCACTCCTCACCGCTGCGCGACGCGCTGACCGCCGCCGGTTTCCGGGCCACCCCCCGTGGTCTGCGCCTGCGCGGCTGACCACGCTCAGCCGAGGCCGTTGAGCACCTTCTCGTAGCGCAGACGGTCGGCGGCCGGGGTCTTCGCCGCCAGGTAGTTGAGCACCACAGTGCCCCGTCGGTACGACTGACCGCCCCAGGTCTCGGCGATGTCGCTGGCGCTGGTCTCGTCGGGGAACACGTACACCGTGACGGCGTCGGTGGCGACGATCTCGGAGCAGCCCAGGCCCAGCCCGTCCGGTCCGCAGTCGACCGAGCGGTCCCTCGGGTGCGGCACCTTCAGGCCCGCGGCCCTGAACGCGCTGACCACCTGCGTGGCACCCGGGGCCCCGGCCGGCCGCTGCGGCAGCACCACCGGCGGCGGGCTGGCCGGACGGCGCTGCGTGGGCCCCTGCGGCGGGAGGGACGGCGCGCCGGATCCTGGGGCCGGCGGCGGTGCGACCCCGTCGGTGCTGGGCGGGGCAGCCGAGGGAGTCGGCGCACCCGGGAGACCGGTGGCCGCCGGGGCCGAGAAGGACGAGACGCTGGGGGCCGCGCTCGACGGGCCCGCGTCGCCGTCACCGCTGCAACCAGCGGTGACGGCGACGACGACCAGCAGGGCTCCGACGGCGGGCAGGCTCCGAAGTGTCACCAACGCAGTCTGCACAACCGCGCCGGACGGCGCGAGGGGCCGGTCGGTCACCGCGCTGTCCCGTTTCCGCCAGCCACCGGTCGACCACCGTCGGCCGTCCGGGAACGACGTGTCGTCGCTCGGGGTTAGCCTGCGGGCATGTCCGCCACGCCCTGGATCTCCCTGACCACCGACTACGGTCTCACCGACGGCTTCGTGGCCGCCTGCCACGGGGTGATCGCCCGGCTCGCGCCGGCCGTCCGGGTCATCGACGTGACCCATCTGGTGCCACCGGCGGACGTCCGTCGGGGCGCGGCGGTGCTGGCGCAGACGGTGCCGCACCTGCCCGTCGGCGTGCACGTGGCGGTGGTCGACCCGGGGGTGGGTACCGCCCGACGGGGAGTCGCGCTGGCCACCCCCGGTGGGTTGCTGGTCGGCCCCGACAACGGACTGCTGCCGGATGCCGCCGCCGCTCTCGGCGGGGTGACCGCCGCGGTGCAGCTGACCGAGCCGCGCTGGCTGGCCGATCAGGTGTCCCGCACGTTCCACGGGCGGGACGTCTTCGCGCCGGCGGCGGCCCGGCTGGCCCTCGGCGCGCCGCTGGCCGAGGCGGGTCCCCCGGTCGATCCGGCGGACCTGGTCCGGCTGCCGACGCCGACGTTGACCGTGGACGACGAGGGCTTCACCGCCGAGGTGTCGACTGTGGACCATTTCGGCAATGTCCAGTTGGCCGCACCAGCGCGCCTGCTCGACCCGCTTCCGGCGACGCTGCGGGTCGGGCCGCCCGGTGCGGAGCCGTCCCGACCGGCCGTGCGGGGCCGGACCTTCGCCGACGCCCCGGCCGATGGTCTGGTGGTGTACGTCGACTCGGCTGATCTGGTGGCGGTCGCGGTCAACGGCGGGAGGGCGGTGGACCTCCTCCGGGTGGCCCCGGGTGACGTCCTGCGGGTTTCCCGCTGATATTCGACTGTGGAATGCTGCCCCGGTGGGTGAACAAGTGGTTCCCGTGGGTTGTCCCTGCTGCGCCTCACGGACCGGCGGGGGGACCTGCCCGGTCTGCTTCTGGACCGACGACGGCCAGACCGACGCCGACGCCGACGCGGTCCGGGGCGGCCCGAACGGCGACCTGAGCCTTTCGCACGCCCGACTCAACTACGCCGTCTACGGCGCCAGCCACCCGCGCTACCAGGACATGGTGCGGCAGGCCCGCCCCGACGAGCGCCCCTGACTCCACACCCGACGGGGCGGTGCGCGGCTCAGCAGACCGGCACGCTGCCGCCGTACACGCTGGAGATGTAGGCGTGGCTGACGTACTGCCCGGTCGCCAGGCGGTTCCAGCGGGTGGTGGTGCGGTAGGGCCCGGCCACCGACTGTCCGGTGACGTAGCACTGGATCGGCACGTGGGCCAGCCGGGCGGCGAGGCCCCGCACGGCGTACGAGGTGCCGGCCCCGGAGCGGATGTTGAGCGGGCCGCCACCGACCACGCCCCTCGGTCCGCCACCGGTCCACAGGTAGGCGACGTCCACCCAGGCGTTGGTGGTCAGCTGGAGGCCGTCCCAGAAGGTGCCGTCGGCGAGGTCGATGCCGGCCGGGTTGAGCACGGTCCGCCCGAACTGGTCCCGCCCACCGTTGTAACCGGACTGGTACGCGGCCTGCGCCTCGGGCCGGCCCTGCGGCAGGTCCTTCCAGTTCTCCCGTACGGATGAGGGGTTCCAGTAGTCGTCGCGGGTGTTCCACGGCCCGACGTCCCAGACCGGCGCGTACTCGCAGCGGGCGCCGTTGGTCGTGCAGACCCGCACCGTGTAGTCGCCGGTGTTGAGCGGGGACAGGCCGCGCCGCGACGGCAGCGCCACGAAGTGGTCGCGGGGTTGCACGGTACGGCCGTTGGCGGTCACCTCGCCGACCAGTCCGACGCGGGTGGCGTACACCCGGTAGGTGCGGCCGGGTGTGGCGGCGGACACGGCGGTTGTCGCGTCGGCGGTGAGCCGCACGCCGCGTACGGTCGCGGTGGCACCGTCGTTGGTCGCGGTGAGCACCACCCGGGTCTGCACCCGGGTGACCGATCTGTCGAAGACCGCGCCGGCGGTGGCGGTCTGCCACTCCGTCCAGCCGAGGGTCCGCCAGCCGCGGACCTGTGCCTCGACTGTCGCGCCGGTGGGGACCGACGCGTCGATCTCGGCGCGGACCCGGGTGGCCGGCCGGGCGAGGGTGCGGGAGCTGGTCAGCAGCATCCCTTCGGCGACGGCGCTGTGCGGGCTTCGCGCGCGGTGTCCGCTGGCCCGTGTCTCGCGCAGCCGCAGCCCGGCGGCGGTCCGTCGGACGTTGACGTCGTCGCGGTCCACGACGGAGAGGTCGGCGTGCCACTGTTCGCCGCTCGGGGCGGCGGCGAGGACGAGCGGACTGTGGGGTGCGGCGTCGGCGACGCCGCCGACGGTGGGTAGGAGCGCGGCGGTGAGCAGGAGGGCGGACGTGGCGACGAGGGCGGCGGACGGGATACGACAACGAGGTCGCGTCATGGGCATTCTCCTCAGAACCCCTTGACCTTCGCATGTCGGGAGATCATGAGGAACCTGAGTACAAATAGCGACACATGCGAATTCTGCTCGAAAGAGGGAGGATGGCAGGGTGCCCGAAGGAGACACCGTCTGGAACACCGCCCGCGTGCTGCACCGCGCGCTCGCCGGTGCGCGGATCACCAGCAGTGACTTCCGTGTGCCGCAGCTCGCGACCACCGACCTCAGCGGCTGGACCGTGCGCGAGTCGGCCAGCCGGGGCAAGCACCTGCTGCTGCGCCTCAGCGCCCCCGACGAGGCTCCCTGGACCCTGCACTCACATCTCAGGATGGACGGCGCCTGGCGGGCGTACGCGCCGGGGGAACGCTGGAACGGGCGGCCCGCGCACCTGATCCGGGTGGTGCTGCGCAGCCCCGGTGCCGTCGCGGTCGGCTACCACCTGCACGAGATGGCCCTGGTGCCGACCGCCGAGGAGGACGGGCTGGTCGGTCACCTCGGGCCCGATCTGCTCGGCCCGGACTGGGATCCGGCCGAGGCCGTCCGCCGGCTCGCCGACCACCCGGAGCAGACCATCGGCGAGGCGCTGCTCGACCAACGCAACCTGGCCGGGGTGGGCAACCTCTACAAGTGCGAGGTGCTGTTCCTGCGGGGTGTGTCGCCCTGGACGCCGGTCGACGCGGTGCCGGACCTGCCCGGCATGGTGACCCTGGCGCAGCGGCTGCTCGCCGCCAACCGTGGCCGGTGGACGCAGAGCAGCACCGGCTCGTTGCACCGGGGGCAGACCAGCTACGTGTACGGTCGCCGCGCCCAGCCCTGCCGCCGCTGCGGCACCGCGATCCGCAAGGAGGAGCTGGGCGACCGGGTCACCTACTGGTGCCCGGTGTGCCAACCCGAACGCCCCGGCCCACCCACTCCGGGCTGACCAGCGCGACGTTCTCCCAGAAACGGACGATTGGGTAATTCCTATCCGGTCGCCGGAGTCGCATGCTGCGGTTGAACCCTCACCGACCGTCAGCAGAGTGCCGAGGTCCGCCACGTCGGGGTGGCGGACGTCGTGCCCCGACCCCGGGGAGAGTCATGGCGATGTTCCGCAGACTCCGCTCCACCTTCTTCGAGCGGACGACCCGCGACACGGGCGACACCGCCAGCGGCCGGACGGTGTCCGTGCCCGCCGCGCGTACCGCCGAGGAGACCGCTCCGGCCCCGAGCCTGGACCCGGCCGTGGTGCCACGATGCTTCGGCCCGGTGCCCAACTTCGCCCACAGCCCCCGGCCGAAGCGTGATCCCGACGGACGGGTGGTGCCCGGCACCGGGCTGCGCAAGTTCGTCGACCCGCTGCCCGCTCCGGGCCGGCACTGCCGCACCGACCTCGGCAGCCACCTGCCGGTGGCGGCGCCGGACACGATCAGCTATCCGGGCTGCGACTACTACGAGATCGGCCTGCAGGAGTACGCGCAGCGGCTGCACCGGGACCTGCCGGCCACCCGGCTGCGCGGCTACCGGCAGCTGAACCTGGGCACCGACGCGACGGGCCACAACACGGTGGCACCCCCCGACCGGCCGTGGCACCTCGGCCCGATGATCCTCGCCCGCCGGGGCCGACCCGTCCGGGTCAAGTTCATCAACCAGCTCCCCACCGGCCGGGCCGGCGAGCTGTTCCTGCCGGTGGACGACACCATCGCCGGCGCCGGTCTCGGCCCGCTGGACGGACCGGCGCCGTACCCGCAGAACCGGGCCGTGCTGCACCTGGCCGGGGCGCGGACCGGCTGGACCAGCGCCGGCAACCCCGGGCAGTGGATCACCCCGGCCGGGGAGATCACCCCGTACCCCACCGGGGTCGGCGTGACCCACGTGCCGGACATGCCGGCACCGGGAGCGGGTGCCACGACGCTCTACTACCCGAACGACCAGAGCGGCCGGCTGCTGTGGTGGCACGACAACACCGCCGGCCTGGCCCGGCTCACCGTCTACGGTGGGCAGCTCGCCCTCTACCTGCTCACCGACCCGGCCGAGGATGAGCTCGTCGCCGACGGGGTGCTCCCGGCCGACCAGCTCCCCCTGGTGATCGAGGACAAGACGTTCGTGCCGGACGACACCCAACTCGCCGCCGAGGACCCGACCTGGGACCGGGAACGCTGGGGCGCCCGGGGCAGCCTCTGGCACCCACACGTGTACCAGCCCCGGCAGAACCCGTACCGGTCCGGCGGACGCAACCCGACCGGCCGGTGGGACTACGGCCCCTGGTCGCACAACCCCACACCGGACAGCGTCCACACCGACGGCTGGGCCCCGAACCCCCACCACGACCCGGTCGACGCGCCGGACGAGCCACCACTGAGCCCCGACCTGCCGCACCCCTCCGCGGTCCCCGAGGCGTACGGCGACACCCCGCTCGTCAACGGCGTCGCCTACCCGTACCTGGAGGTGCTACCGCGCGCGTACCGGTTCCGGATCCTCAACGCCTGCCTGGACCGCAACCTGAACCTCCAGCTCTACCGCGCCCGCTCCGACGGGGAGATGTGGACGGCCGACGGCGCGCTGGCCGACGCGGACGCCGGTGAGGTGCCGATGGTGCCCGCCGTACGGGCGGCGGACCGTCCGCCGGGCTGGCCGACCGACGGACGCGACGGCGGGGTGCCCGACCCCCGCGCGGCCGGGCCCGAGTTCGTCCAGATCGGGAACGAGGCCGGGCTGCTGCCCGCGCCGGTGGTGCTGCCGAACCGACCGATCGGCTACCGGTACGACCGGCTCGACCCGACAGTGCTCAACGTCGACGGGCACACCCTGCTGCTCGCCCCGGGCGAGCGGGCCGACGTGCTCGTCGACTTCTCCGCCGTACCGCCGGGCAGCACCCTGATCCTCTACAACGACGCGCCGGCGCCGCTGCCCGGCTACGACCCCCGCTACGACCAGCACACCGACGCGCCGGACCGCACCGCCGAGGGTGGCCCGCCCCCCACCGAGCCGGGGTACGGCCCGAACACCCGGACCCTGCTCCAGTTCCGGGTGAGTGGGGAGCCGGCGCAGCCGTACGACCTGCAGCGGCTGCGCGAGCGGCTACCAGTGGCGTACGCGGCCAGCCAGCGCCCGCCGATCGTGCCGCAGCCGGCCTACGACGCGGCGTTCGGCACGCGTACCGGGTCGGAGACGACGGTGCCGGTGCACGCCAGCACCGTGACGTTCACCCCGACGGGCAGCGCCGGCCCGGTCACCCTGCCGATCACGGCCAAGGCCGCGCAGCAGGTGTTCGAGCCGGACCATGGCCGGCTGGCCGGTCGGCTCGGCGTCGGGCACCCGCACGCCGGGCCGCTCAACCCGACGACGCTGCCGCTGGGCCCCACCGACCCGGTCACCGAGGTGCTCTTCGCCACCGACCCCGCCGTGCCGGTGGGCGCGCCGGGCGACGGCACCCAATTCTGGCGGATCAGTGGCAACGTCCGGCAGACCGAGCCGCTGCACTTCGGTGGCTGCGACGTGCAGGTGGTCAACCGGGTCGGCTGGGACGGCACGGTGCGGCCACCGCACGGCAACGAGCTGGGCTGGAAGGACACCGTCCGGGTCAACCCCCGGGAGGACGTCGTGGTGGCGTTGCGTCCGGTCGCCCCGGCGCTGCCGTTCAAGCTGGGTGACAGCGTCCGCCTGCTCGACCACTGTCGCCCGGCCGGTGCCCGTACCGGGTCGACGCCGGTCAGCCCCACGGACGGGCGACCCGCCACCGTGGTCAACCAACTGGTCAACCTGGGCTGGGAGTACCGCTGGCACAGCCGGCTCGCCGGCCACCGCGACGGGGGAATGACCCGGCCACTGGTGCTGCGGGTGGCGCCGAAGGCACCGACCGGGCTGACCGCCACGCCGGTGTCCGGCTCGGCCACCGCGCTACCCGCGATCGCCCTGGCCTGGACCGGCAACGGCGGGCGTCCACCAGCGACCAGCCACCTGCTGCAACGGGCCACCGACGCGACGTTCGGCGGCGAGGTCACCACGATCACCGTCGCGGCCACCGCCACCCGGTACACCGACGCGACGGTCACCCCCGGCGTCACGTACCACTACCGGATCCGGGCGGAGAACACCGTCGGCTACTCGTCCTGGTCGAACGGGGTACCCGCCTCGGTGCACCTGGCCGCCCCGAGCGGCCTGGTCGCGGCGCTCCCGCCGGCCGCACCGCTGCGGGTGGCGCTGCGCTGGTCGAACCGCTCGTTCGCCACCGGCATCGACGTGCAGCGGGCGACCAACCCCACGTTCACCAGCGGCCCGGGCACCACGGCCATCGGGGTCGCCGACAACCACCTGGACGTCACCGTCGCGCCGGACACCACGTACTACTACCGGGTGCGGACCACCTACCTGGGCGCCGCCTCGGCCTGGTCGACGGTCGCCACGGTGACCTCGCCACCAGCGCCGGGCACCCCCACCGGGGTGAGCGCCACCGCCAACGCGCCCGGCCCGGACACCGCGACGGTGATCCTGGCCTGGGCGGCGAGCACACCCACCGGGCAGGGGTCCGGGTTCATCGTGCAGCGGGCCCTCGACCCGGCGTTCGACCGGGAGGTCGCCACCTTCACGGTGACCGGTAGGGGTTTCACCAACACCGGCCTGGCCCGGGGCGTGACCTACCACTACCGGATCCGGTCGTTCAACGTCGTGGGCAGCTCGCCGTACACCGGCCCGGTGGTGGTCACGACCCCACCGTGACGGCCCGGCGCGGCCCGGTTCAGTGGGTGGGCGCGCGCAGTGGTGTGCCGACGGCACGCAGCTCGGCGAGCGCGCCGGCAACACCGTGCAGCAGGTCGGTCGCCTCGGTGAGCCGGTCGGCGGCCGGGTGGGCGGTGTCCGGGCGGGCATCCTCGGCCAGGTAACCGGCGGCGGCGACCACCAACCGTTCGTAGGCGGCGACCCCGCTCTCCAGTTGGGCGGTCAGCACGGCGTGCGCCTCGGCCAGCGGTGCCCGCGCGTCGGCCGGGGCCAGCCGCAGCGCTCGTTCGACACTGGCCACCCGGGACGCCAGGTCGCGCAAAGAATCGTCGGCGGCGGCGGCCTCCTGCACCGCGGGCTCGGCCAGCCCGGTGAGCCGGGGAGCCATCCCGGCCAGGGTGAGGGCTGCCCGGTCCAGGCGGGCCCACTGCTCGCCCGCGCTGGTGCCGCGTAGGGCGATCCGGGAGCGGACCCGGCGAACCTCGGCCAGCACACCCGGGCCGACGGGCAGCCGCTCGACGGCGGCGACCAACCGGGCCCGCGACCGGGCCGCGGCCTCGGCCGGGTCGAGCGCGGGGGGTGCCGGCTGGGCGGCCAGGGCACGCACGTCGATCCACCGCCAGGCGGCGAGCGCCACCGCGCTGCCCGCGGCGCCGGCCCAGGCCGCGTCGGGCAGACCGAGGCCGGCGTACGGGGTCAGCACCGCCGCGGCACCACTGAGCCCGCCGGCCAGCACACTCCATCGTCGGGCGGACCGGCGCAGCCGACCCAGCCTCCGGAAGTAACGCGTCCGCTCGTCTGCCACCCTGACCCCCTCGGTCCGCTCGTTCAGCCGGCGGCGGTCGGATCGCCGGTGCCCCGCTCGCGAGCCATGCTGGCGCGCAGCTCGTCCAGCCGGGCGGCGGCCGCCGGATCGTTGGCCGGGCCGGCCTTCTCGGCCTGCGGCACTGCCGGTCGCTGCGACGCGCCGCCGAGCTGCTCCCCCGCCATGCTGGACCGGATCTGCTCCAGTCTCGCGGAACCCGCCGAGTCGATGGTGGCCTTCTGAATCTCCAGCATCCGTCCTTCGACGGAGTTGCCGGCCAGCTCGGCGCGACCCATCGCGTTGGCGTAGCGCCGCTCGATGCGGTCGCGCACCTCGTCCAGCGACGGGGTGTTGGTGGGCGCGGTCAGCGACGACATCGACTCCAGCGAACGGGCCACCGACTCCTGCATCTTGGCCTGCTCCAGCTGGCTGAGCAGCTTGGTGCGCTCGGCGAGCTTCTGCTGGAGGATCATCGAGTTGTTCTCGACCGCCCGGCGGGCCTGGGCTGCGGCACCCAACGCCTGGTCGTGCAGGGTCTTCAGGTCCTCGGTGGCCTGCTCGGCGGAGACCAGCTGAGTGGCCAGGGTCTGTGCCGACTGCTCGAACCGGGTCGCCTCGGCCTCGTCACCCTTGGCCCGGGCCTGGTCGGACAGCACGAGGGCCTGTCGGGCGTTGCCCTGGAGCCGCTCGACCTCGGACATCTGCCGGGAGAGCTTCATCTCCAGCTGACGCTGGTTGCCGATCACCGCGGCGGCCTGCTGGACCAGCGCCTGGTGCTGCCGCTGGGCATCCTCGATGGCCTGCTGGATCTGCACCTTGGGGTCGGCGTGCTCGTCGATCTTGGCACCGAAGAGCGCCATCAGATAGTTCCAACCCTTGACGAACGGGTTCGCCATCTCCGCGGTATCCCCTCAGTCGCGTCGCTCCACCACGGTCGGGTCGGACAGGCCGACCACGACCGGCCGGTCTCCATCGTCCCAGTCGAACGCCAACGAGGGCACCCTTACCGTTGGTCGACTGCACCGGCAGCTCCTGCCGGCCACCCTACGCGGCCGGGGCCAACCCGCCCACGGTCGAACCGGAAGGATGGGGTCAGGCCGCGCAGACCACGTCGCGGTCGCGCTCGGTCGGGCGCACGCGCGCGCTGCGCAGCGTGGCCTTGAGCGGCGAATCCTGGCGGACCGACACGGCGACCTTGCCGTCGGAGGTGACCTGGCGGACGCCCCGGCTGGTGCTCTTGGCGGCCGCGGCGCCGTCGGCCGGCTCCTCCTGCATCGAGACCAGCACACCCGGCATCTGCTCGGCGAGCGCCACTGTGTCGCTCACCTCGCGCAGCAGCTCGGACAGGCGGGCGCCGAGGGCGTCGCAGATCGCGGCGAGCAGCTCGCTGGACGGCTCCTTGTGCCCCCGCTCGATCTCGGAGAGGTAGCCGAGGCTGACGTTGGCGGCGGTGGAGACCTCACGCAGCGTGCGCTGCTGCCCCTGACGGCGCGCTCGCAGTGCGTCACCGATCACCCGGCGTAGCAGGATCATCGCACCTCCCCCTGAGGGATACCTCGCGCTCGCCGCTGGCAGCCGGTCGCGGTGGAACCGCGCCGACCCCGAACGTCGGAGCCTTCCCGCAACCGTACCCGTTGCGAGCCCGGGCGACATCCCGCCCCGCCCGTCAGTTCGTCGGCACGGGGCTCACCGGTGGCCGGCGCCGGTCGTCCCCGCCCTGCCCGGAGGGGTCCCGGTCGGGGTCCGCGAGGTTTCCGGCGGGGGTACGACTTCTGGGGTGTCGGGGTCGGCGGTCGGGGCGCCCGGGAGTGCCTCCTGGGCGTCGACGTCGTAGATCCGCTCGGCGAGCAGCCGCAGCGCCTCGATCACCGCTGTCACGCGGACGTGTTCCCGGCCGCCGTCGAGGTCGAGGTGACGGACCTCCGCGCCGTTGGCCCCGGCGACCGCCACGTAGACCAGACCGACCGGTTTGCCGTCCTGCGGTTCCGGGCCGGCGACGCCGGTGGTGGCGACCCCCCAGTCCGCGCCGCAGCGCTCGCGCCCACCCTCGGCCAACGCCGCCGCCACGTCCGGGTCCACCGGTCCCCGCTCGGACAGCAGGTCGGCGGGTACGCCAGCCAGGCTGTCCTTCAGGTCGGTGGCGTAGACCACGAGCCCACCCCGGTAGATCGCGCTCACCCCGGCGACGTCCACGATCGAGGCGGCCAGCAGACCGCCGGTGAGCGATTCGACGGTGGCCAGGGTCTCGTGCCGCTGCGCCAGCCGGTGCACCACCGCTGCCGCCGCGCTGCCCGCCACCGCGTCGTCCGAGACACCGACCTCATGGTGTCCGAAACCAGCGTCCCGCCGCGTCGACCCGTCCGTTGCCACGCACCAATCCTTCCCCACCGACCGGTCCCCAACCCTGCCGGCCCGGACGCGTCGATCATGGGGTTGACCTCCCGACACGCCGGCCCGCAGGGGTGCGGGTCAGCGAGGGCGACGGAGGCGGAGCGCCTGGGCGATGTAGTCGAAGCCGGTGGCGACAGTGACCAGGACGGCGGCGCCCATGATCCACGGGCCGACGGCGGCGAGGGCGGCCGGCATCGGCCAGAGGTACCACGCGATGGCGAGGATCTGGAGCGCCGTCTTGAGCTTGCCGCCCCGGCTGGCGGCAATCACGCCGTGCCGGATCACCCAGAACCGCAGCCCGGTGATGCCCAGCTCGCGAACCAGGATCACCGCGGTCACCCACCAGGGCAGTTGGTCGTACCAGGAGAGCAGCACCAGGGCCGCTCCGGTGAGCGCCTTGTCGGCGATCGGGTCGGCCACCTTGCCGACCGAGGTGACCAGCCCGAAGCGGCGGGCGATCCAGCCGTCCACCAGGTCCGTCGCCGAGGCCACCGCGAAGATCAGGCAGGCCGCCATCCGCCAGCCCACGTGGGTCATCCCGGAAACGATCACCGACGCGGCGAAGACCGGTACGAGGACCAGCCGCAGGGCGGTCAGCGCGTTGGCCGCGTTGAGGACGGGCACCACGGCCGCCACCGCCGGGCCGGGCGTCGACTCCGTCGCCCCGGTCACCTCGGCACTCCGCTTCGGCTGCCGCGGCGTTGCCGGCACCGCACCACGTGGCTCCCCCGCTCCGCTCGGGCCCGCCGTCACCGTGCCGCGCCGGGCGCCGCCGAGATCATCTCATCCGGCACGGCGAGCAGGTCCACCCCTTCGGTGCCGGTCACCGTCGCGCGCACCAGATCACCGGGACGAAGCGCGGCCAGGTCGACCCCGCCGTCAGCCGGCGCGACCAGGGTGGTCGAACCGTCGACCTCCGGCGCCTGGTGCGCCGCCCGCCCCTCCACCACGCCGTCCGTGATCGAGTCGACGAGCACCTCGACGGTCGAGCCGAGCCGGTCCTCGGCCCGCTGCGAGCACAGCTCGTCGGCGAGCGCGCTGAGCCGGTCGTACCGCCGCTTGATCGTCGCGGCGGAGACCTTGCCGGGCAGCCCGGCGGCCTCGGTGCCGTCCTCGTCGCTGTAGTCGAACACGCCGATCGCGTCGAGCCGGGCCTCGGTCAGGAACCGCACCAGCTCGTCGACGTCGGCGCGGGTCTCACCGGGGAAGCCGACGATGAAGTTGCTCCGGGCACCCGCGTCCGGGGCCAGCGCACGCGCGGTCGCCAAAAGCTCCAGAAACCGGTCGGTGGAGCCGAAACGCCGCATCCGGCGCAGCACCGGCTCGCTGGAGTGCTGGAACGACAGGTCGAAGTACGCGGCCACACCCGGGGTGTTGGCGATCGCCTCGACCAGCCCGGGGCGGGTCTCGGCCGGCTGGAGGTAGCTCGCCCGCACCCGGACGATGCCGCTCACCGCGGCGAGCTGCGGCAGCAGCTTCTCCAGCGCCCGCGGGTCGCCCAGGTCCTTGCCGTACGAGGTGGAGTTCTCGCTGACCAGCACCAGCTCGCGTACGCCGGTCTTGGCCAGCCACTCCGCCTCGGCGAGCAGCTCGTCCGGCGTACGCGACACGAACGCCCCACGGAAGGCGGGGATGGCACAGAAGGCGCACCGCCGGTCACAGCCGCTGGCGAGCTTCAGCGAGGCCACCGGGCCGGTGTCCAGCCGGCGGCGCAGCACCTGCCGCAGGTGCGCCGGGGTGTGCTCGTCGGTGTCGACGGCCGTGCGGGTGACGGTGCCGTGTCCGGGCAGGGACACCGCGCTGTCGCGCCGCTTCACCGGGGTCAACGGCAGCAGCTCACGCCGGTCCCGGGGGGTGTGTGCGGTGACCTGCTCACCGGCGACGACAGCGTTCAGCCGGGCGGCGATGTCCGGGTAGTCGTCGAAGCTCAACACCGCCTGGGCCTCGGGCAGGCTGTCGGCGAGCTCCCGGCCGTACCGCTCGGCCATGCAGCCGGCCGCGACGACCTTGGCGCCGGTGCCGGCGGCGGCGAGCAGGGTCTGGATGGAATCCTGCTTGGCCTTCTCCACGAAACCGCAGGTGTTGACGACCACCACGTCGGCGCCCTCGCCGTCGGTGCTCACCTGCCAGCCGTCGGCGTGCAGCCGGGCGGCCAGCTCCTCCGAGTCGACCTCGTTGCGGGCACAGCCGAGGGTCAGCAGGGCGACGCGGCGGCCCTCGGCGTCGTCGGAAGGAGAAGGAGCGGTGGCAGACACCATCCGAGGGTACCGGGCCGGTCGGGGCGGCCCACGCACGCGGGCGGCCGGGACCGCTACCCACGTCGGTGTGCTCGGTCACTGGGCAGGTCCGCCGATCACCGCCAGCGGTGTCGGTCAACGCGCTGCGGCGGCCACCCGGGTCAGCGCGTCGAGCAGGAAGACCTCGGTCCCGGCCAGGCCGGTGGAGCAGAAGACCGAGACCTGGTCCGCGGTGGTCCGGCCCGGGGCCACGCCGGCCAGGATGCCGCCCAGGTCACCCAACCGCCCGGCGTACGGAGGTGTGGCCGCGAGCATCGGCGGCTGGTAGTCCGCCGCCTGGGTCGGCGAGTCGGTGACCAGCAGGTCCGCGACGTCCAGCAGGTCGGTGCCGAACTCGCTGCGGTCGAGCTGCTTGAAGCCGACCGCGTTGACGTGGGTGCCGGGGCTGAGGTCGGCGGCGCGGAGCACCGGGGTCGGGCTGGTGGTCGCGAGCACCACCACGTCCCGCCCGGCCACTGCCGATCCCGGGCTGGTCACCGCGCGGGCCGGCACACCCAGCTCGGCGCGGACCCGGGCGGCGAAGGCGTCCCGCCGTGCGGCGGAGCGGCTGTGCACGACGACCTCCCGCAACGGGCGGACCGCGGCGGCGGCCCACACCTGCGTCCAGGCCTGCCGGCCGGAGCCGATCACCCCGAGGCTGGCCGCGTCCGGGCGGGCCAGCGCGTCGATCGCGACACCCCCCAGCCCTCCGGTACGGCGGGAACCCAGCTCTTCGCCCACCGCCACCGCCCGCACCGCCCCGGTTCGGCCGTCGTGCAGCACCACCAACTGCTCCCCCTGCGGGTAGCCGAAGGTGTCGTACGAGCGGAAGCCGTACCACTCGCCGACCAGGTGCCCGGCGGTGAGCACCATCCGCCCACCGTCCAGCGGGGCGGCGGTCCGGGGCGGGGCGATCAGACGTCCCTCGTACGCGGCCAGGAGGGCGGCGCGCATGGCGTCGACCGTGGTGGCGGCGTCCAGGGCGGCGGCGACCTCGGGGTCGGCGTAGAGCAGGGTCATGATTGCCATCCTGCAAGTTGAAGTCAGGTGCAGGTCAACACGTGGTGGTGGTCGTCACCACCTGCCCCCGGACGCCGGTGCTAGCGTCGGCAGCGGTGGCCCCGGATGCCCGTGGCCGCTCCGGACGAGTGGTGGGCGTACCCGGTCAGGCCAAGACGCCCCGCGTGAGATGCAGACCCGACTCGTCCCGGCGCGGCAGCCCCGGGCACTACCGTGAGGTGAACGATGGCCTGGCTCGTACTCGTGCTCTCGGGAATGTTGGAGACGGCCTGGGCGGTCGCCCTGGACCGCAGCGCCGGCCTCAGCCGGTTGGTCCCGTCCGTGATCTTCGTTCTGACCCTGGTTCTGAGCATGGCCGGGCTGGCGTACGCGCTCCGGGAGATCCCGGTCGGCACCGGCTACGCGGTCTGGGTCGGCATCGGCGCGGTCGGCACCGCCCTGATCGGCATGCTGGCGCTCGGCGAGTCGGCGAGCCTGCCCCGGATCCTCTGCCTGCTGCTGGTGGTCGCGGGCGTGATCGGCCTGAAGGTCTTCCACTGAGGAAACAGGCGTGGCAACTCCCCATTGTGGGTAGTGATCGATTCGTCACGACAGGCTCTCACCCGGAGGACGACATGGCCGAGATGTCCAGCACCGCCCGCCCCCGCAGCAACGCCGCCCGCATCCTCACCATCGTGGGCTTCGTCTTCGCGGTCCTCGCCCTGCTGCTCAACCCGGTCATCTTCGGCGTGCTCGGCGTCATCGCCGGCGTCGTCGGCGCCGTGCTCGGCGACAAGCCGCTGGGCTGGTACGCCGCCGCGGCAAGCGTCGTCGCCGCGATCATCAGCCTGGTGATCATCGGTGCCCTGATCAGCAACTGACCACGCTCCGACACGGGCCCGCCGGATACCGGCGGGCCCGTCGCGTGTCCGGGATCGACCGGAGGTCAGTCCCCGTCGCCGCGGAGGCCGACCAGGACCTCGTCCAGCTCGTCGGGCTTGACCAGCACGTCCCGTGCCTTCGACCCCTCGGACGGCCCGACCACGCCGCGGGTCTCCATCAGGTCCATCAGGCGGCCCGCCTTCGCGAAACCGACCCGCAGCTTGCGCTGGAGCATCGAGGTCGAGCCGAACTGCGAGGTGACCACCAGCTCCACCGCCTGCACCAGCAGGTCCAGGTCGTCGCCGATGTCCTCGTCGATCTTCTTCTTGGTGTCCTGGGCCGGGGTCAGCACGTCCGGGCGGAACTCCGGCTCACGCTGGTCCTTGCAGAACTTCACCACGTCGGCGATCTCGCGCTCGGTGACCCAGGCGCCCTGGATGCGGACCGGCTTCGAGGCCCCCATCGGCAGGAAGAGCCCGTCACCCCGACCGAGCAGCTTCTCCGCGCCCGGCTGGTCGAGGATGACCCGCGAGTCCGCGAGCGAGGACGTGGCGAACGCCAACCGGGACGGCACGTTCGCCTTGATCAGACCGGTCACCACGTCGACCGAGGGACGCTGGGTGGCCAGGACCAGGTGGATGCCGGCGGCCCGGGCCAGCTGGGTGATCCGGACGACCGAGTCCTCCACATCGCGCGGGGCCACCATCATCAGGTCGGCCAACTCGTCCACGATCACCAGCAGGTACGGGTACGGGCGCATCTCCCGTTCGCTGCCCGGCGGGGCCTTGATCTCGCCGTTGCGGACCTTCCGGTTGAAGTCGTCGATGTGCCGGACGCCGTTGGCGGCGAGGTCGTCGTAGCGCATGTCCATCTCGCGGACCACCCAGTCCAGCGAGTCGGCCGCCTTCTTCGCGTTGGTCACGATCGGGGTGACCAGGTGCGGGATCCCCTCGTAGCCGGTCATCTCGACCCGCTTCGGGTCGATCAGCAGCAGCCGCACCTCGTCCGGGGTCGCCCGGGTGAGGATCGACACCAGCAGGGTGTTGAGGCAGCTCGACTTGCCCGCGCCGGTGGCGCCGGCGATCAGGATGTGCGGCATCTTGGCGAGGTTGGCCACCACGTAGCCACCCTCGATGTCCTTGCCGAGCGCCACCACCATCGGGTGGTGGTCGCTGGTCGCCGCCCGGGAGCGCAGCACGTCACCGAGGGCGACGTTCTCCGGGTCGGTGTTCGGGATCTCCACACCGACCGCGCTCTTGCCCGGGATCGGGCTGAGGATCCGCACGTCCGGCGACTTCACCGCGTACGCGATGTTGCGGGACAGCTGCGTGATGCGTTCGACCTTGACGCCGTGACCCAGCTCCACCTCGTAGCGGGTGACGGTCGGGCCCCGGGTGAAACCGGTGACGGCGGCGTCCACGTCGAACTGGTCGAACACGCCGGTCAGCGCGGCGATCACCTCGTCGTTGGCCTTGCTGCGGGTCTTGGGCGCCGCGCCGCTGCTGAGCATGTTCGCCGGCGGGAGGGTGTAGTCGCCGGCCAGCCCGGTCAACGCGAGCTGCTCGGCGCGGGTCGGCGCGGGCGAGTGCTCCGGCGGCTCGACCGGCGGCTTGCGGCTCGCCGGCACCTTCGCCGGCGACCTGCGCGGCAGCACCACGGTCTCCTGGAGGTCCGCGCCGTCCAGGTCCTCGAAGTCGTCCGGGTCGATCGGCGGGGGCATCCGCTTCGCCGGCCGCTTGCGCGCGGGCCGCGCCGCCTCCTCGGCCTCCTCGGCCGCCTCCGGGGCGGCGACCAGCCCTCCGGCGAGCAGACCCAGCCGCTCCGGGATCTTGTTGATCGGCGTCGCGGTGACCACGAGCAGGCCGAAGAGCAACAACAGGACCAGCAGGGGTACGGCGACCCAGGCGGTGACCGCCCGCTCCAGCACCCCGCCCACACCGGCGCCGACCAGGCCTCCGGCGTAGTCCCGCTGCACGGTGTCCACCGGGTCCTGACCGATCTGGAGCAGCGCGGCGGTCGACACCAGCAGCGAGCCCCACCCGATCAGCCCGCGACCCCGGTGCTCCGGGTCGGCCGGCTGACGCATCAGCCGCCACGCGCCGATCATGAGAAGCACCGGAACGACCACCGAGATCGCGCCCAGGAACAACCGGATCGAGTCGGCCAGTCGTGCGCCCACCGGGCCCGCTCCGGAGAACCAGAGCGCCACGGCGGAGAGCAGGGCGAGCCCGAACAGCAGCAGCCCGGCGCCGTCGCGGCGGTGCTCCGGGTCGAGGTCACGGGCCGAGGCGGCCTGTCGACCGGCGGCCCGCACCGCCCAACCCATGCCGTGTGCGAGACCCATCCACAGTGCGCCGACCGCGCGGCCCACGTAGACGGCCGGGCCGGGCCGGGCCGGCGCGGTACGACGCCGGACCGGCGCCCGGGTCTTCTTCGCCGGCTGACGGGCACGACTGTTGGTGCCACCGCGCGGCGACGCGCCGCGCCGCCGGCTCGCCTGAGAGGTACGGCCCGCCATAGAGTCACGGTAACGGTGGGGCCGGGCAGAACCCCGCTTTTCCGGGTCGTGTCCGCGCGTCGCAACACGAACCCCACCGCCGGTCGTGATATCCGCCTCAGAAGGGATGCCCCATGGCGTCGCCGGAAATCGCGAGCGATCCGGACGACCCGCTGGCCGGTCACCCCGGTACGCCGCGTCCACTGAGCGGCGAACTGGTCGCCGCGGTGCTCGCCGCTCGTGGCCGGTCCGTCGGGTTGAGCGTGGACGGCGACCTGGTGGGCCGCTTCGACGACAACCTGATCTGGTTCCTCCTGCTCGGCGACGACGGCGAGCTGCTCCAGGTCCGCACCATGGTCACCACCACGTTCGGGATCGAGCAGGTGCCCGCGCTGTACGCCTTCTGCAACTCGTGGAACCACGACCGGCTCTGGCCCAAGGCGTTCACCCACGTCGACGACGACGGTCGGGCCCGCGTCTACGGCGAGGTGATCACCGACCTGGAACGCGGGGTGACCCCACACCAGCTCGACCGTCTGCTCGACTGTGGCATCACCACCGGCTGCCAGCTCGCCGTGGCGGTCCGCCGACTGCCCGGTGCGGTGCCGTCGTGACCGGCCGGGACGAGTTCACCGGCCACCGCACCGGCACACCCCCCACCGGTGCGGACGACCGCCCCGCGCCGGTGCGCCTGCCGGCGTTGGAGGCCGCGCTCGCCGACGCCCGCGACCTGCCCGACGGTCCACCCCGGCAGGTGGCCCTGGAACGGCTCGCCGAGCGGGCCGACGCCGCCGGGGACGTCCGATCCGGTGTGGACGCCCGGTTCGCGCTGATCGAGGCGTACCTGCTGGACGGGGAGCGGTGGCGTCTGGTCGAGCCGGTCCGGCGGTGCCGGGCCGCCGCCGACCACCGGCCCGGGCTGCTCACCGACGCCGAGACCGGGCTGTTGCTGCGCTACCAGCGGTACGCGGTGGAGGCGCTGCTCGGCACCCCCCGGGTCGGGTTGGACCAGACCCGGTCCCTGCTGCACGACCTGGCCCACCGCGTCGGTGTGGACGGTCCGGACACACCCACCGTCGCGGAGCTGCACTGCCGGATCGCCGACCACCTGGGCGACGAGCCCACCGCCCGCCACTGGTACGAGCGGTGGTCCGGCACCCGGCCCGGTCCGTCCGGCGGCTGCCCGGGCTGCGCCTCCGCCCGCCGCGCCGAGCTGCTGACCGGCTGGGGCGAGTGGCGAGCCGCGCTCGACGAGCTCCGGGATTCCGACGGCGACCGGGCGGCCTGCACCGACCAACCCGAACGGGACCTGGTCGCCGTTCTGCTGCCCGCGCTGCGCGGGGGTGAGCCGGAGCGGGCCGCGGCGGCACACGTGCGGGCGTACCGCCGGCATCGGCGCGAACGTGCCGCGTTCCCCCACCTCGCCGCGCACCTGCGGTTCTGCGCGCTCGGCGGGCACCTGGAACGCGGGCTGACCATCCTGACCGAGCAGCTGCCCCGGTTCGACCGGCCCACCGACGACCTCGCCGCGATGGAGTTCGCCGCCGCCGGCGCACTGGTCTGCGCGCTGGCCGAGGAGGCCGGTCTGGGCCGACGGACGGTGCCCCGCCCGGCGTACGGCGAACGCCCCGCCACCGAGCCGGACGTGTCCACACTCGGCGCCCTGCTGGTCGGGGTGGCCAGCGACCTGGCCGGCAGCTTCGACGCCCGCAACGGCAGCGGCCACCACTCCGGTCGGATGGCCGCCTGGCTCGCCGAGCGCCCGCTCGCGGCGCCGGTCCCGCTGCCCCCCGACGACGAGCCCGGCGGGTACGACGAGCCGGACACCGGCGGGTCCGCCGAGGAGACCCGGCCCGACGAGCTGGTGGCGCTGACCCTCGACATGATCATTGGGGTGCTGGCCGGGCGCGGCGACCAGTACCTGGTGGAATCTGGCGACACTGTGGTCGGCCGCTGGGGTGCCGTGGTGATCCAGTTCCGGCGGGCCGGCGAACGTGGCGAGGTGCTGCACGCCCGGTCCATGGCCGCCCGGCGGCTGCCGGCGACCCGCCGCGCCGAGGCGTACGCCTTCTGCAACGCCTGGAACCACGACCGGCTGCTGCCCAAGGCGTACGCGCACGACCTCGGTGAGGAGTTGGTGCTGGCCGGCGACGTGGCCACCGACCTGACCCACGGGGTCACTCCGGCGCAGCTCACGGTGCTGATGGACGCCGCCGTCTCCACCGGCGTCGCCTATGCCGAGGCGGTCGCCGCGCTCCCCTGAGTCGCGAGTGGGGCATTCGGTTGCACGCCGGGGCGCGACTGTGCGACATCCGACAGCACGCAACCAGACGCTCCGCGTGGATGTGCTACGGCCATCACCGACCGCGAACCCCCGGGAGTCGTCATGAACCGCCTGCTCAGCTCCGGTCTCCTCGCCGCTGCCCTGCTCCTCGCGCCCGCCCTCGCCGGGCCGGCCGTCGCCGCGCCGACCGCGACCCCCACCGCGTCGCCCAGCCACACCGTCGCGCCCACGATCACCGCCCGGGGCGGCCTCGTCTTCCTCGGCGGGGACCCCTGGTCGCCCTCCGGCCCGCTGGAGGTGTCGGTCCGGAACTCGGGCATCACGGCGGCGAAGGGCTTCTTCATGCTGCGCCTACCGGAATCCGTCGACCTGACCTCGGGCGCGGACTGCCGGGCCGACGCCGACACCCCGCGCACCTGGCTCTGCGGCGGCGCGGAACTGCCCGCCCGGGGCGAGCGCACGTACCGGCTGACGGTGCTGTCGTCCCACGCCGAGCCGGTCTTCGGGGTGAAGGCGTGGGGCTCGGTCGCCGGCCGGAACGCCACCGGGATCACCGACGGGTTCACCGAGTTCCGGATCAACTGGCCGGACCGCACATCGGTGGGGCTGCGGGCCACCGCCACTCCGGTCGTCGACGGGACGACGAGGGTACGGGTGCGGGTGACCAACACCGGCAGCTTCGACATTGGGGGTTACTCGTTGGCCGTCACCACCCCGGCCGGTGTGCGGGTGACCGCGCCGGGGTGCTCCGACAGCGGCCGGATGAACGGCGTGGGCTGCGAGATCCTGCGGCCGATCGTGCTCACCGCGGGAACCATCGACAGCTTCGACGTACACCTGACTGTCACCGGCGGCGAGAAGACCGTGCGTCTGTCGCTCACGCCCGCCCAGCGGTACACCAACAGGGACACGACTGTGACGCTTCGCCTGGGCGGCACGGGCGGGTCCGGTGCCGGCGACACCCCGACGCCGTCGCCCGATCCGACCGCCACGGCTGCCACGCCCAGCCCGAGCGCATCCGTCCCGAGCGCGTCCACCACGCAGGCGGAGCAGCTGCCCCGGACCGGGCCGTCGGGTGGCGCGTACGCCCTCGTCGGCGCGGCGATGCTGGCCCTCGGGGCCGGGCTGCTGGTGCTGCGCCGCCGGTTGTCGCGGGGCTGAGTCGAAGCACCCCCAACAGAGCGCGGGCCGGTCACCGACATCCACGGGGGATGTCGGTGACCGGCCCGTTCACATCTGTCAGACCTCGACCACGGTCGGCACGATCATCGGGCGACGACGGTACGCGTCGTTGACCCACCGGCCGACCGTCCGCCGGACGATCTGCTGGAGCTGGTGCGGGTCGGTGATGCCATCCGCCGCGGCCCGGTTGAGGGCTTCGGTGACCAGCGGGATCACCGGGTTGAACGCCTCCGGGTCCTCGGAGAAGCCCTTCGCGGACAGCGTCGGACCGGCGACGACCTTGCCGGTGACCGAGTCCACGACGACGGTGGTGGCGATGAAGCCGCCGTCACCGAGGATCCGTCGTTCGGTGAGCAGCGACTCGCTGACGTCACCGACGGCGAGGCCGTCGACGTAGACGTACCGGCTCTTCACGTGCCCGACCAGGCTGGCGCGGCCCTCGACGAGGTCGACCACGTCGCCGTCCTCGCAGATCACCACCCGGTCGGGGGCGACCCCGGACTCGATGCCGAGCCGGGCGTGGGCCCGCAGGTGACGCCATTCGCCGTGGACGGGCATCAGGTTGCTCGGCCGCACGACGTTGAGCAGGTAGAGCAGCTCCCCGGCGGGGGCGTGCCCGGAGACGTGCACCTTCGCCACGTCCTTGTGCACGACCACCGCACCGGCCCGGGCCAACCGGTTGATCACCCGGTAGACCGAGGTCTCGTTGCCCGGCACCAGCGAGGACGCCAGCACGACGGTGTCGCCGGGGGCGATGGTGATGTGCCGGTGGTCGCCGCTGGCCATCCGGCCCAGGGCGCTCATCGGCTCACCCTGCGAACCGGTGGACATCAGCACGATCTGGTCCGGAGGCAGGGTAGTCGCCTCCTCGATCCCGACGACCAGACCGGCCGGGATGTTGAGCAGGCCGAGGTCCCGGGCGATGCCCATGTTGCGGACCATGGACCGGCCGATCAGGGCGACCTTGCGGCCGTGCTCGACGGCGGAGTCGAAGACCTGCTGCACCCGGTGCACGTGCGAGGCGAACGAGGCCACGATGATCCGGCCCTTCGCCTTCGCGAAGATCGAGTCGAGCACCGGCCCGATCTCCCGTTCGGGGGTGACGAAGCCGGGGATCTCCGCGTTGGTGGAGTCGGACAGCAGCAGGTCCACACCCTCCGCACCGAGCCGGGCGAACCCGGCCAGGTCGGTGATCCGGCCGTCCAGCGGTAGCTGGTCCATCTTGAAGTCGCCGGTGTGCAGCACCAGGCCGGCGGGGGTGCGGATGGCCACGGCGAGGGCGTCCGGGATCGAGTGGTTGACGGCGAAGAACTCACACTCGAACGGGCCGAGCCGCTCGCGGCCACCCTCCCGCACGGTCAGCGTGTACGGCTGGATCCGCCGCTCGGCCAGCTTCGCCTCGACCAGGGCGAGGGTGAACTGGGAGCCGACCAGCGGGATGTCGGGCTTGTGGGCGAGCAGGTAGGGCACCGCGCCGATGTGGTCCTCGTGGCCGTGCGTCAGCACGATCGCCTGGACGTCGGCCAGCCGGTCCAGGATCGGGCCGAAGTCGGGCAGGATCAGGTCCACGCCCGGCTGCTCGACGTCGGGGAACAGGACCCCGCAGTCGACGATCAGCAACTTGCCGTCGTACTCGAAGACGGTCATGTTCCGACCGATGGCGCCGAGCCCGCCGAGCGGGATGATCCGCAGGCCGCCCTCCGGCAGTGGCGGGGGTAGCTCCGCCTCGATGTGCGCCTCGGTCACGCGTCCACCTCAATCTGCGACGCCGTCACTCGGCGTCCGTCGTGTCGTTTGGTCATTCGGGCAGCTCCAGGCCCGCTGCCGCGAAGTCCGCGCGCAGCTGGGCGATCTCGTCGTTGGTGGCGTCCACCAGCGGGGGTCGCACCGGGCCGGCCGGCAGGTCCAGCGCTGCCAGGCCTGCCTTCACCAGAATCGTGCCCTGGGTGCGGAAGATGCCGGTGAACAGCGGCAGCAGCCGCCGGTGCAGCGCCAGCGCGGTCGGCATGTCCCCCGCGTCGTACGCGTCGATCAGTTGTGCGGTCAGCGCCCCGGTGAAGTGGGTGGAGGTGCCGACCACGCCCACCGAACCGACGGCCAGCGCCGGCAGAGTGAGGGCGTCGTCGCCACTGTAGAAGGCGAGGGAACTCCGGCTGGTCACCCAGCTGGTGGCGGTCAGGTCGCCCTTGGCGTCCTTGACCGCGACGATCCGGCCGTGCTCGGCGAGCCGGACCAGCGTCTCGGTCTCGATCGGCACACCGGAGCGGTGCGGGATGTCGTACAGCATCACCGGCAGGCCGGTGGCGTCGGCGACGGCCGTGAAGTGCCGGACCAACCCCGCCTGCGGCGGCTTGTTGTAGTACGGGGTGACCACCAGCAGGCCGTGCGCACCCGCCTTCTCGGCGGCTGCGGCCAGCTCGATGGTGTGCCGGGTGTCGTTGGTGCCGACGCCCGCGAGCACCTTGGCGCGGTCACCGACAGCCTCCACCACGGCCCGGATCAGCTGCTCCTTCTCCGCGTCGGTGGTGGTCGGCGACTCGCCGGTGGTGCCGTTGACCACCAGCGCGTCGTTGCCCTGCTCGTCGACCAGGTAGCTCGCCACTTTGGCGACGCCGTCGAGGTCGAGGGAACCGTCGGGGGTGAACGGGGTCACCATGGCTGTGATCAGCCGGCCGAAGGGGCGGGACGCCGGTCGGGCCGCGGCATCGAGGTGGTCGTGCGTCATACCCTCCAACCTAGCGGACGACCAGCCGGAGCCCGCCGGGGAAGGGCTCAGGACGCCTCGTGCGGGCTGGCCGCCACCTCGGTGCCGTCCGGCAGCGTCGAGATCACGAAATCGGCGAACACGTTGGGCGCGACACCCTGCAGCTGGCGCAGGCACTCCACGGCCAGCTCACGGATCTCCACGTCGGCGTGCTCGGTGGCCCGCATCGCGATGAAGTGCCGCCACGCCCGGTAGTTGCCGGTGACCACGATCCGCGTCTCGGTGGCGTTGGGCAGCACCGCCCGAGCCGCCTGCCGGGCCTGCTTGCGGCGCAGCGTCGGGTTCGGCTCGTCGGAGAAGCGCTGCTCCAGGCCCTCCAACAACTCGGTGTACGCCCGGACGCTCGCCTCGGCGGCCTCGGTGAACTTCTTGTGCAGCTCCGGGTCGTCGGCGATGACCGCCGGCTCGACCATGGCCGCGTCGCGCTCGGGAACGTACCGCTGGGACAGCTGGGAGTACGAGAAGTGCCGGTGCCGGATCAGCTCGTGGGTGAAGGAACGCGACACCCCGGTGAAGTAGAAGGTGACCGACCCGTGCTCCAGCACCGACAGGTGCCCGACCTCCAGGATGTGCGCCAGGTAGCCGGCGTTCGTGGCAGTGGCCGGGTTCGGCTTCTTCCAGGACTGGTAGCAGGCCCGACCGGCGAACTCGGCGAGCGCCTGACCACCCTCCGCGTCGGTCGACCACGGCACATCGTCCGGGGCCGCGAACTGGGTCCACGCGATCAACTTGACCTGGGGCTGCACCATCTCCGGCATTCCTGGGACTGTAGTGGCGCGGCACCCCCCGGCCCAACTCAGCCGCGCCCCGTGCAATCTCGATCACTCAGCCAGCAGTGAAGCCTCCGACGCCCGGCGTGTGGGCCGGGTCCGCGCCGGGGCCGCGCCTCGCTCCGTCGGGGCCGGGCCGGGCCAGGGCCGACGGCTTCATCGGCGTCCTTTGGAGCTGAATCGTTTACGACATCAGCCCCGCAGGTCGTCCACCAAGCCAGCGAGCCACCCGAGCGTCCAAGCCAAGTGCGCCGCTCCAACGCCCGAGCACAAACGGACGGACCCCGGCCAAGCGCCCAAGCCAACATGCGCCGGCCAAGCGCCCGAGCCGACGAGCGCCGGCCAAACGCCCAAGCCAACGTGCGCCGGCCAAGCGCCCAAGCCGACGAGCGCCGGCCAAGCGCCCAAGCCGACGAGCGCCGGCCAAGCGCCCAAGCCGACGAGCGCTGGCCAAGCGCCCGAGCCGACGAGCGACCAGGCGACACCACCGCCCGAACACTCAATCGACCAGCGCTGCGAGCGACCGAGCCGTCCCGAGCGCGCCGAGGGCGCGGGTGTCGGTGTGCGACACCCCTCGGGTGATCGACTCCGAGTCTTGAACATCGGGGTGTCCGGGGTGAGTGGATCGCCCGGCCTCCTGAAAACCGAGTCGATCATGGGACGACGACGGAGGGGGCGGCTCGTGATGTCGTGAACGATTCAGCTCCAAAGGATGCCCGACCGACGCATGCCGGCCGAGCGCCGCCGCAGCGAACCAGCACGAAGAACACCCGACCGACGCACGCCGCCCGAGCGCCGCCGAAAGCGAACCGGCGCGTCGGACGGCGGTGCGCTCAGACGTAGAGCGAGGTGAACGGTGCCCAGGGCAGGTTGCGCAGCACCGAGAACGCCAGCCACACGCCCAGGAACCCACCGATGACCTTCGAGCTGATCCGCAGCTCGGGCAGCCGCCAACCGAACGCCTGGTTTCCCGCCCAGGCCACGAAGAGGTACGCCAGGAACGGCAGCGCGAAGACGAACAGGAAGTGGTGCCGGGCGGCGGCCGGCAGGTCGGCGTGCAGCACGTACCAGAGCGCGCGGGTGCCGCCGCAGCCCGGGCAGTCCAAGCCCGTGGTCAATTTGAGCAGACAGGTGGGTGCGGCGTCCGGGGCGGCGTGGGTCGGATTGCTGAGCAACGCGTAGCCCATCCCGATGGCGACACAGCCGACCGCAGCCAGCGGCACGACCCAGCGCGGCGAGCGCTCGTAGAGCCGCAGCACGAACCGGGTAAGCCGGTCCGGCTCGGGAGCCGGGTAGCCACCCGGCGGGGGCGTCGGCCAACCGGTCGGACCAGCGCTGCCCGGGGCAGCGCCCGCCGGACCCGCAGCGGCCGACGCAAAGCCCGCCGGACCCGCAGCGGCCGACGCAAAGCCGGCCGAACCCGCACCGCCCGGACCGACAGCAGCCGACACCGCGCCGGTCGGACCCGCGTCGGTCGTCTCGGCCGGCACCGTGTGCACGGCCCCGGGGGTGGGCTGCGGCTCGTGGACCGGTCCGGAAGGGCTCGTCACGCGCTCACGGTACACCGGCCACGCCGGCCAACGCGGCGCTGAGCGGGCCGGCGAGGTCGCCGGCCACCGGCGGGGCCACCGCGTCCAGGCCGAGCCAGCCGGCGAGCCGGTACAGCTCGGCGGCGAGCGCGACAGCGGTCTCCCCCGGGTCGGCGCCGGGCTCGACCCAGGCAGCCGGCACCAGGAGCACCCCCGCCCTGCGGTCGGCCTTCAGGTCGACTCTCGCGGTGAACCGGTCGCCCTGCAGGAACGGCAGCACGTAGTAGCCGTAGACCCGCTGCGGCGCCGGAACGTAGATCTCGATCCGGTAGGTGAAGTCGAACAGCCGCTCGGTGCGGGCCCGTTCCCAGATCAGCGGGTCGAACGGGCTGACCAGCGTGTTGCCCCGGATCCAACGGGGCAGGCGCGCGGACGTGTGCAGCCAGGCCGGCTGACGCCAGCCTGGCACGGTGACCGGCACCAGCTCACCGGCCTCGGCCAGCTCCGCGACGGCCTGTCGCGCACCGGCCCGCGGCAGTCGGAAGTAGTCGCGCAGCTCCGGCTCGGCGGCCACCCCGAGCGACCGCGCGGCGAGGGCCACCAGCGTGCGGTACGCCTCGGCGTCGGTCGGGGTGGGCGCGGCCAGCACCGCCGCGGGCAGCACCCGCTCGGGGAGGTCGTAACGGCGGGCGAAGGAGGCGGTGCGCTCGGCGGCGACCACCTCGCCGGCCCAGAAGAGGAACTCCAACGCCCGCTTCACCGCCGACCAGTTCCACCCCCAGTTGCCGGTCTCCCGAGGGGCGTCGTGTTCGATCTCGGCGGCCGTCAACGGCCCCCGGGCGGCCACCTCGTCGCGGACCCAGGCGACCAGCTCCGGCTGCTCCTCGGCAATCCGCCGCATGCCACCCCAGGATTCGCTGTGCGCGCGGGCCATCCGCCAGCGCAGCATCGGGTGCAACTCCACCGGGACCAGAGACGCCTCGTGGCCCCAGTATTCGAACAACTCGCGCGGGCGGCGGTAGGCGGCCTGGTCGAGGAGCGTTGTCGGATAGGGCCCGAGTCGGCTGTAGAGCGGCAGGTAGTGCGCGCGTTGCAGCACGTTGACCGAGTCCATCTGGATCAGCCCGACCCGGCCCAGCACGCGCCGCAGGTGTCGGCGAGTGGGCACGCCGGTCGGCGCGGGGTCGGCGAAGCCCTGGGCGGCCAGGGCCACACGGCGGGCCTGGGCGAGCGAGAGTGATTCCGGTGCGGTCATCGTCGGCGACCCTAATTCATCGGTACGACGTCGGTGCGGGAAGCTGGACGTGACGACCAACGGGGCATAGAACGGTGCAATGCTGACCATCCGCCGGGAGGAGCCGGACGACGCCGACGCGGTCGCCCGGGTGCACGTGCACGGCTGGCAGGCGGGCTACGCCGGCTTCATGCCCGACGAGGTGCTTCGGCGGCTGAACGTGGCCGCCTGGGCGCAACGCCGACGCGACATCGGCACCGCCGACCCCGAGCACCCGTTCACCACCCTCCTCGGCGAGGTGGACGGGTTGGTCGTCGGGTTCACCACCTTCGGGCCGTACCGCCGCAATCAGGACCGGGACGACCTGGATCCGACGGTCGGCGAGGTGGTGGCGATCTACGTGGAGCCGGCGTACTGGGGTGACGGGACCGCCGCCGCGCTGCTGTCCGCCGCCCGGGCCGGGCTCACCGAGCGGGGCTGGTCCGGCTACCGGGCGTGGGTGCTGGAGCAGAACCGGCGGGCCCGCCGGTTCTGCGAGCGCGCCGGTCTGTCACCGGACGGTGAGCGGTCGACCTACCAGGTGCCGCTGGCCGGCGGCGTCCCGCCGGTCGGGCTGGTCGAGGTGCGGTACGCCGGACGCCTCGACAGCTGAGCCGTCCGGTGCCAGCCAGCGGCGGATCGGCAGGAAGGCCAGCAGCGCCAGGCTGATCCACACGTAGGCGTTGCTGCCCAGGAAGCCGTCGACGCCGGTGAAGTCCTTCTCCCAGAACCACACGGTCCGGCTGATCAGCAGCGCGTACCCGATGATC